>CAYLWL010000001.1:0-231555 GCA_964387675.1 uncultured Candidatus Saccharibacteria bacterium
GAAGAAACAAAAAACGCCTCGTGTGAGGGTTTTCGGATTCAGGGGGTCGGGCGGGGCGAATTGCTGGGTTGAATACTAATCCAGAAAATCATTCTTGTCAAGCGCTCAGCTTGAATTTGGATGAAGTGTTAATTCTTCTACGCTAGCAAAAATTAGCTCGACTGCGGCGGCGGTCTCGCGCGGCTCTTCGGCCGACCCGCTTCGCCGGAGCTTCAGCGAGGCGAGGCGGGCATGGTCTCCGACCGCAGTCGGAGGAGCGAGGCCGAAGCGCCAACGAGAACTCTCGCTGGGAGTTCGAGTGGTAGAGAGACCGCCGCCGCAGTCGAGGGCAACACCACGTGTCAAAACAGAAAAACGCCCCGACCGAAGTCGAGGCGTTTTCTAAAGTTCTTATCTCCTGAAAGATTGAACTCTTTCGCGATGGCAGTTTCTGCAAAGAAGCTGGCCAACGCGGGAAGGGTCTGGCTTAAAGGGGAGCGTATCTATTTGAGCTCCGCACTTCGAACAAGCCCAACCTCCCGTGCAGCCGTCATCGTCGCCTGCTTTGTGCTCAATCCGTGGTCTGTCGTCACCGCCCATGCGAGGTCTGTCGTTAAACATGTTGCTTTGTTTTATTAATTTCGCCCTTTATAACTGATTCGGGCCAAACATCTCTCAACCTCGCGAAACGAAGTGATAAATATCGCCGGATCTAATTGATGCTCATATTACTCCACTTCGAGAGCCGTGTCAATAGCCGCCTTAAATTGCTCGTAGGGAAGAGCTCCGCTAAGCTTTCGACCATTCACGAATGTGGTCGGCGTGGAATTGACGCCCACGCTCTGAGCTTTCGAGGTATCATCTTCGATTTGAGCCACGTACTTGTTTCCATCAAGACAGCTCGTGAAAGCGCCTATGTCAAGCTTTAGGTCGGAGGCCAACTTGAGAAACAGCGAGCGCTTCAGGTTGCCGTTGTTTTCTTCTCCATCAACGATTTCAGCCGCATACAAAGCGTCGTGATACGCCCAGAACTGTTTTTGATCCTTGGCGCATTCGGCGGCCGCTCCGGCGGCGGTCGATTCCGAACCCAAGAACTGAAAGTTTTTGAAGACCATCTTCACTTTCCCGGTCTTGATGTATTCATCGCGAAGTTTCGGTTCGACTTGGGTGAAAAACTTTCCGCAGAACGGACACTGATAATCGCCGTATTCGATGAACGCGACCGGCGCCTTCGGGTCTCCCAAAATAACGTCGCGGGAAGATATGTCTGTCGCGGCGCTTGCTCCGACATTCGCCAGCTGATTTTTGAGGTTTCCGACCGCGGCCGGAGCTGAATTCTTGTTTCCGACAAGATAGACAATCGAGCCGGAAATCATAATCCCGGCAACAAGAATGCTTGCGGGCAAAAAATAGTCGCGTCGCTGGCCGGATGCTTCTTTCATCTCTTCCATGTAAGTCAGTATATCAAAACGCTCGCGACGGTCAAGCGGCAAAAATCATACATCCCGCAAGGCGCGGTCGTTGGGAAACAGGTTTCCGGCAATCTTGAAAATTCCGTACGTAATGAACGGGGCCGCGAAAACGTCTATGGAATAGTGGGCGTGGGCCAAGAGCATTGTCGCCGCGAAAAGAACGGTCGCGGCGCAGAAAAATCTTCGCCACAATTTTTCTTTCCAAAACAGCAGCATCATAAGAAAAGGGAAGCCGGTGTGGCCGGAAAAAAAATAATTTCCCGGAAAAGTAAAAATACCCAAAAAGCCGCCGATGGTGCCGCCGGGATCGATCGAGGTATCGTTCGGATACACCCCGATATGGGTAAGACTCATAAAGAAAGACCTGAAGATAATGAAGAGCGCGGACGCTTTCAGGCCGAAAAGCAAATACCGGGGACGAAGAACCATAAAAATGACGCAAAACGCCCAAAAGAGAAACGCGACTGTCCCGATCATAAAATCCAAATTGACCACCGGCAGATTGTCCAAGAATATATCGCCGACGGAATTCGCGGAAAGGGCCTGTTTTTCGGAATACTTGCCGACGCCGATCTGGATCACTAAGCTCAAAACGACAAGGAGGATGGCAAGGTAAAGCGAATGCTTGTGGCGCTCGGTCCAGAATCCTTTGTGTTCGGAAAATAAACTTCGCATGTACGCTCATTATCTCACATCTCCCGCGGAAGTGATAGAATAAAGCACATGGCGACCTCAACCTTAGCGGCAGCGACACAGTGGGCGGTAAGCTACGGCTATCCGCTCATGTTTCTCGCGATGTTCGTCGAAGGACCCGCCGTTACCGCGATAGGAGCTTTCGCCGCCGCCTTAGGATACTTCGATATTCGGATTGTCTTCTTTCTATCCATTTTAGGAAGCTTGATTCCGGACGTGGCTTATTATGCGCTTGGTTTTTGGGGACGAAAAAAATTAATAGATAAATACGGGCGCTATTTCGGCATCACCCCCGAACGCTCGGCCAAGGTTGAAAAACTCATAAACCAGAATGTCGGTAAAGCGCTCGCCTTCATAAAACTCTTTCCGCTGATTGCCACGCCCGGCCTGATCATTGCCGGCGCAAGCCGCGTTGACCTTAAAAAATACGTTTGGTGGAGTTTGATTATCACCGTTCCGAGTTCCGGTTTCTTTCTCGTTCTCGGCTACTACTTCGGCGCGGCGTACGATAAGATCGTAAACTACCTTAACTACGGCGGCTATCTCGCGGCTCTGGCGCTCGTGATGTTCGTATTGATCTCCTATGTTTGGAAAAAGCTATCCGCGAAGTTCGCCGAAAAACTCGGCGAGTGATTCAGGTATCAAACGTTAGATACTGTGTATGTACTATGCGTTCATATTTCTTGACACTTGACGCCTGACGCCTGACACTTGACACAAAACCAACATGCGCATAGCAATTTTTTCAGACGTGTTTTATCCGGAACTGTCCGGAGTGTCGGACTCCGTCGTCTCTCTTTCAAAAGAGCTCGCCAAACAAGGCCACTTTATAAACTTTTACGTTCCGAGATATTCTCCGGAGGACTACAAGAAAGTCGGTGTGCCGGAAAAAGAACCCGACTTCGGCCAGAATATAAAAATCGTCCGCTTTTCTTCCATCCACATAAGCGCCGGCACCGGACAAGGGCGCGGTGTGATACCTTCTTTTTGGAGATGGCGCGAGGTAAAAAAATTCCGGCCGGACGTGATACACGCACAGCTCTTCTTCGGCGTGGGGCTTGAAGCCCTCATCGCCTCGCGAAGGATCGGAGTTCCTCTCATCGGCACGAACCACACCGCCGTCAAAGAATTTCTCCGCTACTCGCCCGTGAGGTCGGAAAGAACGGATCGTTGGATCCTTCAATATGTAAACTGGTACTACGGCAAATGTGTTCTCACAACCGCGCCGTCACAATCGGTGATTGACGAAATGGAGCGATACGGATTCAAAGGAAAAAGCGCCGTGCTTTCAAATCCAATTGATACGAACGTTTTCCGCCCTGCCGGCAATAAAACGGCGCTCAAGAAAAAATACGGCTTGTCCGATTTCTGCCTGATGTACGCCGGCAGATTAGCGCCGGAGAAAAACGTGGACGTAATAATAAAGGCCTTGGCGCTCGCAAAAAAATCTATTCCCGAAGCACAACTTGCGATCGCCGGCACCGGCACCGAAGAGCAAAACCTTAAACACCTTGCCGGTTCTCTGGGCGTAGAAAAGTCCATAAAGTTTTTGGGATTTCTCGACCACGCAAAACTTGCCGAGGCCTACAACGCCTCGGAGGCATTCGTTATGATGAGCACATCGGAAACCCAGGGCCTCGTAATGATGCAGGCAATGGCTTGTGGCATTCCGGTGATAGGAGCGCGAGCAAGAGCGCTCCCGGAGTATATCAATACAGAAAACGGGATTTTGGTGGAACCGGATGATCACAAAACGCTCGCCGAGAAAATAGTTTTTCTTCTTACCAACGATAATGTAAGAAAAAAACTTGGCGCGGGAGCGCGGGAATCGGTTCAGAAGTTTTCAGCGCCGGCTGTCGCCAAAGAATGGGAGCAAATTTACGAAAGGGCGATTGCGGACTACAATAGAAGTAATCGCTAATAACGCGAATAACACGGGGTAATAATGCGAATACAACAGGAAATTAAATTCGCGTTATTAAAATAAAAATTAGCATTATTCGCGATTACTCCATGAAACTAAGCTTCGTCATCCCCGCCTACAATGAGGAGCGCCATATTGGTCTGTGTCTTGATTCTATTTTTAAAGAACTGCGCGGCACCTCGTACGATGTGGAGGTTATTGTCGTCAACAACGCCTCGACGGATCGAACGCGCGAGATCGCGGCGCGGTACAAGGAAGCAAGAATCGTTGACGAACCTCGAAAGGGCCTCGTCTGGGCCCGCCGCGCGGGTTTTTTGGCTTCAACCGGTGATTTGATTGCCAACATTGACGCCGACACGATACTGCCGTCCGGCTGGCTCAAGAAAGCATTTGACGAGTTCGGTGAAAACCAGAAGCTTATTGCCCTGAGCGGACCGTACATTCTTTACGATTTGCCGCCGACGATAAACTTTTTCGTGAAAACTTTTTTCTTCCCCATTTCTTTTTTGGGATATATGGTCAACCGATTCATATTACGGGGCGGATCGATGGTGCTGGGAGGCAACTACGTCATAAGAAAATGGGCGCTTCAAAAAATAGGCGGTTACAACACCGAAATCGGATTCTACGGCGAGGACGCGGACATCTCCCGGCGCGCGGCCAAGCTGGGACCGGTGAAGTTCACGTATAAATTTCCGATCTACACCTCCGGCCGGCGCATCGCGAAAGAGGGCGCTTTTACCATGGGGGTGAGATACGGCGCGAACTATCTTTCCATGATGATTTTCCAAAGACCGAAGACCAAAACGTATGTAGACGTGAGGATTGAAAACGGCGGAGAGAAGCTAAAGTATGAACCGGAAAATAAATCGAAGGAATGGACGATTGCCTCGATTACGATTATTATTCTCTTTGCGATCATCGCGGGGCTGGGATTCGGAGCGTATCGGCTTGGCATCGTGATCGCGCGGCTCTTGTTCCTTTGATGAATATCTTCAATAAATCGAAAATATTGATGCTCATAGCGGGCGACGTGATCGCTCTCTACTGCAGTTTGTTTTTGGCGCTCTTTATACGATACGGCGGTGATTTTTACGGCCAATTCGCCGAAAATCATGTTACTCCGTTCACGGTCGTCTTTCTTCTGTGGATCGCTATTTTCTATATTTCCGGGCTCTATGACCTCCGCCGCCTCCGCAACAACTTGGAATTCCTGAAAACGCTGTGGCTTGCCCTTGTGGTTAACGCGGTCTTTGCCGTCTTTTTCTTCTACCTCGTCCCCGCGTTCGGCATCACCCCGAAAACAAATCTTTTTATCTTTATGGCCATCTTCGCCCTCTTCGAAACGTACTGGCGCAGGTTTTTTAATCGCGCCGTTTCTTCCGGAGAGGCGCCCTACAAAGTGCTCGCGGTCGGCAACGGCGACACCGCCAGGGAAATCTACGAATTCGTGAAGCAAAACCCCCAGCTGGGATATAAGATCGAAGAAAGCGTCAAAGAAGACGCGGTAGAATCAAATCCCAAAAAAATTTACGAACTGGCAATTTCCAAAAAAATAAATTTGATCATCATCCCGCGGCATCTGAAAAGCAACCCCTTCTTAATCCGCGAACTCTACGGCCTGCTGAACAAGGGCGTGGAGATCAGAGATCTGCCGAACTTTTACGAACTCACCCTGCGGAAGGTGCCCCTCGCGGACCTCGAAGAAGCGTGGTTCCTTGAAAATCTCGTTGGCCAGCAACGATTCTACGACCAGCTGAAACGGGCCGCCGAACTCCTCTTCGCGCTCGTTCTCGGGATAATACTCTTGCCCATCGAACTCATCATCGCCGCAATCATCAAGATTGCTTCGCCGGGGCCGCTCGTATATAAACAGATACGGACCGGAAAAAACGGCAGAGCATTTATGCTCTACAAGTTCCGGACAATGAAAATTGACGCAGAGAAAAACGGCGCAGAGTGGGCAAGCGAGAAAGATTCACGAGCCACCGCTTTCGGAAAGATTCTCCGCCACACGCATCTTGACGAGCTCCCCCAGCTTATTAACATCATAAAAGGAGACCTTTCTTTCGTCGGGCCGAGGCCGGAAAGACCGGAATTCGTGGCGCCGCTCAAAGAGCGAATTCCTTATTACGAAGTGCGCCTCCTCGTAAAACCTGGGGTAACCGGATGGGCCCAGATCAGTTACCGTTACGGCGCCTCCGTCGAGGACGCCTACGAGAAACTGCAATACGACATCTACTACATAAAAAATCGCTCGGTTATTTTCGACCTCACCATCATCTTGAGAACAATAAAAACGTTATTTACAGCGCCGAAATGAAAATACTTATAACGGGCGGCGCCGGCTTCATTGCTTCACACGTTGCCGATGCCTATATAAAATCGGGACATAAGGTTGTCGTTGTGGACAATCTCTTAACCGGCTTCAGAAAAAATGTGAATCCAGGGGCGAAGTTTTATAAAGCCGATATTCAGAACCTCCGGGTGATGGAAAAAATATTCAAAAAGGAACGGCCGGAGGTCGTGAACCATCACGCCGCGATAGCCGAAGTGGTAAAATCCCTCCGCAACCCGATCCCCACGATGGAGACGAACGTTATCGGAACCACAAATTTGCTTGTTGCTTTCGGAAAATACGCGCGCGGTAAAAAGAAAAGGTTTCTTTTTTCGTCTACCGGAGGGGCGATTTACGGCGAACCGAAAAAGATCCCGGCCGACGAAAACACCCCCGCCGTTCCCCTTTCTCCGTATGGCCTCTCAAAACTGCTCGGCGAGGAAATCATAAAGTTCTACGCCCGCCAGTACGGCTTCGAATATCTCATATTCAGGTATCCGAACGTCTACGGCCCGAGGCAAAATCCGAAAGGCGAAGCCGGAGTCATCGCCATTTTCGGCTGGCTGATGAAGAACGGGAAAAAGCCGACGATTTTCGGCGACGGCACGAAAGCCCGCGATTATATGCACGTGGGAGACATCGTGCGGGGAAATGTGGCGGCTCTCCGCAGAGGCAAAAACGAAATCGTAAATCTTGGCTGGGGCAAGAAAGTGACTGATCGGATGATTTTCGACGCGATTGCCAAAAATGTCGGCTTCGAGGGCGGTCCTCGCTATGCCCCCTACCGGAAAGGAGAAGTGTATCAAATCGCGATAGACGCAAGAAAGGCGAAAAGAATCCTCGGCTGGAAACCGAAAATCACATTTACGGAAGGAATCAAACGAACGGTCGCGTCGTTATAGATTACTTTCTTTTTCTCGTCGGGCTGGTTCTCGCAGCCAACGTTTTATATTTGTTCAAGAGCCAAGAACTGGATTGCACCTTGCCGCCATCGCCGACGTTGTACACCATTCCGATGCCAAGCTTTTTGCATACCGCCACCTCGGGAACCGGATCGCCGTCGGGTTTCCGGTCGCCTCCGTTCGCAAACACATCCGGTTTCAAAGTCCGGAGTTCTCTCACCACGCTCATATCGGACGGGTTCGGCCCGTGGCCGCTCACCACCACACGATCCACGCCAGCAAGCGATTCGATCACTTCTTTGCGCTCTTCCTGGGGCATAAAAGCATATCCCTTTTTCTTCTTTAACCAGTTATCATTATTTAATATGACCACCAGCTCATTCCCCAGTTTCTTGGCTCTTTTAAACAGGCGCACATGACCGACGTGCACGGGATCGAACCCACCGCTCACGGCCACCACCAACCTTTTTCTTTTTGCCGCTTTTCTACGCCGAGCAATCATTAACTTAATATACTATCTATGTGGAACAACGTCAAGAAGCTTCTGTTTAAAAATACGTCAACTCGCCAAACCGTCGCCAAAAACACTTTTTGGCTCGCAGTGTCGAACGTGGGCGGACGGCTTACGCGCGCGGTCATCATCATCTACTCGGCGCGGGTTCTGGGAGCCGCCGAGTGGGGAATTTTTTCGTACGCCGTATCCCTTGTTGGATTTGTCTCGGTTTTCACCGACATCGGTATCAGCCCAATCCTCGTGCGAGAAACCGCGAAGTCACGAGAAGATCCCGAGAGGCAAAGAAAGATACTTTCCACCTCCTTCTATCTCAAAGTGTTTCTCCTCGCCCTCGGTGTCCTGGCCGTCATATTTATTGCCCCGCGCTTTATGTCGCTCGAAAGCCCGAGCGTCAGCACAGTTCTTGTTTTCGTCACATTCATCCTCGCCTTCGACACTATGCGCGAGTTCGGCTTCTCGCTGATCCGAGCGCTCGAAAAAATGGAGTGGGAAGCGGGTCTCTACCTTCTCACGAACCTCGCCATTGTCGTGACAGGATTCGCGGCGCTCTACCTCTCGCGATCAGTCGTATCCTTCACCTTCGCGTACGCCCTCGGAACCGGCATTGGTATGATGGCAACAATCTTCATCCTTTGGACCACTTTTCGAGAAAAGATACGCGGCCTCTTCTTCAGCTTTTCCAAAAAACTCATGTGGTACGTTCTGGAATCGGCGTGGCCATTCGCCATTTCGAGTTTCTTGGGTGTCTTGCTGATCAATACCGACATTTTGATCATCGGCTGGCTCCGCTCCGCGGAAGACGTGGGTCTCTATTCCGCCGGCCAACGGGTGGTCCAGTTATTGTATTTACTTCCTTCAATAATTAATACGAGCTTGCTACCCACGTTCTCGCGCCTCGCAGGGAAGGACGACCAGAAGTTGCGCTCGACGCTCGAAGGGGTATTGGCATTTGTTTTTCTCATCGCCATCCCCCTCTCCCTTGGCGGACTGATCTTAGGAAAAGAAATAATCGGCTTTCTCTTTGGAGGGGGCTATGTGAAAGCGGCGCTTCCGTTCCAGGTACTCATGCTCACCATGCTTATCGATTTCCCCACCGTGATACTCTCAAGCATGATCTTCGCGTACGACAAGCAAAAAAATCTGATGATCTACTCCGCGATCGGTGGAGTTTCTAATGTTATATTCGATCTGCTCTTTATCCCTCGATTCGGCATCGCGGGATCAGCCATTGCCACGTTATCCGCCCAGTTTTTGGGCCAAATCTACCTGAGGCACACCGCCAAGAAAGTTAATTACTTCGTGATAGCTCCTCATCTCAAAAAAATCTTCACGGCCGCGGCGGTCATGATGCTTCCTTTACTGCTTCTCAAACTAGCCGGAGCGCACGTGCTCCTTACGATTGTCGTTTCCGCCGCGGTCTACCTCGGAGTATTGCTTTTCCTCAAAGAACCCATAGTCCGAGAGGCAAAACTCATCCTACGAGCAGGCGCTTCAGCCGCGCCAGAGGAAAGTGTATCGCTTTCTTGATCCACCCCGGCAAAAAAGCATAGCAGTATTGCAGTTCGTTCAACGCGAGAGCCGGAAGATAGTGCGGATAACTTTTCCTGTACCGTTTCATGACCACGAGCGACGCCTTCAGGTGCGGCTTGATTTTGGCAATCGACGTATTCACATTGCTCATTGTGTAGTAAGAAAAATACTCCGGGAAGTTATACAATTTTCCAACGAGTCCCATCTTGAGCCAAAAGTCCCGGTCGCCGGAATATCGCGTTGTTTCATCGTACCGGCCAACCTGTTCGCCAACCGCTCGCCGGAAAACGGTGGTGCTGTTCGCTATCGGATTCCCGAAGAGCATCCTCTCTCTTATTTCTTTGTCGGTTTCCGGCTTCAGGTAACGATACAATTCTTTTCCGGCCTCATTTACGACGACAACGCCGCCGCCGCAACCAACGTACTCTGGATTTTTTTCTAAAAAATCTATCTGTCTTTTTAACTTGTCTTTGCCTATCCAAGCGTCGTCGTCGTCGATCATCGCCACATATTCGCCTTTCGCGACGTTCAGTCCTTTGTTATAGTTTTTGGAAATGCCGTCGTTTGTTTCGCTTCTCACATACACGATCCTCGGCTCTCTCTTTTGCCATTCACGCACCACGATCGGCGTCTCGTCGGTTGAGCCGTCGTCGGCAATAATAAGCTCCCAATCGCCGAAGCTCTGCATACGCACAGATTCGATCGCCGGGCCAAGTTTTTTGGCGCGGTTCCAGGTCGCCAGAAGAATACTTACTTGAGGATTCGTCATCCACTCAAAATAACAGGAAAAAAATCATTTGACAATTCACCGATTATCCGCTACAATCTAGCCAGCTGAATTCACTACAATACTGGAGAATTTCGATGGCTGGACAAGTTTCTCGTCTACCTCGTGGAATTGCGACGCTCTGCGGAGGCACGCGAACAACGTTGAAGACGGATCGACCATGGCAAGTTCCACTCGCATATCCGAATCGTGGAAAATGCGGGCTTTGCAACAAAGACGACGAAAGTAAGCACATTCCCGGTCCCGGCTGGAAATCGTTCCAAAATGCGTTCACGCCCTACCCATACCACCGCATCCTCGTCCCCGACACGTGTTGGGAAAATGAAAAACTGCGGTCGCTTGGAGGGGCGGATACTATACGCACGGCTTTGGGCTACGCACTCGCCGAAGTGAAACGAACGCGGATCGAGCCATTCCCGATCTGGATTTTCACCCACGTTGGCTACGGCTCTGGGCAGAACTTTCCGCATCATCACTGGCATATTCTCGAGCCGGCCACAGAACCGGAAAGTTTTTTGACGGCCGACGACTTTAATCAAATGGAAGCGACGACCATCAGCGAATCCGAACACTTTTCTGCAGCACTTTGGGGAATTAAAGCGGGACAAACGTTCATCGTCCCAAAGTACGACACAAGCAAGTCCATGGGAGCGTCTTCTCTCTTTGGCGACGCGGAACTGCTCCGCGAGCTCGCTGAAGAAATGGGCGCGATTGTCGATCTCTTCAACCAAAAGTTCAACAGCCCCGATTACTGCCTCCATCTTGATCTCAGTCACGAGTACGATTGGTTTGCCGTATACACGCCGATTCTCAACAACTGGGGCGGAACGGAATTTATCGCTCCGTATCGCGGGACGCCGTACACACTCCCCTGGCCGCATAAGATAACTGCCGCGTATTTGCGCGGAGAACCGTAGAAAATGATTGCCGCTTCCGAAACCGGAAGCGGTGTTTTTATTGGACAATTTTCATTTTCCGGGCTAAAATACAGCTAGTAATTCAGATACAAACAGGGGGCGGCTTTGCACAACATTCCACATTCGGAACTCATCGCCGTTTTAGGGAGAGGCATCGAGCTTGCGGGAAGCGGCGCATTCAGGAGATGGAGGCCGACGCGATACATAGAACGCTTCGATGAGAATAACTGGCATCCGGGAGTGCGAATCCTAGGGATAACGGCTGACAGCCCCGACGAAAAAGTTGTCGTTGGCGGCATGAATGCCAACACACTCGCCGCCGGAGAATTTGTTCGAAGATTGTGGCTTCACGGAAAAACCCCGAAGGTAGTGGCCTTTATCGGTGGCAGGCCCCAGTATCTTTCTGCCGAACCGGAAGATTTGACCGGAGCGAAAATCGCTGCGGAAGAATTTATACGGAGGTCGCGGAGATTCCACGTTTCAGCCGACATCGAAGTTCTTGCTTGTGGAGAGAAAAACAAGAATACCAAAGATGACCTTGTAACGGCTCTCGCTCTCGCGATGGAACGAGGGTTCAGAACCACAGCAATCATCACGGTTGCCGTGCACATTCCCCGCTCCGAAGAATTCATGAAAGTCATCCGAAGAGAAAGAGCCGAATTCAGAGGAATCGGCGTGAGGTTTCTCTCTTCGGAGCACATCCTCGTGGGGAGAGATCGTCGTTACCGAAACATTCTCGTCAGGGCCATACTTTCCCGCGCTTACGAACGCACTCGAATGCGAGAGGAGAAAGAAGTCCTGCTGATTCGCAAAAGATCGTACGTATCGCTCCAGGACCGACAACGAAACCGATAGTACAAGAACACGGCGGCCGCATCTCGTTGGATGCGGCCATTTTATTCCCGCGGATTCTTGGAAACGTACTCTTCCACCTGTTTATATCGCTCCATCGTCCCGATGTCTTTGAGATATTCCTTCGTTTCGTACCCGTAAAACTTTTCTCCTTTCGATAAAACATCCGGCAGAAGTTGGTGATCGATTTCGTAATACGCGTTCGCCGGAATGTAACCGAGTATCCGCTCGTTGAATATGAACGCGGCCGCGCGCATTGCTTTGTATCGCGAAGGCAAGGCGCTGTGGGGTTTGGGATGAATTTTGATAAACCGCACGTCGTCCGCCACCTCAACCAAATCGGAATCCTCCGGATGATCGGTGTCTCCCACGACCGTCATCCCGACGGCTCCCGGTCGCGAGTAAAAGGCGTCTCTCATCTTGCCGAGATCAACGCGGCTGAACACGTCTCCGTAGCACACAAAGAAATCCCCGCGGAGTTTCCCTTCGAAGTCTTTCACGCCGCCGGCGGTGCCCCGTATCGCGGGCTCCTCAAGACAGTAATCGATATGCACGCCCCACCGCGAACCATCCTCGAAGTAATTTCTCACAACCTCCGGTAAATAGAAAAGATTGATAAAGAACTCCGAAACGCCGAATGACTTAAGACGCTCAATGTGCCACTCGAGGAGCGGCTTGCCGCCGATCGGCAACATCACCTTCGGGACGTCCTCGGTGAGCGGCAGGAGACGGGTTCCTAGACCGGCCGACAAAAGAACGGCTTGTGTAATTTTATTTTGCATCGCGGATAATCCCTTGTCACTTGTCACTTGTTGCTTGTCTCTACGAGATGATCGAAGTAATCCTTAAAGTACTTGGTCATCAGGTGAAAAATCGCCGTATGCGCCGCCTCCACCACTTCGTACTCGCCTTTTTCGGTGCTCACCAAAATCCTAATGTCGGCCAGCTCGTTCAGTTTGCCGCCGTCAAAACCCGACACGCCGATGACGGGGACCTTGCGGGCCTTGGCGAGCTCGACCGCCTTGATGATATTCGGCGAATTGCCGGAGCTTGAGATGGCAACGACGACGTCCGAATCCTGCAAATAATTTTGCAGTGGCCCGGCAAACACCATATCGTAGCCGACATCGTTCGCCCATGCGGTGAGTTCGGACTCGGTGGATGGCAAACGAATCGCCTGGAAACGGCGGCCAAGTTTGTCGAGGTGATGGCTAAAGACGGTTTTGTTGAAATCGCTCACCCAATGCGTCGCGATGGCAAGCGATCCGCCGTTGCCGAAAATGTATATTCTGCCGTCCCGCTCGTACGCCGCCTGGAAAACGTTGATGGCTTTTGCGATCTCTTCGGCAGGGAGGTTTTTGAGAGAGTCGATGACTTTGTCAGAAAAACTTTTGATGTAGCCTTCCATGCTTGCTTACGCGAAGTTTGTTTGGTGGTCGGCGTTATACAGAACTTCGGCGCCGGATTGCACAAACTTGACCGGTATTTCCCGGAACTCCCGGAGATTGTTGTCTTTGGCAATTTTCGTGACGGCATCTCGCACCGCCGCTTTTTTATCCGGCGAAGCAAAGAACATCACGCAACCGCCGCCGCCGGCGCCCAGTACTTTTCCGCCCCAAGCACCGGCCGACATCCCGGCGTCATATAAGGTATCGATTGCGGAATTCGACATATTCGACGCCAACATTTTTTTTCTCGCCCACCCTTGATGGAGCATGCGCCCCAGCCCCTCAAACTCGCCGGCCGAAAGCTTTGCTTTGAACTCGGGCACCGAAGCGGCCATTTCTTTGAGCGTCTCGAATTTTTTGTCAATATTGCTCTTTTGCTCGGCAAGAACGCTTGAGGCGATCCTGGTAAGTCCCGTAAAGAAAAGTAAAATACGATCCTCGAGGCCAAGCCGCTTTTTATAATCAAGAAGCACCGGCTCAACGCCGACCGAATGGTCGGGGTTGAACTTGAAAACGTTAAAGCCGCCGAACGACGCGGCGTATTGATCCTGCTTACCGATCGGCTCGCCCACTAAATCTATTTCCAGGCGGCTCGCCTGCTCGGCCGCTTCGGTTTTATCGATTTTTTTTCCGTTAAAAGCATGGAGTCCCTTCACGAGAGCAACCGAGAAGCTGGAAGACGAACCAAGTCCGGTTTTCGCCGGAAGCGACGCGAACGAAGCAATCTCGATATTCTTGTTGATGCCGAGGTCGGTGAGCGCCGCCCTGATGCGGGTGTGCTGAAGCTCGCTCGGGTGGCCGACGGTTTCCGAAACGGAATACCGCGCCGAAATTTTATCGATGAGCGGGGTACGGTTAATAACCACGTACACAAACTTGTCGATGGCCGTCGAGATAACACTACCGGGGCTTTTCTTATAAAAATCCGGCAGGTCTGTCCCCCCGCCGACAAAGCTGATGCGTAATGGCGCGCGGACTACGATCATCCCTCAC
Organism: uncultured Candidatus Saccharibacteria bacterium; assembly: GCA_964387675.1. Lineage (GTDB taxonomy): Bacteria > Patescibacteriota > Minisyncoccia > UBA6257 > 2-01-FULL-56-20 > CAYLWL01. Next base: position 14,350 of record CAYLWL010000001.1, read on the forward strand.
CTTTCGAGGATTGCGCGGCGGCAATCTCGTTGATTTAATTTCCACGACTTTTTATTGCGGAATATCATTGTTTTGTTGGAGGCCTCGCCCAGAAGACATTAATCCTCGATAAGGTGAGGGATCATAAGAAGACTATAGGGCAAACCCTGTGCTTAGTCAATAAAGTATAAGAGTTTAATTCGAATCGAAAAGAATTTATTTAAACCTCGGTCAGCCGAATAGTTTCTTTTTCAACTTATGCGTATTTCCGTGGCCAAGGAGTCCACGATATGAGGCGGAGGTTTCGTCAGACAGATTTTCACCCAATCGTCTGGCCATCCGCCGCCTTGTCGCGGCCCTCAAAGTCCGGTGATACGGAAAGTGAACCCAACCGAGGAAGTCGACGCCGGAGGCGAACGTTTTGATAGAAACTTTGTCAGGATGAAGTGATATGTGTAGCCGCGTCTCGAGAAAACCTGAAGTTTTCGGAATAATGCTTTCCAAGTATCGCTTATCCTCGTGTACAATCACAAAATCGTCGGCATAGCGAACGCAATGGCGAATCTTCAGCTTCCGCTTCAAGAACTGGTCGAACTCGTTCATGTAAATATTCACGAGGAGCTGGCTCGTGAGGTTGCCAAGCGGCAGGCCGACGCCCGGCTTGTCCTTTGTATGGAAGCTGTCAATGGTTTCGGCCAAGAGCCATAAAATATCGTTATCTTCGATGTACCGCTTCAAAATGTCTTTTAATGTTCCATGATCGATGCTCGCGAAAAATTTCCTGATGTCGCATTTAAGGATCCATGCCGTCCGCGCGTGATTGCGCGAGACGACCCTCGTATATTTCTTGAAACGATCCATCGCGCGGTACGTGCCTTTGTCGTAGCGACAGGAATACGAATCGAAGATGAATTTCTTATCGAAATAGGGATACAAAATCCGGTAAATCGCGTGGTGCAGCAAGCGGTCGCGTACTTCGGCCTTGTGGATTTCACGCGGCTTCGGGTCGTTGATTTTGAATGGCCGGTACGGACCGTGCCGGTATGTTTTGTCCGATAATTCCCGGTGAAGCGCGAGGATATTGCCCGTAAGATTCAAAGAAAACAATGCAACATCTTTGCGTTTTCGCTTGCCGCGTAAAAATTCGCGCCACGCGGAAAGCAGATTTTCCACGGAAATGATATCATGGAAATCATGACGCGGCCAGGCGATTCGTCTCTCTCTCTCTCTCTCTCTCTCTCGATAAGGCCTCGATTCTCGCGAGAATCAAAGAGGGGTATTTGTTTTGGATGAATCTTGTGCCGCATATTGCTAAGGGTACCCGATATACGCTCGGTGCGCGAATTGAAAATAAGTTTCTTGATCTTTTGGAACTGTCCTACGCCGCGTACTTCACGGAAAAAGAAAAGAAAGTGGAGAAAATTACGGAATGCGTCTTCATAACAGACATACTCAAGTTTTTGGTCTCCGTTGCGTGGGAAGGCGAGGTTATCTCCGACCACCAATGCGAAGGCATCGCGGTAAAACTGGAGGAGATCGGCAAAATGCTCGGCGGCTGGAAAAAGAGTTTGGGCAATCCCGAAAAGAAAAACCGCGCTCTCTGAACGCGGAAAGAACGAACTTTCGGAGGCGGAAGACAAACTCATTGTCGGGATTCCACGTATTGCCCGGATTCGTCCAATTGTCGTTCAGCCACAGACCGTCTTCGTTTCGTTCCAAGTTGAAGACGTTCGGGTTGCCGTCACGATCGGTTCTGTGCGCCGCGCCATCCGCGCCACTGCCCGTCTAAATAAAGAGACTGGGCTGTATTTTATATGGGAGCATGACTCCACCAGCGCAGCGCACCAAGTTGTTTCTTTTTTGTTGACAACTATGCGAATCCTCTCCGTCAAGCCGTAACCGGACGGACTCTCAATATGCATATGCCGGAAGGGTCTCGAAAAACCGCCTGGCCCGAGCGAGGTCGAAGGCTAGCCGTCCGATATAACCCATCTGATTTAATAATAGCAAAAAATTACGGCGGGATACAAAAAGAATCAAAGGGTTAAAGCGCCAAAGTTTCAGAAACGCAAAGATTCTAAGTTTTCAAGTTTTTCAACTTGCGGAGGCGGAAGACAAACTCATCGTCGGGATCCCACGTATCGCCCGGACCCGTCCAAAGGCCGTACAGCCACAGACCGCCTCCGTACCGAGCCAAGTAGAAGACGTCCGGGTTGCCGTCACGATCGGCTATTTGTTTCATGCCAATGCGGAACCATTTATTTAGGGGTTGGTTTGCATATTTGAGCCGATAATGCGGTCCGGTTTCGGCTGGACAGAGTTCCAATCCCAATTCTTCGATGCGTTTGTAAACTTCGTCTGTTGTCGGGTATTTGTCTTTGGGAAAACCGAGGTCGCCAACTTTGAGGCGGATGAGAATTTCTTCCTCTGATTTTTTGAGGACGGTGAAATCCTTGCTTTTCAACATATCCATCGCATAGTCCGAGATGTTGATCTTTTTCTCGCGCATTTCATTAATGAGCGTTTTGGCATCTTTACCGCCGATTTCCAGTTGTTCTTTGCGAATTCTGCCTTCGGGGAAGGAAGTGTAGACGTGTTCGATGCCATATCTCTGGACTTTGTCGAAGATGCCGGGGACGAGGGAGCCGACATAGGCCTTTGTGTCTTCTTTGATTTCGGATATGTCTCGTGCGATTTGATCTTTTTCGCACTCAAACACTACTGCCATGTCTTCTTCGGGATTTCTTTGAGAGCGGAGCTCCCTGACGCGGGGATCATTCGTTCCATAACCAAAGCTTTCTATGGGTGCGTTGATTTCGTAAAGAAAAATAAGGTCGTCTTTCGAGAGCGTTGCGCCTGTTCCTGTCTTTTTCTTGATCGCGGTTAATGTTTCCATATCGCTGGCCTTCTTTTCGTATTTCTGGCCGTCGGGATGAGCCGCAAGTTTTTCCTTGATTACGTTGTTGATACGGGGATCGATGTGCTCGTCTTCGGCCACACCACGGACTTCGGAGATGATTCCACCTGCGCTTACGATCACCGCGCGCGGCACGGTTGGTTTGCCTTCTTTGTCAAGCGAGTAAAAAATTTCAAGATCGTTTCCTTGAAGATATCTTCGTGCCATAGACTCGCCTCGCAAGCACCAGCCAGTGCCATAAGGAGCGATCGATTCTACAAGACGCATTGGGTCGGATCCTTGGGGATATGCTATCCACGTTCCCTCGGTAACCTTGAGTAGTTCTTCGGGTATGGGCTTGAACTCTTCGACGGCCAAGGCGTAGAGCTTGGCAAAGTTCTTTTGTTTGAGGAGTTGAAGAAAGCTTTGCTTGGTTGCTTCTTCTATGTCGTAGCCGAATTTGACGGGTTCGCCCCTCTCTTGCCGCTCAAACGATTCAAGCACGATGGCCAGGGCCTCGCGATTGAGGTCGGGAAAGGGAGCAATGGCCCCGCCGGTTCTCTCAGAAAAAGCTTTCTTTTTCTTGTCGTATCTACCCATACGCAAGATGCTGCGGAAAGCGAAGTATTTGAGATAGTCAGGATATTTGGCGTCATCTGACGCTAGATAATCGACCCATTCGTCAAGAGAGTTCTTTTGGTCGGTAGTAATTGTTTCCGCGAGTTCTTTCCGTATATCGCCCGGTATTTCATCAAGGGGGCGGCCTTCTTCTTCGTGCCTCTTTTTTACGGATTCGAAGTAAGCTTCGGGAATGTCCTCTGGTTTGATGACGAACTGGTCATAGAGGGAGCGCTTCAGCGTCTCGAGATTTCTCTCTCCTCTTTCGAAACCTTCGTGACCCGCCAGTCGTGCTGGATGAATTACTGATTTTAGTCGGTCGAGATAATTTTGTATGCGGGCGTCTGCTCCTTCTACTGTATCGAGCGTGAGCTTTTTCCCTGTCCGTTTTTCGGTACGCTTTGCAGCCCGTTCTACTTCGTGGCTTTTATGCAAGCCATATTTTTCTCTTAAGAAGCTCTTTTCCATGAGAGTATTATGCCGCGGAAATTGATGGAAATCAATACAAGAATCAAAACAGCGTCGCCATACTGCTTGCGAAACTTACCCTCATGACTTCGCCGGTCATCTTGTTCGGAACCAAGAGCGACCTGTCTTTCTGGTAAAGATCATAGAGTTCTTTCGTTAGTTTCACGTCGTTCAAGCAATAGGATTTCAATTCTTCGATTTTTCCGTCCTTCCACAGACCGATCGCCTCCGAGCCGTGGCGATCTTTTTTCACGCCCAAGTTCGCCTCGGAAAGCTTGCTCAAGCTTATCCTCTGCCCCACCATCCGCTCGATCTCTTCCGAAAGGTCCACGCGTTCTTTTCCCCAAATTCTTGGAGCGGAGGGTCCGAGTCGCTGAAAATGGAGGTTCAAAACCGGAACGTCGTAGCGGTTGATGCTGAATCCAACAATCCTGTCGCAACTATGAAAAATATCTGTCAGCTTTTCCAGTTCGTTTTCGGCAAAGCAGGAATATGTATCCTGCGCGTAGGAATAAACCCCGACAGCGGAAATTTTGAGCGCATCAAAATTATCCCAGCCGACATCAGGATCGGTAAAAAAGTTTTGCGTTTCGATGTCGAATACGAGGGTGTCCATTGTAGTAAATGCAAAGGTCAAATATCAAAAATCAAAATGTAATTCAAAATGAAAAATTACCTTTTGCCCTTAAGAGTTAGTACGCTGGATCCGATTATCTTGGAAATTTCTTCAGCTTCCCGGTAAAGGGGTGCTGCCGCAGAACCGATCTCCGGCTTACTTTCTTGCACGACAGTCAACCAATACTTAGTTTCGTTTGCAGATTTCAGCGCTATCTCAAAAAATTTGATGTAATCTCTTCTTGAGCTTGAAGATTTAGCTTCGGTAACGTTCGCGCCGACAGAACTAGCACTCCTGATTAATTGGTCGCTAAGCGACCACAAACTTCTATGCACGCCCAACTTTTCGCAAAAAGATATAATATCTACCGAAAACCGAATTAATCTCTTAGTAAAATCCTCTTTAAATTTTGCTTTTTCATTTTGCATTTTGACTTTTGATTCTTGATCTTCTTCAAACGTGCCTGTCGGCCACGTTCGACGCCGCGTAACTCTCCGGCTTCGTTTTCGGCTCGAAGTTATTTGCCCGAATGATGGAAACCACCTCCTGAATCATTTGCTTCGTCGGGCCGTTCTCGCCGATGTCGGCGTGAATTTCGAAAGAAAAAACCGGGAGGTCAAACTTTTTGAGTTCCGAAAGCACTTCTTTCGCGATATCGAGCGATACCAAAACCTCGCGTATGATCCTGTCGCGGAGCGTGTGCATTTTGTCGAGTTCGAATCTTCGCCAAAAATACCTGCCGCCGTTCCCGATCCGGTGCACCACAACGGCCGTAACGAAATCGGCCCGGTTGCCGCTCAAAAGCTCCGAATCGGTGCCGATGGTCACTTTGTACTTTCTCAAGGGTTCCGTTCGCATGAACGCGATAACCTCGGCGACCACTTCGGGAACCGTGAGGCGCAATCCCAATGAACTGTGAAGAAATTCGGGCATGAATATTGTGGTAATAGTATGTTTTGCTTGACAAAATGTCAAACTCCTCTTGCGTAAAAAAAGATTATCTGGTAGTATGCCATTAGCTTTTATGAACGGTCAATGGAGGTCGGCATGCACTACAGAGATCAAACGCTCCCGACAGAAACAGAATCCCCGAATCCGAAAACAGAAACGAGAGTTGAGGAGGAAAAGATAAGGCGCGTTCTCACAGAGTGGTTGGAAAGGATGCTGCGCAATTTCCGAACACTGCGCGGCTGTTCGACGGATGCTCATATCGATTGCCCGGGCTGCGCCAACCTAAGAGCGATCTCGTATCAACACGGCGGTTGGTCTTGTCTATACCGATGCGGCTTCGAATTCCCGAAGCACATAATGCCTCCGTCTCCGGAAGAACTGGAGCGCGAGTGGAAAAGAAGGCGAGAAGAGAGTAGGGTCAATCAGCTTGAGCGTATCGCGGGAGTCAAGATCTAGCGCCGCGAAACTGTTCAACGCCCGGTCACCCGACTGGGCATCAATTTTTTTATTAAAATTGTTTCCGATTGAAATTAAAATCATTTCCGTTATAACATAATATTATGTTATAACGGAAACGATTTTTCTTTTCTTTACTCCAATCCCTAATCCAACGAACTAAGATTAACCGCCAACTCGTCTTTCCAAATCATTTCTGGGTAGCTCTCAAGGAGCGTTCTCGCGTATTTCTTCCGCTCGTCGTATGTTTTTTGGTCCCGCGCCTCAAACTTTACGGTGATATAGGGGCCGTTTTGCGAGTAACGAAAAATCATCATCCCGTCGTCAAAATCGGCGCGGGTTCCGTCGTCGTCCGGAATAACGGCGGCGTCCGTAATCTTCGCTTGTGGGAAGTCGTTTTTGAACTTAACGGAGAGATCTCGAATAACCTCGACCTTCTTTTCGTCAGGACAACCAATCTTAATCTCTGGAGAAGAAATATATTTAGGGAATCCCTCGTACAACTGGCTCAAGGATACGTTTTTATCCGAAAGATATTCGAGCACGCGCAATACCGCGTACGTTCCGTCATCATAGCCATAGGCATTGTCGGCGAAAAAGAAGTGCCCCGACAGCTCTCCTCCGAATACCGCATGCTCTTCGGCGATTTTCGCTTTAATGAAGGGGTAGCCCACGCGCCACATAATCGGCACTCCGCCATTTTCTTCAATCACTTTCGAGGTAAGTTGAGAGCAAAGCGTGTTGTGGATAATTTTCGATTTCGGGAAACGTTCAAGAATTTCTTTGGCAAAGATGGCAACAAGCACATCATTCCATAAAATATTGCCTTTTTCATCAACAATGCCAACACGGTCGCCGTCGCCGTCGAATGCGACACCGAAGTCGGCGCCTTCTTTGAGCACCTCGTCCCGGACGCGCTCCATCACAACAGTCGCGGTGGGGTCGGGCGTGCCGATCGGAAAATGCCCGTCGGGTTCAAGATTCTTGCCGATAACCTCGCAACCGGCCCGCTCAAAGATTTTTGGGTTGAATAATCCGGTTGTCCCCCTCCACGCGTCAACGACAACCTTAAACTTTTTCTTGAGGCGCACGCGTTTCAACACGTCGCGGGCATAATCTTCGAGAAATTCTTCGCGCTTCGAACCCTCGAGTTTCGTGACCGCGCCTTGCTCTTCGGACTTAAAAAACGTTTCGTCCCCGGTGATCCTGCGTATTTCTTGAACGTCTTCTATTTCGGTATTGCGCGAGAATCCCGTTGCCAGCTTGAATCCGTTGTAGTTCCACGGGTTGTGGGAGGCGGTGATCATCACTCCTCCGTTCGTCTGGAACCGGTATTGCCCGAAATAAGACATCTGCGTCATAACCATCCCCAGGTCGATAACATCTATTCCCATTGCCAGCATTCCTTTCGTGAAAGCCGAATTATATTCCTCGCTGCTCAAGCGACAATCGTGTCCAATAACGGCTTGTCTGATTTTTCTCCGGCGCAGGAACGTGCCATAGGCCTTTCCGATGGCCTCCACTTTCTCGCAGTCCAAATCCACGCCGGCGATCCCCCGTATGTCGTAATTTCTAAAAATGTATGGGTTTATTTTCATATCTGATCTTGTCTCTAAATAATACCATTTGAATCAATGCGTTTTTTGAGGTTAAATAGATGTAATGGCGACCAAAGGAAAAAGTGGAGGTGACGAAAGATCGTCGAATCCAAAAATACAAAAAGAACATCGGCTCCACCCCGACGCCGAAAAAAGCATCTGGGCAATCGCGCTTTTCGTTCTCGCCGTCATTCTCACGCTCGCTTTTTGGGGAAAAGCGGGACTGGTCGGAGCATACTCGTACGAACTGCTCTCCGCGCTTTTGGGGTGGGGATATTTGATCTTGCCGGCCGCGTTTTTGCTCACCTCCATCATATTCTTAACCTCCGAACGGCAGCATATCGTCGGCCTCACGCTCTCCGGCGCGGGACTTTTGATCGTATCCGTCTTGGGGCTTATAGAAATAACCTCTCCGGCGCACGGCGGCTGGCTGGGACTGGCGTTGGGATCGCTGCAATATCTCTTCGGACAAGCGGCTGCGGTCATCGTAAACGGGGGTCTCGTGGCGATATCCGTTATTGTCATTTTGAACGTTCCCTTGCGGATCACATGGCCTGAAAAAAATAAACCATCCCGGCTCGAAGTATCCGTAGCGAAGGCCGCAACCTCCGAGCGCGAAGAAGAGGGCGAAGACGAAACAGGCGGCGACGAAGAGGAAAAACAATCCGAGGACGAACTAGAAATAAAAGAGGGCGCGTCGGCCATCCCGCCAAAAACGAAAAAATCAGCCGCAAAAACATTGCCCAATTATGTGGCGCCTCCGCTTGCGCTCCTCAAGTCCGCGAGCGATAAGCCGACGACCGGAGACCTTTTGGCGAATGCCAATATCATCAAACGAACGCTCGACAGCTTCGGCATACCCGTCGAAATGGGCGAGATCAACGTGGGGCCGGCCGTTACGAGGTACACTCTGAAGCCCGCCGAAGGGGTCAAACTTTCGAGAATCACGGCCTTGAATCAAGACCTGGCTTTGGCGCTTGCGGCGCATCCCATAAGAATCGAGGCGCCGATTCCCGGCAAGTCCCTCGTCGGCATCGAAGTTCCAAACAAAACGGCGGCCCTGGTGCGGCTCGGATCTCTGATGGGCTATCCTGAATTTCAAAAGTCCGGCCCCTTGGGCTTTGTGCTGGGGCGGGACGTTTCCGGCGAACCGGTTTTTGCCGACGTCGAAAAAATGCCGCACCTCCTCGTCGCCGGAGCAACGGGGAGCGGCAAGTCCATTTTGATACACTCGCTTATTATTTCTCTGCTCTATAAAAACTCGCCGGAGACGTTGAAGCTGATTCTCGTCGATCCGAAAAGAGTCGAACTCTCCCTATATGAAGGGCTCCCGCATCTCGTGAGCCCCGTCATCATCGAGAGCAAAAAGGCGGTTGGGGTTTTTCGGTGGGCGATCGCCGAGATGGAGCGAAGATATGACGTCTTGCTCCAAGCCGGCAGCCGCGACGTCAAAAGCTACAACGCGAGCGCCGGGAAAAACAATCCCCTGCCGTATCTTTTAATCGTTATCGACGAATTGGCCGATTTGATGACTTCCTATGGCCGGGAGGTGGAGGGATCGATTGTGCGGCTCGCGCAGATGGCGAGGGCAACCGGGCTCCACCTCGTGCTCTCCACTCAACGGCCGTCGGTCGAGGTGATCACCGGGCTCATCAAAGCGAATATCACGAGCCGAGTCGCGCTTCAGGTCGCAAGCCAAATCGATTCGAGAACCATCATCGACACTTCGGGAGCCGAAAAGTTGCTCGGCCACGGCGACCTCTTGTATATCGCATCCGATCTCTCGAAGCCGAAAAGAATCCAAAGCTCCTATCTCACCGAAGAAGAAATGAAGAAGGTCACCGAATTCATAAGAGACAACAACGGGACTCCGGAAGAGTCGGAAGGGGTGAGTTTTGAAGAAACTCCGGGCGCTTCGCCGGTTAATTTCGACGAGTATCTGGAAGACGAAGAAGACGAGCTGTACGACGAGGCCGTGCAAATCGTTTCTCAAGCGCAAAAAGCTTCGGCTTCGCTCTTGCAAAGGCGACTGAAGGTGGGGTATGCTCGAGCGGCGCGGCTCTTGGACCTTATGGAGGCGAAAAATGTCATCGGTCCGGGAGACGGCGCGAAGCCGAGAGAAGTGTTTATGGACCGGATACCACCCGGGGATATGGTATAAAATCCTAAGCACTCAATCCTAAACAAATTCCAAGATTGTGGCTTGTTTAGAATATGGATCCCTCACCTTTCGAGGATTAATATCTTCTGGGCGAGGCCTTCAACAAAACAATGATATTCCGCAATAAAAAGTCGTGGAAATTAGATCAACGAGGTTGCCGCCGCGCAATCCTCGAAAGGTGAGAGATGGACGATCAAAACTTTTTTTCTTTTCTCAATGGTCGCATCAAGGATAAGGGGCTCAACCTCAAAAAGATTTCCGAGCTCTCGGGGATCTCTTTGAAACACCTGGAGGCACTCGGCCGAGAAGATTTTTCGGCGATGCCGCCGGCGCCGTATTTTCGGGGATATCTCATAAAACTCGGGGAAATATTGGATTTCGATCCCGATCCGTGGTGGTCAAAAATAAAAAGCGCCGGCGCCGTGAGAAATTCGGGGGAGGAAGACGCTCCTCCCCGGAATCGGTTCATCAAGCCCCAGTTCCTGAAATTCATCTGGGCCGCGATCGTCGGGCTTGTTGTTTTGCTGTACATCTCGCTCCAATCTTCAAGAATCCTTGGCAAGCCAAACATTCAAGTGGTGTATCCCGAGACAAATCCGGCCGTTGCGGCGAGCAACACCATAACGCTCAAGGGGAGCGTTTCCAACTGGAACGAACTCACGCTGAACGGCGAGCCGATATCGGTTAGTCGCGACGGGGAGTGGGAAAAAATCGTGCTTCTGGAGCCGGGCCTCAACTCCCTCGAACTAAAAGCTAAAAAGTTCCTGGGGGGCGAGATCAAGGTGATAGAGCAGATCATATACCAACCCACCAGTACTATTGGGGCTTCTTCATAACCACTGTTTATGATTGCGCCCCGCGCAGTCCTTTCGGAAACAGCCTCGATTTGCTCCAGCGGCAAATCGGACTTCGCTCTCGGCGAAAAACCGAGCACATAACGCCTATGTGCTCGGACCAATCTTTTTCGCCTCCGAGATATTCCTCAAGAACAGCGCGAGGCTCACCCTACCATCACGACTCCCGGAGCATTGCCTTCATGTGCCGATAAATCACGTACCATAAGTCCTTACGCGCGGCTCTTCGGCCGAGCTGGCAGGGTGCCGAGCACATAATGCGTTATGTGCTCGGCGAGCGAGGACGAAGCGCCAGCGAGAAGTCGCGCTGGGACTTCGAGCGGTAGCGGAAGGGCTTGTGGTACGAGATCTCTTGACTCTCTTTCGGAATGTCATAAAATTAACTACAATGACTCCGCAACCAAAAAAGCCCAGGGACGAAAACAGCAAAGAACTCGACAATCTTCTCTCTGCGCTTCAAGGAAAGTTCGGCGAGGGCGCGATCATGAAGCTCGGAGAAGCAAGAAAGGTTGACGTCGCCGTGGTTCCCACCGGTTCTTTCTCGCTCGATCTCGCGCTCGGCGTCGGCGGCCTGCCGCGCGGAAGAATCGTGGAAATTTTCGGCCCGGAAGGGAGCGGGAAGAGCACTCTCGCGCTGAACGTCGTGGCCCAGGCGCAGAAGCAGGGCGGCAAAGCCGCGTATATCGACGCCGAACACGCGATGGATCCCGAATACGCCGCGCGCCTCGGCGTGAATATCCACGAACTTTTGATTTCCCAGCCGTCAAGCGGCGAGGAGGGTCTTAATATTTTGGACAGCTTGGTGCGTTCCGGCATGATCTCGGTTGTCGTCGTGGACTCCGTCGCGGCCTTAACTCCGCAAGCGGAGCTTGAAGGCGAAATGGGCGAACAGCACGTGGGGCGGCAGGCGCGGATGATGGGACAGGCCCTCCGCAAGCTCACCGCGATCGCCGCGAAAACGCAGACACTTATTATTTTCATAAACCAGATCAGAATGAAGATTGGCGTGATGTTCGGTTCACCCGAAACGACGCCGGGCGGCAGAGCGCTCCCGTTTGCGGCATCCGTCCGCATCGACGTGCGCCGCATCGCGCAAGTGAAGAAGGGCGAAGAAACCGTCGGCAGTCGGGTGAAGGCGAAAGTGGTGAAAAACAAAGTCGCGCCGCCTTTCAGGCAGGCGGAGTTCGATATTATGTTCGGCCAAGGTATCTCGTATGAGGCGGACGTGCTGAACGCGGCGATCAATCGCGATGTCGTAAAAAAATCCGGCGCGAGCTACAGTTTCGGCGGAGAAAAACTGGGGAGCGGCTTCGATAATGTCCGCGAAAAACTGAAGGGAGAGAAAAGGATTTTGAACGAGATCAAGAAAGCGGTCATTGCGGCTATCAAGGACGCGGAAACGAAGGACAAGTGAATGCGGCGCGGACAAGAAGGCGGATTGTTGACAAATTTCCCAAAACAGAATAAGCTTATAAAGATATGAACGGCAAAAAACTTATCTCTCCGAAATATTATTTTTGGTTTATACTCAAACCTCTTTCAAGGAAGGGCTTTTTGCCGAGCGCGAACTAAGTAGCTACAGGAGGAAACTCCCATAAAGCAAAAACCTCTTCCCCGGAAGAGGTTTTTGCTTCTTCCGGGGCACCTTGAAAGGAGGTTGGCTATGGGAAAGGACTATGACTTGCTTCTCTCGGACGACATCGCGTTAGACATTGTGGCAGAACGCAGGATTGCCGCAGAAGATGTCCAATGGAAGTTCTTGGCGAAAGCCGGAGTGGTAGGGGGAGGACTTACGAAACTCCTCCGGGAACTTGGCGCGATCGCGCCAGGAAAGTACGAACAAAAGACGATCGCTCGGCTTCTTGGGGCGGGCAAGAACATCTCGTTCCTCTCGGTCGTCTGTCCCGACTACGCGACGCGCGAAGAGAAAGGCACGATGCGCTACACGTTCGATTCGCTCGGCGAGGGCGTCGGCGTCGTTGCCGGTCGGGCGCTTGAGGTGCACGCCCGCCTCGCGAAGTTTTTCGCGGAGCATGAGGCGTCGGCAAGGGTGAGTTTTACTCTCGCGATGGCAGATCAGGAAGCGAGCGAGGAAAACTGCGGACGGGTCGGCATTGATCGCGACGAATTCACGAGAAGACTGCGAAAAAGCCAGGAGGCGCTCGGTGATCAGGCCAAATCTCTCGGCGTCACCCTCGAAACTCCTCTCCTCTCCGAAATCGACCCTCCCCGCTGGGAAACAGCTCGACGCGAAGCGAAAGAAATGCTCGGGCGAGTGTCTCCCGGACTTCTCGAGTCCGCGCGGAGGGTCCGCCATCTTTTCTACGACCGATGGGCCGGACGGCGGCTTGAAAACAGTGAAGCGATGGCGATGCTCCTCACGCAAGTCGAAGAATACATTGCCGTCGGCAGGTACCTCGCCGAAGACGGACGGGTGATTCTGGGCCTGGATGCGCCCGTTATGGCCCCCTTTGTGCGTCATGGTGCGAGCGGAACGCCGGTCATCTATTTCGAACGACCGGAGTACTAACTAAGCCGGTTCGCGTATGAATTCATACGCGAACCGGCCCCACAATTTCCAAACATGAAACAAAAATCAAAAAAGTTCGTTATTAATGGCGGCACGCGTGGCATCATATACCCCGATCACCCTCGCGGCGAACACACGATCGCAAAAATCATCATGAACGGAACATATCCGGTCGCGGGATATTCGATCAATCAAAAGTGCAGCGAAACGATACTGATGCTTTCCGGAATCTTTCGCGTCAGAACCAACAATACGATTCGCGAAATCAGACCGGGAGACATTCTCGTAATCCTGCCCAAAACAAAATATCGCGTTGAAGGCAGAGGCGAAGCGCTCGATATTATTACGCCCGCTTGGGACAAAAAACAAAACAATATCGTTCCCGACAAAAGCTTCACCATAAGGCCATGACCAAAACTCGAATTATCTACGCCAACACAAAAAACTCCGATATGTTCTACGCCGTACGAACGACGATCCCGGACGCTTTTTTTCTTGTAGAACTCGGCGCGCGGAAAGTTATATTTTTGGACAAGCGTGAAATCGGAATCTTCCAAGAACACGATACCGGTAAAAAGTTTGAAGTTATTCCCCTTGAACCGCTTGTCGAAAAAGCGCGGCAACAAACAGGCGCAGAAGGCCTCGTCTGTCGCCTGGCTCTCGTCATCATCAACGAATTCGCGCCGAGGCGTGGCGAGGCCGAGGTGCCAGCATACTTTCCTCTCGACATGGCGGACTTTTTGCGTTCGCGGGGAATCTTCTTGAAAGTGGTACATCCGTTTTTTCCAGAAAGGGCTGTCAAGAACCACTTTGAGATACGCGCGATCGAAACATCTCTTAAAAAAACCGCGGCGGTATACCAGAGGATCGAAGAAATCCTCAAACGCTCCTCAATTGCGGGCGATCGCATTGTCTTCGAACAAGAAGCGCTCACGAGCGAGTTTTTGAAACAAGAAGTCGATCGTGTTCTGCTCGCGCAGAATATGCTGAACACCGAAGGCATCATTATCGCCTCCGGAAAACAGGCCGCTCTGCCGCACCACCAGGGCTCGGGGCCGCTTCTGCCCAATGAACCGATTATCTGTGACATATTCCCCAAAGATACGTTGAGCGGCTACTTCGCCGACATGACGAGAACATACGTGAAAGGCGTTGCCTCCCCCGAAATGAGAAAAATCTACCGAGCGGTGCTCCGAGCGCAAGAGGCCGGAATCACCTCGGTGAAACCGGGAGTAGCGTGCGGCGATGTTCATAAAGCGTGCTGCGACTCGTTTCTCAAAAACGGCTACGATGTCGGAGAAAGGGGCTTCGTGCACAATACAGGCCACGGCCTGGGATTGGATATCCACGAGCCGCCGTATCTCTCCGGCGCAAGCGACGACATACTGAAACCCGGCAACATCATCACCGTGGAACCCGGCCTGTATTACGAAGAACGCGGCTCCGCAAGAATCGAGGATGTGCTCTTGGTCACCGAAACCGGGTCGCGCAATCTCACGGATTACCCAAGGACTCTAGAAATTCCATAAAAAAGAACGCCGGGGTTTTCCTTGGCGTTAAAAGTTCCCGATCATGGCAGACACAAGCCCTTCGGCGCGGCTCTTCGACTGAGCGGGCATGGTTCCTGAGCCGCGTCGAAGGAGAGCGAAGGAGAAGTGCCAGCGAAAATCCTCGCTGGGGATTTGAGCGGTAGCCGAAGGACTTGTATCTGTCATCTCCCGATTCTCACAGCCGCGCCGCCGCCTCTTTGAGTCCCTCTTCCGACGTACTCAAAATCAGATACCCGCGGAACCATCCGTATACAAACGAAGCTCCGGAACTGAATTTCAAAACTCTCGCCGGTTGGCCGTTCACAACCGTATCTTTAAATCCACCGATTACGGAGCCGGGCGAACTCACAAAAAAGCTCTCCATCTTTTGCGGTTTTTCGAGTTGGGCCGAAACCTCATCGCGGAGGAACAGCCAATTCTCGCTCGGCTTTAGTGCCAAAACATATCCCGGCCAAAGCCCGTTTCTGTCTCGATACACGAAAACCGTGAGATCCGAGTTGAAGCGCCGAAGGGCGAACGAGGGATCGAGCGGCGCCGCTCCGGCGGCGGAAAAAGTTTCGTTCATGGTGAGATCGTGTCCGTCTGCGCCTTGTATGCCGACTTCGTAAAAAGCCGGTGTTTGGATTCCGTAGCCGAGATCCCTGATCTGCTGGGTGTATGTTTGGGGACTAATCCCGCCCTGCGTATTTTTGCCGATCATAAGCGCCAAAACTTCGTCCGGAGGACTTTTGAAAGACGAATGGTGAGTAAAGCCGGCTGGCTGAACCGGCGCCTGCGGCCCGGCGGCGACGGGCGAAGGAGAAACGTTTTCCGTGGTCGTTGACGACGATTTGAGGAGTATCTGATACGAGAAGTAGACAATGCCAAGGGTCAAGAGAATCGCGAGAACGGCGACGACTATCGTCTTGGTTTTGTTGGCCGGCTTCTCTGTCGCGTCAGCTACTTGTTTCTCAAAATCGGCAAGCGACGGCCCCTTGACCGTCTGAAACTGCGGAACGGCGCCGCCGCTTTTCGCCATCGATTCGAGATCCGAGCGCAATGTTCTCACTTTCACCTCGAGCGGCGGCGGCGGAACGTTGGGTAAGGATTGATTTGGATTTTGCTCCGAATCGCTCATGTTGTTCTTATTCTAACAATAAATTGACAAAAGTAATAAGTGGAAATAGAATATGGGCAGTATTCGGAGATGCGAGGAGGTTGAAAATGCGCAGATTCCCTGTGATTCCCGTGTTGGGTGGTATTACCGGCTTTGTCATGGGGGCACTAGGATACTCACTGTTAGTAACGATGTTTACTATATCGGGGGCCCTTTTGATTTACATCGTAATAAGCGCGGCGCTCAATGCGGCGCGGACAAGCAAGGGGAATGTTTGATGAAACCAACTTCTTTCCGTATTCGCTTGGCGGCCGTTGCGTTTTTCCTGGTCACGACACCGTGGTTTGCCGCTCTCTGTGGGTTTACGGCTGTCATCATTTTTTTCCTTTCGCGCTTTTACAGGTAAACCGCATCCCCTTCTTCGTAGAGCATAATAGGCCACACCTTTCGGTGTGGCTAAAAAGTTTCCCCCACCCTCACCTATGAGGGCTTTCGATTTTAAGCAGACCCAAAAAGAAAAGTGCAACGTGAAGCTCCGCCGCAGTGTTCTTGAGGAACATCTCGGAGGCGAAAAAGATCGGTCCGAGCATCGAATGCGTTCGATCTCGGTTTTTCGCCGAGAGCGAGGCCCGATTTGCCGCTGGAGCAAATCGAGGCCGTTTCCGAAAGAATACTGCGGCGGAGCGAAACCGGCGCAGTCTACTGCAGCTGTTTGATTGAAAGCCCGATCCTGCCTTCTTCAACGCGGACGATCTTCGCCCGCACATGATCGCCCATTTTCAAAACTTCGTCGACGGTCTTCACGTAGCCGTTTTTCAGTTCGGAGATGTGCACCATGCCGTCCCATCCTCCGCCAAGATCAACGATCGCTCCGAAATCCATAATCTTTATCACGTTCCCTTCGACGATCTCGCCGACTTTGAACTCTTTAGTGATTGCCGTCGCTTCGGCAACCGCCGCTTCGACGGAATCCACATCCGTCCCGGAAATAAACACGCTTCCGTCGTCATCGATATCTATCGCGCTCAAGCCGTACTTCTTCACCAGGCCGTTGATGATTTTCCCGCCCGGACCGATCAAGGCGCCTATCTTTTCGGTGCTGATCTTGATGATCTTGATCGCAGGAACGTATTTCGAAAGCTTTGGCTTCGGTTCCGCGATAACGGATTTGATGAACTGCAATATCTCGAGGCGCGCTTTCTTCGCCTGCCTGAAAGCATCTTCGAGCATCTCGATACTCAAGCCGTCAACTTTAACATCCATTTGCAGGGCATTGATCCCGTCTTCGGTGCCGGCCACCTTCAGGTCCATATCTCCGTGGTGATCTTCCGGCCCCTGGATGTCGGTGAGAACTTTGTAGTTTGGCTCTTTGCCCTTAGCTCTCTGCTCTTTGCCATCAACCATAAGTCCCATCGCGATCCCCGCGGCGGGTTTTTTGATCGGCACACCGGCGTCCATAAGAGACATGACCGTTGCGCATACCGTCGCCATCGAAGAAGAACCGTTTGAAGAAAGTATTTCTGAAACCACCCTGATCGTATACGGAAACTGTTCTTTGTCGGGAATCAAAGGCACAATCGCTTTCCTTGCCAAGTTGCCGTGGCCGATGTCGCGCCGGCCAGGCCCCCGAAACGATCCGACTTCTCCCACCGAGTACGGCGGGAAGTTGTAGTGCAGGAGAAAACGTCTTTTTTCGGTTCTCTCCATTGTTTCTATGAGTTGTTCCGCGCCGGGAGCGTCAAGCGTCGTTATCCCTAAGGCCTGGGTGTTACCGCGGATGAACACGGCCGAGCCGTGGGTTCTCGGGAACAAGCCGATTTCTCCGTTCAGCGCGCGAAGCTGGTCCAGCTTCCTCCCGTCCGGACGCTTTTCCTTTTCCAAAACGTTTTTATGAACCAAGGTATTGATCTGCTCTTCAAACAGGGCGTCGACGGCTTTGAGATTCGGTTCCTGAAAGTGTTCCGTGATGTAGGCCAAGAGCGAATCTTTCAAGGCCCCAAGCTTCCCAAGATACTCAACTTTGTTCGGCTGGTAAATCGCTTCTTCGAGCCGGTTCTCCAAAAACTTTTCTATCGCCGCCTTGAGCGCCGGGTCGAATTCAAAAAGAGCGATTTCTGTTTTTGGTTTTCCTATTTCCCGTATGATCTTGTTCTGGAAATCGATCAGAGCGTTTATTTCTTTTTGGGCAACGCGGAAACCGGAAACGACTTCTTGCTCCGGAGCGTCATCTCCCCCCAGTTCGATCATGTTGATCGTGTCTTTCGAGCCGGCGACGAACGCGTCGAAGACCGCCTTTGATGCCGCGACCTCCGAATTCGACGGGTTGATTTTAAGCTCATTGCCGATCTTCGCGAGGCGCACTCCGGCCACCGGCCCGCCCCACGGAACGTTCGAAATGCCCAAAGCCGTGGACGCGCCGAGAAGGCCCAAAAACTCCGGGTCGTTTTCTCCGTCAATTTCCAAGACCGTAACCACGACTTGAATCTCCCGGCGGATTCGATTGTCGAAAAGCGGCCGGATCGCGCGATCCACCAGCCGGCCGGCAAGAACCGCCTCTTCGGACGCCCTGCCCTCTCTTCTCACAAAACGGCTGCCAAGAATCTTTCCGGCGGCGTAAAACTTCTCTTCGTAATCGACTTTCAGGGGCAAATAATCCGTGTCCGCGTCTTTGTGGGACATAACAACCGTCGCCAACACAATGGTTTCTCCGTATTTCACGATAACCGCGGCATTGGCCTGATCCGCCAGAGACGAATGCTCTACGGTGAGTGTTTTTCCGGCAACCTCCGTGGTGAATGTTTTTCTTTGAATCGGCATGGCCCTAAGAATAGCAATGTAAGATGCAAAAATCAAATCGCATTTTCACTTCCTATCTTTTTATGATAATCCTCGGTATTTCTTCTATGTTGATAAATCTATCGGCGACTTCTTGTACTTTGAGGGAAGCGCTCCTCTTGAACGCCGCGACTTCCACGAACCTTCCGACTCCCCATTTGAGGTAGTCGATCAGGGGAATAAAATCACCGTCGCCGGTGACAAGAATCACGACGTCGAGAAACGACGCCATCCTGATGGCGTCAACCGCCATACCGACGTCCCAATCCGCTTTTTTCATTCCGCCGGCGAAAACCTGCAAGTCCTTCACGCGGAGTTCCAAACCGGCCTTCTCCAGCGCCTCGAAAAAAGACGCCTCCGACGAAAGCGGCACCGGTCTGCCGCCGCGGCCGCTCCGGACGCTCGGTTCTCGGTGCGCCACCTCTACGATTCCTTCGCTCTTTACGACATACGCCATGGCGCGGATGAGCTGCCTCCCGCCAACGAGATATTTGATGAGCTCGCCATAATTCACCCGCCCGCCGTACAGATTCTTCGCCGAGTGATACAAATTCTGAACATCGACGAAAATGCCGACGCGCTGATTAGGATTGGTTGCTTGCTTCATTTTCGTGTCAAGTGTCAGGTGTCAGGCATCAAGATCGTTTCTACCCCGCGACACACGATACGTGATACTTATTTTTTTAGTTCCAGTTTTCTAATGGTTTTCTCGTACATCTTGACGTCGTTCTTTTTCAAGTACGCCAAAAACCGCCTGCGTTTTCCGACAAGCTTTAAAAGACCTCGCCGCGAGTGGTGGTCTTTCGGGTTCTTTTTCAGATGCTCGGCAAGTTCGTTCACTCTCCTTGTGATAACCGCGATCTGAACCTGCGCCGAACCCGTGTCTTTTTCGTGGGTTTGATGCTCTTTGATGATTTTGGATTTTACGCGCTTGGTCAGCATGGAGTAATCGCGAACCTGCCTACCGGCTGGCAGGTAACGCTAATTAATTCTAGGTAATAATGCGAATCTACCCTTGTTGCTTTCGTGAATTAATAGTAATGGGTTTTCGCGGAAAATGCAAACTTTGTCGACCCGCGCCTTCTGTCGTAAAATGTATATATGGCAGAAGTCGACAAACTCCTCCACGATTACCTCAACTATCTCGAAATAGAGAGAAACCGTTCGCCGAAGACGCGCGAAAACTACGAGCGCTATCTCAAGGAATTTTTGAAGTTCTCCGGGGCTAAATCCCCCAACGATATTACCGAGGACGCCGTCCGGGAATTCCGCCTAGCCATGGCTAGGCCTAAGTTCCATGGAAAAAACCTCAAAAAAATAACCCAGAGCTATTATGTCATCGCCCTGCGGAACTTTTTGAAGTATCTCGCGAGGCGCGACATAAAAACGCTCGCCCCCGAAAAAATAGAACTTCCCAAAATCCCCGATCGGCAGATAGAAATTCTGGACTACAAAGATTTAGAACGATTGATGCAATCCCCCAGAGGGAATAGCTTGAGAGATCTTCGCGACAAGGCGATTCTCGAACTGTTCTTCTCGACGGGGCTCCGGCTCTCCGAACTCTGCTCGCTCGAGAGATACCTGGATCTCGCCCGCGGCGAAGTGAGTGTCCGCGGCAAAGGAGAAAAGTTGCGGGTGGTGTTTCTCTCCGACGGCGCGAAAAGGGCAATCAAAAATTATCTCGACAAAAGGACGGACGCGGAAGAGTCGCTTTTCGTGAGTTTGGCGAAAGGGTCAAGGGTCAAGGGTCAAGGGTCAAGGGTTATCGGCCCGATCACGCCGCGGGCGGTGCAACGAGTGGTGGAACGCCGCGCGCGCGAAGCCGGCATTGCGAAAAAAATCCACGCGCACCAACTAAGGCATAGCTTCGCGACAGACCTTTTGATAAACGGCGCGGATATCCGCTCCGTGCAAGAACTGCTCGGCCACTCGAACATATCAACGACGCAAGTATACACCCACCTCACCAACAAAGAATTGCGCGAGGTGCACAAGGCGTTTCACGCGAGACGAAGAAAATAGGTCCCCTATTTTTTTCTTTGATTCTTTTTAGCTCTAGAAAATTTTATTGGCAAATAAGCCGATACGTCGCTTTGTGAATAGCCACGTTCTCTAAAGAAATCAATCACTTTTATGACCGTGGCCTTACTCGCTTGATCGGGATCCCTCAACGATAAAACTTCGTCGGCAATATCTTCGGCGAAGTTATCGTACAGTTCTTGCGCCAAACTCTCGTCTAATTCTTCTCCCTCTTCCATAACGTCAATGGCGCTGAAGAGGTCGGCAAAGGTGGCGTCTTTTGATATTGCTACTTTTAGGTCCCACTCTCCGCTTTCCTTTTTCTCTTCTTTTTCTCTTTCTTTTTGTTCCCGTTTTTGTGTCACAGCTTCATTTTCACCGCTGGCACGCCTCCACTCATCGCTGTCTCTCCCGTAAACATCTTCGGCCATAGCCATTGCCGAATCAAAACATCCGTGATCGAATAAGAAACGGTACGCTTCCTCGCCGGCGGCTCTTATTTCTTCCTCACTGCCTATCTTCATATTTCTTCTCAAGTAATAAAGGGGGGGCATAATTTCCCTCTACCTTCTCGCGAGCAGCATAGTCTTGAAAAAAAGTGTCCAGCTCTTCCTGCGGCACGCCCATCTCTTTCCCTCGTTTCAGGATGGCGGCGCCAGCCCGGCCTTGTTTTAATTTTCCCCACTCGGCTTTATTGTACTTCTCAACCGGTTCTGGTTTTTCTTTTGATGATGGTCCTTTTAGCGGTTGTTCCATGGTTTTATCTTAACATCTTAAACCGACATTGGCTTCAGTTTGAACGGCGCGAGTACCCTGTTGAATTCTTCCTGCTCCAACGTTTCTTTTTCGATTAAGGTTTCCGCAAGCTTCTTCAAAACTTTTTTGCGCTGGGTGAGGATATTTTTCGCGGTTTCGTACGCGTGATTGATAAAGTTCCGCACCTCGCCGTCTATCTTCGCCGCCACCTCCTCCGAATAATTCCGTTCGGTCGAAATCTCGCGGCCCAAAAACACCATCTCTTCGGTGTTTCCGAATGTCTGCGGCCCGAGTTCGCTCATGCCGTATTTCGTCACAAGCTTTCTCGCAAGGTCGGTCGCCACCTTCAGGTCGTTCGAGGCGCCCGTCGAAACATCGCCGAACGTCAGCTGTTCCGAAGCATATCCGCCCATCATCATCGCGAGATCCGCCATAAATTGTTTCTTGCTTCTTAAATGCTGGTCTTCTATGGGAAGCTTCATAGTGTACCCTCCGGCAAGGCCGCGGCTCACGATGGAAACCTTGTGGACCGGGTCGGCGTCTTTCAAGGAGGCGGCAACGAGCGCGTGGCCCCCTTCGTGATAGGCCGTAATCTCTTTTTCTTTTTTGGAAATGACGCGGCTTTTGCGCTCCGGCCCAAGCATCACTTTTTCAACGGCCTCAAAAAATTCGCTCTGGCCGATTGATTTTTTGCCCCGGCGAGCGGCCAAAATCGCTCCCTCGTTCATCAGATTCGCTAAGTCAGCTCCCGAAAATCCCGGCGTGCGAACCGCCACTTTTCTCAAGTCGACATTTTTATCAATGACTTTCTCTTGGGCGTGGATTTTGAGAATCTCCTCTCGGTCGTTCAGATCGGGCAGGTCCAAAATGACCCGCCGGTCGAATCGGCCGGGGCGCAGAAGCGCCGGATCCAAAACATCTGGTCTGTTTGTTGCCGCGAGGACTATTACGCGGGTGTCGCGGTCAAAGCCGTCGAGTTCAACGAGGATTTGATTGAGCGTTTGCTCGCGTTCGTCGTTGCCGCCACCCAAGCCCGCTCCACGCTGGCGGCCCACGGCGTCTATCTCGTCTATAAAAAGAATCGCGGGGGCGGCGCGCTTTGCCGTCATAAACGCATCGCGGGTGCGGCTCGCGCCAACGCCTACAAACATTTCCACGAATTCAGACGCAGAAATGTAAAAGAATGGCACGTTGCTCTCTCCCGCAACGGCCCGGGCGATTAAGGTTTTCCCCGTTCCCGGCGGACCCATCAGTAAAATTCCCCGCGGAATACGCGCGCCGAGATCCAAAAACTTTTTCGGATTCTTCAAAAAGTCAATTACCTCCACCAACTCTTCTTTGGCTTCCTTGAGCCCCGCGACATCCTTGAAGAGCACTTTGTCTTTAAACGTCGAGAGCCGCAAATTCGAACGACCGAAGCTGAATGCCTGGTTCACTCCGGTCTTCGCCTGCCGGAACATAAGCCAAAAGATAAACCCGATAATAATCAACGGGAGAAGCGTCGGGATCAAAATGCCCGCCCAGAATTGCCAGCCCGATTGGCTTTGAATGGAAAATTCCACCTTCGAGAGCTCGGCGGGCGAGACATTCAGATTTTTCAGGGTCTCGCTGAAGCCCGCTTCCGCTTCTTTCTTGGCAATGCCGCTTGAGCCGTCCTTCAGTTTGATCTCGAGGTCTTCGCCGTTCACTTTGATCTGAGCAACGGCGCCTTCGTTTATTTTCTGCACCAGCTGATTGAGACTCAAATTCTGCGGGGGCTTTTTCGGCTCAAGAAACAGCGAAAAGACAAGCGATATCACGAGAAGCGTGAGGATTGCCCACGCGATGTTTTTAAACAGGTTGCTCATATTTTCAACAATAACTATAACAGAGATTTGAAAAAGCAAAAAACGCCGCAGTATCTACCACCTACTACCTACCACTCACTACTTACCCGTCATATTCTTCGCCGCCTTGATCAGTTGGAATTCGTTTTCCACCGCCTCTTCTATTTTTTCGGCAAGTCCCGGCACGCCGGCGCACAGCGACGCGATTTCATCTTCCGCGTGCCGGCCCCGGAGCGCCGCCTTGAACTTTTTTACGCCTTCGTCGTCCAGATTCAGAATGGCGGTTTCGATGATCACTTTATTAAAGTGATCGAAGAGCGCGTCCAGGACTTCTTTTTTGTCTTTGTCGGGAAGATCTCCGATACCAAGCTCTTTGAGCAAAAACTCTGTGTCGCGAGAAAAAATGAGGTTTGTTTTGGTCATGATGTGGTGGGTTATTTGCCGAGGTTGTCTTCGATAAACCTTTTCATACTCTCTGGAGAAGCGTCAACGGTAATGTTGAAAACGCGCACGAATTTTTCCATCCGTCTTCCGTTCTCTCGGACCTCTTTTTTTCTCGTGCCAACAGACATTCTTGCCGACTCGCCGTACGCGGGTTGAAAGAAGTTGATGGCTGTGCCGTTCAATTTTTCCGGCCCGATTTCCTCTATCACTTTTGATATTTGAGGAAATCGATTTATCACGGCGGCCCTCTCCGAATCGCGGGCAGTAGATAGTATGATTCCCTTTTTCCGATAGGGATCGACGAGCTTATTGAATATCTGCTCGGCGCTCTTCGGCTTTTCCGGCGCCGCCGTCGCGGCTTCCGCGGGCCGAGCAACATCGACGTGGACTTCACCCGCAACCGAAGACGGAGGGGCCTCGGCTCCGGAAACCGGAACACTTTGAGCGGAAACGCCCAAACTCTCCTCTATAAACTTCTTAATTTCTACTTCCGATTGATTGATATTTATATAAAGCACCTTTTGCGCGGCGTCGTAGTCCATCCGACTGTCATCTAGATATAAATGAATTCCGCTGAATGCCGCGGCTCCGATGCCGTCAATTGCTCTTTTGATTTTATCGGCCTCCCGAAGCACCGAGCCGCACGTGGGAAACATGGTTTTGCTAATCTGTATACCCCTTGCTCTGTATTCGGCAAACAAGCGGCTGAGTTCTTTGGAGGCCTCCTCTTCGGCGTTCGCCAAAAGTAGAGCCGACTCCGCGTTGGCTCTAAGAAAAGCAATCATATCCTCCGCCGAGTCGGTGTGCCTTAAGTATATCCTCCCCCCTCTTTCCGATACCCACGATGGGTTTTCGAGATCCAACGTTATGCTCAACGGGTACCGAAGCTTCTCCGCTCCAACCGACTTCACAACTTTGTGGAGTTTTTCAACCAATAATTTCTTCTCTTGCGCCGGCATTTCATCGAACTTCAAAAAAAGCGATGATGTTATGTCCACTCCATACATCCTTCTAAGATCTCCAAAATCCGCCGGAACTTTGCCTGCTTCTATTGCTTCTATTACTACTTTCTCTCCCCCTGGCGCTCGAGGAGTTTCCCACGGAACAGTAACCGCGGCTTCGGGAGTTGCTGGTGCTTCTTTTCCGCCACCTTTACTGCGTCTAAGAGCTTTGAGGATAGAAGATTCTCTTTTTTCGCCGCGCTCGGCTTCTTTTAGCCCCGCCGCAGGAACAGGCCCCGCTTCTTCTGCTTCTTCTGCGACCCTCCCTTTACGTATTTTATAAATCCTCCTTGCAATCAGCGCTCCCGCAGCGGCGATACTTGCCGCAAGAATCGCTTTCAAAATCCTGTCTCCATGACGGGCCGCTTTTTCTGCGGCTTCCCTCCGCGTTTCTTCCGCAACTTGAGCTTGCGCCTCCGCGGCGAGCGCCGCGTTCACTCGCGACACGGCTTCTGCCGCCGCTTCCTTTGCTTCGTGAATGGCGTTGTCGGAAAAATTGTTGTCCGCGTTCAAGACCTGATCGAAATGAGTAATTCTTTCAACCGTTTCCGAAGAAAGTTGGTGGCCCGGCTCTTTGATGAGTTCTCCGAGGTGGCTTATTTTTTCCGGAGTCAGATTCAGGGCCTTGCCAACTGCTTTTGAGACATCTTCTCCGGACAGCTCAAAATGGTCTCCTGCGTGGAAGCCCTTCGCGGCCGCCTTCGCCACTGTTTTCTGCAGTGTATCCTCAACATAGACCATCTGCTCGGGCGAAAACTCCCCAAAAGCAGACGGGTTGAGTTGGCGCTCGTTCACCAAATAATCGTGCGCGATCTTCCGCGCCACGTGCGTCGCGCCCTCTCCTTTTTCCACCACGGCGCCGAATTTCTGCTCCAGGATTTCCGCTTGCGCTTTCGCGAGAACCCTTTTAGTCGCCGCTCCCGCCGTTTCTGTTTTTCTCGCTAAAACTTCCTGATTCGCGGCGGCTCGCGCCGCGGCGGCCGCTTGCGAAGCTGCTTGGGTTTTGGCCGCGGCAACTTGCTCGGCGCCGTGGTGGAAGTATGTTGAAAAGTAATCCGCCAAGGCGCCGCCAATCGCGCCACCGACGGCGCCGACGGCCGCGCCCCGCAAAATCGCTTTCGCGACTTTCGCTCGGTCAACTTTTTTGTATTCAAAATTTACTTCTTTCAGCGTCTCTCTCGTAAACTCGGGCGGCACAAGAGAAATTCCCGCGCGGGCCTTGTCGGACGACTCGAGTATCGCAAGAACTTGATCTCGAGAACCAACCATGCCAATTTCGCCCACCTCCTGCGCCTCTGCCTCAACCAAGACCCTCATAGCCCGCAATTCTTCTCCAAGAATTTTTATATCTTCCTCTTTGCCGGCAATCCTGGCATCTTTATAGGCCGCTTCCGCTTTGGCGAGAATCGCCGCTCGCCTTCTAAGCTGATAAGTGTCCGCTTGATGAGGCACCTCTCGAAGTTTCTCGAGAACATTCTCCACGGCAAACTTTCTGCGGATGCCGCCGCGCTCTTTTATGAGTTCGCGCACGCCGCCCGCGAGCGCGCCGCCGACGGCACCGGCCATGGAGCCCACCACCGCGCCTGCCGCGATGCCGGCTCCGAAAGTGCCGCCGAAACCCGCTACAATCGCGGCCTTCACCCCCGTTCTCGCGGCCCCGCCGACTCCGCCAACTCCAAGGCCAACCCAAAACTCGCGGCTTTTCAGGTAATCAGAAATTTTGCCGGCCAAGTTCCGCCTTCCGCTCTCGCTCTGAATTTCCTGAACGATTTCTTCCCGTTCTCGAAGCGGCATATCCGTCGGCGCGGCGCCTTCAACAACCGCCCGGGCATCCTCGGGCCTACCAACGAGAGTATCAGCCGCTTCCCTGGCGATTCTTTCTCTTTCCGCCGCCTGCTCCACCTCAACCGCTCGCCTCGAAAGGCCAATGAGCTCGGGGTCATCAGATGCTCCGGGCGATCCCGTTGGTCTGTCTTCTCCGGTGGGTTTTCGCGCTTCCTCGCTTGTAACTCGCGGCGCGACTGGCTCGGCCGTATTTCCAGGCACGCCCTCTTCGAGTCGATCACTTAATTTTCTCATCAAAATAAGCGGGTCTCCCGTCTCGATTTCTGTTTTGCTAAACCCGTACGCGCTTAACACTCCTTCCATTTCCGATGGAGTAAGGTCTGGGACACCCCCCTTACTCACGGCGGCCACCATATCCTCTGCCATCTTTCTCGTCGCAGGAGGAACTTCTTTCCCGGGACTCGGTCTTGCCTCGTCTGCCGTCTTCAATCTATCGTTGATCTCTTCGTCAATAAGACCTTCCGCGAATATAAGCTCCCGGCGACGAGTTCTTTCCTCCGGTGGCGCGTCAAACATCCATTTGATCCGATCCCAGTCTTCTTCGTCTATTTCACCTTTCGCCCATAATTTCTGCAGCTGCTTTTTGATATCTTCGCTTGTTTCTCGAGGCCTTATTTCGTTTTCGGGGCCAGCTCCTTCGTGACGAAGGCCTTTATTTTCTCTGATCATTCCTTTGTCTCCCATTTCTTTAATTTATGCTCCTTTCGATCTCTTGATATAACGCAACATCCGATCCTTCTCTTCTCCGGAGATCCTTTTGAGTACGCAGGCCCTCTCCGCTTCTCCGGCTGGATTTGTGTTCGCGAACACGCTTTCTGCAACGGACTTCAGCCGATCCCAATCTTCTCCATTTTCTATTTCTCCAGAGGCGTAGCGCAGATCAATATCGTTCATATAACCATTGAGGTCGGGCGCAACTTCTTCTCTTTCTTTCAATCCTGCGACAATTTCGTCGTAATCAGCCGGACTCAATAAATTTCTGTCTCTGGCATTCTCGAGGGCAAGATCGACGTCTTCCGCGCGCGATATTCTCAAAAGAAGTTCGAGGATTTTGCCGTATTCTCTGCTTGTTTCGTATCTCCTCTCTTTTTTTGGTCCGCCGATTTCTCTCCTTAACGAATCGGCGAGGTTTCCAACGTTCCTTAAAAGTTTTGACGCCCTTTCTCTTTCGGCTTTATTGGTCTGTACTTTTCCGCCGCTCACGATTTCCTCGGTCGTCAAAGTAGGCGGCTCCAGCTGCTTGAGGTACTCCAAATAATCCCTGTAATGATCTCTCTCTGCGTCTCCTCTCGAAGCAGTTCTTTCCTGTCTCCGAGAATCCTCGATAAACTCGCGCCTCTCTTTCATCTCTACGACTTTTGCTTCGCGTTCCAAATAGTTAGCAAGGGCATCTTTGCGCGCAACTACTTGCAAGGAAGGAATAAGGCCTACGTCAAATTCTCGGTCTCTTATTTTTTCCCAAAGCGATTCTGCTTCTGCCCGAATCTCAACAACCTCCAGCTGTTTTTGCGCAAGTTCCGAAGATGGAACAAAGTCATCTTCTAAGAAGCGGTCTTCGTCGGCAAATTCTCCCCGCGCTTCTTCTATTGACGTCGTTAACTTTCCCCCGAGACGGCCTTTCGTTGATTTCGTTTGTTTTCCCCTCTCTTCGATTCTTCCCGACGCGGTCTTTCCTTGCGCTCTTCTCTCGCTCCTGGCCTTCTCTCTTTTTTCTCTTTCGATAGCCCGAACACGACTTAAGCTTGCCTTAACGCGCGAGAGAAAGGTGCTTGGCGGTTTGGCCTGAGATTCCGCTACTCTCGTTTCTTCTTGTGCCTCTTGTGTCTCCGCGGTTTCGGTTGTTCCCGGCATCGCCGTCTCAACTTCCTCTGGGGGCTGAACCTCGCCGAGTCCTTCGGTTTCTTTTTTTTCAACTTCCACGGGTTCCGCAAGCGGCTCCGCCTCGATTCCTCCTTCAACTCCCGCCTCGGTTACTTCATTTACTGCCTGCTCTTCTTTTTTCATAACTTCTTCTATTGGGGCAACAGTCGGACCGGCAACCGCCGCTTCGCGTTCTTTTTGCCACTCCCTCATAATTTCGTGGAAGCGTTCTTCTGTTACCAACCTCTCATCCCTGAACAAGTCGAATACTTCTTTGGCTTCTTTTCGCGTTTGCGCCTCACGTATCATATTTTCCAAAGATCTTCGATTCTGTTCGGCGGCCTCACGCCTTTGTTCCGTGGTTATTTCTGTTGGTGAAATATTTTTCGCGCCGCCCGGCTGCTTTTTTTTCGCGGCATCTTTCGCCGCTCTTTTCAACTCACGTTGCCGCTCTTTACTTGGCGATCCGGCCTGATCCCTAGGTTGCTCTATACTTTTGTTGTTCTCTGGTGATTTGCTCATGTTTTTATTAGCCCAGTAGTATGCGCGCTATTTTTTCGAGCCGTTGCGCTTTCCGTATAAGCTTGCCGTGATCTCTATCGTCGCGAGGAATGTCTGAAGCATTCTCTCGGTAAACCCTGGCGTCTCTCATGGCAACCCGGCCCATCACCATGGCTTCTTCTCTGTCCATTTCTCTCGCAACCCGCGTAATCCTTTCTTCGAAGGCCGATTCGTCAAGCTCGCCGGCGTCGTATTCTCTTCCAAGTTCTTCGAGCCGAAGTTCCGGAGCTTGCTGTCGCGCTTCCTGCTCGGCTTTTACCTCTAATTGTCTGGAGTGCAAACTTAATATTTTTCTAATTGATGGTATTGCCGCAGGAAGTTCCGCGCCGCTCCTTTCACCGGGCACGCCGCGAACACCCTCCCAAAGACCTTCTATCTCGCCTTGCGTCTCCCGCGATTCTCTTTCGGCTTCCTCGGGCGTCGCGGGACGGACTCCGCCCAGCACAGACATTTCTTCTTCAAAAGCTCTTTCTTTCTTTGCTTCCGGTTTCAGGTAATCTCTTCTGAATTCCGCGAAGAGCGCGTTCCACACGGCTTCATTCCGCGTACTCCACAAGTCCTCCATTATTTCTCCGTCCGCTTTTTCCGCCGCTGCCACGCGCGCAATTTCCTCCGGCGTTTTCGCTCTTCCTTTGAGAGAAGCGAGTTTTTGTTTCAATGCTTTGTGAACTTCAAATAAAAGGTTGGCGAGGCCAGTCCTTTTGTGGCTTGCGGTTTGGAAATCCGTAAGCGCTATGATGTCTCTTGCGCCGCGAGCAGTATCAAGAGAATGCTTGCCGAACAAAGCCCACAGAAGCGTCCAATCTGCCTCGTCCAAGTCCTCCCCGATGATTGCGTCTTTCAGCATTTGGCTGCGCGTGATCCAAAAATCTCTATCCGGAAGCAAGCGATGAACCTTATCTCTTATTTCACCGGCTTCCGCTCTCGAGATCGTCTTACCTCCATCCCGAAGAGCGAGTATTTGAGTGCTCACCGTATCCAAAAAACCAAGCCAGCGCTCTTGGCGCAACTCCCTTTGCCGAAAGTCAACTTGCGCTTGACCCTCTTCGCCGCCTGCTTGTTGGATTTTTCCTTCGTTTCTATTAGTCATTGTTGTATATTATATTCTTTAATTTTAGCATAATACCAGTAAGAAGTCAAGTCCTCGATTTGTGCCTCTTAGGCCTAAATATAGATATAAAGTAACATAAAAAATACTAAATTAAAAGAAGTGCCCGGGCTGGGAGTCGAGTTGGACCGTGAAGTCCTTCTCTGTCCCAGCGCCGGGCTGGTTGCTCCGCGTTGCGCGGAGCGCTGACTGGAGGATCAGCTCAGGCTGACGAGCCCGAGCTCGACGGCGCGGGCGACCGCCTTCGGCCGGTCGTACCGCTTCGCCACTTCGTGGGCGGAGACGATCGACTTGGCCATCTCCTGGCCACCGTCGGCCAGGTTCCTGATTTCCGCGTACATCGCGGCGAGGCGCTCGTCGGTGAGCCCCTCGATGAAGGTCAGGATCTCCATCGACTTCGTCCGACCGTTGCCGGCCACCGCGGGCTTCGTGGCGGGCGCCACGGTCTTCGTCGTGGGTGCCGCAACCGGCGTGGCCGCCGTCTTGACCTTCGGAGTGATGGACTTGACCTCAACGGCGGGAGCCGCCGGGGTCAGCTTCGCGAGCTCGGTCTCGAGCTGGGAGATCTCAGCCTTGGACGCCTTGAGCGCGTCGCCATCCTCGGCTTCCAACGCCTTGGCCTTGCGGGCCTTGGCCTCGGTGAGCCGGATATTGAGCGCCACGCGCGGGTCGGGCCTGCTGGCCTCCGCGAGCTTCGCGAGCTCGGCCTCGATCTGGGAGATCTCGGCCTTGGACGCCTTGAGCGCGTCGCCATCCTCGGCTTCCAACGCCTTGGCCTTGCGGGCCTTGGCCTCGGTGAGCCGAGAGTTGAGCGTCGCCTTCTGGTCGGCGGGCTTGGCGGGCGCCTTGCCCTGCTGGCTCTTCGGCGCGGCCGTCGCCTCGAACTCCTTGCGGAGCTCGGCGCCGACCGTTACGTTCTTCCTTTCGAACCAGCCGAGGAGCTTCTCGAAGCTCTGCCTGTCCCACGTCCTCGTCTTCGAGGCTTTCGCCTTCGAATCCGAGTCCGCGAGCCGCTGCTTCAAGCGCGCCAAGAACCCCGTCGCCGCCTCGCCGCTGGCCTGCTCTTTCGGTTCCGTCGCGCCGACCGGCTTGCGGAACTTTTTGAGCCCCGCACGCAGGAGCGCCTCGACGCTCTCCTGGTTGAACCGATCGATCGGATGGCCCGACGTCCTGCCGAGCTTCTTCGCCGCCCGGAGAAGCTCCAGGCGACCCTTGCCCGACAGGTAGAGAATAACGTAGTTGCCCACGTTCTTCTCCTCGTCACCGACCATGTCGATGAAGGAGTCTGTCAGGTACAACATGTCGAGCTCCCCCTGAAGGGGACCCCTGTCCTCCTCCGGGATGGCCGCCATGCTCTTGCTGAGCGCGTCGACTGCGCCCCACATGGCCTTCTCTCTCGCCGAGAGCTCCTCCGATTGAGGAACTCCTTCCGGTCCGCGCGCGGCCCTGATCGCCAAAAGCTCGACAGCGATTCTGCCTGCCTCCGCCACGATGTCTCCGTGCTTCTCCACCATCGCCTGATGCTCGTTCGCCATGACTGTCCTCCAAATGCCCCACGCCATGCGCGGAGCTTTTCACGTGTTTTCGATTCGGGGCCTTACCCCGACACAGGCGGCCCCGAAGGAGTCACCTGATTATTGCTGACTCAATACTAGCAAACTATTTGACTTTTGTCAAGGGGGGGTATATAATTGAGCTAGTTTATTAAAAACCCGTTTCGGGACCAAGAATCTGCGGCGCACATTTTACAATTAGCCGAGAACCTATCTGGGTTCTCTGTGTCGCGGATTCTTGGTCCTGAAGAAGGAGGAAAAGTGACCAACGAACCGTTCCTTGTTGAAGAGTTGCTGATTGTGCTCGGAGGCAGCGCCGATCCCGAAAGGTTCGGGTCTGCGTTTTATCTCTACCGAAGAATTTATAGTGACGGCAGTTCAAAGAATGTTGTCTTTGACTGTGGCGCCGAGCTTTACGATGACGTCGAGAATGACGCAACCGGCAAAGAAGTCAAAGTGAAAAGAGTCCGTGGCGGCAATTTTGACTACCTCAAAGAAAACAATATCACTGTTCACGCGGTGGTCATCAGCCACGGGCATCTCGACCACGTCGGCATGGTGGCGAAACTCAAGCGCTACCTCGCGCCAGGCGCATTGATCTGGGCGTCGCCGCAAACGCATGACATCTTTCACGACCTCTGCTGGGAAACGCTGAAGTTCAGCCCCGGCACGTTCACGTATTTTGAGGTCCTTGACGTCACAAGCAAGAGACGGCGCGCGATCCTTGTGCCGGGTGAAAACGAAATTCTCCCGGGGCTCATAATCTTTGCCGGCCCGAACGGACACGTTCCCGGTTCGGCATTCTTTATTGTGGGCAACGCGCTCCTTTTGAACGATTTCTGCATTCACGACCAGCCGGTTGTGACCGGCGCCCGACCTTTCTCGCAATGCGTGCCGGAAGAGTGGCGGCGAAAAGTGAAGAAGGTGCCTGTCACCGACCTCACTTATGGCAACGCTTCCCGGAAAAACTGGGTGGAACAGCTTATCCTCTTTGAAGCGTGGATTGACGGAATTCACGCCCGTGGAGGCAAAGCGATCGTCCCGGCTTTCCGCTTCGGCCGCGAACAGAACTTGGCTCTTGAGCTTGCCCGTGACGGATTCGAGGTCGTCGTAGACGGCGGCGGCCGCAGCACGTTCTTGAGCTTCCTTCGACATCGCTGGTCTCCGAACGATCAAAACGACTTCTCGTTTAAGAACATCAGCTTTGTCTACAGCAAGCGCGTGATGCACGAACTTGAGGATGAAGCTGCCGCGGCCGAGGCCTGCGGGAAGATCGGCCTTGCCGGAGAATTGCGGCAGTTGTCTCTACGCTTGATTACACGCGACGAACTCGCGTCATCAACCAGACCTGTTGTTATTTTGACGACAGCAGGTATGGGCGATGGGGGTCCGTTCGGCTACTACGCACAGCGTTCTCTTGGTAACCCTAAAGATGGAATTGCCCGCGTGGGTTTCTGCTCGCCCGGCACAACCATGGACAGAATCATCAAGGCCAAGAAAAGCGGTGAGCGAGTCATAATCCCGGTGGATGACGAGATTGATGACTTGGGAAATGCCGTCAACTTCGCCGAGTTTAGCGTGGAGTGTGATGTGGGAGAATTCAGCTTCTCCGCTCACGGCGACCTCGAGGACTCGGCGGCATATCTCGCCGACCTCGTTGCGGCGAACGGCATGAAGTTTGAACTCATCGGTCTCGCGCACGGCTCCCGGGAGAGCAAAGAAAATGGGCGCAGACGCTTCGCGGACCTGGTTGAGAGTAAAACGGGTCTCGTGGACTGCGAACCCAATACGGTTATCCGCTTGTATTGTTTGCAAAAAAACGAGGCGTCCTCCCGGGGACGCCATTTTTATTTTTAAGAGCCTATCTGGAAACCCTCTTTCGTCGCAACATGCCGAGATTTTCGAGCGAAAGGCGCGAAGCCCGACGAAGGCGTAGCCATAGCTACGTCGAGGAGGAATGAGCGGCTTGCAGCCGAAAAGATCGGCGTGCTTGCAGAATACGGGGTTTCCAGATAGGCTCTAAATGTTTATGCCGGCGCTTTGCGCCGGCATTGATCACAGATTCTTGTAGGACTTGAAGAGAGCCCAGGCGGTCGCCTGGCCCTTAAAGAACTCTCCGCGGCGCGCGAGATCGTCAATCTGCGCCGCGGTCATCTTATGCGCCTCGAATTGCTCTTTGCCCGGGCGGATCTCGGTGTCCGCGGGCAACTCGATCGTAAAGACGCAAAAGTGCAGAGGCCGGATGCCGCGATCGTTCTTGATGACGAACTCGCCGACGAAATCATCTTCAGTGACTTCCGCGTCCGCCGGCACCCACCGCCTCATCTCTTCCAACCTAAGCTCCAGGGTGTCGATCTCTCCCCGAATCTCGTCGGCAGAGCGGGCCGTCGTGGCGTACTTTTCGGCATCGCCGAGCTCCTCCCGGAGATCCTTCAGCTTCTCTTCGGTCTCCAGTATCGGAGCGTCGAAGAGCTCCTCGAGGAGTTCGCGCGTGGCCGTCTGCCACGTCGTCTCATCGGTTGGATCAGTGACCCCGAACGGAAAGCTGTACTTCACGCTAGGTTTCCCGTCCTCCGACTTATCTTCATAAAGAACGCTGTAGGTCGTCTTGCGCTCCGGCGCGACGAACTGGACGATCGTGCAGGAACCAACGATCTGCTCCTGACGAAGTCGGATTTTCAAAGGCATTGCGCCTCCTTTCTGCCTAGAAATCTACCATATAAAATCTATTTCGTCAAGTCCTCCAGAATCTTCTCGAACACCCTCCGGTGGTTCGGGAAAAAGTCGTGCAGGGCAAGGATTTCTTTTGGCGAAAACACTTTTATCTCTTCCCCTTCGTCGCCTTGATGCTTGAGGCGTGGAAGCGATTCCAATCGCGCGACAAAAAGGGCAAGAATATGCGACCCCTTGTCTTCTTCGTAGACGAGCGAGAGGTCTTTTTCATGCAAACGTATCCCGATTTCTTCTTTTGCCTCCCGAAGAACGGCAGCCTCCGCGCCTTCTCCCGGATTGCTCCGGCCGCCCGGCGCTTTCCAAAACACCGGCGGCGGTTTTTTGGGGTCGCGGATCAAGGGAATCCCTTGCGACGTGATTATGAAAACGGCAACGGCGTAGCTCTGGTTCAAAGGCGCGCCCTTCTCACTGCTTGGCATGAAGTTGTATCGCAAGAAACAATTCAGCAACCGCCACATCCGCTTCGTCGTACTCGGCCGATTCGTAGTAGGGTATTTGGCTCTCTTTCGCGGCAAGGCGACCTGTCGCGATCCACTTACCGTCGGGGGTGCGGCGCAAGCTCCAAAAATTCTTGTCGCACGCCGCGAGGAGTTCGGAAAGCGTCGGGGAATAAGGGTTGCCCGATTTGGCGCCCTGCGGAAACCCGGCGTCTTTTAATTTTCGCGCGAGTTCGACGGTCATTCTTCTTCCATAGTATCACGCGGAGACGCGCCGAGCAAGGAAAAGATGTATTTCACGAGTTTCGTGGCAAGATAACTCAAAATCAAAAACGACACGATCCCGACCAAAAATGCTATTTCGAACTCCCTGAAGACGGCGACGCTCTGAAGCGGAGTGAGCCCCAGCGTGAGACCGTACGCAATGCCCGTGAGAATAGGGACCCAAATGCAGTTCGAGATGAAAGACATTTTGAAGAACTTTTGGAGCCCCATGCCGAACCAGCCGATCGAAAAAATAATCGGGAGCGCCGAGCCGTACACGAACCGCGCCATGAAAATCAGATTCGTGCCGTTTTTCTTCAAACTCTCTTCCAGTTCCGCATATTTGGGCAGGCGATTTTTTACGAAATTGCCGAATCGGGTTTCTTTGAGCGCGCCGCCGAAAGAATACCACAAGAGATCGCCGCTCGCGCTCGAAAGAATGACGACGGCGGGAAAAACGAGCAGGCCCCACGGGCCGAAAAATCCCTTGAACACCAGCCAGAAGCCGGTAAACTCGGCGATCGTCCCCAAAAACATAACGGCGATGTAAAAGATAAAATAGGCCAAAAAGTAATTTTGGCTTGCCAAAAGTCCGAGGTCGTTGATGAAATCAGGCACAGAGTTTATTATAGCATTTGAAAAAGTCGGTAAGACCAGGTAAGTTGGAAGTATTAGTATGGTGCCTATGGTGTAATGGCAGCACTAGAATCTGTGGCATTCTCGGAACGGGTTCGAATCCCGTTAGGCACCCAAAAAACCCGGCTTCTCTTTTCGCTTCGGTTGGGTTATAAACAAATCAGTATCTAACACAATTACGGAGGTGGCCGTTGGTCGACTTTTTACTAGACATCTTAATCAAGGCGCTTTTCGGCCCGTGGTTCTTTGCCATCATGAGCGTAGAGAAAGTCAGGGGTTATTTGGGAGATGGCTACTCATTTGCGGGGTCGTTTACGCTTTTCCTTTTCGTTTTTGTTATTGTCATTGCGCTCGCAACGGGGAGAGGAAGGTGGCGCTCCGTGGGTAAATCGCCGAAGTTCTCAAGATTTGTCATAAACAGCCTGCTCGTGAGCGCTGTTACTGGTACGCTTGGCGCGTTTTCAAACTTCCTGGCGATCGCCTTCAACAACTTTGAAATGCCGATTACCGTGTCGGGAGGCCGAAACAGTTCCGTGCGTCTCATATGGTTAACCGACTGGATTGACGTCAATAGGTGGTCCCTGGCTCGATTCTTCTGGAGATACACATGGCAGGATGTCAGCCCGGGAGATTTAATGCTCATGATCTCTTACCTCTTTTTATGGTGGTTGATACTGATCGTCTTCTGCTACGCTGGATTTCGCGGAGTCCGCCACTTTGCGAAATCCCTCCCATACTAAAATACCCTTCCATGTCTGCGGGAAGGGTATTACATTTTTCGGCTGGCCGTATATTATTAAGAATAGACATGAGAGCGCCAGAATTTCCGCAAAATTTAAGATGGTTAAATTCGAAGCCGTTAGTGATGAAAGGGTTGAAGGGTAGCGTCGTGCTCATCGATTTTTGGACATACTCTTGCGTGAACTGCATCCGCGCACTCCCCCATCTCCGGGAATGGAACAAAAAGTATTCTGAAAAGGGCCTCGTGATTATCGGCGTTCACACTCCGGAATTCGAGTTCGAGAAAAACTTGGAGAACGTTTCGCGCGCCGTAAAGAACTTTGGGATAGAATACCCCGTGGTGATGGACAACGATTACCAAATATGGAGTTTATACTCCAATCAGTTCTGGCCGAGAAAATTCCTCATCAACAAAGACGGCCAGATCGTTTACGATCACGCCGGCGAGGGTAACTATAAAGAAACGGAGAGACAAATTCAAAAAGCGCTTCTTGAGATCGATCCCGAACTGAAACTGCCTCCACCGAGCGACGAAGAGGGATCGGACGGTATCTGCTATCCCGTCACTCCTGAAACTTATCTTGGCGCCAT
The DNA here is from genome assembly GCA_964387675.1 of uncultured Candidatus Saccharibacteria bacterium. Classification (GTDB taxonomy): domain Bacteria; phylum Patescibacteriota; class Minisyncoccia; order UBA6257; family 2-01-FULL-56-20; genus CAYLWL01. The sequence goes on from CAYLWL010000001.1 coordinate 51,333, forward strand.
GCGCGGCAGAACCGGAAAAACCTGGAGCTTCAAGGGTTTGTGGAAGGTATACCCTGAATTTATCGAGCACGGAGAGAGAAAAAATAATTTTGAGGATTACCTCGAGCTCAACTTCGAAGGAACCGAGGTGAATCTGGTGATGGAGTCGCTCGCCGACCAGCCGGTGAAAATTCGACTCGAACTTGACGGCAAGTTTCTCAGAGAAGTCGGTGTTCACGAAGCCAAGATGTATAACCTTGTTCTGCCCGCCGATATGATCCCCGCCGCCACGGCCCGGGGCGGGCGTGGTCAATTAAAAATCTTTTCCAAAGACCAGGGACTCCGGGCGTACGCTTTCACGTTTGGCGGCTGCGCGTAGCAACTCAAGCTTCTCGCGATGGATTTGCAAAAATGGCGTTTATAAAATAATCTGAAATCCATGCTCCTCTCTCGCGATCAAATTCTCAAACACATGGATCGGGGAACGATTATTATCTCCCCGTTTGACGACCGCAATCTCAAAACCACGAGCTATGACGTTACGCTCGGAAGTTGGTATTGGCGAGAAAAAAATCCCGCGAATCCCAAAAGCATCCACAACCCCTATGACAGAAAGTCCACCGAGAATGTTTGGTGCGGGCCGCAGGAAGCGAAAACGGCAAAGGCGTTAAGAGAAGAGTCGGGTATGGATCTCGAAAACGTTCCCGACGAATCCGAAGTTATTCTCCTCGAACCGGGAGAAACCATCCTTGCTCATACGAGGGAATTCATCGGCGGGCGGGATATTTGCGTTGCCAAGATGTACGCGCGCTCATCTTTGGGAAGAAACTTCATCGAGGTCTGCAAGGACGCCGGATGGGGAGATGTGGGATACTTCAATCGCTGGACGATGGAGGTCACCAACAACTCCCGATACTTTTCGATTCCTCTTGTCGTCGGCAGACGCATCGGGCAGATGGTTTTCTACGAGGTCGCGCCCTTGGCAGCCGCGAAAATCGATTACGTTGGCGAAGGGGGGAAATATCAATCGTCGCAGGACGTAGAAGAGGTAAAAAAATCCTGGCGGCCGGAGATGATGCTCCCGAAAATGCATATGGATTGGGAAATAAGATATAGTAATTAGTAACTAGACATTAGTAATTAGGGGCTTTCGACTCATGCCCTTTGTCCTAATGTCTAATGTCTGGTAACTAATGTCTTTTTATGCGCGACAAAGTATTAGAAAGCTTAATCAAAAAGGAAATCGGGCGTCAGAAGGAAACGCTCGACTTGATTCCGTCGGAAAACATCGCCTCGCCCGCTGTTTTGCGCGCGCTCGGCTCGCCGCTCGCCAATAAATATTCCGAAGGGTATCCGAAGAAAAGATACTATGCGGGTAATTCCGTTATTGACGAGATTGAATTGCTGGCGCAAGAGCGGGCCCGAAAAGTTTTCCGGCTTGGTAAAAACTGGCACGTGAACGTCCAGCCATATTCCGGCTCTCCGGCGAATATGGCTGTCTATTTCGCGCTTCTGAAACCGGGTGACAAGATTATGGGAATGAGTTTGCCGTTTGGGGGGCACCTCACGCATGGATGGCGAGCCAATTTTTCGGGGCAGCTCTATGCGTCGATACAATACAAGCTCAAGCAGGATGGTTTTCTGGACTACAAAGAAATCTACCGCATGGCCAAGAAAGAGAAACCAAAAATCATCGTCGCCGGCGCGACTGCGTATCCAAGAATCTTCGACTTCAAAAAACTCGGCGGCATCGCAAGGAATGTCGGCGCGTACTTTCTTGCGGATATTTCGCATATCGCGGGACTCGTCGCCGCGGGCGCGCATCCATCGCCATTCCCCTACGCCGACGTGGTGACCACAACAACCCACAAAACTCTCCGCGGGCCGAGAGGGGCGATTATATTTAGCAAAGAGCAAAGAGCAAAGAGCAAAGAGCAAGTGGTAACGATTGCGGAGGCGATAGATAAAGCTGTTTTTCCCGGACTCCAGGGCGGGCCGCACGATAATCAGACTGCGGCAATCGCCACGGCGCTTTTCGAAGCGAACACAACACAATTCAAAAAGTACGGACGCCAAACCGTGAAAAACGCCAAAGTGCTCGCTCGCGAACTCACGCGGCTCGGATTCAACCTCGTAAGCGGCGGCACGGACAATCACTTGATACTTATCGACCTGACAAATTTGGGCATCTCCGGCCGGGAGGCGCAAGATCGCCTTGAGGCGAGCGGAATAATAACAAACAGGAATGCCGTGCCCTACGACACGCGCTCGCCGTTCGATCCATCGGGAATCCGCATCGGCACGCCGGCCCTCACCACGCGCGGGATGAAGGAGAGAGAAATGAGAGAAGTCGCGGAGTTGATTTCTGACATACTCATACGGCGCAAAGTAACGAGCGTCGCAGTGCGGCAGCTTTGCAGACAATTCCCGCTTCCGTATTAAGTTTGTGTTTGTTGCTTTTTTAGCAACAATAAGAAATAATACTGGTGCGGGTTTTACGTTGGTTGTAAGTTTTTACATGCCCATCAATTTTCGCTCAAAACTGCATCAGGCGCTCCTCGAACATTACTTTTTGAATCCTCGCGCGGAGTATTACGTGCGCGACCTATCAAGGATTCTTTCGTTCGACGTCGCCTTCCTCTCTCGCGAGCTCAACGCGCTCACCCGCGCCGGCATCTTTGTTTCTTCTATGCGCAACCGTCAAAAATACTTTCGCTTAAACCACGACCATCCTCTCTACAACGAAATTAAAAACATCACCGCGCACGTTGTTGCTAAAAAAGCAACAAAGAGGGGTGATGCTTTCACCGTTTAGCGGCCAGTGGCATTAGATTATTATTGTGCATGATCATCGACGGCAGAAAAATAGCGGGTGAGATTTTGGACAATCTCAAAAAACTGCCGGTGCCAAGAAAGTTTTTGGGCGCGGTTTTGGTTGGCGATGATCCCGCCTCGCTCAACTTTCTCAAACAAAAAGAGAAAGCGGCTGAAGAGTTGGGAATTTCCTTTCGACTCTACAAGCTGCCGCTCGATATAAAAACTGACGAATTGCGGCAAGAAATCGGGCGCCTCTCCTCGCCAAGACCGTGCGGCGGATTCATCGTCCAACTCCCCCTGCCCGATCAAATAAACAAACACTACGCCCTCAACGCCATTCCCAAAGAAAAAGATGTTGATCTGTTGGGCGAAGCGGCGCTTGGAGCATTTTACAGCGGCAGGCACAACATTGTGCCACCGTCGGTCGGCGCCGTAGAAGAAATCCTCAAACGTAGCAACCTTAATCTTCGGCAGTCGAAAATCGTTTTGATCGGCGCGGGGTTCTTAATAGGAAAGCCCGTTGGTTTCTGGCTGCAAAACAAAGTGGCGGAACTTACTGTTTTTGATTCCAGCGCGCAGGAATTAAGAGCTAAACTGAAAGATGCGGACGTGGTTGTAAGCGGCGTGGGACAAGCCAACCTCTTCGGCGCGGAAGACCTGAAGACCGGCGCTCTCGTCATCGACTTCGGCTACAATGTAGAAGAAATGAGAAATGAGAAAGGAGAAATTAGGAAAAAAGTAGTCGGTGATTTCGATCCGGCCGGCACCGAGGAGAAAAATATTTCCTACACCAGGACCCCCGGCGGCACGGGGCCGATTCTTGTGGCAAAGCTGTTTGAGAATTTTTATGAACTCAACCGGGGATGATTTTTAGCGGTGGGCGCTGAGGGATTTGAACCCCCGACTTCTTCCGTGTAAAGGAAGCACTCTGACCACTGAGTTAAGCGCCCCGTCTTCTCCTATACTGCCACGCACGTAAAGTAATTTCAATCGAATTCCAAGATCATCGGCAGGTGATCGGAAACTTCAAGATCGGGAACTTGAAAACTTTTTATTTTAATGTCGGGCGACGCGAACGTATAGTCCGCGAACGGCTGAAAATCCTCCTTGCCGTAGAATGGCGAGAGCCGGCTCCTTGTCCTTTCGATATTAAAAATGGAAATAAGATTTTTCATTTTCGCGTCAATCATTTTAATACTCTCCGTATCCGGCATTAAATTGAAGTCGCCGCAAAGGATTTTCTGGCCGTCCATTCCGTCCAAAAATTCCTGTATTTTCTCCGATTGTCGCAGCCGCTCCGGCGTATCAAGTTTATCCCCGGGGAAAGCAAGCCCGTGGAAGTTGCAAATGGTAGGTTTTTTATTTCTGTCTTCGATCTGAACATAATTGATCGCCGCCGGAATGGTTTGGATATTTTCCGCCCCGTTACGATCCCTGTAGACGAAAATTTCTCCCGCGCCGCCTACGTTCAATGATTTCTTCGCGAATATCGCCTGGCCGGTCTCGATCTCAAAGTCAACGAAATTCTCCAAATCAACGCCCTTCTGCACGGGACAAAAATAACATTGAAAGCCCTCGAGCGCGAAAACCAGGTCGGCGAGGATGTTTGTCCGCGTGCCATGGCTTTCGACTGGTCCCCCAGAAGACCGAAACACTTCCTGAAAACAAAAAATGTCCGTGTCCGGAGCCACACTTTTTACAAACGCCATAAGCGGCTCAAAGATCTTCCCGCCCAAGATGTTTAGGGAAATTAGCTTCATTGGTTTTTGCCAAGGTCATTTTTCGGAAGCTACGACGTATATCTTTTTGGAGCCGCGGTTCGTCCCGCTCCAGCGGCGGTACGCCCGCTACTTCCCTGCCTGCCGGCAGGCAGGTCGGTGGTTCGACTCCGACCGCGGTCGGAGACCAAGCTCGAATCATCTCCGAAAGCTTCCAAAAAGATATACGTCGTAGCTCGTCGGAGCGCCGGGAATCGAACCCGAACCTCGTGCTCCCAAAGCACGTATACTACCACTATACTACGCTCCGGTAGTTACACTTCAAATTATCTCATTTTTGTTTTAGAATCAATTCGAAATAAAGCAATCGCCAAATTGCCCTCGTAGTTCAATGGATAGAACTCTGGACTTCTAAGCCAGATATGGGGGTTCGATTCCTCCCGAGGGCGCAAACGCGAAATAGACCGTTTGACTTCCCTCTTGGGCGGCGTTTTAATATAACTAGAAGTTTGAACGAGCGGAGGTGGCAGAAATGCGGAATCCTCGAATTGCGTGCGTCTTCGCTCCCGGCTTTAAGCGCGGCGCGATGGCAGTTGGTGCGTCTCGTTGCCTTTTTGAAAATGACATTCGACCCGGAATCATCGCGGGTTGTTCAGCCGGAGCCCTGGCCGCAGGGAGTGTTGCCGCATGGGACGAAGAAGAAATCGAAAGGGCGCAGAAAATCTGGTCCGCGCTCAGCCCCGGGAAAATCTCTCGACCGAGATGGGCCGACGACCTCTTTCTCGGCTCGCTCGTGGCCGGCTCCCTCTTGCACGTGATCCCGCCCCTCGCGAAGGGCGAGAAATCGAGAAAAGCGGAACGAGTCGTCCGCGCGCTCCTTTCTCTTGGAATGCATGCCGCTTCCATTATGGCTTTCTTGAGACAATCGTCGATCTTCTCGAACGACCCGCTCTATAAACTGCTTACCGCGCTTGACGCGGAAAAAATCTTCGCTTCAAAAACGAAAATGATTGCCACGGCGGCGAAGTACGGAAGCGGAGAACGATCGATATACACCAACTTTCTCCAAAGAGATCGGAGCGGGGAACGATTACTGAAGGGGCTTATGGCTTCTTCGACTATCGTCCCGACTTTTCCTCCGATTGAGATCGACGGGGAATACGAATTTGACGGCGTATTCGCGAAGCAGGACTTTTTGGCGTTCGACTTGGTCGAGAAATACTGCGCGTGCGATTATATCCTCTTCTTCGTGTTTTACTGGCTGCCCAGGGCGGAAGAAGTGGGCGGATTCCTTTCGGTTTCCGACCACGCGCACGAACTGATGGTCGAATACAGAATGCGGAGTATCCTGGAGCGGCTGCCCCAAGCAACAAAAGACAAGCTGATCATTGTTGAGCTTAGTGAGCCGCCCGAGAAAGCGGATCTCCGGAGGTTTTCGAAATACGACGTTCAGGATTGGATCTCCGAAGGGCATAGAACCACCGAGAGAATGCTCGTTGAAAGAGGATGGGCAAAAGAGAGGTGATGTCGTGGATATTCCTCGCGCAGCGCGCGAGGAATAATGTTACGCCGTTCCGTCTTGCGCAAGGCAACGTGCCAAGCGAAAAGACGGAAGGGCCTCTTTTTTTTGATTTTGTTTTAGTAACGGCATTTTGTGGGCGAGGTGGGATTTGAACCCACACTTCCTTTCGGAAACACGGTTCTAAGCCGTGCGCCTATACCAGTTCGGCTACTCGCCCGTAAAATCTTTGCGTCACCGCGAACTTTCGGGATAGCTTACAAACTGATTGATTATAGTACATAAACGAAAATAATTTTAGAGAGTCGGCTTTCGCGTAAACCAGTACGCCGATGCCGTCTTTTTTCGATTCGATCCAACCTCCTTCTATTTTCGTGATATTCTGAATTTCCGACTTAACCCACTCTAAAAACCTTGGACTGGCGGAGCACAATCTAATTCTTAGCTGCGGATATTTACTTTCGGGATGAGAAAAAAATCCGATGCTCCCATCTCCGTCAATACAACCACGGAAAAAATCAGCGAAGTATTCTTTCGGAATTTTTAACTCCGTAAGTGTCTTGGATTTTGCCGGTTTCAGACCTATGGTGGCCAGAAAATCGTAAAAATCCCTATCGCCAAATTGCACAACAAAATATTTCTTTTCCTTTGACCCACCCCTACTCTTGCGACCTATTCTGTTTGACAATCCCAGGCATAGCTTAAAAATGAGAACCAGTTCCTCGTCTTTGCTTGTAAAGTTAATATGTCTTCCGTCTATGGACAAATTCCCGTCGGTGGTTATTAGTCCTATGGCATAAGCGAATCTCGAACTCCACACAATTTTTACCTTTCTCATCCTGTGCACAGGTTTATTATACTAAACCACATAGCGTCTGCCAATGTTTTTGACAAACGGATTTCCGCGTGGTAATATGTTGGCAGCTCAACGTTGACAAGAAGGTGGAGGAAACAATGTCTGCGAGATCCAGGCTTCTGTTTGTAATTGCCGTTCTTGCAACCGTCGTTGCTTTGAGATACGCCTACAACAGTTCCGCGATTACAGGGGCTATCTTTGGAGTTTTGAATCTCGCCTTTGTCGCTTTCGTCGTTCTTCTCGGCTTCGCTTCGTTTTGGCCAATCCCCGCAATCTGCTATGGAGAACGAAGATTTTGGGGTTGGAGAGATTCGCGCCTAGTGAGCGGTTGGACGTTCTGGATTCCCGAGAAACTCGGAGGAAGAATAGCAACTTTATCGACCACGCCGCAGGAAGCAACGGGGAGTGTGGCTTTCACGACGAACGACACAATCTTCGAGAGCAGCAGGGCGAAGCCGCAAGTTATATGCGACTATTACCTGAAATACAAAGCGGATCCGAACGTCAGAGATAGTGCCAAACGCAATGCCTTTCTCGGCACAACGCCAGCCGCCATCGAAAGAGAAATCAACGCGACTCTGAAGGGGAAGCTTGGAAACCTCGGCGGAGTCATTGGAAGCAATGACTTTCTCGTGAACCGGAGCGCGATCGAGGACTTCATCCGCTGTACGCTCCAAATGGAAGTACCGCCGCATAAACGCCACAATGGCTGCCGAGTTCCCGGTTGCAACTATGTGGGAACAAGAGAAATCCCGAGCGGAAAAATTCTGGATTTCTACAACACCCACCGCGAGGCCATCGGCGAAGAAATCCGCACGGAAAAAAGTAGAGCCACAGACATGTCTGGAATCGAGAGAAGCAACGGCATAGACGTCGAACTCTTCAAACTCGAGAAGGTCGACTTCTCCGAGGAAACCAAAAAGGCGCTCAACGAAGAAGAGGTTCAAAGAGCGCGCGCTCGAGGACTTGAGATTCAGCGCCTTGAAGCAAAGAAATTGATGGACACCCTTGTCGGGCTTTCACCGGAAGAAGCCCTAACGGGCACTCAAGCGGCCTTGCTCGGAACACCGCTCAAGGACATCAGAGTAAGAGGCGGTGGTCAAGCGGTCATTATTGAGGGCGGCATCCCCGGCCTCGGCGGAGCAAGCGGAAAGGCAGATAAAGGCGGCTCGGGCGGTGGAGGCAGAGGAGGTCGGCGATGACACCGACCCCTACCTCTCCGCAAGCGACACCGATTGTCTCAAGTCAGCGATTCGGAAAGATTTTCAAGCTGATTGTGGTCGCGGCTCTTGTGGCGATCTTCGGCAACTGGGCGGCGAAGAAAGCACAACAAGAAATGATCCGAGGAGAAGCAAACCGGACAACCGCGGCGCTCGTGCCGGAAATCACGCTCTCGTGCGGAGGCGAGAAGGAATACCCGCGGCTCCCATCCGTGCGGTCAATCGTGCTGATTCTCAACCAGACCGGCGCGCAATGTTCGACGGCTTGGCTGCGGCGGCCAAAGAACGCGACGAACCTGAACTCCGACCCGGAGGGTGATGTCAAAATGCAAATGGCTGTTGGCGAAGGGAAAACCACGCCCTGGCTCGACGACAGTCCGCTCATTCACCGCTTCGAGGGCCGATCCCTCAATGCCGTGAGATATCAAAACCTCGGCGAGGAGCCGGTGAAGATTCTCCTCACCATCTACTACTAAACCAAACCGCGCACATAGATATGTGCGCGGTAAAACTTTCTTTTTTTAACGTAATCGGGCTTAGCAGCCCCCTACGGTCGTGCTGAATAAGCTACTCACGATGAGCGGCACGCCTCGCGCGAACAGCGCGACGACGATGGCTACCGCGGCGTAAATCAGTTGATGGCTCGCGCCCTTTACTTTCTCCGGATCGCCGGCCGCGGTCAAATACTTGAAAGCGGCAATCAAAACGAAGACAACCGCGGCGATAACAAGAAACGTGAAGAGCCAGCCAACGATGACATTACAAACAAACGACTGAAGACCGCTCACGCTCGTGATCGGCGGCGGCGGCGCGGACTGCGCTCCCACGATAAGGGGCGACAGATACGAGACGGCGCTCGCGAATGGCGCGGTCAGCTTTTTAAAACTCTTAAACATAATGATAATCTGTGGTTTTCGACCTTTCAGAAAGTTTCTACTCAAAAAGTTGGGTTAACCGATGATCGCGTCGCTGCCACCGCCCCCTCCGCCGCCGCAGTTAAATCCGGGAATAGTGCCTCCGGGGAATATGCTGGAGATTAATACCGGAAAGCCCTTGGCGATTAAAGCGACAACCACTGCCACGGCCGCGTAGGTTATGGTTTTGTGCGCCTTCGAAACTTTTTCGGAGTCGTCGCCTGCCCGAAGATAAATATACGCCGCCCATATAACCATAATGGCGGCGAGAGCTATCAAAATGGTGAACATCGTGTCAAAAACGGGGCAAAGAACTTTGCTCACAACATCCTGGGCTCCCCTTAACTCTATGGCGGCATAGGCGGAGGGAAAAAGCGCGAACTGGACAACGGCGAAAATAGCTCCCCGACCAACCCATTGATTCCTTGCGATAAAACCTAAAATCCTGTTTCTCATTGCTTTTTAGTATAACACATTCGCTATTGAACTCCAAATATGCCGAAAATCAGGCCTTGCACGCTCTTTGCAAGGAGTATGACCACAAGCCCGATTGCCGCATAGAGTATGGTTTGTCTGCCTTTCGTGAACTTCTCCGGATCGCCGGCCGCGGTCATGATCTGGAAGCCGCCCCAGAGCACCATAATGGCGGCAATCGGCCCGCCGATCACGAAGAGAAAATCGGTAATCTTGTCGGTGATGCAGGAAAGGTCGCATCCACTCAATGGATTTAAAAGTCCGCCCCCCACGTGCGTATCGGCGTAGGCCTTGTTGAATAGTCCCGAAAAATATAAACCTGTTTTCGCGAGCCACATAGGTAACCTTATTATAGCGCTCCGCCGCAAAAGCTCAAACCCCGCGAATCCTCGCCACGGGGCAAGCCATAGCCGGACAAATCCTCGGGCGACGCGCCAACCCAAACCTTGAGCTTGCAGGCGTCGGCTTCGTTTATTCCCAAAATTTCAAGAAAATCTTTTTCCGCCAAATGTCTGTTTGTGTCAAAGGGCGCGGCAGAAATGTAAACAGAGAAACCGCTTGTGTACGTGTCGTAATTAATCCCGAAGCCGTCTGTTGATGTTATAACAACAAATTGCTCTCTCGCCCCGACCGCGGTCTTGTAAAAGTTCTTCACCTCAACCGCGCCCCTTGGAGTTCCTATGGACAGCATATCCCCTTCGGGAATGCTGGCCAATCGAGAAACGACGGAGCTGATTTCTCCGGCGACGCCGCCAGACGATCCGCCGGTCGAATCGGATCCTCCAAACAAGATCTTCGAAATAAAAAATCCTGCGGCTGTTACAAAAACGATTGCTGTTGCGACGAAGATTGTTTTCTTGCTCATGTCCTTATGTTTATCGAGGCGGCACCACCACGTCCCAGTGGTTGCTCTCGAGCGCGTAAATCGCCCCGCTCGGAGCCCGGTACATCTTCGCTCCGTCGCTTCTGTCGGGAAGCTGTTGGTAGTTGTTTCGAATATAGTTTGTTAACGCCGAACCCCCGTCCCGACTGCGCAAATCTACTTTATAACCGTTCGCGTGACTCACGGCACCCGACTCGTGTTCGCCGCCCGTCGCCGAAGTAACCGTAACTTCGCAAGAAGCGTTTGCGGCTTTGCAGGCATTCGTAAGGCGGATAACTTCGTCCACGGTGCCTTGTTTGAGGCCCGCCAATCTGATCGGGCCGTTCACGGCAACACCCGCGTTGCGGAACTGGTCGTAGGATTGTTGCTGACTCAACCCAAGTCCGGCGGGGCTGCCGCCGCCAGCATCTCCACTCGATCCGCCGCCCGCCGGAATCGGCGAAAGCGCGGGCAGGGAAAGCTTGGTGAGATCGGGATTAATGATGTTCAAAATGAAGTACGCTCCGAAAAGCAGAAGTAATCCCGAGATCGCGCCCTGGATCCATTCTTTCCCTTCGGTCTGTCCGGAGGGATTGCCAGCGGCGGTCATATATTTCACTCCCCCGAAGATAATCGCGCCCAGCGCCAGTACGCCGGAGATCATCAGGGCAAAGTTGTAAAGCTGCGCTATAAATTCATTGGGTTGCGGAGCCGCCGAAAGGCCCGGGAGGCCAATGTTGATATGAACCTGCGCGAAAGCGGAGTATAGCGGCGCTGAAAATAAAACAATGGCCAGGGCAAGGCGCCTTTTCATTGGGAACTTTGGGGCACTTGGCAATTCAACGCCGAGGTGATCCCTGGCAGATCGACCCCCAAGAACGTGACGATTGATTTGATCACCACAAACGCCAGCAAGACGATCACCATCCCGATGAGCGTCCCCCGTAAAATCTTTTTGCCGGTTTCGATGTTCCCCGGATTCGCGCCGGCCGTCAAAATCAGAATGCCGCCCCACGCGAACAAAATCGGCGTCAGGGCGAAAAGCGCGATCGTCATAACAAAGTAGATGATATTGACTCCCGTGTCGATGAAATCGCAGAAACTTTTGCAGGCGTTCGGATTCGTAGCCGGGTCGCCGTGGCAAGAGAGAAGTCCGCTATCGGGAAAACCCCAAAAACCCAAAGGGAAGATGCTCTGCGCGCGATGCGCGGTATCGGCGAAAACCAGATACGGCGCGGCCACCAAAAGCAGTAAGATTGAGAATATGACTTTTCTCATGAAAATGTGATACTAATCATACGAATTAGTATTACTTGTATCATTGGTATGCATTTGCATATTGGTATCTCATTTACTCGTCATCAACTGGCTCGCTTGGTCTTGCGCCTGCCGTAACGCGTGTTCCGAATCCGCTTTTCCGCTTAACACCCTCGTTATCGCGTCATTTATTATTCTATCAATAATCTCGTCGTCCGCCTCGTGCCACGACTGGGCGGTAAGCGCCTGCCTCACGAAAACTCCCATATCCGGATCGTCCAGTTTTTGGGCGATGAGAGATCGGAGGGCGGGCGGGTGGCCGGTTGCGTCAAGATATAATTTCGAAGCGTCGGGGTTTGTCGTCGCGAAAAGCGCGAAATCCCATGCCCAACCGATGGATTTGCTCTGTTTTGAAACCGCGAGGCCCCAGTAACGAGGGTAGTTCACGCCGGTCTCCGACCCCGTGGGTTGGAGCATCGGAGCAACCGCGACATTCAGGAATGGGCTCTTGCCCCCGATCTTGTCAATCGCCGATTTGTAATTGAACACAATAGCCGTCTTGCCGTTCGCGAAACTGTCGATCGAATTCTGTTGGGCATCATTCCAGGTGTACCGGGGCGAACCGGCATTCGCAAATTGAAGATAAAAGTTGAAAGCGGCCAGTCCCGGATTTTTGTTGTCGTCCCGCGCCGAAGCAAAAGTGGCCGACGAAAAGTTGTTGGTTGTCATCTGCGTGCCGTTTTGAAGCATCAAGAGAACCAGAAGATCGACTCCCGCATCAACGCTTTGCTCGGAGCCGCCGATCGCCGCGGCCGCTCTCACGATTTGCCCGCTCTCATTCAACGTCTTGAGCCGCGGCACGATAGAGAGAAATTCATCCCATGTTTTCGGCGGAAAAACGATCGCGGCTTGGTTGAAGAGGTCTTTATTGTAGATCGTCGCCATCGTGTCCACGTACAGCGGGAGAGCGAAAATCTGCTTTGCCTCGCCTGTGGCGGGGCTCCCGGAAGCCGACACGAAGTCCTGTTCCGCAACCGCGGGGAAAAAATTTCTGAATCCCGCAAGCCCCAACTGCGCCGGCAAAATCGGGTACAATTTATTCATGTGCTTCGGCAGGGCCCTATTTCTGACATAGAGCACGTCTGGTCCGGCGCCTTCGGCCAATGCGTCAACCAGAACGCCATCGTACTTCGCGGGATCAATCTCTTTATAGGTTACTTGAACGTTTGGTCTGAACGCCTTGTAGCTCTGAATAACTTTTTCTATGGCCGCGGAGCTCTCGGTGCCCCAAAAATTCAAAGACACCTGCTCCCTAACCCCGCTGTCGCGGCGAACGTTAAGGCCAACAACAACGAAGATAAGGATGAAGACAACGGCGATGCCCGCGAGTATGAAGATTTGTTTCTGGGAAAGTTTCATGGAGTATTCGCGAATAACGCTAATTTTTATTTAATAATGCGAATTTGGTTTCCGGTTCCATTCGCGTTATTACCCGGTATTATTCGCGTTATTAGCGATTACTCTAGATAATAACGGTTCCCGCGAGCCGATCTCCCGCCTTGAGGTTCATAATTTTGACGCCTTGGGCGGAGCGGCCCGTCGCGCGAACGGACTCGATGCTCGTCCTGATCATCTGGCCCTTTTGAGAGAGGGCGAATATTTCTTTTTCATCGCCGACAATATGAGCTGAAACCAGGGGGCCTGTCTTGGGAGTAATGTTCGCTGTTCGTATGCCGGATCCGCCGCGACTCTGCACTTTGTATTCCTTGAGCGCGGTCTGTTTGGCAAAACCGTTCGACATTACGACAAGCAAGCGCGAAGAGCCGGTGGCAATCTCTTTGCCCCCCGCTCCCTGCTCTTTGCTCTTTATTATATCAAAGCCCGCCACCTCGTCGTCTTTTTTGAGGCGCACGGCCCGCACGCCGGCGGCCGTCCGGCCCATCGCGCGGATTTGCGCCTCCTTGAATCTGATCGACTGGCCAAGCTTGGTGGTAAGCATCACTTGATCGTTGCCGCTCGACAGCTTCACCCAGCGGAGCGCGTCTCCTTTTTTAAGGGAGATGGCGATGATTCCGGTGCGCCTGATATTTTCAAAATCCTCAAGCGACGTCTTCTTGATAAGGCCTTTTTTCGTGACCATAACTAAGTAATTGCCCTTAGCGCTTTGCCCCTTGCCCTTTGCCGCGTAACTCACGAGCGCGTTCACATTCTCATCCGCCGGCAATTCCAAAAAATTGTGGATTGCTTTTCCCTTTGACGTTCGCGAGGCCTGGGGGATTTCGTACACTTTTGTCTGAAACACCCTTCCTTTGTCGGTGAAGAACAGCAGGTTGTCGTGCGTCCGCGCGCCGAAAAAGTGCAGAAGGAAATCCTCTTCGGCAACATCCGAGCCGATGAGCCCCTTGCCGCCTCTGCGCTGCGTCTTAAAGGTGTCCGGTGGGAGGCGCTTGATATACCCGCCCGCGGAAAACGTCACCATCGCCTCTTCTTCGGGAATCAAATCCTCTTCCTGGAACGCTTTGAGCGGAGTCGGCACCACTTTCGTTCTCCGTTCGTCGCCGTACTTTGCTTTCAATTCCGAAATCTCGTCTTTGATGATCTTCAAAATCTTCACCGGACTCTTCAAAATCAATCCGAGTTCTTTGATAAGCGCCAGCTTTTCCTTCAGCTCCGCTTCGATTTTTTCCCGTTCAAGCGCGGCGAGCGTTTGGAGCCGCATTTCCAAAATCGCCGTGGCCTGCGCGTCGGAAAGTTTGAATATTCTCACAAGGTTCGCGTGAGCATCGTCCTTGTCTTTCGATTTCTTGATTGCCGCGATCACTCTATCAATCTGGTCAAGCGCCTTCGAAAGCCCCTCCAAGATGTGCGCGCGCTCTTCGGCTTTCCGAAGATCGAATTGGGTTCGCCGTTTCACCACCTCTTTTCGATACGCGAGATATTCCACGAGAATATCTTTCAAGGACAGGAGCCGCGGCTGAATGCCCCCCTCGACGAGCGCGATCACGTTCAGGTGAAAATCTTTTTGCAGGTCGGTGTGTTGATAGAGTTGGTTCAAAATCTTCTGCGGCGGCACGTCGTTTTTGAGCTCGATCACGATCCGCATCCCTTCGCGATCGGACTCATCGCGGAGGTCGCGGATGCCTTCGATCTTTTTTTCCTGCGCGAGCTCCGCGATTTTTTTGATGAGTTCCGATTTGTTGACCTGATACGGAATTTCGGTGATGACGATGTCGAACTGCTTATTTTTTCTTTCTTCCACTATCTCCGCCTTGGCCCTTGTCGTGATTGCCCCCCTGCCGGAAGCGTAGGCGGCCTTGATCGCCTTTTGGTCGAAGATAATCCCGCCGGTCGGGAAATCCGGCCCCTTCACGAGTTGGGCGAGGTCGTCGTTCGTGGCGTCCGCGTTATCGGCCAAAAACAAAATGGCATCGACGATTTCTCCAAGATTGTGCGGCGGAATGTTCGTCGTCATACCGACGGCGATGCCGATGTTCCCGTTCAAAAGGAGATTCGGCAGTTTTGCCGGCAACACCTTCGGCTCGTTCCTCGTCGCATCATAATTCGGGATCCAGTCAACCGTTTCTTTTTCGATGTCGACGAGCAGTTCCTCGGAAATCTTTGAAAGCTTTGCTTCCGTGTACCTCATTGCAGCCGGGCTGTCCCCGTCGATCGAGCCGAAATTGCCCTGGCCCTTCACGAGCGGATAACGGAGCGACCACTCCTGCGCCATGCGCGCCAAGGTGTCGTAAATCGCGATGTCGCCGTGCGGGTGGTATCGCGCCATCGTTTCTCCAACCACGTTCGCCGACTTTCTCGTCTTCGCGAGCGACGTGAGTCCGCTGTCCCACATTGCCCATAAAATCCTCCGGTGCACCGGCTTCAGGCCGTCGCGCACGTCGGGGAGCGCGCGCGCCACAATCACGGACATCGCGTAGTCCAAATATGATTCTTTAAGCTCTTTGGTAATTTCGCGTTTTTCTGTGTTCATACACAAGTGTCAAGCGTCAGGCGTCAGGCGTCAGGATTAACTTTCTTGACGCTTGATACGTGACGCTTGATGCTTATCGAGGCGGACTAACGATATACTCTCTCGGCGCCTTGAGAATTTCTCCGAGCGCTCGCACCTTCCCGGCTACTGTTTCGTAGAGGATTGCAACGCCGTTTTGCATCGATTGCCAAAAGGTAAAACCGCCGCCCGGCGCCTCCCGCGGCTCCGGCGTGTTCACGTTCCCCACTAAATTATTGAAATACGCGAACCAAACGTAGACGACCGCCACCATCACGACAAGCGTCGACACGAACATCCACCGGCGTTTCGTCGATTCGTCGGAGGATTGTAGTTTTTCTAAAAAGTTTGGCATGGGGCTGATGTGATACTAATATACGAATTAGTATTATTTGTATCATTAGTATGCATTCGTATATTGGTATCTCGTTTCAATTAGCTTCTTGTTTCTAGAATTACGACCTTGTTTTTCTCATTCGCCAAATCTTTCTTTTTGAAAACGAATTTCTCCTCGGCAGAAACTTTTTGCCCCATCGCTTTCAAAAAATCCGCCGGCGATTTATAGAATGTTGGGAAAATAAGAGACGGCTCAAGTTGTTTCGCGATTTTTGCCGCAACTTCCGGAGCCAAGAAATGGCCACCCCCTACGGGCAAAAATAAAACATCCGGTTCTTCAATCTCTTCGACGATATCCGCGGGGAGCGGCTTGGAAACGTGGCCCAAGAAAACGAACTTCATTTCTTCCCATTCCACCGCGTACACCGTCTTCAAAAGTTTTTCTCCGGACTCGTCTTTCGCCCCCAACCCAAAAATTTCGATTCCCTTCACTTCGTACTCTCCGGGAAAAGAAATTTCGCTTGCGGTGAGCTGTGTCGAACCGTTTTGTTCCTTCCCCGAAGGATCGAAGTCGGCCGATGCCAGCGTCTTCAAAACCACGTCCGCCTTCAGCCGGTTGTTCTCGGGGTCAACCAAAAGCGACGTCTCCCCGCTTTGCAATCGATAGGTTCCTCCGCCGAAGTAAGTGATGACCATAATAAAAGGAGTAATCGCGAATAACTCGAATCTTTAAATCAATAACGCGAATGATTGGCGTTATTTAAATCCTTGTATTCGCGTTATTGGCGATTAGTTCATTCGCGTTATTCGCGAACACTCCACAATTTTAGCAGAAAATCGGCGGGTTCGCCAACTCCCAAAATTTGACTTTTTACCGGTCGTGTGCTAGATTATCACCAGCTCCAGAACCGGTTGCTATGGTAGCCGCTGATTCTGGTTTGAGAGCCCAATAAAGGAGGGTTGCTCTATGGAAAGTGGAAATATCGTGAATTCGTTGGTGGGTTTCTGGTGGGTCGTCCCGCTTGTTGCGCTTCTCGTCGGCTACAAGCTGACGCTCAGGGTGTTTGGGGTGGTGATGATCGGCGACGACGCGCTCGGCATCGTGACGAAGAAATTCGTCGTCTTCGGCAAAAACCGGACCCTTCCGGACGGAGCAATCGTCGCTCTAAACGGGGAGGCCGGCATCCAGGCGGATACGCTCGCGCCCGGAGTTCACTTCTGGCTCTGGCCGTGGCAGTACACGGTCAACCGCCAGAGGTTCACGGTCGTCCAACAGGGCCATGTCGGCGTGGTTCAGTCGCGCGACGGCAGAGCGGTCACGAATGGCCGTGTTCTCGGGAAAACGGTGGAGTGCAACGCGTTTCAGGATGCGAGAGCGTTCCTCACGAACGGCGGGGAGCGCGGTCCACAGATCGCGATCATCCCGCCTGGCACCTACCGGATCAACACCGCACTCTTCTCGGTCAATGACGAACCGGCGACCGAGATCAAAGACAATATGGTGGGAGTCATCACCACGAAGGACGGCAAGCCGCTTCCGACCGGCGAGATCGCCGGAAGAGAAGTCGCAGATCATGACATGTTCCAGGATGCCCAGGCGTTCATCGCGAACGGCGGATACAAGGGTCTTCAGGAACAGGTGCTGCTCGCCGGCCGCTACTACCTGAATCCGCTCTTCGCCACGGTCGAAATCAAACCGATGACGGACGTGGAGATCGCACATGTCGGTGTCGTCATCGCCTACGTCGGAAACACCGGCGTTGACCTGACCGGCGAAACATTCAAACACGGCAACCTCGTGAGCCGCGGCGAGAAGGGCGTCTGGCTTGAACCGCTCGATCCGGGCAAGTACCCAATCAACCCCTACACCCACCATGTGGAGACGGTGCCGACGGCGAATGTCGTCCTCAACTGGGCGACGGGCAAAACAGAGTCGCACAAGCTCGACGAGAAGCTCTCGACGATCACCGTGCGCTCTTCGGACGGATTCACTTTCAACCTGGACGTTTCGCAGATCATCCACGTTCCGCGCAATGAGGCGCCGAAAGTCATCGCGCGCTTCGGGAGCATGGCCAATCTCGTAACCCAAGTCTTGGAACCCACTATTGGCAACTACTTCCGCAATGCCGCGCAGAAGTCGGACGTCATCGAGTTCCTCACGAGCCGCAGCGAGCGGCAGGAGGAAGCGAGACAGTCGATCAAGCACGCGCTCGAGGAGTACAACGTGAATGCCGTGGACACCCTGATCGGCGACATCACGCCGCCGGAAGCGTTGATGAAGACGCTCACCGACCGGAAGATCGCCGAGCAGGAGAAGCAGACGTTCGTCGTCCAGAAGGAAGCGGAGATCAACCGCAAGGAACTCCAACAGGCCAAGGCAATGGCCGACACCCAGCCGGAGGTCGTGAACTCCGAACGGAAGGTCGCTATCGCGGACTTCAACGCGCAAGCGACCGTGAAGACAGCCGAAGGCAACGCGAGGTCCAAGACCCTGAACGCCGCGGCTGACGCCGAGGTGACGAGAGTGAACGGCGAAGCGGAAGCCGGCAAGACCAGGGCGGTCGGCACGGCGGAAGCCGACGTCATCAAGCTCAAGATCAACTCGATGCAGTCCGGCAACTACGCTCTGATCGAGACCGCGAAGGCTCTCGGCCAGGCGAAGCAGAAATTCGTCCCGGAGATCGTGGCAAGCGGCGGCGGCGAAAAAGGCGGTACCCTCGTGGACGTCCTGATCGCCACTCTGCTCGCGAACAACAACGGCAACGGCCTCAACGGGAAGACGGCGGCACTGGCGGCCGAGCCCGGAACGACGAATCCGGGCGGCGGCGCGGATGTTCCCGCGGCACCGGCCCAGTAACCCTAAAGAAAAGAAAGGGGGCAATGAGTCCGATATGGCGCAACCCCGGCACGTGGGAGCCGAGCACATAACGCATTATGTGCTCGGCGCAACACCACGTGCCATTTTTATTTTTAAAAATCTTCGTTCTTATTTATTCGCCTTTATTCGCCACATCTCCTCGCCACACCTCTTCGCCATCTTTTCCATTATAACATAATATTATGTTATAAGGGAAAAGAATTCGTGGCGCCCCATTTTCTAGGCACTATATCTTTCTCTCTGCAAACACCACATCATCGCGTCCGTAGGACAACTAGATGCCGAAAAACTTTCTGACCTCTTTCTCCCGAGGAATGTTTCGAGTGCGAAAATAGCAAATGCAGCGATCCATATCTATCTCAAAAACCGTCGCGATAAATTCTATCTCTTCGAGGCACTCGTGCGGAGAAACCCAAACGCTCCTCTGGAGAGGGAAGAGCCCCAGTTGTCTGAATTTCTTGCTAAGGGCCTGGCTGGCCCTTCTTTGGCTCACCGGAATATCATAAATGATGATTCTCCATTTCTTGTCCCAGCTTTTTGGCTTCTTCAACGTCATATTCTCCAGGTCATAGATGCGTACGAGCTCCTTGCCAAGGCGCGTAAGTTCTATTCGAACCGAACCGCCGCCGAGTTCCTTGAAACTAACGAGCTTCCGTTTTTCCAGCTCGCGAAGTTTTTTTGCCCGAGCCCTAGCCACCTTCGCAATCTTGTCCTGAAAATATCTGCTGACCAGTCGCTGTAAAAAATAGGGGGAGGTACTCGCGGCAATAACAATAACGCCGATCTTCGCCAGTCGGACAAGGGTGTCCTTCGTAAGGTTGTCTCGTTTAGTTATAAATCCCCGTGGCATACTTAAATAACACTTCCACTATAACATAATATTACGTTATAGTGGAAATCGGCGCGGGGGGGGCAAAGACAGCAAGGACGAAAGTGGCAACTGCTTGATTTTTTCCGCAACCTCTCATAGAATAACTCCAATGATTCCGACAGTAGAAGAAATCAACAAAACAAGCGCGGGTGGCGGGCTCGTCGAGGAGCTCAAAAACGAACTGCAAACGGCCGACTGGCCCAAAGAGGGCGCGGTCGTTGAGGCCATCCTTATGAAAAAGCTCTCCCGCGAGGCGTATTTCGATCTCGGCAGATTCGGAACCGGCATCGTCTACGGGGTGGAATTTTTGAACGCGAAAGAGCAAATCCGCGGGATGAAGCCCAAAGACAAGGTCTCCGCCAAAATCGTGAATGTCGACGGGGAGAGGGGCTTTATAGAATTGTCTCTCGCCGAAGCCGGCCGGCAAAAGATTTGGCAACAAGTGAAAGATCTCGCCGAGAGCGGCGAGGTGATAAAAGTAAAAGTTATGGCCGCGAACGCCGGCGGGCTCACGGTGAGTATTCCGGACTCCGAGTTCCGGGCATTCCTGCCGGTGTCCCAGCTTTCGCTCGACCACTATCCGCGGGTGCTTGAAAACGACCGGCAGAAAATCGCCGACGAGCTCAAAAAATTCATCGGGCAAGAACTCGGCGTCAAAATAATCGACGTGAACCCCCGGAGCAACAAGATCATCGCCTCGGAACGGGAAGTGCTCTCTGCGAACGTCAAAGAGTTGCTTTCCAAATACTCCGTCGGGCAGGTGGTGGGCGGCGTGGTCTCCGGCGTTGCGGACTTCGGCGTGTTCGTGAGATTCACGGATAATCCGGAAATCGAGGGAATGATCCATATTTCCGAACTCGACCACCGGCTCGTGGACAACCCCAAAGAAATCGTGAAAGTGAGCGACGAACTCAACGTGAAGATCGTGGACATCAAAGAAGGCAAGGTGTTCCTTTCTCTCAAGGCGCTCAAAGACGATCCGTGGGCCCATATCGAAGAGAAATACAAAGCCGGCCAGGACACGGCGGGGACGCTCTATAAACTTAATCCCTTTGGCGCCGTCATCAATCTCGAGGGCGGCCTCCAGGGGCTGATCCACATCTCCGAATTCGGCGGCCAGAACGAAATGAGAACCGCGCTCATGCCGGATACACAGCACCAGTTCGTCATAGACGCCGTGAGGCCGGAAGAAAAGAGAATTATTTTGAAATTAAAGAAGTAGTCTCGGCTTTCATTTTGCTGGACACAGCTCTTCGCCAAATAAATATTTATACTGATACTTACTCCAGATTTGTTTTATTTAATTAAAGCGAGCGAGGATAACGACAAGAGATCTCCACGAAAAAAGACCTCTTTGAATACATACGCCGCGCTTTCAGCGCGGAGTAATTGATTGCAAAATGAAGGGCGGACCCGGTGGTCCGCCCCGACTGCATCGCTAGAGAATGGGTGGTCTCCCTAAAAATAACCTCCCCAATCGCTAAGTCCATCCCTAACCGGACGGTGGGACAGCTTTCTTGCTTTGTCTTCTCCTATTTCTTCGTGAGCACAGGGTGGCGCCAACGTCCTTGCCACAAAAAATCGTTTGGACCCGTCCTCTTTTTTTGCGACAAAAAGCGCGAATGGGCCGAAACCGGAACACGAGACGCCGATGTTTCCATCGACCCGATAGTTGCCGCTCTCGATAGCACCCACGTCAACTGACTTATGCCACCAGTACTCATACTCCCCAACACGACGAATTCTGTGAATACCGAAGACGTCGTAGTAGTAATCCACGCCATCGACGTCTCGGAACTTGCCTTTGCGAGGTTGCCTCATCATGCCTGACCCCTCCTTTAGGTTTTTGGGTTCTAATCAAAGAATACTCTATTTAAACAATACTGTCAAGTATTTTGGTCGTTTACGAAGGTGGGGATTACCCGCTTCCTTGATTAAATCGTCCACGATTGATAACATAGAAGCATAACGACTAAATTTTTCGTCATTATGGACATACGAGAAGTTTTAAGGGGGCTGAACTTAAACCAAAAAGAGATAGATGTTTACTTAGCTTCCCTCGAGGTGGGGGAAGGTCGGATAACTGCTATTTCTACAAAGGTGGGCGTTCCCAGGACTAGCTTGACATACACGCTGGAAAAACTCCGACAGCGCAGATTAGTCGAGATCCTTCAAAAAAATAACAGGAAAATATATATTCCCTTACCCCCAAGAAAGGTAATATCTCTGCTAAAAAATCAGAGAGAGCGGCTTGGTGAAGAAATAGAAGAGTTGGAACGGGCCTTGCCACAATTTGATAGTTTGTACTCTGCTGATTCTGGCCCCAAAATCAGGATTTTTCAGGGAACGGAAGAAATCAAGCAAATTTATGAAGAGATGCTTGAAGCACCAATTGATGAAATTTGGTACATAGGCGATACGAGCAAGATTGAGGAAATTTTGGGCGGTAATTATTTGAAACGTTGGGTTAAAAGACGGGCCCGGGCCAATATTAAATCCAAAGCGATAAGAGTTAAAACGGGAGAAATATATAAATCGATTTATGCATCCTCGGAAGAGCTTTTAAGAACGGTGCGTTTCGCGCCGGAAGGATTTGAAAGCCCGTCGCACATTTTAATTTACGGCAATACACTTGGAATTATCACTACCAAAAAAGAAAATGTCGGTCTTTTAATAATGTCGAGGGATTTGGCCACTACTATGAAAAGCTTGTTTCAAGAAATTTGGAATAATTCGAAGGGAGATCGACCCTAAAATCAAACTGGCATTCTCGTGCTTACTTCTTATTACTTATGCTTATCCTGTTTTGTTTGCTTTGCTTAACTAAAGCGAACAAGGATAGCGGCAAGACTTAGTAGTTTTACCGCCCCGCCTTCGGTTGGGCGCCTGCCTGCTGGTAATGCAAGGCAGAAAAACCACATAGAGAAAGAATCTACGCTTCCAACATGAGGCAGGACTACGGTTCTTCCCTAAAAACTGTTTACATTATAAAAGAATATTCCCTTTATAATGTAAACATTTTATTTTAGTTGACTGTTTCCGCGCGAAAGGTAAGTATTGGTATATATGAAGGGCGAATTAAAATCGGAGCGGTCTTCAGGGGCCGAGTCCCCTTTCGAACTCGTCGAATCAACGCTCGCTTCACATATTGTCGACACCGCTCCGGCCCAAACGGGACGCGCGGAACTCGTGAAACAAATGAGCGGCGCAACGAAAGTGATTACCGCCGAGAAAAACCCGGTGGCCTACTTAGACAGAATCATGCGCGAAGCGCGGCAGGCGGCGAGGCGGTTTCGGGTGTAGAGGAAAAACTATTTTGTGCCGCGGGGGTTCATGTCGTCGCTTCGCTCCTCCTTCGAAACCCTCGGTTTCGAATAACTTCCTGCGCGGGAAACAAGTTTCCCGACCCTTTCCTTCGATTCACCCCAACAAACAAAATATCCACCGCGAAGGTGGATATTTTGTTTGTGCCGCGGGGGTGAATCGAACACCCGACGCCAGCCTCTTCAGGGCTGCGCTCTTCCACTGAGCTACCGCGGCAGTCAATTACTCGAGTATTTTACAAAAAAGTAGAAATTCTTTCAACGCCGCCCCCGTACATACTACTTATAAACGCCGCCACGCCAATCGATTACCTCAACAAGAATTGAGCGATTGTCAAAATCAAACTCGGCGATGACCCGGAGATTCCCTTTGCGGATACGATAGAAGCCTACCCATTCGCCCTTGAGTTTCTTTACGTCGATGTTAATGTTTTCGCCTCGGAATTTCCGCAAAGCTTTTCGAACCAGTTCAAAAATCTCCTCGTTGCTGATTTTGTTGGCGTCTAAAAATTTAAGGGCGCGCGACGTGAACGATACGTTCCAGTTCATGCCGCAATCTTGTATGTTCTGTGTGCCCCACGAGACGGTTTCCCATAGAGACGTTCTATTTCCCTTTGCTCTTTTAGTGAAACGTGTTGCGAAACAAGAGCTTGAAGCTTCATAATCTCGGTTTTGAAAGCTTCTTTGACGCCCTCTTTGATAAGGGTTTTCAGTTGTCGCTCGCTTAACTTTGGAATCATAGTACGTTAACTTTAAGCTCGTATTGAGAATCTGTCAACCTCTCTGAAAATTTCGTGGACCACTATTTTGTTTTTTCTGTTAGAATTAAACTCATGACAAAGAAAACCGTAATTCTCGTGGTGCTCGACGGCTGGGGCATCGGACGCGAAGACGAATCGAACCCGATCCACGTCGCAAACCCCAAGAGCTTTTCGTGGCTCAAGGAAAACTTTCCGATGACGAGCTTGCGGGCCTCGGGCATCGCCATCGGACTCCCGTGGGGAGAAGTCGGCAACAGCGAGGTGGGGCACCTGACCCTTGGCGCCGGAAAAGTGCTCTATCAGTACTATCCGAAAATCATGATGGCCATTCAGGACAAAACGTTTTTCGGCAACCCCGCGCTCAAGGGCGCATTCGAGCACGCCAAAAAGAATAATTCCGCGGTGAACCTTGTGGGGCTTTTGAGCAAAGGCAACGTGCATGCCTCGCTCGACCATGTGCGCGCGCTCCTCGAGATGGCTACACGCGAGGGGGTTTCGAACGTGAAACTCCATCTCTTCGCGGACGGAAAAGACAGCCCCCCGAAGACCGTGCAAAGTTTTCTTAAAGAAATCCCCCAAGACAAACTCGCGACGCTCGTCGGCCGCTATTACGCCATGGATCGCAACCAGAACTGGCGGCTCACGGAAACCTGCTACCAAAATATGACAGGGGGAAGCGGCACGGTTGTCGCCGATCCGAATCCCTCCATCGAAGCGACTTTTAAGAAAGGACTCACGGAAGAATACCTGCCGCCGCTCCGTTTCGGCGAAGGGAAAACAATCGCGGAGAACGACGCCGTCATCTTCTTCAATTTCCGGGAAGACAGCATGCGGCAGCTTGCGGAGGCCTTCGTCGTGAAGAGCTTCGACAAGTTCGCAGTTAAAAACTTTCAGAATCTCCATATCGCAACCATGACCAACTACGAAGAAAAATTTACCGTGCCGGTCGCCTTCGCGGCGGATACGGTGGAGCGACCCCTCGGCCAACTATTGAGCGATGCGGGGAAAAATCAGATGCGGCTCGCGGAGACATACAAATACGCCCACATCACGTACTTCTTCAACGGCTATCGGGAACAGCCGTTCAAAAACGAATACCGAGCCCTGATTCCTTCTCTCTCCACGCCGCGCCCGGAAGAACACCCCGAGATGATGGCCGGGCCGATCACCGACCGGCTCATCGACGCGATTCAGGAACTTGCTTTCGATTTCATTCTCGTAAACTATTCGAACGGCGACACGATGGCACACACCTCGAGCTACGACGCTGGCCTCAAGGCAGTCCAGATCATCGACCGAGAAATGGAAAAGTTGCTCAAGGTTGCCGTAAGCGACAAGATCGCGCTTCTCGTCACCTCCGACCACGGCAACGTGGAAGAAATGATAAATCCCGCGACGGCACTCCCCGAGAGCCAACACGACGCAAACCCGGTTCCATTTTATCTTGTCGCTCCGGAATTCAGAGGCCGAAAGTTCGCGAATTGGAAAAACCTGGCCAACGAGACCATGGGCTCCCTCGCCGACGTCGCCCCGACCGTTCTCGAACTCATGGGAATAAAAAAGCCGGAAGAAATGACCGGCAGAAGTTTGCTTGAGGGGCTGATGTAGGGAGTAACATGCGACAAGTGACAGGGGACATGGGCGGGTTATAATATAAATTGATGAAGTTTTTGGCGAAAATCGTAGTCGCGATTCTTGCGAACGCAATCGCGCTCGTGGCGGCCGCTACCTATATTTCCGGATTCAACCTGGACGGCGATTTCAAAAAAATCGTCGGGA
Source organism: uncultured Candidatus Saccharibacteria bacterium (assembly GCA_964387675.1). Classification (GTDB taxonomy): domain Bacteria; phylum Patescibacteriota; class Minisyncoccia; order UBA6257; family 2-01-FULL-56-20; genus CAYLWL01. Next base: position 76,903 of record CAYLWL010000001.1, read on the forward strand.
TTGCGATTATACTCACCGTTCTCAATTTTGTTCTGAAGCCGATTTTGAAGCTCGTCTTCGGTCCTGTTATCGTGCTTACGCTGGGCCTGGGAATCATACTGGTGAACGCATTGGTTCTTTATGTTCTTGACATTATCGCAAAAAACCTTACCATTGAAACAATTCCCGCCCTCTTCTACGCCACGATTTTAGTGGGCGTCGTGAACTTCGTGTTCCATCTGGCAACAAAGTAGTAATCGCGAATAATGCTAATTGATTAAAAATAACGCGAATTATTAGATTATTAGCGTTATTTGCTGGCATTCGCGTTATTAGCGAACACTCCCATGATAATCCCCATTCTCCAAATCATACTATCAATCGTCATCGTGGTTTTAATCTTGCTCCAAGAGCGATCCGCGGGGCTTTCCGGCATTATGGGCGGCGAAGGCGGCGGTGGCGGTTTTTATCAGACAAGGCGAGGATTGGAAAAGGTGATTTTTCGGGCGACCGTGGTGTTGTGCGTGATTTTCGTGGGGCTTGCCGTCTTCCAGCTCGTGGCACGTTAGAACCCATCTCAAAAGCATGCTTCAAGCCGAAGATACTTTCGAGATGGGTTCTAGTCTCCTCACCTCACATTCGAGATGACAAAGATAAGAAAAATCTTTTTTGCGCTTACTGGGCGGGAGCGGGTGGTATTTTTATCCGCGGCGGCTTTGGCGATTGTGAGCGGCATAATCCTTACCGGCTTGGGCTTCGCCCAAAACACGAGAGTCGTCCCGGCCTCGGGCGGAGAATACACGGAGGGCTTCCTCGAACAGCCGATCTATATAAACCCCGTCATCGCCTCTCTTGTTGTCGACAAAAGCATCGTGAAGCTTGTCTTTGAGAACATCCGCGGCATCGCCGAGAAAATAGAAACGTCGCCCGACGGCAGAATCTGGAATATCAGAATAAAAGAAAACTTGGAGTGGCACGACGGCGAAAGATTGACCACCGACGACGTCGTATTCACCATCCAAAAAATCCAGGACCCGGAAAGCTCGTCGCCGCTCGAAAAAATATGGCGCGGAGTGTCGGTGAAAAGGGTGAGTGGCCTTGAACTCCAATTGAGCTTGGTGAACGCGGACCCCTTCTTTCGGGAAACGCTCAACACTCTTTACGTCCTGCCGAAGCATCTCTTCTCGGAAATACCTCCGGCAAACTGGCGGCTTTCCGATTACAACCTGAAACCTGTCGGCGCCGGCCCCTACAAGTTTTCCTCTTACGAGAAGAAGCCCGACGGATTCATCGGCCTCTACCGGCTGGAGCAGTGGAACGACTACCCGGGAGAAAAACCGCTGATCGGCAACTTCACCCTCAAGTTCTTCTCCGATCTTCAGGGTGTCATTGGAGATTTCAATTCCGGCCAGATCGACGGCATAGCCGGGCTTGAACCCGATGCCGTGAGCCAAATAAAAAGACCTCACGAAACCTTCTCTTTTTATCTTCCGAGCTACTACGCGGTCTTTTTGAACCAAAGCAAGAGCATACCGCTCAAGGACTTGTCGGTGAGAAGGGCTCTTAGCGCGTCGGTTGGCAGGGCAGGCCTCGTCGAGAGCGCCCTCGGCGGACGAGGCAAACCGGCCCTTGGGCCGATTCCCGCGGAGACGCCGTATTTTGACGAAAGCATATCCTCGTCAACGGAATCCATCGAATCGCTTGGAGACGCGCTCGACAGAGCCGGCTGGAAAATGAACGACCAGGGGGTCCGGGAAAAAACGATAAAAAATACGAAGCTCCCGCTCGAACTGAATCTTACCGTCCCGCAGATAACATTCCTTACGAAAACCGCTGAAGTCCTTGCAAAAACATGGCAGCCGCTTGGTTTCAAAATCAACATCAACACGCCGGGGCTCGAAGAGATCGCAAAGAACACCATCACGAACCGGGACTACGAAATGCTCGTCTTCGGCAATGTCCTCAATAAAAATCTCGACCTTTTTTCTTTCTGGCATTCTTCGGGCAGATTCAATCCCGGCCTGAATCTTGCGCTCTACAACAATAAAAAGGCGGATGCCTTGATCGAGTCCATTCGGCTCGACTCAAACGAAGAAAGCCGCGCGAAGAAGCTCCGCGACCTCCAGACAATAATCACGAGCGACTATCCGGCGGTATTCCTTTATTCGCCGGAATACACCTATATCACGACCAAAAACCTTCAGGGAGTTTCGGCGGGTCTCGTTGCCGACCCGTCCGACCGTTTTGTTGACGCGAAACAGTGGTATGTGAAAACGGCGCGAGTTCTAAAATAGTATCTAGAATTTAGAACCTAGTATCCAGGATTTAGCGGCCTGGTGCGCTTGCGGTTTTTTTAATATTGGTTTAACCTATATTCTAGATTCTAGTTACTAAATTCTAGATTCTGATCAAATGCCTATCATCCAATCGGCCAAAAAGGCCCTGCGGCAAAACATAAAAAGGCGGGAAAGAAACCTGGCGAAGAAGGAGGTATATAAAAAAGCGGTGAAAACGTTTCGAAAACTCGTTACCGATAAGAAAACGGAAGAGGCCAAAAAACAGTTAGGGGTTGCGTACAAAGCGCTCGATAAAGCCGCGAAAACCGGCGTCATCAAGAAGAACAAGGCAAGCAGGTTGAAATCGAGATTATCGAGGATCCTGCGAAAGAGTCAGGTCCAGTAAGGACTCCTCGTATTCCATTCTTCCCGATTTCACCATCGCGTCATACTCCGCCATCCGCGAAACTTTTTCGCGCTCGCGGCGAGCATCGCCGGACCGCCACTGCGACGCCAGAATATTGAAGACCTTCGCTCCCGGCTCGTTCTGCGCGAAGAGTTTCGCAAGCGACGAGAGCCGATACGCGACATTCGAACTTCGGAGACCGCTCATCACCGCCCAATAATCGGGCAGTACTTCAATGCTCATCGCTTCGAGATCGGACTTTGTAATTTTGCTCTTGCCAAAGTTGCTCAATTTTTCAAGCTCCGTGATCAATCCCCAAGTGTTATTTTGATAGACCAAAGCAAGAACACCGAGGGCCGACGTGTCGACTTCGACGCCAAGCCGCCCTGCTTCTTTCTCAATATACGCGTTCCACTCCGACCCCGTAAGATAATCAAAACTCTGCGAAACGACTGCCTGCGGTGAGCCGCGTCGAACCGGCCTCGACAATAAAAAGCCGGCCCTTTTTGTCGGTTTGTCTTTCTCTGAAAGAAGGATGGTTGTTTTTTTGTCGTTCATGGCCGCCTCGAGCTCTTTTGCCAATCCCGATTCGGAACCTCCCCCGAAGACCCCTTCTACGACCGCGAGTTTCATCGCTCCGAAAACCGACTGGGCGCGCATAAATTCTTTCAGATCGGCGAGCGCGTCTTTTTCTTGGAGGTCAAAAAAACCCACGCCGAGATTGGAGCGTTTTTTTTTGAACTCCGCAATGATCGATTTCTTTTTTTGTTCCCGCCGATACTCATCGGGGCCGTAGAGAAAGATAATCATGTTAAGGAGTATTCGCGAATAACTCGAATCTTTAAATTAATAATGCGAATCATTAGGGTTGTTTAAGTCCGTGTATTCGCGTTATTGGCGGTTCGTTCATTCGCGTTATTCGCGACTACTCCATTGCCACTTCGTGTTTCGGCACAAGATTTGGATCCGTGGGCAACGTAAAGTGAAACGCGCTTCCCCTGCCAAGCTCCGACTCCGCCCAAACTCGCCCGCCATGGGCCTGGATGATATTTTTCGCGATGTAGAGCCCAAGACCGGATCCTTCGGTCTGGGATTTCAAAACATTCTCGGCGCGAAAGAACTTTGTGAAGAGCTTCTCGATATCTTCTTTGGGGATGCCAAGCCCCGTGTCGCTCACGGCGATCTCGACGTACGGCCCATCGCTTCGTTGTTCTACTTTCACAACAACCTCTCCGTTTTCAACGTTATAGCGTACGGCATTTTCCAAAATATTAACGAGGGCGATAGAGAGCTTCTTCGGATCAATGAGGATTTTTGGCAGGGGAGATTTCGGCCGGTCGAAATACACTTTTATGCCGCTCTTTCTCGCAAGGGCGGCCACTTGCGCCAACGGCGCGCTCACAAAATCGATGATGTCGGCTTCCTCGAACGCGTATCCAAAACGTCCCTCCTCGACCCTGGCGATATCAAGAAGGTCCTCGACGATTCTTTTGAGCTGACGGGCCGAAACAAGGGCGCTCTCCACGATGGTCTTATTCGTATCACCGAACGACTGGTCTCCCGCCAAAGATTCGATCGCCCAGTTGAGTTCCGTGATCGGAGTGCGAAGCTGGTGTGACGCAATCGTAAGAAACTCTGTTTTTGACTTCATTAACGACTCCTCCCGTGTTCTGTTTTTGATGATTTTCATAAAACCGATCTGGGCGCCAGAACTATCGGCAACGATGGAGGTGGAGACCCTGAGTTCCAAAATCGGGTCCGAGAAAGACAAGTCAACCACTTGGGGATATTGTCCGGGCGTGGAACGATTAATGACCGACGGGGCAAGAGACGGAAAAATCACTTGAGCCAGCAATTTGAACGAAGGATCTTCCACGCCTTTGGGCTCCAGACGGCGGCCGGAAACGCTTCCCCTCTCCAGGTGAAAGAGTTTTTCCGCCGCCGGATTAAAAAGAAGAATCTGGAAGTTGTTATCGTAGACCACGAGCGCGTCCTCCAGGTTCAAAAAAACGCTTTTGAGTTCGTTTTTCTCTATTTTCGTTCCCCGTTCGATCTTTGCCGCCCGGTAAGCGCCAAAAAAAACCAAAATTCCAAGAACCACAATCAAGCCCGCCTGAACGAAAAACACCCCTCTTGGTGAAGAAATATACGAACTCGCAAGCAGAGCGACGAGGAAGGCGGCAACAAGCCAAGCGATCCTCAATTCCGGCCACAATATTATTTCTCGTATTTTTCCCACATCCATACTTTTCATCGTATCATGAATTCTATAAAATCCTCTGATCTCTTTTTCTGGGCTTTTGCGCGACACGGGCGCTACCCTCAGTCCCTTCTTGCGCCGCCTCGGCTCTCGCGGCAAGGGTCTTAAATCCCAATTTTTCAAAATAGTTCTTTATTTCGGGAAAATTGTCTTTGGCCTCCAATTCTTCAAGATCGCGGATGGCGACGGGAACGTCCCTTTTTAAGGTGACCAGGTCTTTCGAGCGAAGCGCTTCTTTTTGAAAGGGTCCTAGTTTCAATTCGATTCTCGGATATTCTTTTAGTTTTTCATACGCCTCCTCGACGCTCCCGAACTTCTTGAGTATCTCTGCGGCTGTTTTCGGTCCGATGCCGGGAACTCCCTTGATATTGTCGGACGGGTCGCCGACGAGCGCTTTGTAGTCGATGATCTGGCTGGGGTTTAGGCCATAACGCTCCCGAACCGCGTTGTCGTCGTATGTAACGGTGTCCGTGATCCCCTTTTTGAACGCACGGACGACGACGCGCTCTCCGTCCACGAGCTGGAGCGTGTCCATGTCTCCGGTCAAAATGACCACCCTGATATCGTCATCGCGCTTGAACTTCTCCGCGAGCGTGGCGATCAGATCATCCGCTTCAAATCCCGGCTTTTCGAATGTCTTGATGCCGAACGCCTCAAAGAGGCGATGCGCTTCGATGATCTGAGAAATAAGCTCGCTCGGAGCGGGCGGACGCTGGGCTTTATATTCTTCGAACTTTTCTTTTCTAAATGTCGGCTCCGGCCTATCGAAAAGCGCCGCCGCGTAGTCCGGTTTTTCTTCACGCCGCAACTTTAGCAGGATGCTCGCCAGGCCATAGATCGCCTGTACCGGTTTTCCGTCGGGACTCGTGAGCGGCGGCAGAGCATGGAACGATCGGTGGATTATAGAATTGGCATCGACGAGGAACAACGTTTTCATTTATGAGATTCCTTATAATTAATTTTACAACGCTTTCCGTCTGCGGTATAAATCTCAATCGACGAGTGGGTGAATGAGGTTGCAAAGTAGGAAAAATGGCTGCCTCAAGCGAGGCGGCACTTTATTTTCCGCTCGTTTTCTTTTTTGCCGTGGCTGAATTTGACCCAGATCGTATCTTTCGGCAGCAACTTTTTGACTTTTTCCGCCCATTCTATAAGGATTATGTTTCGCGGGTCGGAAACGGTTTTTTTGAAATCAAATATCTCCAGATCGCGGTGATGCTTGAGACGGTAGCTATCGATGTGGTACGCATACTTAAGGCCCTTGTGGCCGACGGGGTGTCGTTTTATGAGAACGAATGTCGGACTCGTAACCTTGCTCCGCGCGCCAAGCGCCTTCAAAAAACCCTGAACAAACGTGGTTTTTCCGGCACCGAGGTCTCCCACGAAGCCGATAACCACGGCGTGCGGGCGAGGCCGTAGCTTTACAACTTTTTGAGCGAACTTCGCGGCCAGCTTTTTAGTTTCTTCCGAAGAAGAGGTTGTGTAATTCTTCATTTCTTTTTATGAGAAACAGCGCGATAGCGGCGAGTACGATGCCAGTTCCGAGCGCGAGAAAAACTATCCCATGGAACCCCGGCGGTTGATTCAACGGCTCGCCCGTCGGATGCGCATTTTTCACCATACCCGTGTCGAGCGATATTTTATTCTGCGCGCCCGGGGTGGGGTCGGACCACGCGAAACCCTGCCCGTTCGTCAATCGAGAGAAACTTCTCCCTTCCGGCGCGGACCCGAGAAACGATGATTGATCGATCAACGTTCCGCCGGCATCGTACAACGATACGCTCTCGTCGCTGTTTTTCAAAACGAACTTCGTTTTTGTTCTTTGTAAAACAAGATATTCTCCCGGACCGATCTGCCCGCTTAAAATCACCTTACTATCACCACCCGTCTTCACTTGCCAACCAGAAACATCAACTCCGCTTGTTTCGCTGTTCCACAATTCAATCCATTCACCCGCCGAAGTTTTGCCGGGCAAAATTTTGGCGGGCGAGCCCGCCGCGTCCGCGCCCGTGGGGTTCGGCAACCATTCGTTGATAACGACCATCTTAAATCAGTTCTCCTTTGCTCTTGATCCCCAAATGTTCGTAGGCGGCCGGGAGCGCGATCCTGCCGGACGGAGATCTCTGGAGAAATCCCAAGGTCATAAGATACGGCTCGTAAATATCCTCAATCACCCCCCTGTCTTCGGAAAGCGCCGCGGAGATGGTGTTGATTCCGACCGGCCCCCCGTTGAACTTTTGTATGATGACTTCGAGCAATTTCCTGTCCTGCGGCTCAAGGCCGAGAGAGTCGATTTCCAGCATCTCCAGGGTCTTTTTGGCAACCTGCTCGTCAATACTCTTTTTCCCTTGCACCTCGGCATAGTCGCGAGCGCGCTTCATAAGCCGGTTCGCGACCCGCGGCGTTCCCCGGGATGCCTTCGCAAGAACGGCCACCGAAGACGGATCAACGTTCATATTTAAAATGTTCGCCGACCGGCCGATGATTTTTTTGATATCTTCGAGGTCGTAGTACCCGAGCCGGAACGTGGCGCCGAATCTTGACCGCAGGGGCTGAGACAGCAAATTTTCCCTCGTCGTCGCGGCGATAAGCGTAAAAGCCGGCAAATCCAAGCTGATGGTTCTCGCGCTCGGACCTTTGCCGACGACGAGATGAAGTTTTCTCGACTCCATCGCGGGGTAAAGAACTTCTTCGATCAAAGGATTTATTCTGTGGGCCTCGTCAATAAAGAGCACCTCTCCGGGATCGAGGTTCGTGAGAATAGCAGCCAAATCGCCGGTCTTCTCGAGAGCCGGGCCAGAGGTGGTCTTCACGCGCGAGCCCAATTCTTTCGAGACGATATAGGCAAGCGTGGTTTTCCCCAAGCCGGCAGGACCGGAAAAAAGCATATGATCCGCCGACTCTTTTCTTTTTTTCGCCGCATCAATCAAGACCCGAAGGTTGTTCTTGACCTTCGCTTGACCGACGTATTCATCCCATCGGATCGGCCGCAATGTTTGATCGATGCTTAGGTCCTCTTTGGCAATTGTTTGTTTCATGTGTTTTACGGCTCTTTGGTTTTGATCATAGCAGGTATTGACAGAATATTGCTTTTATGCTAGCATTACGTCAGTACTGTTATTCTCAATAGTTGCCTCAAACCTGGGGGCGGGAATTATTTTTAGCACCTAAGGATGGTCAAGTTCCGGCTCGTCCACTCCTCAAAGTGATTCTAACCTCTTTTAAATTTTATTTAAAAGGGAACTTTGATCCTTCACGGGATTTGCCCCCAGATTTGAGACAGCTACCATTCGATTTGTCCGGTTATATTTTCAATCTCCTCGAAGCTTGTTTCTCCTCGCAGAACTTTGAGCACGCCGTCTTCCTGCATCGTCACCATACCTCTTCGTTCGGCGAGTTTTGTGAGCGAAACTTCCGACGGCTCTTTGAGGACCACCTCTTCGAAATCCGGCCCTCCTTCCAAAAATTCGAAAACGCCGATCCGACCTTTATAACCGAAATCGTTGCACCGGTTACAACTGCCCGCTTCGTACACGGTGAACTTTTGATATTTGCTCTTGTCTACGCGCGGCGGAAGTTTTTCCAGGAATTTTTTTATTTTGGATTTTAGCTCTGGGGTTTGGTTTACTGTTTTTTTGCAGTCGGGGCATAACTTCCGCACTAATCTTTGGGCAATAATAAGATTCAGGGCCGGACCGATGCTCACCGGCTTCACGCCCAAATTGATCAGCCGAGGGACAGCGCCGACGGCGTCGTTCGTGTGGAGCGTGGAAAGCACCAAGTGGCCGGTGAGGGCCGATTGCATGGCGATATCGGCCGTCTCCAAATCCCTCACCTCCCCCACTAAAATAACGTCGGGGTCCTGGCGCACGATGGCTCGGAGCCCCTTCGCGAACGTATAGCCGGCTTCCGTGTCAACCTGGGTTTGCTCGATTCCCAGAAGCCGATACTCGATAGGGTCTTCAAGGGTGATGATTTTCACCTTCGGATCGTTCAGTTCTCCGAGAAAAGCGTAGAGGGTGGTGGTTTTTCCCGATCCGGTTGGACCGGTATTCAAAATCAATCCGTTCGGCTTTGAGAGCTCTTTCTCGACGATCGCCATGTCGTCTTCTCGGATCCCCAAAACCGCGATGCCAATGCTTGCCACGTCGGGATCAAGAATCCTCATTACGATATTCTCGCCGAATTCCGAAGGAATAACCGAAACCCTGATTTCGATTTCTTTGTTCCCGAAGCCGATCGTAAATCTGCCGTCTTGCGCCTCATCTCGCACGTTAATCTTCATTCCCGCGAGCAGTTTGATTCGGGAAACAAGCGCGTCGTAATTCTTGGGCGGCAGTTCGTTGAAAACGTCGTGGAGCAGGCCATCGACCCTTAATCGGACTTTCGCCTTTTTTTCTTCCGCCTCGAAATGAATATCCGATGCCTTGAGGGCGAACGCGGACGCGAGCACTCTTTCTATCAGATCGACTGGCGTGGTTTTGAAAAAGTCCAAACCCGCGACTTCCTGTTTTGCGGCGGCAAGATTCACGATTCTCTTGACGAGCTCCTCCAACCTTTTTTGGGCGATACTCACTTTTCCCGTGATGTCGCCGGTGGATTCTTTTATGAACTTGTACTGATGCCAAACCTCTTGCAGTCCGGAAAGCGACGCTATGAAAATCTTGATGTCGTATTTTTTATCATGTAAATCGTCGATGGCTTTTTTGGTTGCGGGGAGCCGCGGGTCGGCTACGGCGAGAGCGATCTTTTTCGCATTCACCTGGATGCTTGCCGCCAGGGCTTTTTTGGCGTCATCTTCTTTCAAAAACTTCAGAGCGTCGCTCGAAACCGGCACTTTGGAAAAATCCGCATACGGAAGGCCGAGTTCGCGCGCCAAACGCTCGGCGGCGCGTTCTTCGCCCTCCCTTCGGAGCAGATCCAGCTTCTGGATGAGGTTTGTTTGTTTTGGAGGAACCATCCCGTTAGAAGCAAGTCGCGATCTGCGATTTGTAAGGTTTATTTAGTTTATGGCAACGACGATGCATATTTGAAGATTCTATGATTTCCGGGCGCGATCGCGGCTTCTAACGGGACTATGTGATTTGATTGTATTCCCGAAACCTCGATAATTCAAGCCATTTGCCGGAGAAACTTGACGAAACGGTACTTGTGGTATATAATTTAGGCAGTACAATTCGATTTCTGGTCAGGAGAGTGTGTATGCGTAGCATGATGATTGCAGTTCTCGCAGTTGTTCTCTTTCTCGTCGCGACGGACGCCGTTGCTCAAGCGAGCTTCTCGCAACGGGCGTGGCTCCACGGAACGAAGGTCGTGGTCTTCAATGCGACCTACGACTGCACTCCGCTCAGGCTCTTGCTCGATGACAAAACAATCGACAAGGTCCTGAAGTGCGGGGATCCCTGGAGCGCAAGCTTCGGCGGAGGGCTGCCGATCGTCTACACGAGCAACCAGCAGATTTCGCTCGTGATCACGGCCAAGGGTTGTGATACCAATCCGACGCGGCTCGTCGTTGTGCCGCCGGACTGGGCAAGGGACGAGTCGTTTCTCGGGGCGCTGACCATGACCGACGAGTATCTGAACTCGCGGCCGTCGCGGCCGGAACTCAAGAAGCGCGTTGAGGAGATCAAGAAGTTCCTCGATCACCAACTCGGCGGAAAGCGGATGAAGGGCGAAATCAGCGACTGGTTCAAGGCCGCAAAAAAGATCGGCCTCGCCTTCACTGGACTCGACTGCAACGGCCCCGACATCGAAGGCGTGCGGGTCGACTTCAACGTCGACTCGTACAACGAGTCGCACCGAGCGATCGCGATCTACATCCGCGGCGACCGCGCTCGCGGCTACGTGATGGAGCCGCCGCGCTGGATCGCGTGGTAGATGGTAAGTAAGGCCCCGACTTCGGTCGGGGCCATTCTTTTTATAAAATACTAGATTCTAGATTCTAGATTCTATATTCTTAATATATGTCCGGGCACTCCCATTGGGCGGGAATCAAGCATAAAAAAGGCGTTGCGGACCAAAAACGCGGGGTGGCTTTTTCAAAACTCTTGGCGGCAATTTCTGCCACCGCAAAGTCCGAATCAAATCCGGACTTTAATCCGCGCCTCCGGACCGCCATCGAGAAAGCAAAGGAACAAAGCGTCCCTGCAGAAAACATCGAACGGGCCGTGAAGCGCGCCTCCGACTCGGCCGACGACCTCGAAGAGCTGACTTTTGAATGCTACGGGCCGGGAGGAGTTGCAATCATCGTGGAAGCAATCAGCGACAGCAGAAACAGAACGGTGGCGGAGATTAAAAAGGTGTTGAGCGACTTTGGCGGAAAGTGGGCGGAGTCCGGAAGCGTCCGCTGGGCCTTCAATCGGGGCGCGGATGAACGCGGACGAGACGCGGACCCGCTTCGCCGAAACTTCAGCGAGGCGAGTCAACGCGGAACATGGAGGCCAAAGTTTACGCAAGAGATCGGCGAAGAGGAAAAAAACAAACTAAAAGAACTCATCGGGGCGCTCGAAGAACACGACGACGTTCAAAAAGTTTATACCAATGCGAGATAAGTCGTATTCTACTTTCTACATTCTACTTTCTACATTCTCATGGTCATCCTAGGTATCGACCCCGGCACAAGAAGAATCGGATACGGGGTTATCAAAAAGTCATCCGCGGAACTCAAATTGCTTGACGCCGGACTGCTCGCCATAAAAAGCAAAGACGACTTCGGCGCGATGAAAGAAATGAAACAACAGATCGATGCGGTCATAAAAAAGTTCAAGCCGGAAGCGCTCTCTATCGAAAAGGTATATTTTGTGAAAAATCGGAAAACGGGCATAAAAGTCGCCGAGGCGCGGGGGATCATAATTTCTTGCGCCCTCACCCTGGGTCTGCGGGTAGAAGAATACGGCCCAAACGAGGTGAAAGCGGCTCTTACCGGCTATGGCTTTGCCGACAAGAAAGCCGTGCTTAAAATGGTGCGAATTATCCTCAAAGAACCGGGTCTCAAGGTTATCGACGACGCAAGCGACGCCCTGGCGCTCGCCATTGTTGCTGGGTATAAGTATGGGGTTGACAGCCGAGCAACTCACCTATAATCTTCTAAAAAACGACTCAACGAGTCGACGTTGAAACAATGAAAAAGGTCGTTAAGATACGAGCAAACCATGGTTGAGGAATTTCAAAAAATTGACCTGGGGTTGAAGGCGATGAGCGACCCGCCTCGACTCGCCGTTTTCGGCGAGGCGGGCGACGACAGCGACGCCCTCGAAGAGGATGACGACGTGGACGAAGACCCGGACGATGAAGACGATTCGGATTCTGGCGAAGAAGAAGCCGGCTTGGAATAATAGGGTCTGAAAAACAAAACGGCTCTCGACGCACTTCCTTGTGTCGAGGGCCGTTTTTGCATAATAATGAATGCGATGGAGGTGATAAAAAAGTTTTTGTTGTGGGTCGCGGCCGCCGTCGTTTTTGGCGGGCTATTTTCTTTTCTCTACGCCGTCTATCTTTCCCGCAATCTTCCGACAATCGACGAGATATCCGCGCGACAAGTGAGCCAGTCAACCAAGATATACGACCGGACCGGAACCGTCCTTTTGTACGAAATCAGCAAAGGGGAAACGAGAACCGTTGTCCCGCTCGCGGAAATTCCAAAATTTTTGCAGGACGCGACAATCGTAACCGAGGATGAGAAGTTTTACGAAGAATCCGCGTTCGACGTCAAAGCGATCATACGAGCGCTCTTCGTAAACGCGCTCCATGGAAAAATACTCCAAGGGGGCTCGACGATAACCCAGCAACTGGCGAAAAACGCGTTTCTAACTTCCGAACAAACGATTACAAGAAAAGTAAAGGAGCTTCTCTTGGCCATCCGGCTCAACCGGCACTACTCCAAAGACCAAATTCTCGCGCTGTACCTCAACGAAATTCCCTACGGGCCGACGATTTACGGCGTGGAGGCGGCAAGCGAGTCCTACTTCAATAAATCGGTAAAAGATCTTACCCTGGCCGAATCCGCGCTTCTTGCCGCCTTGCCGAAAGCTCCGACCTATTATTCGCCCTGGGGCAGCCACGGCAAAGAACTGCTGGGCAGAAAAGATTTTATTCTGAAAAAGATGCTCTCTTTGGGAAAAATAAAAAAGTCGGAATTCGAAGAAGCAAGTAAGTTCAAGTTCAGTTTTGCTCCGCAGCGCCACGGGATAAAAGCTCCTCATTTCGTCATGGAAGTTCAGGAGTATCTCGCGCGGAAATACGGGGAAGAAAAAACGAGAACGGGCGGCCTAAGGGTTGTTTCTACGCTTGATTGGAATCTGCAACAAGCCGCGGAGAAAGCGGTGGAGGACGGCGCAAAAAACAACGAAAAACTGTATAACGGCAAAAATGCCGCCCTTGTCGCCGAAGATCCGAAGACCGGCCAGATACTCGCGATGGTGGGGTCAAGAGATTATTTCGACGCCGAAAACGAGGGTACGTTCAATGTGGCAACCCAAGGACTGCGCCAACCGGGATCAACGCTGAAGCCGTTTGTATATTACACGGCGTTTACCAAAGGATATTCTCCGGATACTGTTGTCTTTGATGTTCCGACTGAATTTGCCGCCAAAAACCCCGCTTGCCCCCCTTCCCTGGACTTCAAAAACTCCAATAACGAATGTTTCCACCCGGAAAACTTCGACGATAAGTTTCGCGGGCCGGTCGCCTTGCGCCAGGCGCTTGCCCAATCGATCAATATCCCCGCGGTGAAGATGCTGTACCTCGCCGGACTCAACGATTCGGTAAAAAATGCTTATACCTTTGGCATGGGCACCCTTACAAGCCCAAATCTCTACGGCCTGTCTCTTGTTTTAGGAGGGGGGGCCGTCAAATTGATTGATCTCGTAGGAGCTTATTCCGCGCTCGCGCAAAACGGAGTGAAACATCCCCAAGTAATCACCCTAGAAGTGAAAGACCACAGCGGCAGTACGCTTGAATCCTACGAAGACCGCGGCAACGTCGTCGCGGATTCTCAAGCGGCCAGATTGATCAATAATATTCTTTCCGACTCGAATTCGAGGAGTGGATTATTTCAAAACAGTTTATATCTCACAGTTTTCCCGGATCGGGATGTCGCGCTCAAAACCGGCACCAGCAACGACTATCGCGACGCATGGACCGTAGGATACACACCCTCTCTCGTAGTCGGCGTCTGGGCGGGGAATAACGACAATTCCCCGATGCAAAGACACGGATCGAGTATTTTAGCCGCCGTCCCGATTTGGAACGCTTTCTTTGCGGAAGCGATAAAAAATCTCCCCCTCGAAACGTTTACCCGGCCCGATCCCGTCTATCCGCAAAAAAGCATATTGCGCGGGGACTATTCGAGCGGAAAGCAAATCCACTCGATACTCTATTATGTCGACAAAAAAGACCCTCTCGGCCCGCAGCCGGCCGACCCCGGCCTTGATCCGCAATTCGAGAATTGGGAAACGGGAGTTGTCGATTGGGCAAAAAAGAATATTCCCGATTTCCAGGACTATAACAAACCGATAATGGAAACAGAAAACCAACTTCTCCAAAAATCAAACGGACCTCGGCCACAAGTAACAATACAAGCGCCAGCTCCGGGAAGTTTCATAGGAGAAGGCATAGACATATCCGCTCGCCTGGAATCCGGCGCCGGCTTAAAAAGAGCAATCATATATTGGAACGGCCGCGGTGTCCAAGAATTTTCTTTGAATCCGGCTTCTTTGTATGAGTTGCGGTGGTCATTCGCGCCGCCGGAACCGCAGGCGCAAAACCTTCTGGAAGTAGAAGCGTACGACGAAAAAAACTTTTCGGGTAAATCCGGAGTTATTGTATATCACGAGAACACTCTCTAGGCGGCGGCTATCGGCTTCAAGACATACACATACGAACCGTCCCCTACGGATTTTATTTCGGCCGGCTCACTATCGCCGTTTATTCCCAAAAAAACATCTTCGGAGTTCAAAACGCTTAAAACATCGCTCATATACCTCCAGTTGAAAATAACTTCTCTCGATTTTCCTTCAATCTTGGCCGGTAAGAGATAATTATTTTCTCCGAGCGACTGGTCGGAAGAAACGAGTTCGAGAACTTTCTTATTACCCTCGATTTTCAGTTTAATTTCATTTGTTTTTCCGCTAAAAATACCCACCAGCTTCAGCGCGTTCATCAGTTCCGTTCTCGATGTGACAATTTTAATACTACAGTCCTTCGGTATAATGGCATGATAATCGGGAAAATTTCCTTCAACGAGTCGCGAAAGAAGCTCGAATTGTTCTGTTTTGAAGAGAATTTGGCTATCGTCGTGATATATTTTGAGAACTTGATCGTCTTTTAAAACCCTCGCGAGTTCTCTGGTTGTTTTTAACGGGATAAGGAGTTTGAATATTTGTTGATGATTTGTGGTAAATTGGTCATCACTTATTGTTTTTTCGGATAATCGAAAACTGTCCGTGCCGACGATTTTTATATTACTCAAAGAAAAATCGAAAAGAATATTATTAAGCTCCGGTCGTATCTCTGAAAATTGAGTTGAGATAAGAATTTGATTGAGGGCGTTTTTGAAAATATCCGATTTTATCTCAATGTAATCGCTTTGATTTCTTATTTTTGGCGTCAAAGGAAATTCATCTGCCGGAACTCCTTGTATTTTTGCTTCATAATTATCGGTTTTTATTTCCAGTTGATTTCCGATTTTTTCTATATTAAGCCGTTCGTTTTGAATACTATTGACTACATGAGAAAAAGTATTCACCGGAACAGTAAATTTTCCGTTTTCTATCACTTTTCCGCTGATAAAGTACGTGACGGCTATTTCTAAATCTGTTGAGGTTAGTTTTATTTTATTATCTTGTGTATTAATGAGAGTATTTTTTAAAATTGGCAAACTGGTATTTACTGAACTTATTCTTTCAATTACAGAAATTCCTTCTTTGAGATTATTTTTGATTACTATAAACTTCATTTCTTATATAAATATTTATTGTTACTTTTATTGTTAGTGGTCTGTGTTTTTGTGTATAATTCTTATTCCATTAATGTTTACTGGGATATATTCAAAAAAATAGTTTTATATTCTGTGTATTAGCTGTGGTAAATCGCTTCCTTAATCATTAATATCTTCTGATTAAGGTTTTGATTCTTATTGACTTCTTGATTGATTTTTTCGTAGGAGTGAATGGCGGTGGTGTGATCTCTCCCCATTTTTTCCCCAATATACGGATATGACAACTCGGAAATATCCCGCAATAAGTACATTGCTATCTGCCGCGGCTCCACAACCTCTTTCCTCCGGTTGTGACTCACTAAATCTTCCAAAGAAATATTGAAGAAATCGGCCACTGCTTTGAGTATTTGGCTGTCACTCACATATCGAGAAGAAGATTGGAGGGTTTTATTAATGATCTCTTCCGCCGACTTTTCGTTAATATCGGTTTGTTTTCTGTCTTGAGTGAAGAGTATTTTCTTCAAAACACCCTCCAATTCACGGATATTTCTCTTTACTCTCTTCGCGATAAGGTCTATAACGGCGTCGTTGAGCTGTAAATTCGCCTCTTCCAGCTTGCTTTTTATGATTGCCACGCGCATTTCGTACTCGGGGTACCCAATATCTGCCGTAAGCCCCCCTTCGAATCGGGAACGGAGCCGTTCTTCGAGGGTGGGGATGGCTTGCGGCGGCCGGTCGGAGGAAATGATGATTTGTTTATTCGCTTCGTATAAAGCATTGAACGTGTGGAAGAATTCTTGTTCTGTTTTTTCTTTTCCGCCGATGAATTGGATGTCGTCGATGATCAACACATCGATATCTCGGTATTTCTTTTTCGTATCCTCCATCCTTTTATTTTTTATTCCCCACACGACGTCGCTGGTGAACTTTTCCGAAGAGACATACTTCGGTTTTATTTTATTTCTGTACTTTAAGATTATTTCGTTGCCAATCGCCTGGATGAGGTGGGTTTTACCTAGGCCGACACCTCCGTAGATAAAGAAAGGGTTATACTTTTTTCCTATTTCCTGGACGATTGCCGAAGCGGCGGCGAAAGCCAGTTCGTTCGACGGCCCGACAATGAAGGATTTCAAAGTGTACCTTTGGTTCAGGTTCGTTTCCGGATCGACTTTGAAATCCAAATCGATTGAATTGTCTATTGTCGAAAGATCGTTGCTGATTGCTTTTGAGGGACTGAACACGCTTGTCGCGCTCGTTACGGTAAACTCCAGTTTTTTCACCGAACTATCCATGTTTCTCAATATGCCAAGTATATTTTTGTGGTATTTGTTCTCCACCCATTCTTTCGCGAAGTTGTTCGGGAGGGAAATATAAAAAGTACCGCCCTTTTTATCGATTAATTTGCTGTTCTTGAGCCAGGTGGCGAAATTAGCCCTTGATAATTGCACCTCCATTTCTCCCAACGTTGATTGCCAAATTTGATCAAGTTCCATCCCGTTAGAAATAGGACGCGGACGCAACCGTCCACCCCAATTTTAGTTTTTTTACGTGAATTATTGCCATTTCGAAGTAAGACATCTGGTTTTTGGCGCGTCCGCGATTTCTAACGGGATCAATTTTTATTTTATGAAAGCGATAGATTCATTCTATTTTTTATCTGGACGAAGTCAAAGAGCGAGAATCGGCAACTTTGGGGATTACCTGTTAATAACTTTTTCAACCGAGACAAACCGGGTCTCGTTTGTACCCATCAACAGTACCATGTTAGTATAGATGATATGTCGGTTACCTATCAACCGAAGAAAAAGAAGAGAAAAAGGGCGCACGGCTTCCTCGCGAGGCAAAGAAGGTCGTCGGGACGCAATGTGCTCAAAAGAAGGCGCGCCAAAGGACGACGCCGGCTTACTGTCTAATTTGTGGCTTTTAGGTTATAGGTTTTAGGATATGAAAACTGACACCTCATAGCTGAAACCGAGCACCTCGTTTGATGTTTCCCAGGAAATACAGACTTCCTATGCGCGAGAAGGTCGCCCTCCGAGAAACTTTCAGGACCCCGTACTTTTTACTCAAAACGTCCTCCAGCGAAAGCGGACACAATAGATTCGGCATTATCGTTTCAAACGCGGCGGTAAAGAAATCCGTCCGCCGTCACCTTTGGAAAAGAAGGTTCGCCCATCATATCCGCCTATGGCCGAACATCAGGAAAGACATTTTGGTAATCGTTTCTCCGAACATAGAAAATGTATCCACGAAGGACTTAAAGAAAGAATTGGACAAGATGCTACAAAAGTTATTAATTACTAATTTCTAAACAATACACAAACCCCAAACCCCGAATTTTAGAAATTTTAACACCATGTTGTATCTCTACGACACGCTTCTCTATAATCCCCTTCTCAACGTCCTGATTTTCTTTTATAACACGATCGCGTTTGGAGATTTCGGTTTGGCGATAATATTTTTCACAATTTTCGTGAGAATTATCCTCTTCCCGCTTTTCCAAAAGAGCGCCAGACATCAGATTGTGATGCAGCGGCTTCAGCCGGAATTGAAAAAAATACAAGAGAAGCATCGGAACAATCGTGAACACCAGGGCATAGAAATGATGGCGCTCTACAAAGAGAAGGGCATCAATCCGTTTTCCGGTTTTCTGTTTTTACTGGTGCAGCTGCCGATTTTGATCGCGCTCTACCAAATTTTTTTAAACAGCCAAAGCAAAGATTTTTTGTCGGGACTGTACGGTTTTATGTTCCGCCCGGACCACATCAACACATCGTTCGTGGGCTTGATTAATTTGGGGGGACAAAGTATTCTGATGGTGGGCCTTGCGGCTTTAGCCCAGTATTTCCAAGGGATTTTGACCCTCCCGAAGGCGGAAAAACACCGCGAGCCGACGCCGGCGGAGAAAATAAACCGCCAGATGATCATCGTGGCTCCGTTCATTACCCTTCTTATTTTTTACAATCTGCCGGCGGCCGTGAGTTTGTACTGGCTTATCGCGACCATTTTCTCCGCCGCTCAGCAGTTTATGATCAACAAACAAAACAAACGCGAACATGGACAACCCGGAATCATTCGTCAAAAAAATAATTGAATATATGGGCTTCAAGGATTATCGCCTGGAAATTAAACCGGAGCAGAAGAGAGGAGCAGTTTTTATTTATGACAACCCGACTTTGGTGAAAGAAAATTTGCCGACTCTTGTGGACAGCTTGAATCACGTCGTGCAAATGGCGGTGAGAAAAAACGGCGAACAGGCGATTCTTTTCGACATCAATAATTACCGGCAAGAAAGAGAAAGCTTAATTACCGAACTCGCGAGGGCGGCGGCGAAAAAGGTCTTAATGACCAAAGAGAAAATTTCTCTCCCGGCGATGAACTCTTACGAAAGAAGGTTGGTCCACATCGAGCTTTCGGTGCACCCGGAAGTTACGACCGAAAGCGCGGGAATGGGCAGGGAGAGATGCGTGATCATAAGGCCAATCGAGAGTAATCGCTAATCACGCGAATGGCGGCAAATAACGCTAATATGATTCGCGTTATTACCTAGCGATTAGCGTTATTCGTGATTACTCCCAAGCGACACAGCGTAGACCTTGCTGTCCAACCTATTGACAAAGAATAAGTTTTGGCCAAACACCTTCAGGTTTGAGGCGTCGAAAAGTTGGCTCTCGTCGTTGAAGATAGGCATTATATTTCCTTGAGAAAGATCAATTTTGTAGAGATCGTCGGCGGTGAAAAGCGCTTTCTTGGAATAGTCATCGGGCAAGCGGGCTTTCGAGAACGCGTTCGCATCGCGCGGTACGGCGCAGTAGAGAACATCCGAAGAACCGGAAGCATTCGGTGAACTTGAGCTCGCGGCATCCGAGGTTTGCGGCATGGTTTGTTCCCTTCCGAACGCACATTTACTTGGCAGGGTGGCAAGACGGAGCCGTTTCACGACATTGCCGAGGGCATCGATCAAACTCAATATGCCGCCGTGCCCGCTTCGTGCCGCGGAAAAAACCAAGCCGACGTTGGTAGATGTCTCGTTCCAAAAGGATTGGAGTCCCAGACCCTCAGATACCAAAGTTAATTTGCCCGACGCAGTGTCATACATCCACATGGCGCCCGTCACGGCGGCGCTGCTTTTCTCGACAAGGAGAATGTGGCTTTGTCTTACCCAGTTCAAACTGACGTCTTGAACGCGAAGTTTCGCGAGCTCTTGCGGTTTTGTCGTGGTCTTTGAGACGTTAAGCACCAACAATGACTTGTAATCGGCGCCCTCTTTGAAATACGCTATCTGATGGCTCGTAGGAGACCAAACAGCGGATTCTGCGCCGAGCGGGAGCGGTTGCCAGGACTTGGAGGCCACGTCGAAGACGCTTGCTTGCGGCGCCGACGGGTCGCCGAAAGAGGCCAATACTTTTTTTCCGTCATAAGAAAACTCCGCGGAAATAAGCCCGGCGATAACCGACGAACTCAAAACGACCGGTTCGCCTTTCGTGACTTTTACGACTTGGCCATCGGGCTGTACGATAATGACGTTGTTTTCTCGATCGACGAAGAAATCGGCCGCGGGGTTTTGGGCTACAAGACCGAATGTGCCGGAAGCGGATGGCAGACCGGCTTGTTGCGGAGTTTGGGAGCCGGTCGGGGAGGCGGGATTTTGTTGGATATTCTGATTTTGGGCGCCGGGCAGGGTTCCGCTCGTTGTTCCCGACGGCGCCGCGCCGGGCCGGTAGCGCAAATAATATCCTACGAGAACCACAAGGACAATCGCGGCGATGATGATGAATAAATAAAGGAAACGACTCATGATTTTATCTCGCTGCCGGCGCGCCGGAAACG
This sequence comes from uncultured Candidatus Saccharibacteria bacterium, assembly GCA_964387675.1. Lineage (GTDB taxonomy): Bacteria > Patescibacteriota > Minisyncoccia > UBA6257 > 2-01-FULL-56-20 > CAYLWL01. The sequence continues at coordinate 97,590 of CAYLWL010000001.1, forward strand.
GGCGCGAGCGCCGGGAGCGACAGTTTAGTGATATCGGGGTTTATAATATTCAGTATAAAATACGCCCCGAAAAGAAGCAGTAAGCCGAAAATTGCCCCCTTGATCCATTCTTTGCCCTCGGTTTGCCCGGAAGGGTTTCCGGCGGCAGTCATATATTTTACGCCGCCGAAGACCATCGCTCCGAGCGCCAAGACCCCTGAAATCATCAGGGCGAAGTTGTAGAGTTGCGCTATGAACTCCGTGGGTTTCGGCTCTGCCGACAAGCCGGGGATGCCGACGCTTATGGTAACCGCTTGGGCCGTACCGGTTAAAGCGAGAAGTAAGAAGTAGGGAATAAGAAGTAGGAGCTTCATGGCGTAGTGGTTATTTTACAAAAATAAGGTTTACTCCGGCGTTCGCAACTTCGGTAATACTCCCCGGAATCCCGGCCGTGAAGTTTACGTTGACCGGAGAGCCGGAGGGAGCGTCCGAATTAAGAGTCACCGTCAAGGACTCCGGACTCTCGAGATTTTGCGAAGATTGCCCGTTTACAGACCAAGAAAAATTTAGTTGAGACGACTTTCCCACGTTGAAGAAGAACGGCCATCCTTTGAATCCGATTGAAGTCGAAGAAAATCTGCCGCGAGGGAACGGCGACTCGATGACCGCTTCGGGAACCACGACCGGAATCTCGATTGTTTTTAAGACGGGATTTGCTTGATCCGATCCGTACGATGGCAGTTCCACCCGGAGATCAATGGTGTTTTGCGCGACGCTTGGAGCGTTGAAACTGATTTTTCGCAGACCTACACCCCCCGCGGTAAATTCGCTGTTTACGTACCAATACACTTGTTGGCCGGAGAGGTCGACGCGAGTTCCGTTGTCAATAAGCTCAACCGAAGCCGTGATGGGAGAATTGGCCGTGGGGAGCGCTTTTCCCGTAAACCAAGAAGGAACGTACGTATTTGTTTTCCAGGTAATCATAAGCCGTGGCCCTTCGACGCGGCTCAGGACAAGCCCGGATTGTTGAGCTCGCGCCGGCGCGAGAAAAATAAACAGGGCGGCCGTCACGGTAAGCGTTGTGAGTATAACTTTTTTGCGGTGCTTCATACTTTCGGCAGACTTCCTACTCCTCTTATTATTATATCACTTCGGGAGATTTTTCTTCGCCTTCTTCCTCTTCTTCGCTTTCCGGCTTTTCTTCCTCCCGGGGCGTTTCTTCGAAAAGTTTTTGAAGCTTTTCAAGAGGCGTGAGCTCTTCGCCGAGGGCCTCTTTGGATACCTCAGGTTTCTTGGCTTCTTTTTCGGCTTCGGGGACTTCGGATGGCTTTCGTTCCGGTGCATATTCGGTCGGTTCCGTGATTTCTCGCGGGGCAGTTTCTACAGCGGTTTTCCCGGCAGTAGCCCCGGCTTCGGCGACTTCCGTTTCGGCTCTGGCCGCTCCGGCCTTGACCCCCGTTGCCGTTTTTTCTCCCGCGGTAATTTCTCCAGTCGCCGATTCCACGGACGCCGCTTCTTCGCCAAGGGCTTTTTCGGCTCCTCCAACCTTGCCGGTTGCGAGCGCCGCAACGGCGGCGGCCTTGGGATGATTGACAAGCCATATTCCCAAAAGAACACCAATCGTTCTTCCGGGGATTCCTACAAACGAAGCAATCCCTGATATTGTTTGCACAAGAGCCGGCCCGCCAAAGACCCCTAGTTTTATGACGTACCAGAACATAAGGAGTGCCCAGACAAATCCGTCAACAAGCCACGCGAAGCCGTACAGTATTTCACCGATAACGGGGATGGCGAGACCAATGTCGGCAATGATCGTAAGCGCGTCGTTCGCGAGCGCGATCATAATCATCAGGACTATTTCTACCGTATTAAATTTCTTTCCTCCCTCCTCCATTTTTTATTTCCTCAAGCCTTACCCGCTCTCCTCGAGTAGTTGCTGGGGATTCGTGGTAATCACTTTATCCTCGAAAAAAGAAGATACGATCTGGATCGCCACGTGTTTCTTGCCCGCGAAAAAGAGTCCGGTTCCGACCTCCGACCCCAGGAGAAAGTTTTTTTCGGCGTTCGTGAGGTCGAACGCTTTCGCCACGACATCAATCGTCGCCGGCGCCTGTTTCAATAAGAGCTGGAGCGAGGAATTGGTGATAATGGGCCGGCCGTAGGGAGAGCGCAAGAAGTCCTCAACGTCCTGGGTGATGGTCGAAACGCCGAGATAATACTTTCTCGCTCTTTTCACGAGGCCGAACAGGAACGTGGCGCTGTCTTCGTTTTTCATCATCCACCACGCCTCGTCGATGATCAAAAGACGCCGTTTGAGTTCGGCTCGAATCAGGTTCCAGATAAAGTTCAAAATCACAAACATCGCGATCGGCCGCAGTTCTTCTTCAAGGTCGCGGATCGAGAAAATGATCAATCGGTTCGTGATGTCGATATTCGTTCTTTGGTTCAAAAATCCCGAAAAGCTCCCTTTCGTGAATTTATAGAGCCGTTCGGCCATCGTCCTCCCTCCTTCGATACTTCGCAGCACGGTTTCCAGGTCTTCGAGGAGCGGCGGCTCGGCTTGCGAAAAATCCTGATCGGCTACGATTTCTCTCGAAGCGTACGTTTCCGTGATCGCCCTGTCGAGGAGCGCGTCTTCTTCGGCCGTGACTTTGCCTAACATTAACTTCACCAAACTCGCGAGGTTTACGATGTGCGAGCGGAGGACGTCCGATGGCGATTCGTCTTTCGGCACGATGGGAATGTCGAACGGATTGATGTGCTCGTGGGACGAGAGAGAAATGTTGAAAACGCTTCCGCCCAGGGCCTCCGCCAGCTTGCGGTATTCGTTTTCCGGATCGATGACGATTACGTTTTCCACGCCGATCATGAGCGATCGCATGATTTCGAGTTTGGTGGCATAGGACTTTCCCGATCCCGATTTCGCGAAGACGACTTGATTCGCGTTTTCCAGAGAAAACCGGTTGAATATGACCAAACTGTTGTTGTGAAGGTTCACGCCATAGAGAATTCCTTCATTCGACGAAAGGTCTTCGGATACGAAAGGAAAAAGGGAAGATATAGGTTGTGAATTCATAGGATTCCACACTTGGAGCTGGTCGTCGCCCAAAGGAAGGATCGAGCAAAACCCCTCCAATTGTTCGAAAAGCGCCGGCCTCGCGTAAATCAACTTTGATTCCGTGATTGATGTTAGTTTTCCTTCGAGGCGGGATAACTCCTCTTCGCTATCCGCGTAAATCGTGATATACACGCCGAGGTTGAACAGTTTTTCTTCCGATTGCTGGAGCGTGTCGCGCAGTGTCTCCACGTCGCGGAGCGCCGTCTCGAGCATGGGATCTCTTACGAGTCCTTTATCCTGATTTTCCATAATTTGGGATTCCAGCTGGGCGGACTTTTTGCGCAGGTTCTTGAGAGCGGTGCCGGTGTCCACGGGATTCACGAAAATCGATACGTCGAAAAGGTTGGGCAGATTGATCAGCTGTTCGGCCCATCCCGTCGAGAGGTAGCGGGGGTACGAGAACAAAAAGAAACTCTTGGCGAGTTTATCGCCGATTTTGAGATGAGAGGGGAGTACTTGGATTCCTGACGGAGCGATAATTTTTACTATCCCTTCGAAGCCGTTTTCTTTTTTTTCTTTTTCCTGCTCGGCCATTTTAATTTTTTAGCTTTTAGCTTTTAGGTGTTAGCTTTTAGCACTAAAACTAGCGTTCCGGCAAAACAACTTTTTCTTTTTCGACCGTTCCCGGGTTGTAAAAGTTATAAAAAAGCTCGATCAGCTGTTCGTCGTTCAAGACGGTCGCTTCGAGGCCGATGACCAGAAGATTCTCCATCACCTGCCGCACCCGCTGTTTCAACTGCTCCAGGTTTTCTTCGAACGTGGCTTGCGTTTCTTTCTTCGCGCGCTCTTCCGCCGCCTTATTCTTTTTCTTCAAAAAAGGCAGGAGGCCTTCTATGCCGGTCGCGCTCGCGAGGACATTCGGAAAGAAAGGCACCACCAAAAAAAAGGATTTTTCCATAATGGGATTCTTCTCGATGAAGCCGGAAACGAATTCGCGGTACTCTTCGGCCTGGTTCTGCAAAATAGGAGAGGTTTCTCTTTGCTGGAATTCTCGGAGCCCTTCCAGGTATTTGTCGATGTTGATCTTCCTCGAGTGGATGAGTATTTGCAGGGGGAAATCCAAGCTATTCAGAAGGTTCTGATACGCTTGCAGAACAATGTTTTGCTCCGTTTCCGATTTGAGGGCGAAATTAATGCCGCCCACCATGACTACTTGGCGCAAACTGCCATTTTTGAGGATAACCGTGCTGTCTTTGATATCCTTGATGGCGACGAGATCTTGGCTGTTGGCAAATTCTTTGGGCATGTAAATAGCTTTTAGCTTTTAGGTGTGAGCTTTTAGTCCTTATAATTATAACCCACCTTTAAGCTTCGTGCTTAGTTTTGTTATCATGACGCTAAGCATTTTTTGAACTTCCTCTAAAAGAGAAACAACAGAGACGAAATCTAGGGTTGGATATAGTTTTTGAGAAATAATTACTTGGGTTTCCAATTCCGCCGAAGACGCGTCTGCGATTCTTAGGAATTGTAAGTATTCCGGAAGGTCTTTTCTTCTCGATCCTTCGGCTATGTTTGACGGAATTGAAATTGCCGATCGTCTCATTTGAGAAATAAGGCCATATAATTCTTCTCGGGGGAATTGTTTGGTTAATTCGTATATTTTTTCAACCAAGCCAATCGATTTTTTCCAGACTTCTAGGTCTTTGTACGATTTTATATACATTAAAAGCAGCTTTCAGCTGTTAGATGTTAGCTTTTAGTTTTTGTAATCGTACCTAAAAGCTAAAAGCTAAAACCTAAAAGCTTTTATCGGTAGTCCACTCTCCGAGCCGCCTGCCGCTCCCCCGTCATTTTTTGGAATATCTGAAATCGCTGCCGTTGGGGTTTTTCTATAAACTGCTCGCCGGATATCTTTGTTCCGGTTTGGAGTTTGGCCCACGCGTTGCGAAGCGCAAGTCCGGAGACCACGGATTCGAGAGACACCCCGCCGTTTTTCGCCTCTTCCGGTTTTTGCGCAGGCGCCGTTTCGGGCCGCCACACGTACGTCTGCGGTTGCCAATAGAACCTGATTGCCGAGAGGGCGGCGTGGCTCAGCGGCCTTCCTCCCACCTTCACGAGCGCGAGGGCGACCGCCGCGCCAAGAATAAAAACGGAGAGTAGCGCCCAGAGCCAGGGTTGAACCGTAAAATACAAAAGAAAACTGAACGCGCCGCCCGTTGCGACGTAAATAAACTGACGCATCGTGAACGGCCCGACGATTTTGTCTTCGGCCTCGATAAATTGTGGAACTTGGAATTGCATTTATGAGATACCAATATACGAATGCATACAAGTGATACTAATAATACTAATCGTATTAATGCCCTTTTCCGACTCTTTTTACCGAGTGGAGGCGAAACCAAGCAGATATTGATTCTAGATCAAGTTTTTTGTGCACCACTTCAAGCGCGAAACTTTCTACTTTTCCCTCCTCCGCCTCAAACGTGTAACCATTGTCATCAAGAAACACTATTGCCGCTGTTATGCCAGTCCTTTTATTTCCGTCAAAAAATGGATGACCCAGAATGATATTGCGCGCATAAACAGCCGCTTTTTCGAAAATAGTAGGGTATAATTCCGTGCCAAATGCTTTCTGCCCGGGAAGAAACTCCAGACTTAGAATTGTGTTTGTATCTCGTACGCCGTGCAGGCCGCCGGTTTCGTCAAGAACAAGTGAGTGAATCTGAAGAATATCTTTCGCAGATAAATATTCCACGGCTATTTTTTCGCGAGCGCTTGGAGATCTTTCCGATATCGATCAACGAAATTGAGCGTGAGGTATGCAATCCTTTCCTGGCGTTCTGCTATTTTATTGGATGGTCGAACGGAAAAAACACGCCGTTTTCGGTTAACTTCTACTATTACCGAATCTCCGATATTAAGGCCGAGTTCTGCCAATGACTTTTTCGAGATGGTGACCGCGGCGGAAGAGCCGACCTTGAGGACTTTTTGAGTCATATTCTTGATTATAATACTATTATAATACGTGGCCGTGTGTCAACCTCATCAAGGTTGTACTGGCGGCGTTGGCGGTTTCGGGGGAAGTGGCGGTTTTGGTAGTATAGGTGGTTTAATCTCGCTGATTATCGGCGAGAGTGTTTTATGCTCATCAAGACCTCGAATGGCAGGTGCCGCTGGTGGTTTCGGGATGGTCGGAGACGTAAGCGGTTTCGGAACCGGAGGCAGAGAGGATGGCGTTTTGACTTCGCTTGTTGGGAGCTTGTCTTGGGCGGTTTCGAGGGGCTTGTTCGCCTGGGGTGTGGCTGGTCTGATTGCGGCGAGCTGTTTGAGAATATCGGATCCGCCAAGGGACGGCTTCGACGACTCAATAGCCGTGATTTCTTTTATTTCGCGCCCTGGCTTGCCCTCTGTAGCCTTAGCGAAGGAGGGGGCCGCGCCGGAAGGTTTATCCTGAGCCGCGCCGAAGGGCGTTTTGGACTCCGTGTAGTGCACCACCCGCACCTGCTCCTTGTTACTTGTCACTTGTTGCCTGTTACTCGTCGAGGGTCCGAATTCAAGCACGGCCGGTTTCGTTGCTTCGGTTTTAAGTTTTATTTCCGACAGTTTCGGCTGTGGCATTTCCAGTCGGAATTCTTTTTTGAGAGGAGCGGAAACCGGTTCTTCGTGAAGAATCATCGGCGGCGGTGTGCCGGGGCTTGGGACCGCCGGTTTGCCGGGCGGTACCGGAGAAATTGACGGAGTTAGTGGAGCGGGGGGCTTCTCGGCGCGGTTTATCACAGGCGGCATCGAAGGGCTTGGCGCAAACGGTTCGGCGGTTTTCGCCGCCGGAAGAAGCGGCGGTTTTATTTCCGTGACTGGTTTTAGCGGTTCGGTTTTACTTATCATAACGGGAGCGAAGGCGGACGGCGGCTCGTATATTTTTTCCAAGTCAGCCAAGAGCGGCTTAAAAACTCTTTCGTTTACGGCGTTGGCGATGGATGTCGCGATTTGAATGTCCAAGCCGAGCGCGTCTTTTAATTCTTGCGCGAAGTCTCCCGCGTGGATAAAGCCCAAGAGCACATAGCCGGCAATTGCCGCGACGCGATAAATCTTTTCTTTTGGTACGTGCTCCGCTTCGCAGGTTCGCCAGAGGAAATCAGAATGTACGTCGGAATAGAGAGCCTCCTTTAATTTACTTGGTAGCGTGTCCCACCGCGCCAACGCTTGATCTGGAGAAATCGTTATCATGGATTTGTGGTATTGGCTGGACCTGTAGCGCTCGGGGTTGTCGCGCCTCCTCCCGTAGATGAAAATCCGAAAGCATTATTGGCGAAAGCTCTGTCGAAAGCGTCGGCGGCAAAGGCCATCCGATTAAGCCGTTCTTGTTGCTCCGTCGATCCCGGGGCGGTTGTGTTTTCTATATTGTCTAGTTCCTTGTCGATCTCTGCTTTATAAACTACGTTGAAATTTTTCAGTGTGGGCGATTTCATTTTATTGAGCATGTTCGGCACGAGCTGCTGGGCATACACCGCAAGTTGTTTTGCGAGAACTTGCGCCATTCTTTGTGAGGCGGTCGGAGAAAAGACCTCATTCATATTCATTTTAGCGACGTCACTCTTGTTCAGTTTTTCTACGAATTCTTTTGTGGCTTTGTTGAGGGCGTCGAACGCTCTCACGGTTGCTCCGGTCGCGTCCCTTATTTCTGCGGTCATCGGATTTCTTCCCTCCCTCTCCGCTTTCGCCATCGCTCTTTCGGAGTCCCTCATCGTTTTATCGCCTCCAAACGCTTTGTTTATATCAGAAGATAGTTTTCCTTGCCCGTATGCGGTGAAATCTCGTTGGTGAGAATCTATCCAATCCTTAGCGGTTTGATTTCCGATCGTGTCGGTTTCTTTAAGTTCTTCGTCGCGAACCTGCGCGGCAAGGTTGGCGAATATTGCTTCTTTTTTCATCGAACCGCGAAGGTTCTTTCTCCGTTCCTCCGGATTGTCGGGCACATTCTTCGCCGCTTGCCTGACATACTCTTCGTTGGTGCCAATTCCGGCAAGCATTCTGCCCGTAGCGGCCAAGGGACGCAATCTGCTCTCTCGCAAGCGATCAATAATACCTCTCTGCCCCTCGCCAAATTTTCTTTCCCCCGCAGCCCTTAGCGCCGCTCTTCCGCCAATCTTTCCCTGTTTGAACGCAAATCCTTGTATCGCTCCGCCGGCGGATTTTGCGAGTCCCATCGTCACGCCCGCGCCAGCGACGGAAAGGGCATTGGCCGCGACTAATCCGCCCAAAGAAAGGCCGGTGAGCAGAATTATGTCACCTAATGACTGAATAAAGCCAAGATCTTGTCCAGACTGTTGCGCGAGAGAAATAGCTGGAGCGTTAACAGCTTCTTTCACGTGAGCCGCTACGTTTCCCGAGCGGCTCTGGGATACGGCGATGGCGAGGTATAGGAAAAATACGACGGTCGGCGCGAAGAATGTCCATCGTATGAAATTACTCCACCACTTGTCCCAATGAGATTTAAACTTCGGAAAAATCCAAAGAAGCCAAACAAGGGGCATGATGATCAAAAGTATTCCGAGATAGATGTAGCGTATAAAGAGCATAACCGCAAGCGCCATGAACGTAAGGGCAATAATTGCGTTGAATACGATTACAAATACTAATCCTAAGAGATTTTGAAAAAACTTATCTCCTTGATTTTTATCTACATTCGTAAAGTAATTCACAAGGGCAGTAGAGGCGGCTCCAATTGCGGCTGTGCCCGCGCAAACCCCCGCTACTCCAACCGGCCCCGCCGCGAGCCCCAACCACCATGTAGCCGCACATGTTCCTACGACGCTGGCGGTTGTGAGTTTGGACCCTATGGAGCTGGCGAGCGATGAGGGGGTGGTACTGCTTGATCTGGAAAGCAGTACTTGAGGCTTAAATCCTATGACTAACTGATTCACGAACGCTCCGTTCGCATCAGAACCCGAACCGGGGAATGGTTTCATAAAGAAAGTGGTTAGGCTGTCGGAGAATCCAACTATTGAGCCAGCAATGACCAGGCTGAAGTTTACGAAAATAGCGGCCACCACTAGTTTCCAGAGAATTTGTTTTACTCCATAGGTTTGGCTTCGGAGAATTGTTGCGATGGCTATTATAATAATCGCAAGGACAAAGCCAAGGTTAGCTAAGGCGAGCGTTACGCCGAAACCGGTCGTTACCGCCGTCGAGTTAATTAGACCAGGGGTAAGAGAAAGTGCGAATTGTGTCAGCCACGCTCCGAGCGATACAAACCAACTCGTAATAGTACCAGCCGCATAAGTTACGAAATACAAAGCGCAATAAACCAGAGAATTGCTACCGAAAACACAGCTTAAAAGAGAACCGCCGCTGTTATTTGAATTAGTTTGAGCTTGAGTGGGTGACGGCATCGCGGCCGAAAGAAACAGAATCACGAGAATTCCCGACACCATTAACTTTTTTGTTTTCCAGTTGGTCATTTGTATTATTGTTGCGACTGCGATTCTCTTAAGGGTTATTAATATTGTCCCTCGACCCCCCTGGATAATCGCCGCTGAAATCACCCGGAACTTCATCGAGTAAGTCCCCGGCGCCGGGGCCGCTCTCGCCCGGTGGCACTTCACTCGGATTCTGCGGGGTTACCTCTCCCGGCGGAGGCGGCTCATTGCCGCTCACTCTGTCCCTTGTATTGAGTTCGGCAAGTCCGCGCACTCCCGCGAGGACCAGCCGGTTGAGGGTAGAGTTCACAAACGCGGAAACGAGTCCCACGACATCTTGAGCGTTTACGATGTTGTGGAGCGGGGCGCCGATGGCGCCCGCAACGGCATCGCCGGCCACTTGTCCCGGCGTCGTGTCCTTATCTTCTTCACACGACGGCCTGTCGGACAAGCTGATACATCGGCTGAAGTCGTAGTTTGGCGATTCTCCTGTTTCCCTGGCGACAAGATCTGCGTTTTCCGTTACGGAATCGACACAGGACTGCCGCGGGCTCGGTCCGAATTTTACGCACACCTTAGTCGCGAGGAACCCGCCGCTTGATTCGGCGCTACTTTTTGCGGCTTCTTTCTTCGCTAACCGCTCCGCTTCAATTTGTTGTGTTGTTTCGAACAAGCTTCCGAAATAGTTTCCGCTCGGGAGTATGAGAGCCCCATATCCCACCCAGCCGCCCTGGTTGAAGTCGTTGTAGAAGTTTTTCACGTTTTGCACCACCTGTTCGAGCATACATGTTTGAAGAGGATTGGATAAGTAGACGTTGCTTAGTTGAAGCTTGATGAGGGGTCCGAGCGACTGGCAAAGACCGGGAATTTTTGCCTGGATAGCGTTCGACACGGCGTCTTTTTCCGTTTGGCGGAGAAATCCCCGCCAGTTCGTGATAAACTGGGGCTTGCCTCCGCCCTGAATCCAATTGACTGTCTGCTGCATGATCCGGTTGACGAGCTGATTTTTAAGGGTTTGGAGAATCACGCTCTCGATATGCTTCCTCACCCACTCCCACACCATACGCGCGACGGTTATGGCCGCATCGACGCCGAAAAAGGCATGGGCGGATTTTATTTCAAAGAGACCCGCGAGCGCGAGCAACGCGTTTTCGCTCGATGAAGAGTTTCCGCTGATTGACGCGGCCTTCTTCGCCTCGTTTTCAAGATTTCTGAAAATCGACGAAATGTTCTGCTCCGCATTTTGCAGGGCGAGCATCTGCGAAAGGGGGTCGTCCGAGTTTACGGCGCCGACGGCCTGTTTTTCATACGCCACGAGCATGAGAAAGTTTTTGTGGAAATTCACGAGCGGCGCGGGAACCGGCAGTTTTTTGAGAGCGATGTCCGCTTCGTCAAAAGTGACCGAGAGCGCGTTGATCGTCCCCGGAGAGGCATCCCCCCTTTGGAGAGTGTTCTGAACTTCCGAGCTGCCGATTCCGCCGCTCACGATTTTGCCGAATGAATCCAAGTAATTTTGAATATCGTTCGAAGAATAATTGTTTATGATTTTTATATCGGCGTCGGCAACGTGAACATTCCAGCCGGTCGGCGCCGCGCCGGTTCCTTTGCCCGCAATGGCTTCTGCGATCGTCGCGTCAAGATCGGGCGAAGCGACCGACAGTTGCCCCGCCTCGTTTTGCGATGGCCCCCCGGGGTTTTGTTTTACGACGCTCCGCACAATGGTCGCCGCGAGACGGTCGGTGAGGTTTGCCGATGCGGAGATGGGCGGCAGACCGTCATCTTGCGAGTTGGCAATATTCGCGTCGCCGATCGGATTGCCTCTCGGAATCGGCTCCACAAAGACGTTGTCGGGAACTTTGACCTTGCTATGAACGGAGTCGAGGAGCACGGCATTTTTACCTTGTTGCCGATCTCCGGCAACCCTCGTATTGCCATTACTCAAAAATCCCGAGAACAAAAACACCGAAGAGCTTGTGATGGCGGAAAAAACGAGAAATCCCGTAATAAGTTTTTTTATGGTTATCTCGGACATCGGTTGACAGAAATCCCCTATTCTTATCATTATAGCTCATATAAATTAAAGATATTGCGAGTTATCCCCAGGTTACTCACGGCCATCATGAGGCCATGGCGCGGGCTATCCGAACTATATCTTCTACGCTCAAGTTCTGTGGTCTGCTTTTGGGGTCTACGCCCATTTTTATTAGGGTTTCGGCGATGCTTTCTTTGCTTTCTGGCTTACCGGTGGTTTTGCGGCTTCGGTCTTGACACCTGATACTTGACACCTGACACATATTATTGAGAATCGTTTTCCTCGGCTGGGCAAAAAGAATTTTCACGGTTTTATAGTAAAGTTGCTCCCTGACGCCTGACACATGACACTTGACGCTTAGTTTGACGATCGCCGAATCGACTTCCGGCTGTGGGTCGAAATCTTTTCTTGGGATGAGGCCGATCAATTGCGGGTCTGCCCAAAATTGGACGATCGCGGCCAAACGATTCATTCGCGGGGGCGCGGCGCAAATTCTTTCCGCGACTTCTTTCTGGATAGTGAAGACGCACAACTCTGGCTTCGTTGACAATTCGCTCAATATTCTCAAAAGTTTTCCGGTAATGTAGTAGGGAATATTGCCGACAATCTTATATTCAGATTTAAGATTTATGAATTTTGATTTAAGAATGCTTAAGGCGTCACCGTTTAGAATTTCTATATCTTTAATTCCTAAATCATAAATCCTACTTCTTAAATCATTCGCAAGCTTTGGATCTTTTTCAATCGCAATAACTTTTATCGGCGGCGAGCCGTTTTTTTCTAAAAGCTCACAGCTAAAACCTAAAAGCTCTTCAGTCAGCTCTCCGTGCCCCGGGCCGATCTCGACGATGGTGTCGCCGGGTTTCAATTCCACGGCACCGACGATTTTTCGAATCGCCGATCTATTTTGCAAGAAATGTTGGCCCAGCCGCTTCATATAGGAATTAAAAACTACGAGTAAACAATTATCAATTATGTTGTTTGCTTGGCACTATGCTATAGCATAGTGCCAAGCAAACAAGCCTAGCTAATCAAGCGTTACATAATCTTCCTCGAAAGAAGTGACGTCGGTTGCGTTTTGACCTTCAAAAACAGTGAGCTCTTCCGGAATTTCGGAAATAAATCTCGACGGCGTATTGTGGAAACCGATGCAGAGCTCGCGCTTTGCCCGCGTCATCGCGACGTACATCAGTCGCCGCTCTTCTTCCATTTGATACTCGTTTTCCATAGACATCGCGTGAGGCAGGAGCCCTTCGGAACAGCCGGCGATAAAAACGCGGTCAAACTCCAATCCTTTTGCCAAATGGATCGTCATGAGATGTGTTTCATTTTCGCCGTCTCTTGTCCCTTGTCCCTTGTTACTTGTTACACTATCGGCGGGCTGCATCAGCGTGATTTCTTCTAAAAACCGACCCACATCATCGAATCGCTTCGCGAAATTCAAAAGCTCCCCTATGTTTTCTTGTTTTTCCTCGTAATTCTCGAAGTTTCTTTCGAGATACCCAAGATAATCCGTGGCCTCGAGAAACGATTCGATCCATTGAACCGGCTTCAGCTTTTTGCTTTTCGCGAGCCGTATCGTTTCTTCGAATCCGCTAAGTTTTTTCTTGGAGAAGTTCTTTTCGAGCCGATCGAAGCTGATTTCGTCTTTATTGGTCGCGTAACGGAGCGCGGCAATGACGTCTTTGATTTCTTTCCGCTCGTAAAACCTCAAGCCGCCGAAAATTCGGTACGGTATTTTATTTCTAATGAGCGCTTGCTCGATCGCTCTCGACTGGGCGTTCGTTCTGTATAGAACCGCAGTCGTTTGTTCATTGGAAATTGGAAATCGGAAATTGGAAATTTGCTTTGCGATCCATTCCGCCTCATTGTTTTCGTCCGCCGCTCCGAAAACTTTTATCGATTCCCCCTTCTGATTTTTCGTCCAAAGGTTTTTCGGCCGCCGGTAATTATTATTACTCGCCACACTCGAGGCCCCCTTGATGATATTCGCGGTTGACCGATAGTTTTCTTCCAAGAACCGTATTTGGGCGCCCGGCCAGTCCTTTTCAAATCCCAGAAATATTTTGAGATCCGCGTATCGCCATCCGTAAATCAATTGTTCGTCATCGCCCACCACGCTGATATTTTTGTGTTCTCCGGCCAGGAGATTGACGAGCTCGTACTGTTTTGGATTGACGTCTTGATACTCGTCGACGAGGATCGCCTCGAACCTGCTTCGATGTTTTTCGAGCGCCTCGGGATGTTTTTGGAAAAGAGATACGACTTTCTCTATGAGGTCGTCGAAATCGAAGGCGTTATTTTCTTTGAGCCGCGATTCGTAGAGAGCATATACTTCGAGCGCCAGTTTGTCTTTTTGCTTTTCGGATAGCCGTAGTTTTTGGAGCGCCGAGTCGGTATTTTTTATTTCGGAGATTCTTCTCGCGAAAAACGACGGCTTTTCTTGGCTTGCGGCTGAGGAATCATCGTCGCCGCCGTTCCATAGTTTTTTCTTCACGATCTTTTTTATGAGATCGAACGAATCATGGTCGTCGAAAATGACGAAGCGCGCATTGCGGCCGAGGAGGCGCGCCTCCTGCCGCAGGATGTTCGCCCCCAAGCCATGGAAAGTGCCGATAAACGCTCCTTGACACTTGACACTTGCCTGCCCGCCGTAGCCCCGGCGAAGGAGGGACGCTTGACACCTCGTAAACATCTCCCGCGCCGCCTTATTGGTAAACGTTATGGCGCAGATTTTATGCGCCGGGACCCCGGATTCTATGAGGTTGATGAGCCGGGCGGTCAGGGTGGTCGTTTTCCCGGTCCCGGCTCCGGCTACTATTAAAAGGGGTCCGCCGGGGGCTTTTGCCGCCTCTTCTTGCTGGGGATTCAATTTATGTGACATGTGACAAGCAACAAGTAACATGGAACACGTAACAACAGATAATGCGGGGAGGGGGAACTTTTCTTTGCCCTTCGTCCTTGTCACTTGTTACTTGTCCCATGTCTCATCGTTATGCTATAGTTTACCTATTAGTAAGATTTTAAGCCAAATAAAGTCAAATAACGACCATAAGCCATTGAAAGTGGCCGTTTTTTTGATTGCCGGGCTTGCGTTCTGCTCCTTTTTCTATGATCCGGGCACCGGCCTATTAGGCGGCGAGAGGGGTATCTTTGGCGGACCCGTAGACCAGGTTTTTACCCCTGGCAACATCATCCTCGAAACGGCCTCGGCATTTGGCGAGGGATCTCCCACGGGAGGCGCCTCGCTCCACAACACGGCTCTTGAATCAAGCGTTTTTCCCGGCTCGTTGAGTGATAGAGAGTCGGGTTTTGGCCAGACCTCCTCTCGCGAGGGGCTTTTAGTGTATCGGGTTCAGAAAGGCGATACGCTCTCCGGAATTTCTTCTTATTTCGGCGTATCTTTGGATACGATCGTGAACGCGAACCCGAACGTCAAGGCGAGGTATCTGGTTCCGGGGGATGAGCTCAAGATTCTGCCCACCTCCGGAAGCGTGTATCTCACTCGGGATGGCGACACGATGGAATCGATTTCGGATTATTTCAATGTGCCGCAGGACAGCTTGTTGAAATTTAACAGATCCGTCAATTTCAACTCTCTCGAAGCGGGCGTTTCCGTTGTCATCCCCGGAGTGAAGGGGTATGCCCAAAGCAAGAACTCGCTTCCGAACTTGAACAGCAACTTCATCATTCCCGCGCAGGGCTTTAATTGGGGCAAACTTCATCACTATAACGCGGTGGACATCGCAAACTCCTGCGGAACGCCGGTTGTGGCTTCTGCCGAAGGGCTTGTAATCCCCGACAACAGTTTCGGAGACGGAAGGGGCGGCTGGAGCGGCGGTTACGGGAATTTCGTCTTGATAGAGCACCCGTTTGGCGACTCCGTTCGCACTCGCTATGCTCATTTGTCCAAAGTATTAGTTGATATTGGTGACTATGTTAAACAGGGCGAGGAGATAGGTGTTATGGGAGATAGCGGGGACTCTACGGGTTGCCACCTCCATTTCGAGGTGTACGGGGCGCAGAATCCATTTGTCCGGTAGTGAAATTCGGCCATCGTTCAGTAGCGAAGCTTGCCGAATTTCTACTATCCGGACGTTTGTGAAGTAGGGTTCAGAATATATCAGAATATAATAGAATTCGTGGATATCGCAAAAGAAAGCACCCCTAGCGCAGGGGTGGTTTTTTGTTTAAGAACATAAGTTCCATCAGGATTTCTTTCCTTTCGAGGCCGCGGAGCAGAAGTTGCTCCCGGGTGAAGCTTTTATGGGGTTCCGGCGCCTTGTCGGCTATCTCTCTCAAGGTTTTATTGTCCGGGCCTCGGGACAAGAGTATATTTGCCAGTTCTTCTTCAAATGGCTCGCCGATTGTGCCGAGAAGCCTGGCCAACACAAAATCTTCAGGGTTAAACGCAAGAAGTCGATCGAATGCCATCCTCTTAAACGGCTCCTGGAGGCCTCCGGAGGATCTAAGGAGCCAAGCCAAATTATCCTCGTTCGGATTAGTGGCCAGATAGATACTCCAGACCTCCAGCTTGTACTTTTCGGGGATATTGTAGCTGTACAGCAGATTTGGAATCTCCCAGCTCTCAAAGTAGGAAGAACGGCCCATAATCGCATTGAGCGCTTTTCTTTGGTATTTTTCTGAACCGTTTTCCAACACTCTTGCGAGGGCGGAAGCTTTGCCGTTGTCTTTGAGCCAGTTCCACGCATTTCCCGCCAGTGGCTCGGGCCCCCACGAAACTAAGTACGAGGCGGCCCAACCCCCATATCTTTTTTCCTCCTCGGTTGTTGCATACTGTGTCCTTCCCAGGATTTCTTCGTTACACCAGATTTTGTATGGTTCTGCATTGTTGCAAACCCTGTCCAATTCGTCCAGCGTCGGCATCGTGTCGAGAAACGCCCTCCAGATCAGTTGAGGATTGTATTGTAATTTTCTGGCCAACTCTTCCATTTGAGCCGATTGCTCCGGCGTTTGGGCCCTTGCCGCTCCGAAGAAACAAAACAAACAAAGCAACATGAAAGCGATTGCTCTTTTCACAACTTCTCCCCAAGGAATCAAGTAATTCTGGGATTAGGGTATTACGGGGCGTGGTTGTTTGTCAATCGTCGCGCACCGTCGTGGGCCTACTTTGGATGCTTCCTGATGGAAAGCAAGACATAGGTGTTGCCCTCAATCAGAAAATAAAAACGGATTTCTCGGTCAACCCGCGCCTGCCAGATACCGCGCGACTCGTCATATTTTTTTGCCCTTAGCGACGGGTGGCGAATGCTACGAGAGAGATATTCAACTTGCTTATAAAACTTTGTTCTCGTTGCGAGCGGGAAATTTTTAAGTTCAGATTTGAATCCGGGGTAGTACCCAACATTCATCGCTCGAGAGATTTTTTCAGCGCTTTTATCGAGCCGAATGGTCCGACGACGCTTCCACTTTTCACGTTCTTGATGGCCTCGTCTAGTTTGCGGTCAAAACCGCCCCCCTGTCTTTTTCTTGCAATACGCAAAACCGTTTCGTACTCCCGACGGGGGATGATTATTAAATCGTCGTTTTTCATTAGTTTTTTCGGGATCGTTATTGTCGCCATATTATGTATTATAGCGTCACCAATCCAGCCGTCAAATTTTGTTGACTTTCACGATCCGCCAGTTACACTAATTACAGTTCTGGTAACACTGGAGGTAGCCAGAATGTCATACCATATCGTAGATTTTCATGCTGATGGGGGCCAGATGTGCGTACCGGGTCGTCGTTCGTTCACCGACCCCGAAGAAGCAGGGCAGTTTGCGGAGAAAATGCGTCGAGAACCAGGTCACGTTTGCGGCCCCAATTCTGTCAAGGAATATACCTCGGAAACCGATCTTGGAAATGAGGGCGCTGTCTATCCGGGGGTAGCGAACCCTGAAGATGTAGCGAACATCTCGCCTCTAACGCCATCCACGTCCGTGGGTGGCTTTTTTTATCTCCAACATTTACACCTCTTCCCTTAGTCGATAACTGAACGCCTCGGCTAGATGCTCCTCCGAGACCTTCTCCGCGCGTTCCAAATCCGCGATCGTCCTGGCGGTTTTGAGCAATCGGTAGTAGCCGCGCGGCGAAAGGCGTGTTTTATCGAGCGTTTCCAGGAATTTTTCCGCGCCCGGCTCAATCCTGACCATATCTTCTGTCTGGCGAGAGCTCATTTCCGAATTCGTGGTTATTTTATGACTCTTCGCTGACGTTTTATGGAATCTTTCGGCCTGGATTTCCCTTGCCAACTCGATTTTGCGCTTGATTTCCGGACTTATGGCCTCCGTTTTGCCTTTTCCCCGAAGGTCCGCGATATTTATTCGCTGGACCCTTATTTGGAGGTCTATCCTGTCAAGCAATGGCCCGGAAATCCTTTTTTGATAACGAATCACCTCGTATGCCGAGCAACGGCACTCTTTTTCCGGGTCGCCATAATAGCCGCAAGGGCAAGGGTTCATCGCGGCAATGAGCGTGAACTTCGCAGGGAATACGAGGGTTCCTTTGGCCCTTGCCACGTGGACCATGCCGGACTCCATTGGCTGTCTGAGGGATTCGAGGATATTTTTCTGGAATTCTGGAAGCTCGTCAAGAAAAAGCACTCCCCGGTGCGCCAAACTTATTTCTCCCGGCTTCGGGTCGGTTCCCCCTCCAATGACGGCCACAATTGAAGCGGTTTGGTGCGGAGATCTGAAGGGTCGTTGGCTTATGAGCCCGGGAAGAGCAAGGCCCGCGGAACTATAAATCTTTGTAATCTCTATTGCTTCGTCTCTCGTGAGGTTCGGCAAAATACCGATTACCGCCTGGGCAAGCAAGCTTTTTCCTACCCCGGGAGGGCCAACCATCAGGAGATTATGACCTCCGGCGGCGGCAATAGTGAGGGCGCGCTTGGCATTCTCTTGGCTTTTTATTTCCGAAAAATCCGGCGACCGGATTTCTTCTGATTCTATCGGCGCGAATGTTTCCGGCTTGATTAACTTCTTTTCTTCCAGAAAATCTATGGCGTCTTGGAGGGTTTCGAGTGGTATTACTGAAAGTCCGGCAACAACCGATGCCTCGTTTGCGTTTTGGTTGGGCAGTAATAAGTATTCAAATCCTGCTTTTTGAGCCATCTCCGCGATGTTAAGCGCTCCGTTTACTGGTCTCAATCGTCCGTCAAGCGCCAACTCTCCGAGAAATACTTTGTTTTTGGCGTCGAATTCCTTGATTTGCTTTGTTGCGAGCAAGTAACCGATCGCAATGGCAAGATCGTATTGAGAGCCGGTTTTCTTGACGTCGGCGGGGGCGAGATTGATGGTAATCTTCCTGTTTTCCCTGTTCGGCGGCTTGACGCCGGAGTTTTTGAGGGCAGAGTTGACGCGTTCTTTGGCTTCGTTCAGCGCCTTGTCTGCCAACCCGACGATGTTAAAAGAATGAAGGCCGACGTTTAAGTCGACCTCCACTTCGATTAACTTCGCCTTTATTCCTTCAAGCTCCGCCGAGTATACCCGAGCCAAATTCTTCGACATCCCTTTTCTTTTTTATTTTATCTTGCAATTCTGGCAATATCTCGATTCGGGAGAGACGTCTAAAACCGCTTCGCTTATTGCCCCGCCGCATTTTTCACATACAGCGTACTTTCCTTCTACGATTTTATTGAGGGCGGCATCTATTTCGTTGATCCGTTCTCTTGCGACTTGTCCCAGTGAAAGCTGATTGACCAGGCTTTCTGCCTCGTTGGTTTCTTCATCTTCGTGTTGACCGACATCGCTGCCAAAATCTTCCGGAGATTCTTCCTTTAAGAGTTCATCAATGAGCCGGAGTCGCTCTTTTTCGAGTTTTTCTTTGTATTCTTGAAGTTTATTTTGGTCCATGGCCAGTTTTGACTTTAAGGGTATTGGTTTATGGCCCAGTAGTCAATGGGTTTAATATTCAAACGACTACCATCGAGCATCTTGGTCGTGTCAAGCCGCCAAGAATCCGCAAACGACAACACCCGTTCTTTTTAATTAAGTTTAAGACAACAGATTGCGGCAAAGCGGCAATAGTGCGGCAACGCCGATACGGCAACTCTATTTTACTATGTTTTTCGACTTTTGCCGCACCACTCTTACTATACGACAAACACTTATGTTTATACCCAAGAAAACCTGAAAAACTCGACCGTCAAGCAAAACATAGCATTTTTACTTTCCAGACGTTTGTCGAGAAACGCAACGGAAAATAAAGGAGACGTTCTATGGCGAAACACTTTCGAGGGGTTTATCGATAAACGTCATGCTTATATTTCTCGTTAGGTGTTAAGATACATAGTATTAATCATGATAAGAAGTAATATCTTTGTTGGAAAAACAGGCGAAGATCTTGCGTGTGAATATCTTGTTAATAAGGGATATAAGATTATCGATAGGAACTACCGGACCAAATGGGACGAAATAGACATAATTTCTAAAGCAAAAGACGGAACACTCGTTTTTGTTGAGGTTAAGACGTTAAATGCTGTTTTGGGCGGCCTTGTGCCGGAAGACAATCTAACTGGCGACAAGCACAGAAAGATTAGCCGCGCCTGCCAGCTTTTTGCCAATCAAAGAGCCGATTTAATAAAAGAGGACAAGGGTTGGCGAATTGATCTTGTGGCTATCTCGATAGATGAGAATGACCGGTCGGAAATCAAGCAATATGAGAATATTTGAACCCCCGCTCCTTTTTTCAATTCAACCGACCCCCTCATTTTTTTGACTTTCTTAAATTTATCATAAAGAAAGAAGGACAGTATGAAATTATTGAAACCCACAGACCGGTTGAGTGGTATAAGAAAATTTTTGAGGATGCTGGGTTAAAGATTATAGGAATTTTCTTTACTCCAGAATATGAACTCAATGGTTACAAAATTGAGAATTACATATATTTTAAGTTACAAAAATAGGGAGCCTCATTTTTAATTTTATCGCCAGTCAGCCCAAATGTGTATCCGACGGAGCAGAATATGGAGCTGATTCTCGAGCCGTGCCCGTTCTTTGGCCAACCGTTCTCGTTCCAAGGAATGCTCCCGTATTTATTTGCCTGCTTTTTGACTTTTTATAGGGGACTATAGTATAGTGAAATTATGACGATCCGCTTTTAAGGCGGATTTCTTCATAATAGTAATCACTAAATTACGAATCTAAAACGAATTACGAATTCGTAATTCGTTGCTCAATTCGTAATTCGAGAACACTCAATGATCAATATCAAGGAATTAAGCAAAGCGCTCAAACAGGTTGCCGAAGAAAAAGGCCTTAAGCCGGAAGAGGTGCTGGAAGCCATCGAGTCCTCGATAGCTGCTGCTTACAAAAAAGAATACGCCGAGCGCGGAGCGGTGGTGAAGTGCAAGCTCGACATGAAAACCGGAGAGTTGAAGTTTTGGCAGGTTAAAACCGTCGTCGATGAAACAACCGTCCGTTTTGTCGAGGAGAAAACGGAAGAAGAGATCCAAAAAGAGGAACAGGAGGGGAAAAAAGAAGAGCCGGCGCCTGTCGTAGATTCGGAAGAACTCAAGCTTCCTCGTTATAATTCAGAGCGGCATATCTTGTTTGAAGAAGCGAAGAAAATAAAGTCCGACACCGAGCTGGGAGAAGAATTGATTTTTCCTCTTGAAACCCATGACGAGTTTGGAAGAATCGCCGCGCAAACCGCGAAGCAGGTCGTGTTGCAAAAGCTAAGGGAATCAGAAAGGGATTCGATTTTGAAAGAGTGGCATGATAAAGAAGGACAAATTGTGAGCGGCGTTGTCCAGAGGTTCGAGCGGGGGCATGTGTATGTTGATCTCGTACGGACGATCGGAGTGATGTTCGCGAACGAATCTATCCCGGGCGAACACTACCGGGCAGGCGAGCGTTTGCGATTCCTTGTTCTTGCCGTTCAAGAGGACTCGCGGCTTCCGGGCATCGTCCTTTCTCGTTCGCATCCGAGATTCGTGGTGGAGCTGTTTCGGATGGAGGTGCCGGAGCTTGCCGAGGGTGCCGTGGAAATAAAGGCGATTGCGAGAGAGCCGGGAAACCGCACAAAGCTTGCCGTTGTTTCTCATGTCGACGGAGTCGATCCCGTGGGAGCTCTCGTTGGCCAGCGCGGGACGAGAGTGATGGCGGTTAATAATGAGTTGGGCAATGAAAAGATAGATATTGCCGAGTGGTCCGAAGATCCGGAAAAGTTTATTGGGAACGCCCTTTCTCCCGCGAAAGTGCGGTCGGTTGAAGTATTGCCTCGACGCGAGGCGAGAGTGTATGTGCCCGAAGACCAATTGAGCTTGGCTATCGGCAAAGGAGGACAAAATGTTCGGCTTGCGGCAAAACTCACCGGATGGAAGATAGACGTTCGTTCGCAGACGCGGCCGAGCGAAGTGCAAGAAGGAGGAGTTGCCGCCGCCCTTGGAGAAGAAGAGCCGGCAAAAGAAAGTTTTGAAGAGAAGGGAGACGTGGCAATGTGAGTTCGTATGAGATAGAATAGAAAGATCTAACTCCTTTCAATTTTTAACGAAGCATTATGGAACCAATTTTATTCTCAATCGTGAGCAGTGTCGTGGCGATCGTTTTCGCGCTGGTTTTGGTTTGGAAAATCAGCCGGTATCCCGCGGGCGACTCGAAAATGCAGGAGATCGCCCGCGCCATTCAAGTCGGGGCTCGGGCATATCTGAACCGGCAGTATAGAACTATCGCCGTCGCCGCGATTGTCGTCGCGATTCTTGTGGGATACTTCTTGAATATCACGACGATGGCGGGATTTTTGGTGGGCGCGGTGTTCTCCGCGGTCGCCGGGTACATCGGGATGAGTATTTCGGTGCGCGCGAACGTCAAAACGGCCGAAGCCGCGAAGTCCGGCTTGCCGAAGGCGCTCAAAGTTGCTTTTGAGGGCGGATCGGTCACCGGCCTCCTTGTGGTGGGGCTTGCGCTTCTTTCGGTAACGGTTTTCTACTGGGCGACGCACGACATCAAGGCGCTTATTGGTTTGGGATTCGGCGGAAGCTTGATCTCCGTTTTTGCGCGGCTCGGCGGAGGAATTTTTACAAAAGGAGCCGACGTGGGAGCCGATCTCGTTGGAAAAGTGGAAGCGGGAATTCCGGAAGACGATCCGCGGAATCCCGCCGTTATTGCCGATAACGTGGGCGATAACGTGAGCGATTGCGCCGGTATGGCCGCCGATCTTTTTGAAACATACGCGGTCACCGCGATCGCGGCGATGATTTTGGGCAATTTAACTTTTCCGGGATCCACCTCGGCGATTCTTTTGCCAATTATGATAGGCGCTTTTTCGGTTATCGCTTCGGTTTTAGGAATTTTATTCGTTCGGTTAGGCAAAACCAAAGGTGATGCTGGGCGAACGCCCAGCATCATGGGCGCTCTTTACAAAGGATTGGCCGCGTCCGGTATTTTCGCGGTCATTGGATTTGCGATACTAAGTTCTGGTTATACAGCGTCCAAAAGTGGATTTCCGAACACTTTGGGATTCGAGGGATTGTTCTATCCCATGCTCATCGGTATCGCGGTAACCGCGCTCATTGTTTTGATAACAGAATATTATACTTCCAAAAAATTCAGACCGGTTCGCTCAATTGCCGAGTCGTCTACCACCGGCCATGGCACAAACATCATCACCGGTCTTTCGGTCGGCATGGAAGCGACCGCGCTCCCCATCGTCGTCATAGTTGCCGGCATTTTATCCGCGTATGCGGTGAGCGGGATATACGGCATTGCGCTTGCGGTTATGAGTATGTTGGGCATGACCGGGATTGTCGTGGCGATTGATTCTTTTGGACCAATAACGGACAACGCGGGCGGAATCGCGGAGATGGCGGGGCTTCCGGATTCGGTTCGCGAAGTAACGGACGCGCTGGACGCGGTGGGGAATACCACAAAAGCGATTACGAAAGGATACGCCATCGGTTCGGCGGGGCTTGCGGCGGTGGTTTTATTCGCTTCGTATGCCGAAGAGCTTCACGGTCGTCTTGGCCAGTTGATTTTCGATCTTACTGATCCAAAAGTTATCGTCGGTCTTCTTATCGGCGGCATGATTCCGTATCTCTTTGCTTCCATTTCGATGAGAGCCGTGAGTAAGGCCGCGGGAAGCGTGGTGAAAGAGGTGAGAAGGCAGTTCAAAGAAATTCCCGGAATTATGGAAAGGAAGGCAAAGCCCGATTACGCGAAGTGCGTTGATATCGTAACCTCCGCCGCGATAAAAGAAATGACGGTGCCGGCGCTGCTTCCGGTCGTGGTTCCGATTATCGTGGCTTTCGCGTTGGGGCCGATCGCGCTCGGCGGGGTATTGATGGGATCGATTGTTACGGGAATTTTCGTGGCGATTTCCATGACCTCCGGCGGCGCGGCGTGGGACAACGCGAAAAAGTATATTGAAGAGGGGAATCTGGGCGGCAAAGGATCGGAAGCCCACAAAGCGGCCGTCACTGGCGACACGGTGGGGGATCCATACAAAGACACGGCCGGGCCAGCCATTAATCCCGTTATTAAAATCATAAATATAATTGCGCTTTTGTTGGTGCCGTTTTTATAGCATACTATTGATTTTCTCTGATGTCGGTGGTAAGCTACGACTATAAGTTGTCATACAGAAATATGCCCGAGCTCACCGTAACAAAAACAAAAGACTACCTTATCTTGAAAATCCCGTTGCGTGCGGCGCAACGCGGGAAATTTGCTCTTTCTCCGAAAACGGAAAGAATTATTGCCGAGGGGCTGAAGGCGTATTCGCAAGGCCGCTTTGCGGGTCCTTTTGACGCCAAAGAGGCGATCGCCTATCTTCGTAGGCGATGAAAGTTGTTTTTACCGAGCCGCTTCTCCGCTGCCTTAAGAAGTTGCCGCAAGAGACAAAGAAAAAGTTTGAGAAACAAATTAAGTTTCTTTTGAAAGACATTCGCCACCCGTCGCTTCGTGCTAAGAAATATGATGAAGAGAGAGATATGTGGCAAGCGAGGGTCGACGACTTTTATCGGTTTTATTTTACGATTGAGACCAGTGCGTATATCATTTTGGCGGTAACTAAGCACCCAAAGTAAACCCATGGAAAAACTCAATCAATACCTAATCCCAACAGTTATCGAAAAATCGCAGTATGGCGAGCGGGCGTATGATATTTACTCGCGTTTGCTCAAAGAGCGGATTATTTTCCTTGGCGGGCCGATACACGACGCCGTGGCGAACACGGTGATCGCCCAACTCTTGTTTTTGGAGCACGAAGATCCGAAGAAAGACATCAGGATCTATTTGAACACGCCGGGGGGATCGGTGACGGCCGGAATGGCGATTTATGACACGATGCAGTATGTAAAGCCGGATGTTTCCACTATTTGCGTGGGCATCGCGGCTTCGATGGGCGCGTTTCTTTTGGCCTCCGGCAAAAAGGGGAAGAGATTTGCTTTGCCGAACTCCGAAATCCTTCTGCACCAGGTGATGGGCGGCGCCGAGGGGCAGGCGGTGGAGGTGGAGATCGCGGCGAAGCAGATTTTGCGCACGAAAGATAAACTCAATAAGCTTTTGGCGAGGCACACGGGGCAGTCGCTCGCAAAAGTGGAAAAGGACACAGATCGCGACTTTTGGTTGAGCGCGGATGAGGCGAAGGCGTACGGATTAGTAGACGAGATCATTAAAAATAAATAATCTCAAAAAACCTTTCCATTATAACATAATATTATGTTATAATGGAAAGGTTGCGGGGCAGATGATTATGGCCGCCACGAGGCGTGTTCGATGAGACTCACCGCAGGCGGCTTTTTAATTCGCGACAGAACTTTTCGATAGTTGTTTTCTTGCTCGTGCTGTGCCATGGCGCAGAACAAGAATCCGACCCACCGACCCTGTTGGGCCGCACGTAACTGTGCGGCCCCATTTTTTTATCATCGTGCTAGAATAATTTGTAATGACTTCAAAAGAGGAGAAAATACAAAATCTTTTGACTCGCAACGTCGAGGAAGTTATTGACCGCGCCCACCTGGAGAAAGAACTAAAGAGCGGCAAAAAACTTCGAGTGAAGCTGGGGATCGACCCTACCGGCGGGAATCTGCACATAGGCCACGCAGTAACGTATTGGAAGCTGAAGGAGTTTCAGGCCCTTGGCCACAAACTCGTCATTATCATCGGCGACTTTACGGCACAAATTGGCGACCCTTCGGATAAACTTGAAAAACGGCCGTTCTTATCTAAAGCGCAAGTCGAAAAAAACTTGAAGAATTACTTGCCCCAAATAGGGAAAATAGTTGACATCAGAAAAGCAGAAGTTCATCGTAACAGCGAGTGGCTTGCGGGTCTTAACTTCCGCGAAACGGCAGAACTTGCGGAATCTTTCAGCTTTCAACAAATAGTAAAACGACGGAATTTTCAAGAAAGGATAGCAAGAGACGAGGATATCACTTTGCGCGAGCTTATGTATCCGCTGATGCAGGGATATGATTCCGTTGCCGTGAAAGCCGACGTGGAGCTTGGCGGAAGCGATCAACTTTTCAATCTTACGGCGGGAAGGCGCGTACAAAAACATTACGGCCAAAAGCCGCAGGATATCATGACGATGAAGATGTTGGTCGGTCTTGACGGACGGAAGATGTCCAAGAGCTGGGGCAACGTGATCAATATCGCGGACTCGGCCGATGAACAATTCGGGAAGGTGATGTCGATGCACGACGACTACATAATGAATTACCTCGAGTTGGCCACTGATTTGTCTATGGACGAGATCAAGAAACTCGGCGCCGAACTTAAAAAGGGGACTAATCCGAAAAAAATAAAAGAAAAGTTGGCGTTCGAGATTGTCCGGCGTTACCACGGCGAAAAATCCGCGCGTGATGCCCGCGATACTTTTGGCAAGCTTTTCTCGAAAAAAGAAATCCCGGCGGATGTTCCCGCGCTCAAACTTCCCTCGAAACATATTTCCATAAGAGAGGTTGTTTTATCATCCGGCGTCGCGAAAAGCAAAAGCGAGGCGCGGCGGCTCATCGAGCAGGGCGCCGTTGAGGTGAACGGCTCCGTGATAAACAATCCGGCAGAAACGATTCTCTTCAAAGGCGGAGAGATTTTGAAAGTCGGCAAGAGGAAGTTTTTCCGAGTGAAAGTTTAATTCCCTATTTCGGGAATGTCACGGTGTCCAGTTTGTTTATCGTCGCATATCTGGCATTTTTGCGAGGAAAATTTTGCTTAATGGATAAAATGTTTCAAGGAGCGAGCCTTTCTGTCTTTGAGAAGCTCTCGGACCCAGCCGCAGCTTGGTCTCCGACCGCAGTCGGAGTGCGGCTGGGGAGAGGCAGGCGATATTTAGCCGCTGGAGCTAAATAGACGCCGGTTCTCAAAGATAGAAAGGCGAGCGAAAGTTATCCACAGCCCCACGTTTGACGACCAGCGTCACGGAGTTAAGATTAAATCAGCTCACGGACAACTTCATACTTAATTTTTACGCGCAGCATACATGCCGCGCAAACGTTTCGGTCGCCTCAGGCGACCACCTACACGACGGCCTTCCCCTGGAAGGCCGCCTCTTTTTATTTTCACTTCATCATTCATCCTCGCCGCAAGTTGTGAGGTGCTCTGGAAAGTGAAAATAAAAAAGCGCCGCGTCCGGATGGGTCCGGGCGGCGCGCGAAGACGGATCGGTCTTGGGTCCTCCTACGAGCGACCGTCGTCGGAGCTGTCGACGACCTCCAATCCCGCCGATCTAGGATGCTCCGTCTGGTACTTCTTGACGGCCTCCTTGATCCGGTCGATGAGTCCGGGCTCGACATCCGCGGCGATCTGTTCCTGGACCACGGGATCGTCGAGATCCTGGTCGCGCAAGAGGAGAACCGCGGCGGCGATTTTCTGCTCGTCGGGCATCGCCGCGATCCTGTTGCGAATGGCCTCGGCTCCCGCGGCGCTCACGTCGTGGCTGGAGACGAGGTTTTCGATGCTCCTCTCGAGAGCGACTTGGCTCGCGAAGCCGTACGAACCGCTGAAGTCGTTGATCACCGCCTCTTCTTTGGTCGTTGGCAGGCCGCTCTCGCCGAGGAGCTGATGAGTGAGCCGAGCGCGGTCCGCCTCGTTGATCGCGCCCTCGTGGACGAGCGCGCCGAGTACTTCTCTTCCTTCCTCGTTTGTGGGCCGTGTTTTTCTGGCGCCGTCTATGACGTACCAACGATACGTCACTCGTGCCAGAGCTAGTCGCAGATTATCATGGGTTCCGTGATAAGTCAATTTTTTTTGGAGTATCTTTACGACTTCACTCGAACTCATTTTATGCGAAATTCCTGAAAAAATCCAATCGCTCCGCCCCGCCGCCAGCCGCCGAGTACGGCGGCCTGCCTCGCAGAAAAACTTTCTTTACAATTTTGATTTTGCGCGCGTCAGTTTTTTCTCTAAAAGGAAAAGGTGATTTTTCTACGAGGTAGTGCCGCTTGGCGGCACGGCGGCGGGGCGGCTTCCTTTTGTCGGGAATTTTTGATAAAGTAGGTTCGAGCTGAGTTGTATATGGAGCGGGATACCGGAATCGAACCGGCGTCTACTCCTTGGAAGAGAGTCGTACTGCCACTGTACTAATCCCGCTTGCAGGTGTCCCGCCTCCGGCGGGACCTTCGCCAATTGCTATTCTATGAATCCTAAATCCTCAATCGTAAATCTTCAAGCAAAAGCGAAGGCCGGCTCCTGGAGCCGGCTATTTACTATCTCGTGATGTTCACCGCAATACTGTATTCGTCAGAATTTCCTGCCGCGTCTTTTACTTTGGTCTGTATGGAATGCCGCCCTTCGGAAAGAGAGCCGGCGTCTATAGTGAGGGAAACACCTTTTTGGTCTCCGGGAGCGATTCTTTGGCAGAAGACACCGTCCAGTTCTACGTCCAGTTGCGTAACGGCAACGTTGTCTCCGAGAAGAACATTCACTTTGATTTTTTGCCGCAGCGTATCATATTGCACCGGCGGGACAATCAAGACGTGGGGCGACACGGCATCGACGTCTTTCGATCCGCCGTACAGTTCCCAAATCTTCTGTCGGGTAATGTCTATGTAGAGCCACGGAGAGTCGCCCCAGGAGTCTCTCTCTTGGACTTGATGACATGGTTCTGTCCAACATCTTGCATCTGGCGTGCTCGACAGATGGCCATCCTTGAGGAAGTGGCTCATCGGAACCGCGGGATACATACCACTACCCTCCGCGTATTCGTTCCAGGATTCGACGTAAACGCGGTCAATGCTGTCCTTGTGGGCTATGATTTCGTCCCATCCCGCTTTGTAGGACTCGGCATTGTTTCGGGGTAAAAACCTCCGCGACGGGTAGCTTCTATCTGGAGGCCAAAAACCGACAAGCAAGTCTGCGCCCCTGCCGCTCCGCTGAACTGGTTCTGGTCCGGTGAAAAGGTAATTAATTTCGTCGGGGCCTCCACTAATCCAGTTTGGATGCACGCTCCAGAACGCTTCGAATCCGAAATCTAACAGCAGTTCCCCGCTTAAGTACCGGAAAAAATCAGAAGGTACGTAATTATCTTTGAGAGGGACATACCAGACGGCCACGAGAACTTTGCGGTCTATGCTGGCAAGTTGACTGGCGTCTAAGAGTCTGCCACTCGACTGGGCGCCGTAAAAGACCTCCAGATACATCTCGAACCATTTTTTGATGACTTGATAGAAATCCTCTCTTCCCCTAGCGGTGCGCAGATCTTTCTCCTCGGAATACGAGAGAAAGCTGGCCGATTCAAAAAATGGTACGATTTTAGGAGTCGAAAGCATTTTTCTTCTGTTATCACTTATCGCCAACAGGTGATTTTTCTGTTGAAGATCGTTGTGGTAAGAAACCTGGAACAGCTCCATATTGAAACCAGCTTGTCGCATTAGCCTTTCTTGGCTTTTCCAGAAATCTACACCTCCGTCCCACGCTCGCCTTCCCTCGATTGGAATCCAAGGAGAAGTCCACTGGCCGGAATTTGCCGTGAACCAGTGAAACACCACCGGACCGATGAGTTTTTCGGTCGGGTTGGCGCCGGTTTCCGTTCGTCGAATTTGCCCTTCCGAGAATAGCGGCGGCGAGAAAATGGCAAGAGTTGTCAGCCACAGTACTATGGCCTTCCTCATTATCCCTCCGTATTTCTTAACAAGATCCTATATATTGCGATATACGATATATCTGCCCCTGTCAATGAACTTGCGCGTAATTCATTTTTTATGGCCCTTGCTTCTCCTCGTCAAATTTGCTAGAAATAATTGAACAAATGGCTCGCAAGGCAATCCTATTCTTCATTTTCGTGCTTGTGGTCGGCGGCGGCTACGCCTTCTATCATTTTTGGTCTTCCCCGGGCGCCATCTCTCCCGATTTCAACGAATCGCGGCTTCAGGGCGCGCTCATTGCGCAGAATATCGTTACGCTTTCCAACCAGTCCGCGCTTGATTTGTCGAAGATCGGCGAGCTCGACAGAAGCGGAAAATTCACCGAAGCCCTTAATTTGACGGCCGACGCGGTGCGTCAAAGCCAAGAAATCAGAGATCAGGCGGTTGCGTTATCGAGCGAAACGGAACGGATGACAAAGTCGCTCTCGAGCATCGATTCGTTCGAGGCCCGTCAGGCGGTTTTGGAATCGATCGCGAACCGGCTGGCCCTGATCAGTCGGCTGATCAACTACAGCGGCTACTTGGGCCAACTGCTCGATGTTCTGCACAATCGTTTCAACGGGAAGTTTTCAAAGGGCCAAGCCGCGCAAATTTCCAACTTGGTTGAATCCATAAACGGAGAAGTGAGGGCGATCAATAACTTCAACCAACAAGCGAGCCAGGCGATGGATCGGTTTGATAAGACAGTGAATAGGTAGATGGTTCCACCGCATTGCTCCTCGGAAACAAAACAGAGAAGACGACCATCGCAAGTCATTTGGCTACCGCTCGCGTCCCCAGCGAGGACGCTCGCTGGCGCTTCTTCCTCGCTCTCCTTCGACACGGCTCAGGAACCATGCCCGCTCGGTCGAAGAGCCGCGCCGAATGACTTGCGACGGTCGTCTCCGGCGCGAGAGGAACCTCGGGGCAACGCGGGAGGGCTTTGTCTTGGTGGTTGAGGGGTTGGTAGAAGGGGCGCATAGCTCAATGGCAGAGCACCGAGCTTATACCTCGGCGGTTCTAGGTTCGAATCCTAGTGCGCCCACCAGTATTAAACTTTCAGAAATTTTGCCAATGGATTTTGCCGCGCGAAGCGCGGAAAGGTATGGAAACACTGGCTCGCCGCGCACGGCGCGGCTCGCCAAGCGCAGGTTCGAGCCAAAGATTTCTTTGGCGGCAACCTTTTTCTCTTGAAGGTTGCTATCCCTTGCGATTTTGACGAGGTTTGAAGCGACTTTTATCCAGTTTTGGAAGGGTTCGAGCCAATCATTCTGCTTTTGTTCAATCCGCGTCATTTTCTCGTCCAGCGACTTCTTTTCAGACAACAAGATAGCTTTCTGTTCTCGGTATATTTCTCGCTCAATATCCTGTTCCAAATAGCCATCCAGAAGTCGCTGGAGCTTCGTTTGTATCGCGCGGATTTTGATTTGGCTTTCTTGAACAAAAGCAGAAACGGATTGGGCGGATACCGCTTTGTCTTTTTCTGCCATTGCTAAAAGTTTTTCCGCCCAATCCGCGCGCAAAGAAAATTTTTGAAGCAGAGAGGAAATTTGTTTGTCCAGTTCCTCTTGGCGAATACAGGGTTCGAGACACTTTATTGATTTGTTTTTCTTGGTGCAATGATAGTAAATATAATCGTGGACATTTCCATTTTTCTGCTTCTTAACCCTGTATTCGCCAGTTATGGACATTCCACAAGTGCCGCACTTCAGTAGCCCGCACAAATGTTGCGGCTCATACTTTGTTTTGTGGTGCGGCCTTCCTCTCTGCTTCAAAACTTCCTGAACTTTATCAAAAATTTTCTTTGCGACGATTGGCTCATACTTTCCTTCGTGGAGTTCACCGCTGTATTTGAATAGTCCGGTGTAAAAAGGATTTGAGAGGATAAAAGTCGCCCTCGTCTTGTGGATTCTCTTTCCACCGCGGGATAGTATCCCGCGGTGCGCCAAAAAGTCCGAAATGTCCTCTAACCGTGAATTGCCCTCGGCGTAAAGTTCAAAAGCCCCGCGAATAACTTTTGCTTTCTTCCTATCCACTACCACTGTTTTTGTGCGGCTGTCGTTGATATAGCCGATGGGCGCGGGGCCGGGATATTCTCCGCGCTTTACTTTTTGGCGCAAACCGCGCTTTGTGTTTTCGGAAAGAGAATCCACATAGTATTTGCTTTGCCCAAATACAATGTTCAACATAAATTTTCCTTGCGGCGTATTTTCAAACCACAGCGTTGGAAATTTCAAGCTCGCAAGTTTTTCAGTGTCCAAAAGATAAATGATACGCCCGCCGTCCACAGAATTGCGCGCCAATCTGTCCGCGTGCCAAGCCAAAATTCCGTTGGCCTCGCCTCGTTCTATCTTGTCCAGCATCTCGTTAAATATCGGCCTACCCGGAATTTTGGCTGATTGTTTTTCAATAAGGACATCAACGATATTCAAATTTTCTTGTTTTGCAAAGGCGCGCAATTCCGCGATCTGGTCTTCAATCGAGCGCACTTGTTTATCCTCCACATCGGTGGACTTGCGGGCGTAAAGGAAAAATTTATGTTGTTCCATATTCATAGTTTTATTGGGCAAAGCAAATACTTAAAATCGCAAGGGATTTCGAACCTGCGCTTGGCGAGCCGCGCCGTGCGCGGCGAGCCAGTGTTTCCATACCTTTCCGCGCTTCGCGCGGCAAAATCCATTGGCAAAATTTCTGAAAGTTTAATACTGGTGCGTTTGTTTGACGAAATCCGAACCTTTTTTGAACAGAACTGACCGCCTCCGCTTCGCTCCAGCGGAACGCTCGGGCGCGGCGGAATTCCCCCCTTGAACCCCCCTTCCGCCGCGCCCTCGCAAGAGGCCAGAATTTTTTCGCCGCCAATCCAATTAAGAAATGATTAAGCATAGTTATACTATAGTATAACCGTTGTCCAACAAAACAACAAGTGATAAACTGTGTATGAAGAATATGCAAGAAATATCAAAGAAATTAGGCGAGAACTTGAAAAAGGTTCGCGCCAAGAAAAAATTGTCGCAAGGAGCTTTAGCGCGGCTTTTAGAGGTTGATAAGGGCTATGTAAGCAACATTGAGAGTGGTAAGAAAAATCCTACCCTTGCGACAATTCAACGATTAGCTGACGCGCTCGGTGTGACGGCTGATGAACTATTGAAATAATATGGTTTACTTTCGCGAACAAGAAAAATTTAGAGCGCGCGCAGAAGAATTATTTTTGAAAGAGCAAAAAAGAATTTTGCGCGTTGTTCCAAAGGCAGATATTCAGCACATCGGAAGCACTGCGGTTCCCGGCTCTCTAACAAAGGGCGACCTTGATATTCAGGTTAGAGTTAAAGAAAAAGATTTTGATAAAGCGCAAAATGCTCTTTCAAAAATGTATAAACCAAATAAAGGAAATCCTTCCACGAAAACGTATGCGAGCTTTAAGGATGACAGTACAAAAATTCCTCTTGGGGTTCAGCTAACAGTTATTGGTTCTAAAGAGGATAATTTTACGACTTTGAGAGATATTTTGATACGCGATAAAAAACATCTGAAAGAATATAACTCCCTGAAAAAGCGG
This sequence comes from uncultured Candidatus Saccharibacteria bacterium, assembly GCA_964387675.1. Taxonomy (GTDB): domain Bacteria; phylum Patescibacteriota; class Minisyncoccia; order UBA6257; family 2-01-FULL-56-20; genus CAYLWL01. The sequence goes on from CAYLWL010000001.1 coordinate 130,698, forward strand.
TACCAAGGAAAATCAATGCAAGAATACCGAAAAGCTAAAGGAAAGCTTGTTGGAAAAATTTTGAAATCAAAAACCAAGAGAGTATGAAAAAGGATATTAACCTACGAACAACTTTCAATAACGAAGCGGAGCTATATCGTGTAATCAGGCCGCGCTATCCAGAAGAACTTTTTGTCGCACTCGTTAAAAATGCTCAATTGCAAAGCGATGCGAAGTTGTTAGAAATTGGCCCGGGAACGGGCCAAGCGACAGAACCGCTTGCAAGGCGCGGCTACGACATAACCGCAATTGAGCTTGGTGCCGATCTTGCTGAAGTCGCACAAAAAGTTTTGGCAAGGTATGCAAACGTAAAAATAATCACAGGCGCATTTGAGGATGTCGAACTTCAATTAGAATCTTTTGATTTAGTTTATGCGGCAACTGCTTTTCACTGGATAAAGCCGGAAGTAAAATTTTTCAAGCCGCATAAACTTTTAAAAAAGGGTGGACACTTAGCAATTATTGGTACAAATCATGTTTCCGATGAGAAGGGCGACGAATTTTTCTTTGCCTCACAACCTATTTATAAAAAGTACAAACCCGGTGGGAAGCATGACGATAATTTCCGTTTGAAGCGCGCCGATGAATTGAAAGCGGACGAAGTAGACGAAAATCTTTTTGCCCCTGTTTTCTTCCACGCTTTCCCGCTCGTTGTACCTTTTTCTGCGAAAGAATACGCTCAATTGTTGAATACCTACTCACCAACTATATCAATGGAGCCAGATCAACGAGCGGGATTTTTGGAAGAAATAGAAAAGCTGATCGAAGAAAAATTCGTCGGTAGTATTCAAAAACACTTCGCGATGACTTTGACGATGGCGAAGAAAAAGAGCTAATATATTTCTGTTTGGCGGCGAAAAAATTCTGGCCTCCCGCGAGGGCGCGGCGGAAGGGGGGTTCAAGGGGGGAATTCCGCCGCGCCCGAGCGTTCCGCTGGAGCGAAGCGGAGGCGGTCAGTTCTGTTCAAAAAAGGTTCGGATTTCGTCAAACAAACGCACCAAAACCATACTTTTCGGTTTTTTGGAAGCCAAAATGCGGGACGCGCGAAGCGCGTCCCAAGGATTCCCGTCGAATTTCCCAAACGAATTCAGAATTTTTGGCGCGCTGGCGCGCACCTGTCTTTCGCCGAGGAGGAGGTTCGAGCCAAAGATTTCTTTGGCTTTGACCTTTTTTGCAAGCAGGTCATCATCAGAAGCAATTTTGTCCAATGATTGTGCGTCTTTTATCCATTCTTTCATCGGTTCGAGCCAATCATTCTGCTTGTGTGAAAAAGAGGTCATTTCTTCTTGGAGAGACTTCTTTTCAGATAACAACTTTGCTTTTTGATTTCGATAATCTTGCTCGTCAATCACTTGGTCTAACCTCGCGGGAGCTCCCCGCCTGTAAAGGCGGGGGTGTGAGCAGGGTCCCGCATCTTCCCGTACAATGAAAATGAATGAAACTACACAAACAAGCCCACGCGGTGTACAAAACCCAGTACCATATTGTCTGGGTGACCAGATTCCGCCGAGCTATTTTGAACGAAGGGGTTCAGGCCTACCTCAAGCTGAAGCTCGCGGAGGCGAGGAAATACTACCCCGACTGGTACTACGAGGAAATCGGCGTGGCAAGGGATCATCTCCGTCTGCATATGGTCATCCCGCCGAAATACAGCGCGAGCTTTGTCATCGAGACGCTCAAGAAAAATACGAGCAGGCACCTCCGCGAGCGGTTTCCATTCCTCGACGAGGTGTATTGGGATCGCGGCGGAATCTGGTCCAAGGGATACTTCGTCTCAACCGTGGGAGCGAACGAAGCGGTTATCAAACGCTACGTTGCCATGCAAGGTCGGGAAGATGCGGGACAAGCGAAGCTTGAATTCCGCTAAGTACCACGGCTGTAAAGCCATGGGTATCTATTGCACGAGGCCAGTTTCGCTGGCCTCGTGCTGATCTGCCGCCGCCTTTTTGAAAAAATTGCCACCGGATTTCGTGCCGGTCAAAGACTGGCGCGCCGCCTAATTAGTCCGTAAGCGAGGCTTTAGTGAGGATAACTAAATATTTCTCAAAATAACCCCCGTCTTCTTCGGCATCAAATTTTTTATGTTCTACCCTTAAGCCAAATGAAGCCGCGGCTTCAAAGAATGCTTTATATTTCCTCAAAAATTCTTCCTCCGACTCTGCTTTAAAAGGATATAGCTTTGCCTCACCGCCCACTTTCAAGACACGGGCAATTTCCGATAGCCAGTTCAATACTTGTTGTTTATGTTCTTGCCTTAATTTCTGATGCATATCCTGCTTTTCTTCCGCCCATTCTAAATAACTTGGTTCTGAAAATCGAGAAACAGAATATAATCCGAAAATTCTGTCAAATGTTTTATCTTTGAATGGTAATGCTTCGGCTTCACCAGCAACAGATTTTCTTTGCCAATCTGGCAGACGAGTAACTTTTTGCCTCATTTTGGTTTTATAGTACTCTGGATTTAGAGATACAACATTAGTATTTTGATCAGCCAATTCTCTCGATAGGTTTTCATTTTCCCCTGAACCCAAATCGAGAACTTTTTTTCCAGCTAACTCGCCGCGTTTAAAATCCAAAGCCTTCTCGTAATCTGAAAGGCTCCTGCCTGTAGGTATGGTGGTTTTTTCGGTTGTGCCCTCCCAATATTTTTCCATATTCTAAGGCGTTTATGATTTATTAAATTTTAGCGGTTTTTATATCGAAAAGAAAGGGCCCGCGAAATCTCGAATTGAGATAGTCACGGGCCCAGATGCCAGATGAGAGAATAGCCGAACTTTACGGAACTCTGGCGAGTTCCGCGAACTCGTTGCAAGCCCGCGAACCATTAGCACCACCTCGGCGTAGTTCCAATCTTGCTGATATACGGGTTATTGACGCCCGTTCGTTTTTGAGATACGATAAACGTAATTAAAGAGTCGCTTATTCCTAAAAGTTCATTCGGATCAATGAAAACTAACCTCAACAATATTGATTTAGGGAAAATAGCGAAAGAGCTCCGACGTTTTGAGGAACAGTGGGTTGCTATTTCCGAAAACAACGAAATCGTGGCGAGCGGGAATACCTATGGAGAAACCGTGGATAGGGTGAAGAATCCCGACGAGGTGATTCTTTTTAAGGTGCCTGCTTTGGACTATTCTCTTGCTCCATAAAGGGGATGAAGTTTCGGTATCAGAAGTTTATTATCGGAGGCCATGATCCCCACAAGCCGCTTATCGCGAGGCCGTATATTCCAGTTTCTCTTTTGGGAAAGAATAGAAAGACCCGTAGCCCCTATTACGCCTTGCTCGACTCTGGTGCGGACCGGATCATTTTCCCTGCGGACTTGGCAGTTGAAATTGGTATCAACGATATCACCACGGGGAATCTTGAGCCAACCGTCGGTATCGCAAACCAAAAAGCAGATGTATTTTATCACCACCTTGCCCTTCAGGTAATGGGAGATCAAAGAATTTTGCCTTCAGAAGTCGGGTTTTCCAAGGAGATATATCTGCCGATACTAGGCCGATCTTTCTTTGCGCATTTTAAGGCAGTAATCTTTACCGAGGCAAAAGAAGAGGTTGAACTGAAAAACTGAACAGTTCGATATTTGACTCTCCCGTTGGTTTCGGTATATGCTTACGACATCGTTAAAGAGTCACTTATTCCTAAAAAACTCATGGGAGCAATCGCTAATAACGCGAATAAAAGCAAATAACGCAGATAATAATTCGCGTTATTAATTAAAAGATTCGAGTTATTCGCGACTACTCCAAATTTATGAAGAATTTAGGTTTTAAATTAAATGATCGAAACGGCACTATACATCATTGCCGGCCTTTTGGTCGGTTTTACGCTAGGGTATCTCGTTCGCAGGTTCGTTGCGATAAAACAACTCGGATCGATCGAGGATAAAATCCGGAGGTCGGCCGAAGAAGCGGAAACCCGGGCGAAAGAAATCATCATCGAGGCGAAGGAAAAAGGTGCCTCGCTTTTGGTTGAGGCGAAGAACGAAGAAAGGCAAAGACGGAAAGAGATAGAGTCGCTTGAATCGCGCCTGATGGGCCGCGAGGACGCGCTCGACAAAAAACTCGCCTCCGTGAGCGCCGAAGAAAAAGACGTCCGCGCCAAAGCCGACGCCTTGAAGCAGAGAGAGGAGGAATTCAACGCGCTGGAAACAGAGATGCAGTCGAAACTCGAATCCGTAGGCCGCCTTACCGCGAGCGAGGCCCGGGAAGAATTGTTCAAGCAGATCAAAGAAGCAAGAAATCAGGACCTCACGAGATTAATAGAGAAAATCGACAAAGAGAACAGGGAAGAGGTCGAGAAGAAGTCGATGGAGATCATCACAACCGCCCTCCAGCGATATTCCCGATCACATGTTTCGGAGATCACGACTACCGCTTTCCATCTTGCCGATGAAGAATTGAAGGGCAAGATTATCGGCCGCGAAGGGAGAAATATCAGGGCTCTCGAGAAAGCGACCGGAGTCGAGTTCGTGATCGACGAGACGCCGGACACGATTATCATTTCTTCGTTTGATCCGTACCGGCGGGAAATAGCGCGGATGGCGCTTGATAAGCTGATCAAAGACGGCCGCATCCAGCCGGCGAAGGTCGAGGAAAAAGTGGAAGAGGCGAAGTCGGAGCTTACGGAGCGCACGAGAGAGATCGGGGCCGCCGCCGCGGAAGAAGTCGGCGTGTTCGACTTGCCGAAAGAGATTTTACAGCTCGTGGGGAGGTTGCATTTTCGAACGAGTTTCGGCCAAAATGTGTTGACCCATTCGATCGAGATGGCGCATATCGCGACTATGATGGCCGGCGAACTTGGTTTGAATGTTGACATCGCGAAGCGCGGGGCGTTACTCCACGACATCGGCAAGGCCATCGACCACGAGGTGGAAGGGACGCACGTGGAGCTGGGCCGCAAGATTCTGAAGAAATACGGGATCAACGAGAAAGTGATCGAAGCGATGCAATCCCACCACGAGGACTACCCCTACGCCATTCCGGAAGCGTACGTCGTGACCGCCGCGGACATCTTGTCCGCCGCGCGCCCGGGAGCTCGCCGCGGGACTGTGGAAAACTATATTAAGCGTTTGGCCGACCTCGAGCGCATCGCCACCGACTTTCCGGGCGTCAAAAACGCTTATGCCATATCGGCCGGAAGGGAACTCCGGGTGTTCGTGATCCCCGAGAAGATCGACGACTTCCGGGCGCTCGAGCTTGCCCGCGAGATTGCCAACAGGATCCAATCCGAGTTAAAATACCCGGGAGAGATTAAAGTCAATGTCATCCGGGAAATGAGGGCGGTCGAGTACGCCCGGTAAAAAGCGTCAAGTATCAAGTGTCATGTATCAAGAGTTTTTATCATGACACCTGACACCTGACACCTGACACAATGTTGTTAAAACTATCTAAATTCTTTCTCTACGCTTCGGTATTTGCCGTTTTGATCGTGATGATTTCGGCCTTTTTCCCGTTTATCGGCGGAAAGGATTATTATTTCAGATTCACGGTTGAGTTGGCTTTGATTTGTTTCGTGCTTTGGTGGGGATTCGTGGCAGAGCCCGGCGCCGCGCGCAAGATGGCAAAAGCATCTTTCGCGAAGCCGATGTTCATAGCCGTTTCGCTTTTTGTTCTTGTGTTCCTTTTGGCGTCGGCATTCGCGTATGATCCCGTTTCGGCTTTTTGGTCTAATTATGAGCGGGGAGAAGGGGGGTTTCAGATGATTCACTATTACGCTTTCTTCGTGCTCCTTTCTCTTTTATTCACGACGAAAGAAGATTGGGCGATGTTAATGAAGGTTTCGGTCATGGCGGCGGTTTTCATGATCCTCTATGGCGTTCTTGCGAATCTTGGTTTGGTGAAAACGTTCATCAGCGTATATCAAGAAGGAACGCCGCCGGCGGGCGTTTGGAGCCGGTTGACGCAAGGAAGGTTCCAGGGGTCGTTGGGAAACCCGGCGTATGTGGCTCCATATCTTTTATTTTCGCTTTTTTATCTTGCGTATCTTTGGGTGAGTAGGTCGGCGAAGACCGTATTGAGCGGTCTGGGGTACGGCGGATTGGCTTTGGTCTTCTTGTTCTTGTTTGTTTTAAGCCAGACGAGAGGCGCCTTTGTCGGTTTGGGAACCGCGGTCTTCGTTTTTTTGGCATATCTTGCTTGGCACTCGAAGGATTTGAGAAAATGGCTTCTGTCGATTCTCGTCGTATGCGTGGCGCTCGTCTCGGGATTGATCTATTATCACGACTCGGCTTTTGTGAAGAAGCTGCCGGGCGGCAGAATCTTCGACATATCGATTTCTGATCAAACAGTCACGACCCGTTTGTGGACGTGGGGATCCGCGTGGGAGGGGTTCAAAGAGAGACCGATTTTGGGATGGGGGCCGGAAAACTTCAGCGCCGTGTTCGACAAATATTTCAATCCGGGCCACTACGTTCCGGGCAAAAACACGGAAACGTGGTTCGACCGGGCGCATAGCTTGTACTTCGACGCCCTTGTTGAGACCGGCGCTCTGGGATTCCTGTCATACTTCGGGATTTTCGCGGTGCTTTTTTGGCAACTGGCCCGCTTCTCCGCGAACAACGTTCGAAGCGCCGTCGTTCAAAAAGGGTTGATCATCGCGCTTTCTCTGGGATACCTGGTGCAGGGACTTGCCATTTTCGACGTACTGCCCATTTATATCAATCTTTTCTTGTTTTTCGCGTTCAGCAACTTTTATGTAAACCAATATGAATCCCGTTAGAAGCCGCGATCACTCTGCCAAATAAAAAAGTTTACCATATGTATAGTCGTCACCATAAAATAATCTGCAGATTTGCGAAGATTGCGATCTGCTTCTAACGGGATGAATCAGCCACTCGCTAGGAAAGCGTGCGCGGTCTTACTCTCCGCCTTTATTCTTCTCGGCGCCTATTACGGCAGTTTTTTGCCGATGAGAAAGTCGCAGATTTTTATCTCGGCGATGAGGGATCTGCGCTCCGTGACCTCCGTTGCCGAATTCAAGAATGTTTTTGCCCGTCCGCTGGGCGTTCCTTCTCCTATCGGTCAGGAAGAGCTGGTTCGCAACGGCGCGAACACGGTGCTCAACGTTCTTCAGCAGACCGACAAGCCGGAGGTCATAGCGGAGCTTATGGACTTCGTCGAGAGCTCGTATCGGCCGATCATCGAACGGGGTCGAGGCATGAGCTTCGAGCAGAATTTATATATTATGGGAACGTTGAACGAACTGGCATTTATCAAGACCCAGGACAACAAATATTTCGCCGCCGCCAAAAGTTATTACAGCGAAGGACTCAAGCTCGGTCCAAAGCGGCCGCAATTCCTCTACGGCCTCTTCGACATTTACCGGATAGAGGGAAATGTTGAGGCCACCAAGGAAATTGCCGCGCAGATACTTTCGCAATGGCCCGAAGATCAGCGCACCAAAGACGCCCTCGACGAGTTCATGCAGAAGATATTGACGGTTAAGAAATAAGGTGATAGAATAGGGGGAATGAAAAAAGCGCTGATAACCGGGGTTACCGGCCAGGACGGTTCATATCTTGCCGAGTTTCTTCTCGAAAAAGGATACGACGTTCATGGCATTATACGCCGGGCTTCCACATTCAATACGGGCAGAATCGACCACATCTACAAAGATCCGCACAATGAAGGGTCTCGTTTTCATCTTCATTACGGCGATCTGGCTGACGCGAACACCGTGCGCAGTTTAATTTATAAGATTCAGCCGGACGAATTCTACAATCTTGGCGCGCAGTCCCATGTTCGGGTTTCTTTCGATATTCCGGAATACACCGCGAATGTGACGGGCGTCGGCACGCTCCGGGTTCTCGAAGCGATCAAGGATTTTGAGGAGCACACCGGAAAAAAGGTAAAATTCTACCAGGCATCCTCTTCGGAAATGTTCGGGGCAACGCCCCCGCCGCAGAACGAGAAAACCCCGTTCCATCCGAGGAGTCCGTACGGCGTTTCGAAGGTGTTTTCTTTTTACGCGACCCAGAATTATCGGGAGGCGTACGGAATGTTCGCGGTCAACGGCATTTTGTTTAATCACGAATCGGAACGGCGCGGGGAAACGTTCGTAACGAAAAAAATCACGAAAGGCGTTTCGAAGATACTGGCTGGCGTCGACAAAAAGATTTTCTTGGGGAACCTGGACGCGCGGCGCGACTGGGGATATGCGCCGGAATATTGCCAAGCTATGTGGATGATGCTCCAGCAGCCGCAGCCGGAGGATTACGTGATCGGCACAGGCGAGAGCCATTCCGTGAAGGATTTTGTTTCGGCAGCTTTCGCCGCGGTCGGCATTTCCAATTGGCAGGATTACGTCGGCATCGATCCGCGCTATTACCGTCCATCAGAGGTGGAAAATCTGATCGCCGACACCCGCAAGGCGAGAGAAAAACTCGGATGGCAGCCGAAGACGAAATTCGACGAACTCGTGAAGATTATGATGAAGCACGACCTCGAGAAACACGGCTTAAAGGCGGAGGCAGAGAAGATCAGATTGGCATAAGGAGTAGTTCCGGAGCGTGTTCCTGCTACCGCTCAAATCCCCAGCGAGGATTTTCGCTGGCGCTTCGGTCTCGCTCCTCTCCGACTGCAGTCGGAGAGACCATGCTCGCTCGACCGAAGAGCCGCGCAGGAACACGCTCCGGAACCGCCTCTCTTCTATTCTATGAGAGATTGATGGTGTGACGATAGGATTTCGTGATGGTACTAGCGTGTATCATTTTTTTGATTTATTCTCATTACTATAATGAACCTCGTCGATAAAAAGATATTGGTAACGGGTGGCTCCGGATTTTTTGGCCGGCACATTGTGGATTGCTTGATTGCCCGTGGAGTTCCCGAAGGGAATATTTTCGCGCCGCGGATGAAGGAGTTCGATTTACGCCGGAAAGAAGATTGCGAGTCGGCGGTCAAGAGTATTGATGTCGTCATTCACCTTGCCGGCATCACCGGAAACGCCGAATTTCACAAGAATCATCCTGCGGAAGTTTTTTATGATAACTTGATGATGGGCGTGGAACTGATGGACGCCGCACGGCGCGCTGGAGTGCAAAAGTTCATAACTATCGGCTCGGTCACGGAGTATCCCGAGAAGGCGCGCTTGCCTTTTCACGAAGAAGATCTTTGGATCGGCGCCGTGGAGCCGATTCACGCTCCGTATACGGTCGCGAAAAAAATGCTGCTCGTGGAAGCGCAGGCATATAGAAAGCAATACGGTTTTAACGCCGTTCATATTCTTTTGACGAATATGTACGGGCCCGGAGAACATAGCGACGGCGGGCCGGTGCCCGAGATGATCTGCAAAATCGGCGAAGCGAAGAAAGCGGGGAAAGATTTTATCGAAGGATGGGGAACCGGAAAGCCGACCAGGGATTTTCTGTATGTAAAAGATGCCGCCGAAGGGGTGTTGCTTGTTGCGGAGAAGTACGATGATCCGAGGCCGATCAATCTCGGCTCCGGCTTCGAGGTTTCCATGAAAGAAATCGGCGCGACGATCGCGGAGCTGATGGATTTCAGGGGCGAAATTCGTTGGGATGCCGCAAAGCCCGATGGTCAGACGCGGAGAGTGCTTGACGCGGGCAGGATCGAGCGTGAGCTCGGTTTCCGCGCGACCACCGATTTCAAAACGGGACTCAAAGAAACGATCAAGTACCACGGATATTAAGAGGCAAAGGGCAAAGAGCTAATGGCAAATGGATATAAAACATAAAAAGATACTGGTGACGGGCGGCGCTGGTTTCCTCGGTTCCCATGTGGTGGAAAAACTCATCGCGCGCGGTGTGCCTGAGAAAAACATTTTCATCCCGCGATCAAGCGAGTATGATCTGCGAAAGATAAATGACTGTAGAAAAGTCGTGGAAGGAAAAGAGGTGGTGGCGCACCTTGCGGCGAAAGTCGGAGGGATCGGTTTCAACCAAGAAAAACCCGGCGAGCTTTTTTACGACAACATCGTGATGGGCGCGCAGATGATTGACTCCGCCCATCGCGCCGGTGTCGAAAAAATGGTGGTGCTTGGCACGATTTGCAGTTATCCCAAGTTCACCCCGGTGCCGTTCAAAGAAGAAGATCTCTGGAACGGTTATCCGGAAGAGACGAACGCTCCGTACGGCCTCGCAAAAAAATCCCTTTTAACGCAGGCGCAGGCATACCGCAGTCAGTACGGCTTCAATGCCATTATGCTTTTCCCGGTGAACCTCTATGGCCCGCGCGACAGTTTTGATCCGTCGAAGTCCCATGTCATTCCGGCGCTCGTAAAAAAAGTTTACGACGCGAAAAAAGAGAACAAGGACTTCGTCGAAGTTTGGGGAACGGGGCGCGCCACGCGAGAGTTCCTCTATGTCGAAGACGCGGCAGAGGCAATCGTGCTCGCGCTCGAGAAATACGAAAAACCGGACCCCGTCAACCTTGGTTCGGGGAAAGAGATTTCCATAAAAGATCTGGTACGTTTGATTTGCAGATTAGTCGGCTTCGATGGAGAGATTCGTTGGGATAGGACGAAGCCCGATGGCCAGCCGAGACGCTTGCTCGACACAACTCGAGCCGAGCAAGAATTCGGATTCCGCGCCAAAACCGATTTCGAAGAAGGATTAAAAAGGACGATCGAGTGGTACAAACTTAATAGCTAAGAGCAAGGGGCAAAGAGCAAAGAAGGTGTTTAGCTCTAAGCCCTTCGCTCTCGGCTCTTTGCCAGAACCATGATTCTCACCGAAACCTACGAACGCCAAAAGCTATACGCCTTTGCCGCCGATTTTCTGGCGGATCGCGGAGCGAAAAATGTTTTGGATATTGCCTGCGGCGACGGCGAAGGGAGTTCTACGCTGTTTCAAAAAGTTCCTTCGATAGTAGGAGTTGATATTGAAGGCGCGCTTATCCGCTCTGCAGAGGAAAAGTTTTCTCGCGAAGGGCTGGTTTTCAGGGTCGGCGATGCCCGCAAGACGGATTTTCCCGACGCCCATTTCGACGGTATCGTAAGCTCCCACACGCTCGAGCACTTTGGGATGGAAGACCAGATTCTTTTTCTTCGGGAAATGCGGCGTATCGTAAAACCGGAAGGCGTCGTTATTATTTCCACCCCCGACAGGATTGTGTGGCATTTTCAGGGTATCGCCGGAACGCAAAAGGATCATATCCGCGAGCTTTCACGGCGCGAAGCCGAGGCCCTCTTTCGCGAAACTGGGTTCGCGGTCCAACGCGTGTTCGGCCAGGAGCTTTTAAGGCACGGAGGACTCCAGTTGAGACAGTTTTTGAATTTCGTCAAAAAAGTGGATGTTTTGAAAATCCGGAGGTTGTTTTCCGACCGTGTGATCGCCCGGATCGACGAAGGAACCCAGCCGGTGGTGCTTACTGGTGAAGTCAAAGAACTCCGCCCCGGCGATCTCTCGTCGATTCTTGTTTTTGTCTGCAGTCCATCTGAAGCGAAAAACGAGCGATTCATGTAGAAAATGGGAACTTGACAAACGACCATTGCTTGTGTTAAACTACAAGCAGTAAAAACTCCGTTTTGAGACAGGAAGGTGCAGAATGATGTTGCGACACGCTTCGATTGGCAACCCCGCGGAACTCGCGCGGCACGGCCTCCTCGGCATCGTGATGCAGTTCGCGGTGAAGTTCGACGAACTGCTCCAGGCGCTGCCGGAGGGCGAACTCGCCCGCATCGCGAACACAGACCCGGACTTCGTAACCGACGTGGAAACCCACGGGTACGACGATCACGCGCCGGAACTGAATCTCGAAGGCTTCGGTTTCCCCGACTCCTTCAACTGCTTCGTGCATGTGGAGAGGAAGGTGCGCGCGATGGCGATGGGGTATCTCTACGTGAGCGCGGACGGCACGCGTGCGCGCGGCAAGCTTTACGACGGAGCAGGCGACGAACTTCTCGTCGTGGAGGGGATGCCGGTGTCCGGGGTGGTGAAAAATCTTGCCGAGGCCACGCTCGCCGAGCTCAAGGCGGACCTGGCGCGTTGGTCGCCCGAACGGCGCACGCAAGTGGCATAGGCCACACGAAGGGTCATAGAGACCTCGTGTGGCCCTTCGTTTTTAAAACGACCATTTCTTTTATCCACAACCCGCCACTTGACACCGCCGCTCGCGGGAGTATAATTACATATAATTAAGAAAAGCATGTTCAACGCATCAAAGAACAATATACGGGACTCTGAACCAAGCGAAGAGGAATTCGGCGCGGGCAGAACGCAAAGATGCATTGACCTTATGCGGCCCGAGGTGCGGGCGCTCTTGGGCATTCCGCTTAAGGAGAAGATAAAAAGGACAGAGAAGATTATTCAGCAAACGATAGAAGAGTACAAAAACCCCGGGATAGGTTTCAGCGGCGGCGCAGACAGCGAAGTGATGCTCCACATTGCCATGGGAGTAAGGCATGACTGGCCGATCCTTTTTGTCGATACGCGATATGAGTTCCCCGAAACATTCGATTTCGTGGCGAAGTTAAGAAAAGATTGGGATTTTGAGCATTTCACTATGGTACGGGCCGGAACCGACCGAGTCGATGAATTTAAGCGGAAGTATGGAGCGGGGACTCCGGAATTCACCCTCGAATTTAATAAGTGGCACAAAATAGAACCATTGGTGCGCGGTATAAGACAATTAGGACTCGATGCATTTCTCGGCGGCATTCGAGGCGTCGAACACGAAGAGCGGGCGCAAGAACAGTTTTTTTCTCCTCGTCAGGATCCTCCGCACACGAGGGTACACCCGCTCCTTTTTTGGACGAGAGACGACGTGCAAACCTACTTGAGAGATAGGGAGCTTCCGCACAATCCCGTATACGATAAGGGCTATACGTCGTTGGGATCAACCCTAGACACCACCCCGAATAAAAATCCCGGCATGCACGAAAGAGCCGGCAGAGGAGTCGCGCGAGAACGCATCATGAAGCAGTTGAGGAGTTTGGGCTATAACTAACCGCCTTCTTTTTCGGAGTTTCCCTACAGGTATCCGAGCGCCTTCAAGCGTTCGCGTATTTTTTCTCTATCGGGCAGGGGTGACGGGCCGGCTTTGTCTTCGGTGAGCGCTTCGCGCATGACGAAGATCACGAACGAAGAAACGGAAGGAAAAGCCGTGTTTTTGATGAACTTCTTCAGTTTTTTATTGAGGGGCTCCGGAATGGAGACGGTGGTGTACTTCATACTAACGCAAGCAATGCTAAAACACGAATCTCACGCGAATCTACAAATACGATTTTCGCGGCATCCGCATTTTTTGCACCGCGTTTATTATAATTACATATAATCATGGCCGCCGGGGCGAGTATGTCAAGTGGCTTGACGCAATAATGGATGTATGCTATCAAAACAATTAGCTGTTAGGTACTTTTGAAATGGAAAGAGGCGCTATGGTAACTATATATGTCAGTAAAGAAGGCGGCCTTTTTACGGCGGTAAGGAGACGTAGTTCACAATTACCTTCCAACAGTAGGAACTCTCTCGCTGAGGCGGTTGGGTTACTCGTCTGCGAGAGGCCAGAAGATTTCGGCCTCAAAATAAAGGAAGTTCCAGACGCCGTGGCTGAACACAAAGGATTTATCGGATCGCATTTGATTTGTCCATGACTACTACCATCGAGTTACCCGACAGTGGACCCCACGCTCTGCATGGAATCCTTTTCGTGGACAACGCGCTTGTCGGTGTGATCGCCGGCGGAATCTTCGAAGTCGTGAACTTTGAGGATTTCTCGATTCGTGTTCTCGGGGTCGTCCCCACTACCCGTTCCTTCTTTTGCTAAGCCGCGCAACCTCCTGCCATCGGCTCCCGCCAGGCCCTCTCCGATCGATATCGGAGAGGGGACTTTTCTTTTTTTTGATCTTGCAAAAACTTTGGTATTTGCTACACTGGCAGCATGACCACAAAAATACTGGATCAAAAAACAAGGGAACTAAAAAGAGAGGTTGAACTTCTCCGCTCTTTTGTAATTGGTCGGGCGGGACAAGATCCCGAAGGAGAATATAACCCCGCTTTTGTGCGAAAGGTTTTGAAAGCGGCCGAAGAAAAACCCAAGTATGAATTTAAGGACGCCCCATCTTTCTTAAAACACGTAAGGGGTAAGTAATTCATTCTTGATGGTCAGGGTTTATTATGCCGACAACTTCTTTAAGCGCGTTAAGATACTCACAGAAAAACAACAAACAAAACTTGCGCGGCTTATTGTTTTGCTAAAGGAAAATCCTTATCACCCGCAGCTGCACACCAAGTCCTTGTCTGGAGAATTTGCCGGTATTTATGCGTTCCGCATTACAAGAGATTTCCGAGCCCTCTTTAGGTTTTTATCTCCCGATGAAATTATTCTTGTTGACGTCGGTGATAGAAAAGACGTTTATCGTTAAATAATGGCGATTTGATTCGTTGTCGGCGATTTTGTGTTGGGTATCATGTGTCATGTATCAAGAAAGCGGCCTGATACCCGACGCCCGACACTTGATACATGACAAAAAGGCCGAACATAATTTTAATTACTTTCGACGATTGCCGGGCTGATCGGCTCGGCGTCGCCGGCTGCAAAAAGAACCTGACGCCGTTCCTGGACTCTTTGGCGCGCGAAGGGACCTATTTTCCGAGGGCATATGCCACCGGTTCCGGCTCGCCGCAGTCGTTCGTCGGCACGATGACCTCTACATATCCACTGGACTACGGCGGATTTTCTTACATCGACAAGCCGCGCGTTTTGGTAAGCGAAGCTTTGCAGAAGGCAGGATACAAAACGATGGCTGTTCACTCCGCTGCCTATATGTCCGACTATTTTGGATATAACCGCGGCTGGGACGTTTTCAACTACTTGAGCCACTTCAAAGACGGCGGTACGATGGCGGGGATCAGAAAAGAGACGGTGCAGGCGAAGATTTTGCATCGGATATCAGCCATACGCCGTTGGCTTAAAGAGCGCTTGCCGTTTTTCGCGCCGGTATTCGGTTTTTTTGAAAAAACCGCTCTCTTCTTGAGAAAAATTGCCAGTGACACAAAAGATTTTACGCCGCCCTTCTTTCTTGGCAATGAAGTAAACCGCGAAATAAAGAAACTGTTGCCCGAGCGGCCGCCCTATCCTGTTTTTTTGTGGGCGCACTATATGGACGTGCATGAGCCCTTGGGTTTTTTTTGGAGAAATGGCCAGGGGTTGTGGAAGAAAATCAAATACCACGTGGGGGACATAGCGCTTTTTCTCTTTGGGGAGGCGCCGCGCCTGAACAGGATTTTCAAGTCGCTCTATGAAGAGCTTTATGACGCCTCCCTGCGTTCCGTGGACGGCCATATCGGCGAAATGGTTCATTATCTCAAGTCGCGCGGGATACTGGAAGAAGATGACGCGCTCATCGTTTTATCCGACCACGGCGAGGAGTTTTTCGAAAAAGGCGCCTTCGGCCACGAACAGCGGCCATTTAACGTTAATCTGAACGTTCCTTTAATCGTGAGAAGTCCGAAGCGTGTCGGGGCGGGGGCCTCTCCGCATCCGGTGAGCTTAATCGACGTCTCGCCGACGATTGCCGAGTTTGCTCACGCCTTCAAACCGAAAACTTGGAAAGGAAGAAGCCTCTTCGATGAGCCGGGGCGCGATGTCGTCTCGCAGATTATCGACTGCGAAGGGGATTTAACCAACCCCGAATTTATCGGCGCCACGCTCATCTCTCACGGGCACAAATTCATCAACTTCCGCGGCAAGGAGATGCTTTTTTCAATGGACGATATGGCGGAAAAGAAAGACCTCTGCGCGGAGAAGCCCGAAGTGGTCCGGCTTCTGAAATCCCGACTTAAAAAATACACACCGGCAAAGTTTCTTGACGCCTGACACTTGACACATGACACTTTACTTTCTTCCCGCAAGCGACTCGGGTTTACAAAACAGAATTTTTCAGGGGCAATCTCCTTATCTGGGCGGTGTTTCGAATATGGACTTTTGGCGAAAGTTCGCTCTTGCATGCGAAAGAAAAGGGATCAATCTGCGCACGTATGACTTTTGGAGCAAAGAGAAATCTCAACCCGACGACGTTTTGCTGGTGCAAAACCATCCCGGCGAAACGTTGCTCTGGAGGATATTTTATTTTTTGAAGAACCTCCGCTCGCGGGGAGGATTTATTTTGGCAAGGAGGAAATTCCTCTTTGAAAACTACAAGTTTTTTCGCCACAGAGCGCTTTGGCAAGGCGAGTCGCCGATGGTTGTTCCTTATATTTACAACAATTTGGAAAACCTGAAAAAAAGCGGCATCTACCACGGGGCCTTTTTCTTATCTCGGCGGGGAGGCGATTACGGCTACTTTAACTATTTCGAGTATCGGGACGATGGCATCGTGAGCCCGAACTTTGACGATCCCAAGGAAAGGTTTCTGGTGATGGTGAATACGAACGCCATGCCGCATTCTCTTGTCAATGAGTTTTACGGCGAGCGACTGAAGGCAATCAAGTATTTTAGCGGTGTGCCAGGGTTCGATCTCTATGGATATGGCTGGGATAAAATGCCGCGGCATCCGTTTTATTTCCACTACGGAAAATATGTGAAAAAGGTTTTTCGCGGCACCGCCGCGGACAAAGTAAAAACACTCTCATCTTACAAGTTCACGTTGTGCTTTGAAAATTGCGCCTATCCGGGTTATGTGAGCGAGAAAATTTTCGATTGCCTTGCGGCGGGGAGCATCCCCGTCTATTTGGGCGCGCAGGATATAACTTCTTTCGTGCCGGAAAACTGCTTCATTGATTTCAGAAAGTTCGGGAGCTATAAAGAACTGCACAACTTTTTATTTTCCCGAACCGAAGAAGATTTGGCCAATTGCCGGAAATCAGTACGCGATTTTTTAGAAAACAACTCTTCGAGAAAACCTCTCAATTCTTTTATTGACGAAGTGGTCGGCAGTTGACAGTTGCATCAACCCTTGTTAACATAGCCGCAGAACTTGTTTCAACAACCCGAGGTGGCAATATGGCAGAAGAAAACGAAGCGCCCGAAGTACTGGTTCCTCATAGCTGTCCGAACTGTGGCGGATCGGGATTTGTTCTCAAAACGAGTTGTGCCAAGATTGCTTTCGTTGGACACCCCCAGGATGGTTTTCCGATGTACGATGGATATGAAGTCCTTCGTGGTGGGCACGTTATCGGATTTATTGATGTGTGCGGCGACTTCCGCAACGATTCGGGGGCGCCCCTCACAGAAGAGGAAGGGCCGATTGTTCAGGCGATGTGTAAAAAGGTTTATGAAATGCCAAGCGAGTATGGTTGGCTCGGAGTTGGCGAGAGTCCAACGGTGCCGTTTTATCAACGCATCGGTAAAAAAGACATCGTTTAGTTTGCGCGCGCGGGGAGATAACATCAACCCGCCTTTTGCTTTTCGGAGAGATTTTGTTGATTTGCCCTAGGTTTTGTATCGTGCTATACATTAAATACATGAGCACACAGGTTGTTATAAGAAAATTGAATAAAGACGTAGCGGAGCTTAAAGACGATGTTCGGAAGATGAAGAAGTTCATATTCGCGACGTTTCAGGATCCAGAAGGAGAATATCGTCCCGAATTCGTGAAGAGAATGAAAAAAGCGGCCAAAGAAAAACCCACATATCAATATACGGGCCGCGGTTCATTTTTGCGACTCTTGAAGGATAAATGAACGTAGTTTTCGGCAATAAGTTTATTAAGTCCGCCAAAGTATTGCCGGTGAAGTCGCGAGAGAAACTGGACAGGTTAGTGGATTTATTAGAGAAAGATCCACATTATCCCTTGTTGCACACAAAGGAACTAACAGGTGACATGGCTGGTTTTTGGTCATTTCGCATTACTCGGGAGTGGCGCGTGTTGTTTCAATTTTTATCTTTTGACACGATTCAGTTGTTGAAAGTCGAACACCGCAAAGATATTTACCGTTAGGTATGAAAATTCATTACACGGCGCCGGCGTGGCACGGAGGGTTCCATGTGTTTATGAGCAAGGCCTTTCGGTCGCTCGGACACGACGTTTGCTATTTCGATGACTCCGGCTCCTCTTGGCAGAAAAACTTTCGGAGGATTTTTGTCCGTCTGCCGAGGATGGAATACGCCGCCGACGACAAGTTTCGCGCGATGGTGAGTTCCGACTGGCTGCAGTCGGTAAGAAATTATAAGCCAGACCTTGTTGTTCTGGAGCACGCCCCGAATGTATTGCCATCGGCCATAAAAGAAATAAGAAAAGATGGCTACACCGTGTTCTATTGGACCGATTCGCCTCCCGCCGGCGCGCAGGCGAAAGACCTTTTAGCGGGTCTCAAGGCCTCGAATAAGATTTTTACCGATGATCGCGAAAAAGAATGGATGACCACGCTTTTTCATCCAACGGAATTTGAGTTTTTGCCGCTCGCGGGAGACCCGGACGTGTACCATCCGATCCCGAATACAAAAAAGGAGTACGACGTCGTTTTCGTTGGCAGTATGTCCCCGCAAACGGGCGACGGCGTGATTCGGGCCGAGATTATGTCGGCAATCCCCGACAAATACAAAGTGGGGATTTTTGGGAACGACATAGATTACTGGTTCAAGTTTTACCCCAAATTAAAAGAGAGAACGTTCAGTTCCGCCGCGCTTGATGCGGCAAAGGTCAATGAGATTTACAATAAAGCGAAGATCGTAATCTGTATTTACACCACGTTTCACATAGAAACGGTTTCCGCGCGGACGCACGAAGCCGCTCTCGCGGGCGCTTTCCAAATTGTTGACTATCGAAAAGGACTTGACGAGTTGTATCCAAAAGGCCTTCTTGCGAATTTCAAATATGCCCGCGAGGTGAATGGCTTGATAGACGAGTGGATCAATAAAGACGATGAGCGCGACGCAATCGCGGCGCAGGCGCGAGCGCACGCGCTCGCGCACCACACGTGGAAGCATCGGGCGGAGGAAATGCTGAAGCATTTTTCCGCCGAAGGCGGAAAAAAGAAATGAGAAATGAGAAACGAGAGACGAGGAACGTTTAACGGCCTAATTTCTCATATCTCATATCTAATTTCTTACCCCATGTTCACCATCAAAAAAGTTTTCATATCCATCATGGGTTTTGCCTACAAGCTTGGCCTCAAATTCTTCGGCAACATGGGTCTTCAGCGAGTGTGGCCCTTGGGGCAGATCAGGAACTGGATGAACAATCGGCTCCGCGCGCACGAGTGGCCGGAAAGCTATGTTGTCGACGGCTTCACGTTTTACGTTCCGAAAAGCTTGCGAATGTCTTTCGGACTCAACTTTTTCGGTAAGCGTGAGGAATTGGAGTTCCGGCTTTTTGGCAGGGAAATTCCTAAAGGTGGAACGGTCGTCGACGTTGGAGCGCATATGGGCTATTACGCCCTGCCGTTTGCGCGAGCCGCGGGGCCCGGCGGTCGTGTTTTCTGCTTTGAACCGGAGCCGGGCAACTTGGAGCTTTTGAGAAAAAACATCAAGACGAACGGATACGAAAATACCATTACTGTCATTCCCAAAGCAGTGGGCGACAAAGCGGGACACGTTGACCTCTTTATTTCGGAATTCAATACCGGCGGGCACCAGGTTTGGGATATGGAGGGGAAGATTAAGTCGCTTCCGAACGCGAGCGCCGAGCAGAAAGAGCTTATCGCCGACGAACATTCGGACGCGCCGCGGAGGAAGGTGCGCGTGGAGATGGTTTCGTTGGACGAGTTTTTGAAAGATTATGGGAAACCGATTGACTTTATAAAAATTGACGTCGAAGGCGCAGAGGGGGCGGTGCTTGCGGGGATGATGGCAACGCTGAAGCGAAGCCCAAACCTTAAACTGCATTTCGAGTTTATCCCGTCCGTGATGCGGCTTTTCGGCACCGATCCGCGAGAGTTCTTGCGGACGCTTTCAGGTCTTGGTTTCAAATTCTACTCGCTTTTGAGCTACAAGCAGGGTATAGATCGGCTCGACCCCTTAACGGTTGACGAAATTTTAGCGCGCTGCAGCGGTAACAAGAGCGACGAGATCTTCGCGAAGCGGCAATGAGTTTTTCTCCTTGATGCGCCCGCGCCGTCCTTTCGGAAACGGCCTCAATGTGCTCCAGCGGCACATTGGGCCTCGCTCTCGCTCCGACGCTCCGATGTTCATCGGAGTCCAAGCCGTCGGAGCTCCGAGATGTTCCTCAAGAACAGCGCGTGGCGCATTTTTGAATACTGAAGTCTATGAGAAAAAACTTATTGCCTCTTTCTTTAGGGTTGATTGGTTGGTGAGCGGGCGTTGACTTTCCCCGGGCAAACTGTAGACTACTTATTAGCAATCCTCAATTTTCATAGGAGTGTCTGAGCATGCGCGCATTGGTTATCGGGGCTGGGAATATTGGTCTTGGTTTTCTGGGATATCTTCTTTGGAAATCCGGTCTCTATGAGATCACATTCATTGAGGCGCAGCCGGAACGAGTGAAGCTCCTCAACGACATGCGGGAATATGTTGTCGTAACTGTGGGATCGGCAGGTTCTCGCGAAGAGGTTATCGGTCCTGTAAACGCTATCTCCGCTTTGGACTCCGATGCTGTCATGTCGGCAGTCGTGGATGCAGACTTAGTCCTCACCGCGGTTGGCAAACCCAATCTGATTCGCGTTGCTCCTCTGCTTGGAGAGGGGTTGGTCCAGCGACTTCAACTGAGGCCGCGATCCGAAATGCACCTTGTGGTAGTGGCGTGCGAGAACGTTTACGACAACACCCGCTACTTGGAAGGTCTCATATTGGAAGCGCTCCCCGAAGAGCAAAGAAGTTCAATCCACAACCTTGTGAGTTTTCCGTCGTGCATGGTAGACAGGATTGTCCCCAGTAGCACGCGAGACACGAGGCATCCCCTCGTGGTTACTGTCGAGGAATATTTTCAGTTCGTAGTCGATGGCACTGCCCTCAAGGGCGCGTTCCCGGCGGTTCCGGGAATCGAGATTTCGACTTCGCTCCCAGCCAAACTTGAGCAAAAACTTTTCACGCTAAACATGCTTCATGGGATCGTTGGGTACTGGGGGACGATTGCTGGCTACCAGTTTGTTCATGAAGCGATTGGAGATTCGCGGGTTGTCGAGCTCGCTCGTGGATCACTTCGAGAAGTATCGCAAGTGCTTTGCAGTCGGCATCCTTCGATTGATGCGGCGAGCCAAGAAAAATATGGTGAGACCATTATTGACAGGTTCCGCAATCCGCACCTCAGAGATCCGCTTCTGCGAGTCACGTCTCAGCCAATCCGAAAACTCGGAGTGGAAGAGCGCCTCATTAAGCCCGCTCGACTTGCACTCGAGCAAGACTTAATTCCCTCGCATCTCGCAACCGGGATAGCGGCAGCATTTCGCTATTCGAACGGAGAAGATGCAGAAGCAGTTAGGCTTTCTGGCCGAATAAGAGACGAAGGCATCGATCGAACCATCCAAAATGTCGCGGGTCTCGATCAGGCACACCCGCTTACTCAATTAATTAAAGCAGATTTCTTGCTCAGCTCTCTTCGCTAGACAGGCCATGGCTCATCTCAACAAAGGGATGAGCCGCTTTTTTGGGGCGTAAGGATAACTCTTTTCAGCAACCTGAGTGGAATCGCGCTAGAAATTAACGAGCGAGATGATAATTGCGCGATCCGTAAATTTTATGGTCGGAAAATCCTGAAAGGAGGAACGGGAACCGTAAAATTTACTCGCGCAATTGAGTTGAGCGAATATAATTTCAGAGCGATGGAGCGGGTTCTGAAAAGAGTTATCCTTACGCCACTTTAGCTTCCGGAGTAAAACTCTTTCACTTTGCTGATCACGAAATCTTTTTCTTCTTTGCTGATATGCGAAGAGGAGGGGAGGTAGAGCCCTCGCTCTCCGTAGTAGTCTGACCATTTGAAGTCGCCGGTTTGGTTGTACACTGGCTGAACGTGCATTGGGATAAAGAAAGTCCTCGTCTCAATGCCGTTTTTTGCTAAAAATTCCATCAACTCGTCGCAGCGTGGCACGCAAAGCCCATACATCCAGAAAACAGAGAACGTGTCCGGCGGTTCGGGAAAGAATCTGATTCCGGGGACGTCTTTCAGTTGCTCGGTGTAGTAGCGGGCGTTGGCGCGCCTTTTCTCTATAAGTTCGTCTAATCTTTTGAGTTGCGCGAGCCCGAGCGCGGCGGCGAGCGCGGACATACGAAGGTTCCAGGCAATCGTCTGGTGCCAGAAATGTTTCTCGTCGTCAAAGTCGTAGCCGCGCATGTGCTTCAGCTTGTTCGCCAAATCCGCGTCGTTGGTAACAATCATTCCGCCTTCGCCCGTCGTCATGATTTTGTTGGCGTAGAAAGAGAAACAATTGGCAACGCCGAAAGTCCCAACCATTCTTCCTTTGTATTTGGCTCCATGGGCTTCTGCCGCGTCTTCCACGACCAAGAGATTATGTTTTTTGGCAATCTCCATAATGGGATCCATGTCGCACGGCTCGCCGTAGAGATGCACGGGCATAATCATCTTTGTTCGCGGCGTGATTTTTTCTTCTATTTTTGAAACGTCAACGTTGAAACTCTTTTCGCTAGAATCCACAAAAACGGGCTTGGCGCCGCAGTGGCTTACTGCCGCCGCGCTCGCGATCATAGTGAAATCCGGGACAATGACTTCGTCGCCAGGTTTCATTCCAAGAGCTTTGAGCGCCAAGAACAAAGCAGACCCCCCAGAGTTAACCGCAACGGCATGCTTCATCCCGAACCGTTCCGCAAAAGCGTTTTCCAGTTTGCGCACTGGTTCGGCAATAGAAGAAATATCTTTGCTTTTGATGGCGTCGGTGACGTATTTTATTTCGAGCTCTGTGATGTCCGGCTCGCAGACGTGAATTTTTATGGGATAACGATTGGCGCTAGGCATGGTAATGTTCTAGGATTCAAGCGTCAGGCGCCATGTTTCTTGACGCTTGACGCGTGATGCTTGACGCTATCTAAGTCCGCCTCGACCATAATCCTTACTAATTCCTTGAACTTTACTTTCGGATCAAAGCCGAATGCTTTTTTTGCTTTCGAGATGTCGCCGATGAGCGTGGTGTTCACTCCCGGGCGGAGGAATTTTGGATTCACGCCCACATACTTCTTGGGATCTAAGCCGACAACGCCGAATGCCTCGTCCACGAACTCTTGTACAGAGTGCGCTTCACCCGTGCAGATAATGAAGTCATCGGGCTTCTCAAGTTGCAAGATGTTCCATGCCGCTTCCATATATTCTTTGGAATAGCCCCAGTCGATCTTGATGGACATATCCCCGAGTTCGAGTTTGTCTTGGAGGCCGAGCTTTATCTTCGCGGCGGCGCGGCTGATTTTTCTTGTGACATACTCTTCCGGCCGGCGCGGGGATTCGTGGTTATAGAAAATGCCGGTCGAAACAAACATGCCGTATGTCTCGCGGTAGAATCGCGAGAGAACATAAGCGAGCACCTTCGCGCAGGCGTAGGGACTTTGCGGCCTGAAGGGTGTTTCTTCGGTCTGCGGATTTTCCGCTTTGCCGAAGATGTTCGAGGTGATTGGCTGGAAGTATTTTATCTTCGGATTCAACTGGCGGATGATTTCTAAAACTCTCGCCGGAGCTGAGCCCGTGATGTTCATTTGATAGTCAACCGCGTTGAAGCTCCAGCCGGCGTGGTCTTGGTCGGCTTCGTTGTAAATCTCTTCCGGTTTGGATTCTTGGATTGCTCTATAAAGAGACGTGGCGTCCAGCATATCGCCGCGATGGAGCGTTACTTTGTCGAGGAGATGCTCGATGTTTTTTGTGTTGCCGGTAGAGGTGCGGCGGATGAATCCGTGCACTTCGTACCCTTTTTCAAGAAGGATTTCGGCAAGATAGGAGCCGTCCTGGCCTGTTATTCCTAATATAAGGGCTTTTTTTGCCATAAAAGTAATGATAGCCGAATTTTCAGAAAATAAAAAGGGGAGCGCGTTGCGCTCCCGTGTGAGGCGTTACTTCGTAGCAGCCGCTACCGCGAACTTCTCGCGCAGAGCGAGGAGTTCCGGTGGATAGGGATGGAAGCCCGTGAGCATTCGACAGTTCACGAGGTTCTGGAGAAAGAGATCGAAGAACACTCTCCGCTCGGCCGCGAGCGCCCGCGCCTTCGGCAGGCGAACGTAGAACGGCGTGCCCGGCGTGAGACACTCGATCGACTCCATAATGTCGCGGAGAACACTCTTCGGGTCACGGTAGGTCGCTTCCGGATCGCTTGCGAAGTGTATTGGATCAATCGGCGGCAGATCGTGGTAGAACTGACCAGAGCGGATTATGAGGTCCGACTCGGCGTTTATGAGGCGTTCGGCGTCCATGAGCGTCACGAGTACGGGGCTGTCGTCGTCAGAGTTCTTGCCGTCGTGCTTGAGAACCGCATTGACGATCTCACGCTTGATATTGTAGGCAGCCATGTCATCCGTCCAGCTTGAACCGAAATCGAAATACGGATCTGTCGCCAACGATTGGATCACGAGTCTTTCAACCTCCTCTTTTGGTGCGTCACAGTGCCAACCGAGCTTCATTTTGTGCTGGATAAGTCGGTCCGCGTTATGGACAAGTCCCCCTGCTCCGGCGAGGATGCCAGTTTGTTCGTCCTCGGCAATCTCGAGCGCCATCTGCCCGACCCGCACCGCATGATCTGGATCATATGGCCCGCCGAGCATGCCGGCCTCTGCGTGATCTTGCCAAACCCTTTCCGTCAGCCGCGGAAAAACCTGCCAAATCTTTTTCGTTACAGCCACAAAACACCTCCAAATTCATGATTGTTGAGCTGCCAATATTGTAGACGATGTCTGCTTTTTTGTCAAGTTTAATTTTTAAAAACCAGGCCCTCTGATTGGAGGGCCTTTGACTACTTTGTGAGGAAGTGAATCAAGATCGGCAGGAACACGAGTGAGAACGGAAGGCCGAGCGCGATGACGTTCGCCGCGAACTCAGCGTCGAGTTTGTTCTCTTTCGCGAATACCAACCCCATAATGCTTGTGGGTAAGCAGATGCCGACGAAGGTTGCGGTGCGCTCGATCCCAGCGAGGCCGAATACGCTTGTCCAAAACCATGCCACGAAAATACTCGCCGGCACTTGAAGCGCGAGCATCGTGATAGGGAGCTTGAAGGAGGAAATCTTCGGTTCGAACTCCAACGCAACCATGAGCATCACGAGAGTGATGAGGCCGGCGCCTGCTGTATCAAGCACGTTCCACAGAAGCGGGCTCTCGACGTGGAAGAGGTTCAGCCCAAGCCCGACGGGAATTGCCAGCACAAGCGGAGTTGTGAGCGTCTTCCAAAGCAGCTTGCCGAACGATTCGCGTTCGCCTTCTCGGTTTCCGAGTGCCGCGGCAAGTAAGTAGATCGCCGTAAATTCAAAGAGCGCGTTCCCAAAGTCGAAGAGCACGATGCGCGAGAGGCCGAGCGTTCCGAAGACCGCGAGCATCACGGCGTAACCCACCGTGCCGCCTTCAAGTGTCGGGAATGTGATGATCCAGGCACCCCTCGTTTTTCCCGTGAGGCAGATCGCCTTCGCCGCAAGCCAGCCAATCGCAAGGAGCGAGCTCACGGCCAAGACCGCTATGAGAGGCAGCGACATCAACCCCGCAGCGAGCTCCGTTTTCGCGAGCGACCCTGCGATCACCGCCGGCGCGACGATCCAGATCACAAGCGTTGCGAGCGGGTCGCCGTACTCCTTCTTCAGAACTCCTGCTTTTTTCAGTAAGAAGCCGATGATGAAGATAACGATGAGCGGCAAGGTTTTTTCCAGAATCATATTCCCCTCTTCTTTCCGATTTACGAATAGCTGCGCCTATTCTATACCGTTAAGCAGTTTTAGTCAAGTTTTTCGCTAACTACCCTAAACTTCGGAAAAGGCACAATAAACTTTCCGCCGCGCTTGAAGAATTTTCTTTCTCTTTTTACGAAAGCGTCAGTAAAAGCCCACGGGAGAATCAAAAAATAATCAGGGCGGTCTTTGCGCGCTTTTTCTTCGGAGACGATTGGGATCATCGTGCCCACGGTGTACTTTCCCCATTTTTCTTTGCTTTTGTCGGAGACGGCTTTTACGAGGCGCGGCGTGAGCCCGAAGTATTGGAGGATTGTGTTGCCCTTGGTTGAGGCGCCGTAGCCATACACCTTTTTTCCTTCGCGCACCGCTTTTTTTATGAAGCCCACCGTTTTCTTCTTGCTTTCTTCGAGGCGTTTTGCGAACGCGCGGTAGTCGAATCGCGGTTCCGGGTAGTTGATGCTCCCGCGTCGAAATTTCCGTGCGTACAATCGGTAACTCCCGCCATTGATAGAGTTTTCTTCCACTTTAAATATCTCAAGGCCGTTTTTTTCGAAAAGATACTTCAGAGATGGGTATGAGTAGAATTCCAGATGCTCGTGGCAAATATTTCCGAGGTCGTTCTTCTCGATCATGGGTTTGAGGGTCATAAGCTGTGCCACAAAGATGCCGTCCTTCGCCATCACGCGCTCCGCATCGCGGACAAACTGGTTTGGATCCTCCATGTCGTAGAACATTCCGATCGCCGTGACGATTTTCGCCGGAGGCAGTTTGAGTTTTTTATACGCTTCGGCGCTCCAGAACTCGTGAATAATATGATCAGCGCGCTTCTTCAATTCCTTTTGCAAATTATTTGCCGGCTCACATCCCACGCGAATATATTTCTTTGGATAAAATCCCAAAAGCGTGCCGTCGTTCGCGCCGATGTCGAGGATAACGTCGCCTTTCTTCACTCTGGCCATTTTTTGCGTTTTTTGGGCGATGTCTTTGAGATCATCTACTATTACTTGCTGAATGCCCGAGCGATACCAGTAGTGGAGTGTGTACATAAACTCTTGTGGCGCGGTATGGCGCAACTGCAGCAAATTGCACTTTTTGTTCTCGCATAGCAAGAGTTCAAGGGGGGCTTTACCGCCGGACTCGCTACGTTTGCTTACAAAAGTGGAGACATACAGGTTGCCGAGGTTCAAAACCTTTTTCAGTTTATTCTCGCCGCACAGCCGGCAGGTTTTTCGCGTGATGATTTTTGGCATAGATAGGATGTATTATAAGCGCATTTACTGCGATCATCAAATCAAGCAGGTTTTTGCGCGCAGTATTATTCTATTCTAGTATTCTCAAGAACTTGAGAATAGATATTCCTCGGCTCGTGAGCTTGTGGCGGATGTTATTTCCGTCGGATCGTTTCAGTAAAAGTCCTGCAACGGCCAGCCTTCTGATATGTTCAGATGCGGTTTTGAAATTGATTTTCAGCCGTCCTGATATTTCGGCGACAGAAAGCTCGGGCCGTTTCTCGAGTAGCTCCAAAATTTCTATTCTCCGGTGATTCGAAAATCCCCTCACAATTCTTTCGAGGTGGTGGTAGCTTTTGTTGTTGTCCTTGCCCATGGCGTTGATTGTTATAAGCATAACATTGTTTTATTTTCTATTCTAGTATTCTTGAGAATACTAGAATAGATTGGTATCCGTAGTATTGATTCTGTCTTGATTCAGATACGATTTACTGGTTAAATTACCATATTATGAAGATAGCCATTGCGTGCTACAACATCGACTGGCCTGCCGGCGGACCGCGTTTGCTTTTTTCTTCGGCAAAAGCGCTCGAGAAACTCGGGCACAAGGTGGTGATTTACGCGCCGCAGTTCGAGGGAAGGTATTTTAAGGAACTGTGGGCCGGGCTCGATATCCGCGTCGTGCCGCCGAAGTATCCTTTCGTTTGGGAGGGACGGCCGAGTTTTTTCAAGTGGATTTGGAAAAAGTTCAAACAGGAGAGATTGCACCTCGACACGTCCAAACGAATTGCCAAAGCGATGGACAAGGACTTTGATGTGGCGAATCTCCACGACTATGCCTATCGCATCGCGCCCTTCTACAAAAAGATAAATCCAAAAGCAAAAATTCTTTGGACCTCGAACGATCCGCCGTATACCTATTTGCCGAAGAAAAATCCTTTGAAGGCGATTTTGAGCAAGCTGTATAATGTGTATCGGAACTGGGCGAGCCGGAGATATTTCAAGTATCTCGACGCGATAGCGGTGCTTGATGAATACAACCGCGCGTGGTGCGAGGCGCATGGGCTCAAGGCGAACATCGTTTATCTCGGCGCGGACTTCGAGAAGTTTTATATACCGATAAGGAACTTTGCCGAGAAGGCGGCTCAAAAAAAAGTTAAACTCTTTGGCCTCGGAGCGCTCAACAAGTACCGCCGTTATGAAGATACGATTATGGCGGTGAAATTTCTGCGTGATTGGGGATATGACGCGAGCGCGCACATTATTTGCAATGACACATGGAGAGAAACTACTTATCGCGAAGAGCTTATTGGGCTTATCGAAAAAAACAATCTGCGAGATTTTGTACGACTTAATTTTAACGGGGCGACGGATGCCGAAATTCATGAAGCGCAGAAAGAAGCAGATGTTTTTGTTTACGCCGTCTATCTCCCGCCGCCGCGGCATGGATTTGGCTTCAGCATCGCCGTTGTGGAGGTGATGGCGGCCGGGCTTCCGGTTGTGATTTGCAGCACCACGACTTCGAACGAAGTTTTACGGGACGGAGCAACGGCCTTGTTCTTCGAGCCGCAGTATCCACGGCAGATCGCCGAGAAGATAAAATTATTAGTGGATCACCCCGAAATATACAAAAAAATCGCCGAAGCCGCCCAGCGCCTCGTTCGCGAAGAACTAACCTGGGAGAACTACGCCAAGAAACTGTTAGCGCTCGTCGAATAACATGCCAAAAATAACAACGTGCAGAATTTGCGAAAGTCCGAAGTTGAAGCCGTTTTTCGATTTGGGCGAACAGCCGCTGGCGAATTCATTACTTGACGGGAGTCAGGAGTCAGGAGTCAGGAGTCAGGGTGAAAAGTTTTATCCGCTTTCTTTGACCTGGTGCGAAAATTGCAACTTGGTTCAGCTCGAAGAAACCGTTGATTCGAAAGGATTGTTTTCTACGTATGTGTGGGTGACGGGAACGTCGAAGGGCGCGAATGAGTTTTCTCGAAAGTTTTACTCGGAACTCGTGCGGCGTGTCGGCGGCGACAAGAGCGGTTACGTGCTCGAAATCGCTTCGAACGACGGCACATTTCTGAAGCAGTTTATAGAAGACGGCTACGAGGTTTTGGGCGTCGATCCGGCGCGGAACATCGCGGAGATGGCGGAGCGGGCGGGGGTGCCGACGAAATGCGTTTTTTGGGGGAAACCCGCGGCCGAAGATTTGGTAGCCGAAAAAGGCAGGGCGCGGATCGTTTTTGCGAGAAATGTTCTGCCCCACGTGGCGAATACGAGGGATTTTGTGGAGGGGCTTGCCCGCGCACTCGCCGAAGACGGCACGCTTGCCATCGAAGCGCATTACGCGAAAATTATTCTTGAAGAGCTGCACTACGATTCGATTTATCACGAGCATCTTTGCTATTTCACGCTCAAAACGCTCGAAAAGTTATTAAACGACTTCGGCCTCTACGTATTTGATATCGCGAAAAGCCCGATTAGCGGCGGTTCGGTTGTCGTATACGCGAGGAAAGAGTCAGGAGTCAGGAGTCAGGAGTCAGGAATAAATGAAAGCGAAATGTTGAAAAGTTTTCGCGAAAAAGAAACCGAAGACGGAATAAATAATTTGGAGAGATGGCAAGGTTTCGCGAGGCGGTCATTCGAGCATCGCGACAAACTTCTCGAAATTCTCGGAGAAGCTAAAAAATTCGGAAGAATAATCGGCTGGGGAGCGTCCGCGCGGAGCTCGACGCTTTTGAATTTCTGCGGCATTGATTCCAGTATTATTTCTTCCATAATTGACTTGAACCCGTTGAAGCAAGGCAAATTCACTGCTGGCACGCACATTCCGATAGTGAAGCCAGAAGAAGCGCTCAAAGAAACGCCGGCGCTGGTTTTTATAACTGGCTGGAATTTTGCCGACGAGATTATCGATAGTTTGAGAAATAAATTCGGCTATAAGGGGCCATGCCTTGTGCCGTTGCCGAAGGAACCGCGCGTAATTAGCCACTAGCCAATAGGGTTTAGGTTTTAGATGCCCCATGACATTTAAAGAGCAAAACATAAAAGGCGTTTTTGAGATTCAGCTCGAGCCGAAAGCGGACGAGCGGGGATTTTTTATGCGCACGTATGATAAAAAGATTTTTTCGGAGCACGGATTGCCGACGGAGTGGGTCCAAGAAAACCACTCGTTTTCTAAAGACCAAGGAACGGTGCGCGGGTTGCACTTCCAATACGCCTCTCACTCGGAGGTAAAGCTTATTCGCATCGTGGGCGGCGAGGGGTTCTTCGCTTTCGCTGATTTGCGCAGGAAATCGCCCACGTTGGGAAGGTGGGGCAGTGTGATCTTGTCGGGAGAAAAAAACAACATGCTTTTTTTGCCCAAAGGAATGGCGGCTGGAGTTTGTACGCTGACGCCCAACTGCCACCTCTTCTATAAGATGGACGAATACTATAATCCCGAATCGCAAGGCGTGATTAAATGGAATGATCCCGACTTGGCGATCGACTGGCCCGTAGAAGACCCAGGCAACATTTCAGAAAAAGACAAAACCGCACCGAGCTTCAAAGAATTCCTGGAAAAAACAGGCGGAGGATTGGAGATTTAGCCGATTAAATCTATTCTGGTATTCTCAAGAATTTAAGAATAGAAAATTTTATGCGAAAAGCCACGAAAAACAAAAAAGGAAATGCCATTGGGTTCGGCTACTTCGAGCTCGACGAGCTCATCACGCGCATACTGTGCGACACGGCGCCGCGGCACAAAGTTGACGCCGCTTACCTTTTCAGCGAAACGGTGGACAATGAGGCCTCGGTGCTCAAGGCCGCAGTTTTTCTCTACGGCTTGGGGCCGGTGAATAAGCTTGCCGTTGCTCATTTGGGAAGAAAGTTCGGTTACCCCGGTTTCCGTTCTTGGGTTAAAAAGCTTGTTGCGATGGGCGTCCCGCAGAAAGACGTTCGCCTTATTCCGCTAGCCAAAGATTTTCCTCCTTCAACTGATGCCGAAGCGCTCGGTCTTGTCCGTTATGCTAAGGCGAAGGGCTGGAAAAGTATTTATGTCGTCGCGCCGCCGCTTCATCAGCTACGGGCTTTTATCACGACCGTGAGCCACGCGATGAAAGAAAAATCAGATGTAAAAGTTTACAGCTTCCCCGGCATCCCGCAAAGCTGGGAAGAGCACGTCGTTCACTCGCAGGGAATTCAAAAAGGCACGCGGAGCGAGCTTCTCGCGAAAGAGCTGGAGAAAATTGAAAGATATTATCGGGAAGGAGATCTTGTTTCTGGTGAGGAGGTGCTGGGCTATCTTAATAAGCGAGACAAAGAGAGCTAGAAAATAAATAGGCATAGCTGATTCTATGCCTGCGGTTTTCCCGCCCACCCCATTCTAATTTCTAATTCAGTTCTATTTTACATTTAGGACAAGTGACGACGAAGTCGCTAAAGACACCGCCGCTGGTGTGACGACGAGCATTAGTTTTCAACTTTACTACCTTTTTGCAGTTGGGGCAGTAATCCTTGACTGCGGACCTGGCCTTGCTGACCGCGATGACCTCGTCGAGCTGATCGTCGTCGATAAGGGAGTCGAGAACTTGTGTTAAGATTCCCACTGCTTTCATCTTTGCCACTTCTGATCCCTTCTTCACGTCGTCCTCCTGTTATTGTCATGTCCCGAAGAACTGAGGATATTGTATGTCCATTACGTTAATAAGTCAATAGGCTGTAGGGTGTTTGACGCCGCACCCGCTTGTTCTAGAATTACGATATACTTGGTAGCGAAAACTCGACTGATAATAAATCGCCGTTTTTTCACCCAACTCTGACTCTATCCCCAAATATAGTGCTCGATCTACTACTTGGCAAGGTCTAAAAACGTTAAAATAAATAGGCGAGTTTCTACTACCGGGTATGGCAAAGAAAAAAAATAATCGTGAAGACAAGTTGGCGCGGATGCTGCAGCGCGAGTTCGCCGCAATTCACAGGCGTTTTGATGAAACTGTTACCAAGAAAGAACTTGAATCTCTCAGAGAAGAACTTAAAGAAGACGTTGCAACTCTCCGAAGAGATATGGAAGTCGGTTTTCTTGGAATTATCCACACGCTTAAAGCCATACAAGAAGAACTCAAAGAGCTAAAAGGTTTAGGTATAGAAGTTGCTTCGCTCAAAGTTCGCCTCGCTCGCGTGGAACGGAAAGTCGGCATTGGTCGCTAGACGATAAATAAAAACGCGGCGTTCCGATGTCCATCGGAACGCCGCCCGTTTGTCATCAATCGCCCTGCGCTTCTCGCCAGTTGATGTATTCGATCACCCGCGAGGCCGGGATGGGGTCGTATTTGTTCCCGTAGACCGCGTTCAGCCGCTTCCATTCCTGATCGATGCCTTCCATGAACGGCGCTCCGCTCGCGACTCCTTGGTTGAGCGTCGCGTGCGCGTGCCACGAATTCGGTGGGATGGTCCTGGCATACACACTGAGCGCCGGGTACTCTTTAAGCACAAAGCCGACGGTTTGCGTAAACGCTCGGAGCAGGTGCATCGGGTGCGATACCACAAAGATCGATGCCCAGCCGCAATCTCTCGCGAGAAGAACGAGGCGCTCCGCTTCTGTGCCGGTGTGCGATACTGGGAACTTTTCTTCCGGCGAGGTCTGAAGTGGACTGTCGATTGGGTAGATATCGTCCGATGGTACGCCGAGAGCCATCAGTTCTCTTTGCCAAGCGTAGAAGTCCCGATACGTTGGATTATCCTTCGGGCCATTGTAGGGGTAGCCGGCAGCCAGCCTGCATACATACAATCCCCTTACCACTCTTGACTTAAAGAGTGCCGCGCCTGTTTCAAGGATCGGTTCCTCGCACTGCTTAGTGTGTCCAAAGAGATATGCCGCATCGGCTTCCTCTTCCGGCAAGATGTCATTTTGTACAAGAGTTGCAAGCCGGAACAGATCAACAAGATTGTCACACCACATCGAACCACCTCTTTTTCAAGATTTAGTTGCTGGCTACAGAGTAGCACGGCTTTATTTTTTAGTCAATAGGTGGTAACTTGAATTGCATGCAACGTGACTTCAACTCAATTTTAGTTACCGGCAACCGCGGCTATATTGGGTCTGTTTTAACGGAGATGCTTTTGGGGCGCGGCTACGAGGTAGTCGGTTTCGATACAGGGTTCTACGACGATGTCGCCCTCTATCCGATTCCCGAGCCGACGCGGCAAATCAGAAAAGATATTCGCGACGCAGTGAGTGACGATTTCGCCGGTATCGATGCCGTGATTCACCTCGCCGCCTTGTCGAATGATCCTTTGGGCGAGTTCGATTCGCGCCTCACGGAAGAAATAAATTACGAGGCCACCGCCAACGTGGCAAAGTTGGCCAAAGAAGCCGGCGCGAAAAGATTCGTCTACGCTTCCACGCAGAGCATCTATGGAATTTCGAAAACCGACGCGGAGCTTGATGAGGACGAGAGCGAAAAAAATCCCATCACGGCGTACGCAAAAACAAAATGGGCCGCAGAACAAGAGCTCAAAAAGCTGTGCTCCGATGATTTTTTCGTCATCTGCATGCGGCCGTCCACGGTATTTGGCGCGAGCCCCAGTTTGCGGTGCGACATCGTTTTCAACGCATTTGTTTCTTCCGGCTATACGACGGGGAATATAGAGGTGAAAAGCGACGGCACGCCGTGGCGTCCGGTGGTGCACGTCCGCGACGTTTCGCAAGCATTCATCGCCGGCCTTGAAGCGCCCAAAGAACTCGTGCAATGCCAATCGTTCAATGTGGGGATTCCAAACGGAAACTTTACCGTGAAGCAGCTTGCGGAAGCGGCACAGGCGGTGGTTCCCGGAAGCAGCGTTGTTTTTACCGGAGAGCGTGGAAATGACGAACGAACATATAGGGTCGGTTTCAAGAAAATACTGGGCGTGCTTAAGGACTATTACAAACCAGAATGGACCCTTGAAGGCGGCGGCCGCGAGCTCGCGGAGATGTTCAAGAGAGTCGATTTCTCCGAGGAGCAATTTCGCGGCCGCGCATGCAATCGTCTGCGGCAGATTGACTATCTTATGAAAGCCGGGAAGTTGGACAAAGATTTACGCTGGAATAAATAATCTTGATACTTGACCCATGATATCTGACACTCGTATCAAACAAGCAGTCATTCTCGCCGGCGGGCCCGGTCTTCGCCTTCGCCCGCTCACGAACGACAGGCCAAAGCCGATGGTTTTGGTGAACGACAAGCCGTTTTTGGATTACTTGGCAGAACTTCTGAAGAAAAACGGGATTACCGAGGTGGTTTTTCTCTTGGGATATCTCCACGAAAAAATTACCGACTATGTCGGCGACGGTTCAAGATACGGCATCAAAGCCAGGTATTCCATAAGCGACGTGACGGACGGAACGGGGACGAGAATCAGAAAAGCAAACGAGAAAGGGCTTTTGAACGAAGAATTTCTTCTTCTCTACTGCGACAATTACCTCAACCTTCAACTTGATGAACTTTATAACTTTCATGTCGCTCGTGGCGTTGCTGCAACGGTGACAGTTTATTCCAACAAGCACGGTTTAACAAAGAATAATATCTTCGTCGACAGCAAGGGCTACGTTACGAAATATGACAAGTCGCGCGCGGACGAGAATATGAACGGGGTTGACATGGGATTCTTCATTATTAACAGAGAGAAAATCTTAGAATTGATGCCAAAAGAAGAAAACTTTTTCTTTGAATTGGTCGTGATGCCTGCCCTGATAAAGAAGGGGCAACTCGCCGGTTTTGTCACGGACCGTTTTTATTACAGCATCGGCAGCCCCGCCCGACTGCAAGTTACGGAGCAATTC
Source organism: uncultured Candidatus Saccharibacteria bacterium (assembly GCA_964387675.1). Taxonomy (GTDB): domain Bacteria; phylum Patescibacteriota; class Minisyncoccia; order UBA6257; family 2-01-FULL-56-20; genus CAYLWL01. The sequence continues at coordinate 165,433 of CAYLWL010000001.1, forward strand.
CTGAAGCCGAAAAAAGTAGTATTCCTTGATCGGGACGGGGTGATCAACAAGAGGCCGCCCAAGGGGGACTGGGTGAAAAAATGGGAAGAGTTTGAGTTTTTGCCCGGAGCAGTTGAAGCAGTGAAACTGCTTACGGAAGCGGGTTACGAAATTTATATGATTTCCAATCAGGCAGGTATCGCAAGGGGCGCGATGACTGAAGATGCTTTGCATGATATCAACAGTAGAATGGAGGCGGAGTTCAACAGGGGTGGCGGAAAATTGCAAGGGATTTATTACTGTCCGCACGGATGGGACAGCCCTTGCGAATGCCGCAAGCCCAAGCCGGGGATGTTTTTCCGGGCGGCACTTGACCATTACATTGATTTGCCAAGCGCGATTTTTATCGGGGACGATGAACGCGACAAGGTTGCTGGGGACGCGGCGGGAGTAAAAACCATTCTCATGCCATCCGATGGCAACTTGCTTGAGGTCGTCAAGTCCAAAATTCTAGATTCTAGATACTAGATACCAGATACTAAATTTATGCGTATATTCATCACAGGCGGGACCGGCTTCATAGGTCTCCCGACCGTAAAACTTCTTGCAAGGCGCGGGCACAAACTCTTTCTTTTGTCGCGCCATCCGGAAAAATTCGGACTCGCGGGGGTTCGAGGAAAAAACATTCAATTCGCGAAGGGCGATCTTTCGAACATGAAGGCGTGGAACCGCAAACTCAAAATGTTCAAGCCGGAAGCGGCGCTGCATATGGCATGGGAAGGGTTTCCGGATTATGGGCCGGAGAACAGCATAAAAAACCTACTCCGCGACTTCCAGTTGTTTGAGCTGCTCGCCAAGATCGGCTGCAAAAGGATTGTGGTCTCCGGCACCTGCGCCGAGTACGGCGCGGCTCACGGCAAACTGAACGAAGATGCCCCTCTACAACCGCTCAATTCTTTTTCGGCGGCGAAAAATGCTTCGCATTGGATTGGTCGGGAACTGGCTCGTGCATGTGGAATGGAATTTGTTTGGACGAGAATTTTCTACTGCTACGGCCCGGGTCAAAGAAGAACGTCGTTGATTCCGCATCTCCTGCTTTCTCGCCGGAGCGGCACGACGCCAAAAGTAAAAAATCTTTCGGGAGGAAATGATTTTATCTACGTCGATGATGTAGCGAGGGCGCTTACTATGATTCTCGAAAAGCGTAAACTAAAAAGCGATCTCTATAACATCGGCTCCGGCGTTGTAACGGCCGTGAGAGACGTGTTTGATTTCGTGTATGGTGGGAAACCTTTTCGGCGCGCTCATCGAGGCGTGGGATTTTGCGCAGACATTTCGAGAATCAAAAGAGAGGTTGGATGGAAGCCGAAGGTTGGTCTTCGGGACGGGATCTTGCGGGCAAGTAAATTCTCTGTATCTTAATAGTAATGGCAACACCAAAAACCGCTTGTCCGGTTTGCAAAAGTAAAAACTTGGAGTTTATCACAAAGATTACGGGCGGTCCGGCAATGCAAAATAAATTGTCCTCTACTTTTGCGGAGGCTAAGAAAGAAAAACCAACAGCAATCAACTTGTGGGGAGCAAGGAATTGCGGGTTTATCTTTAATGCAGACTTTAATCCAAGATTAGTTGATTATTCGGCAGAGTATAATAACACGCCGGATTTTTCCAGTTATTTCCATGACTATGTTACGGGCATTGCCGAGCGCCTTTTTAACAAATACAAGCTAAAAAACAAGGTTGTGTTAGAGATCGGTTGCGGCAAGGGAAATTTTCTTGAAGTTCTTTATTCGTTGGGATGCAGGAAGCTCATCGGTTTTGACCCCGCTTACGAATTAACCGGTTCGCCCTTGGACAAAATGGTTGTGAGGAAGTTGTTTAATAAAAAGAATTTTAAAGGCGGCGCCGACTTCGTTATTTGCCGAGAAACGTTAGAACATATTCCCCGGCCAGAACCGTTCGTGAACGGCGCTATTAATTCTCTGCGCAATGGAGGGGGAATGTATTTTGAAGTTCCCAGCCTGGAATGGATTATAAAGAAAGAGGCCTTCTTTGATTTCACGTATGAACATTGCAATTATTTTAGCAAATATTCAATTTTTACCCTTTTCAACCAGCTTGGCTTGTGGAATATCTTGCTTCGAGAAGGTGTCGGCGGCCAATATATCCAAGCCGAGATTACAAAGAGAAAGCCCGGATCTCCTCCTCCTCCTCCTCCTCTACGCCCGTACGATTTTGAAAAAGTCTCAAGGTTCATCAATCGAAAGACGAGAGAATATAAAAACATGGTTAAAAGCTGGAGAAAGTTTGCCGTCTGGGGAGTGGCTGGCAAGGGAGTAACCTTTTTGAATCGTTTGGACATCAGCCATCGGGTGTCCCCTTATGCTATAGATATCAATCCCCAAAAACACGGGCGTTTCGTGCCGATTACCGGCCAAAAAGTGGTTGGCCCCGAGATCTTAAAAAAAGAAAAAATAGACAGTATCATTATTATGAATCCTATCTATGAGAAAGAAATAAAAAGAGACGCTCGTCATTGCGGCTACAAGGGCAAGTTTTTTATTCCCTATGCCCGATGGTAAAGAATATGAAAAATTATAGCTTCCCGACCAAAAAAGAAATTGCGGATGTTTCGAAGCATGTGTTGAGAAGGAAAAACAAAGACACAAAGAAACTGGAGAAGGCGAGCCTCGGTTGGATTCGGGCGGCATGGGAGAACAAGTTGGATTACGAAGTGAGCTGGCTGGGGATGACGATCATCCAGAATCCCTACGACATGATTCTGATGCAGGAACTTATCTTCGATCTTCGGCCTGACTTGATTGTTGAAACGGGTATCGCCCACGGAGGATCGCTTATCTATTACGCTTCGCTCATGGAGATGCTGGGCAAGGGGCGCGTTATTGGTGTTGACATCGACATCAGGAGCCACAACCGATGTCTCATCGAAAAACACCCAATGTATAAAAGGATAGAGATGATCCAGGGCGGCTCGACAGACAAAGAACTAATCGCACGATTAAAGAAAAAAGCAAAAAAATATCGCAAGGTGATGGTTTGCCTTGACTCACATCACGGCTACGAACATGTTCTAAAAGAGCTCCGTCTTTACGCGCCGCTCGTGAGCAAGGGCAGCTATATAGTCGTCTTTGATACTCTTATGCCCAAACTATTCGGCCTCAAAGGAACGAAGAATATTTATTCGGATTATAGGAAAGACAATCCAGGTTCAGCAGCGAAAAAGTTTTTATCGGAGAATAAAAACTTCAAAATAGACAAAAACTACAACAAGTTTTTTGTTTCCAGCTGCCCCGACGGATTCCTGAGGCGCATCAAATAAAATCCTAATTTCTCATTTCTCATGTCTAGTGCCCTAGTAACTATCGGCATGCCCGTCTATAACGGCGCCGCGCATCTCCGCGAGGCGTTTGACTCTCTCTTTGCGCAAACCTACCGCAATTTCGAAATTTTGATCTCCGACAACGCTTCGACCGATGCGACGCGCGAGATTTGCGAGGAGTACGCAAAAAAGGACTCGCGCATCCGTTTTGTGCGCCAAAAAGAGAACATAGGCGCGATTCCCAACTTTGAGTTTGTCAAAAAAGAGGCACGCGGCAAATATTTTATGTGGGCGGCGTACGACGATCTGTGGGATTCTCGTTTCCTCGAAAAATGCGCGGGGGAGCTCGAGCGCGATCCGTCGCTCGCGCTTGCGATGAGCGATTTTGATCGTTTTGATCCCGAGAGCGGTATGGTGGAGCACTATAACATCCAAGGATCGCTCCCATCGGAAAAAAGTTTGTACGGCCGACTCAAGCGGCACATTCTTTTCTACCTGAACGACGGCAAAGGGGTTCCTATTTACGGCGTGTGGCGGACGAGTATGATCGCCGATGTTCCTCTGCGACGCGATTGGAGCTACTTCCCGGTGCGGTTTATTTTCGAGTCGCTTTTTCGGGGCGGCGCGGGGCTTATCCACGAAACGCTGTTTTTCAAGCGCGCGCCGCTGCCGCGCGAGGAAAAAAAGAAAATACTCCCGGCAAGAATGGTGAACACGTTTCAGGACAGAATCAGGAAGTTTTTTGGGTCGCCTTCCCGCGCCAATATGCAGGCCGTTTTTCGCTCGCGGGAATTGGGCGCTTGGGAAAAAGTGAGGCTTGTTTTTTGGCAGTGCGCGGCGCTCGCGCGGCTGTTCTTGGCGAGGAAGACGTAGAGGGGATGTTTGACACCTCGACATCCACAAAGTATTATTAGGTCAATGGCCAACGTTATCATTTCCGAGAAGGAACTAAACAAGCTGACGAGACAGTCACGGGCATACAAAAAACTCACATCCCGTTTATTCGAGCTCGTCGTTAAAGATCCGGTCTCCGAAGTTGTCGAGGACTTCACTAAAACAGGTCTTTACTCCAGGGGCTTTCTTAGGGACATGGAAGCGGGTTTAAGGAAATCATCATATGGCAAGCAAAAATGAATCTTGGGCCGTTGCGTGTTGATTTGACGGGATATTTGAAAAAGCGAGGTTTGTCCAAAAAATGGAGTAGGGCAGAGGAGCTTTTTAAGAAAGATATTCGGCATCCCTCGTTAAAAGTAGAGCTGCTAGAGCCGCACTGGCGCGGAATTTATTCTCTCCGGTTAGACAAAAAATATCGCGCTCTATTTTTTATTGCACCCGATGGTTCCGCCGAGGTGTTTTCAATAACCAACCATTACAAAAAATAGTTCGATGGACATTCTGGGCATTTCCGCTTTTTATCACGACTCCGCGGCGGTCCTGGTGCGCGACGGCAAGATTATTGCCGCCGCGCAAGAGGAGCGTTTTTCAAGAAAGAAACACGACGAACGGTTTCCTAAACACGCCGTCGAGTATTGTTTGCGCGAGGGAGATATTTCTGTTCGCGATCTTGACCTCGCGGCTTTTTATGAGAAGCCGTTTTTGAAGTTCGAGCGGCTTCTCGAGACCTACCTTGAGTACGCGCCGCGCGGACTCAAATCATTTCTCAGGGCCATGCCGGTTTGGCTCAAAGAAAAGTTGTGGATGAAGGAGATCATCAAGAGGGAGCTGGGGTTCAACGGAAAAATTATCTTTCCGGAGCATCATGAATCGCACGCCGCCTCGGCTTTTTACCCATCGCCGTTTGAGAGCGCGGCGATTCTCACGATGGACGGCGTGGGAGAATGGACGACCACAAGTTTCGGCGTGGGACGCGGCAATAAAATAAAACTGATCTCCGACATTTCGTTTCCTCACTCTTTAGGAATGCTCTACTCCGCTTTCACTTACTATACGGGTTTCAAGGTGAACTCCGGCGAATATAAAGTGATGGGTCTCGCGCCCTACGGTGAACCCAAATACAAGGATTTAATTCTCAAAGAATTAATCGACGTAAAAGACGACGGCTCATTTCGCTTGAACATGGATTATTTCGATTACGCGGCGGGACTGACGATGACGAATAAGAAGTTCAATAAACTTTTTGGCGGCTCTCCGCGCAGGCCCGAAGATACATTGACCCAGAAAGAAATGGATCTTGCGCGATCCGTTCAGGAAGTGACCGAAGAGGTGGTTTTGAAAATGGCACGATACTTGAGGAAAGAAACCGGCGAGAAAAATTTGGTTTTGGCCGGTGGCGTCGCTTTGAACTGCGTGGCAAACGGTTTACTGCTCCGGGAAAAGATATTCGACGATATATGGATTCAGCCCGCTTCCGGCGATGCCGGAGGCGCGCTCGGCGCCGCGCTACTTGCGTGGCACGGATATTTATGCAAAGAGCGAATAGCAAATGGCAAATGGGATTCTATGCGTGGCGCCTACCTTGGCCCGGAGTTTTCTGATGAATACATCGTACAGTTCCTGGCCGGCAAGTCGATACCATTTGTTCAACTAAAAGAAGATGAAATTGCCGAAAAAGTCGCGGACTTGCTTGCGCAAGAAAAGGTGATTGGCTGGTTTCAGGGGCGGATGGAGTTCGGCCCCCGGGCCTTAGGAGCGCGATCGATCATCGGAGACGCCCGCTCGAAGAAAATGCAGTCCATTATGAATCTCAAAATTAAATTTAGAGAAAGTTTCCGGCCTTTCGCGCCGTCGGTCATTATGGAACGGGTTGCCGATTATTTTGAATTTGATCACCCAAGCCCTTACATGCTTTTGGTCGCCGATGTTGTGAAGTCCCGGCGCCGCGAGATGACAAGCGACGAGCAAAAACTTTTTGGTATTGATAAGCTCAACGTTCTCCGTTCAGACATCCCAGCGGTAACTCACGTCGACTACTCCGCGAGAATTCAAACCGTTCATAAAGAAACAAATCCGCTTTACCACGAACTCATTTCTGTTTTTGACAGAAAATACGGCTGTCCCGTGATAGTGAACACATCCTTCAACGTCCGCGGCGAGCCCATCGTGTGCACGCCGCAAGACGCTTATAAATGTTTTATGCGCACCGAGATGGATTACTTGGTAATGGGAAGATATTTGCTCGATAAAAAGTTACAGAAGCCCGTCGAGCGCGACTCAGACTGGCGCAAGGAGTTCGAGCTTGATTAGTTGTCCCAAATTGCTATAATTATTTAAAGATAAATGTTGCGCAAAACTCAATACAACCTAGCGAAGCTTTTCAACTTCCCCATAGAGGCGGAACGTAATTACCGCGTTCAAACCATGCAGAACGAGATACATAAAATGGGCGGCCTGAGATTCAAAATTCAAAAAAACAGCGAAGGATGGATGGCAGAATGCGAAAATTTTAAAGGCATTATCACCGGAGGGGTTGATTCGAACGCAACGGACGAGGAAATCAACTCACAAATAAAAGATGCCATCTTTGCCGCGTTTGGCATCCCCCCGTATCTTTCAAAAGATAGTTTGGTAACAAAGATTGGGGAGCCGGCTGTCGTCGAAGAAGAAAGAGTATTTGCGTAGCGTAAGGATTATGAAGCTATGGCCGAGGAGAGAATCGAACGAAAGGATTTATGGCGGGGTATTGGAAAGATACGGCAGAGCGATTGGGGAAAAGCCGCTCGAAAGTTGGGACTGGATTTTAGCAACTCCTGGGGGAGGGGCTCTCACGGCGTTATTCGCAATCCAAAATTTCCAGACCCATCCGACACAAGGGGGTTCATAACGACTATTCAAAAAAGTTTAGGCAAACAACACAATCAGAGAATTTTCAAACAACTATTGGATTACGGTATTGGCGAAGATGATATATGGAGGGCATTGGGCATGCTTTAATTGATACGGATGCGATAAGTCAGAAGCTAAATAAAAGATTAGAAACTCACCGAGCGTGATTCCGATTGGCGCCAAGAGTTCGAGTTTGACTAATAGGTAGCGAGATGGGACGAAAACTGATAAACTGAAGCTTGTGAAAAAGACTAGAATGAGCCTTGTGCAAATGCATTGCCCAAAGGGTGAGATTCAAAAAAACCTTGCCGCAACTCAGAAATACATACAGGAAGCCGCATCCAAAAATGTAGATTTCATTTGCTTTCCCGAAATGAGTATTACTGGCTACATAAACTCGGGCAACTTTCCGGGAGCACTGCTTAGCATGGATAGTTCCGAAGTCGCTCAATTTATAAAAATGACGCGGAACAACAACGTCACGGCAATTGCAGGAATAGCAGAGAAAAATCCGAACGGGCAACCGTTTATTACCCAAATGATTGCCCATAAAGGGGCCCTACTCGGTTTTTATAGAAAAACAAATATCGCCAAAGATGAAAAGGGACTCTTTTTGCCTGGCTCCAAGATTGCCGCTTTTAGTCATCCGCTCACAAAGTTAGGCGTTTCTATCTGTGCCGACATTGATAAAAGAGAAATCTTTGAAGAATATGCGAATCAGGGAGCACAGATTATATTCGAAGCAGCTGCTCCTGGCCTCTACGGCTCTCAAAAAACGAGAAACTGGCAGAATGGTTTTAACTGGTGGAAGAACGAGTGCTGGACCAAGCTTGGAACTTACGCCCGCACCTATAAAATTCATATTGCTGTAGCCACTCAAGCTGGCAGAACTATTGACGAAGATTTTCCTGGAGGAGGATATGTATTTGACCGAAGCGGCGAAACTATCTATGCCGCTCCCGATTGGAAGGAAGGAGTTCTATGCGCGGATGTAAATATTTTGTAGATAAATGTCTACTTCAAAGAAAAAGTTTTGGTTTGTTATTATCTCGATTTTGATCGCTCTTGTTTTGGTTGAGCTTGGCGTGCGGCTGGTGTTTGCTCTTCAGGGACACGGGCCGTTGGATTCTCGCATGCGCGAGCTTTACGCGCGGCAAGCTCTCAACGCATATAAGGGACAGGATTGGGTGAAGGAGTATTACTTGACCGATTTGAGAAATCTGCGATTGGGCATTGATCCCTTAGTTGGGTGGCGGCCGAAAGAATATCACGGAAAATATCTGAACATTGACGTTGACGGTTTGCGGAAAACGTGGAACCCTTCGACTTCCATCGACGTTGCTCAGGACAAGTCGCTCGGGGCAGGCCCCTCGGCGGGAGCGAAAAAAGTTTTCATGTTCGGTGGCTCAACGATGTGGGGCGCCGGCGGGAGGGATGATTACACGATCCCGTCGATTGTCTCGAAGGTTTTGAATAGTGAGGGGTCGGAAGTAGGGAGTAAGAAGTCGAGGGATTATGTTGTGACGAACTACGGCCAGAGCGGATATGTCCTCGTGCAAGAAATTGCAAAACTCACGTACCTTTTGGAAAAAGGCGAGCGGCCGGACTATGTTGTTTTTTACGACGGCGCGAACGATGTGTCGTATGCCTATGAGTCGGGCGTGGCTGGCGTGGATGGAGACGCGCGGCTGATCGGTGAGCAGCTTACCGAGCGGCTGGATTCTGGTTTTTACGATCAATTCAAAAAAGGTACAAGGGACTTTCTGAAGAGCAACTGCGCCATGTGCAATGCGGCATTTGATCTTATGAAAAAGTTTAGCCCCGATTTTGCCAACACCAACGTGGTGGTCGGACAGAACTTTGACGAGGAGAAAATCGCCGCTTTTGCCAAAGAGATAGCTTCCGAATACAAGAACAACCGGCTCGTTTTCTTGAACGACCTCGCGCGGACGTTCCGCTTCAAGTTGATCGCGCTCTGGCAGCCGAATTTATTTCTTGAAAAAAAGTTGATTGGCGACGAAAACGATCTTGGCAAACTCGACCCGCACGTAAAGGACGTTAAAGTTGCCGAGCTCCACCGCAGAGTGAGCGCCTTGCTTCCGAGCGACCCCTCGCGCAACTTCTACAATTTGTCGGATATTTTTAACGGCCGCGCGCATGAATTTTACATTGACTACGCCCACGTTTCCGAAGAAGGAAATGAAGTCGTGGCGAAGAAGATTGCGGAAATTATAGTTAAGTAGTAGGTAATAGGTGGTATGTAGTAGGTGGAAAATAGGAAAAACGACTCATGAGCATTATTAATGAGATAAAAAATATAAAAAGCACTCCGCGAGATTTGCGCAACTTCGGCATTATGATTGGAGCGATATTTTTGTGCCTCGGATTGATATTTTTGTACTTCGGAAAACCGTCCGGGCCAACACTCGCCGTTGTCGGAGCCCTGCTTCTTGCTTCCGGCTTCTTGACCCCCAATGTTTTGAGACCGCTCTACAAGGCGTGGATGGCTTTTGGCGTCGTGATGGGATTTCTAGTGACGACCGTGATACTCACCCTTTTTTTCTATATCATACTTACCCCCCTTGCTCTTATCTTAAGATTATTCGGTAAACACTTTCTTGATCTGGATTTTCGGAGCGGAGAAAAAAGTTATTGGCGCCGTCGTCCTTCGACAGAAACCGCGAGGATCGGCCTCGAAAAGCAGTTTTAACGAAACGCTTTACTTGGGGTGCGTTTTACTTCTTGAAAAGGAAAGGAGAAAGCGGAAATATGGGGTCCGGCGGGGGTTTTTCCCCGGTGATCTTCGTATAGATCGCATCGGCAATCATTTCGTGCCCGTTGTAATTGGGGTGATACAGGTCCCCCTTTGCGGCCACGTAGTCGGGGATCGTTGTAACGTTCTTCAAATAAGGAAGAATGTCCGCGTAGTCGAGCCCGTTCTCCTTCGCGGTTTTATCCAAGAATTCGTGGATGCTTGCGATGCCGTCCGCGGTGTTTTTGTCAAAACTTTGCCAAACGGGCAACATGACCATAAGTACCGGGACCCCGCCTCGTTTTGAAACGCCCGAGATCTCCTTGAACATTTTTTTAGATTCGTTCCATCCCTCGGAGTCTTCTTGATACTGTTCCTTGTACGGCCTTGCGTTGAGTTCGTAAACTTTTTTGAGCACTCGTTCACGGAAACAACTAAAGAGATATGAATGGCCATTCAGGAACTTGGTTACGGAGTTCGGGATGAGCGGAAGTCCGAGTAAGTACGCCGGATGTCCGGTGTCGTCTATGAGCCAACTCATAATGACAAGGTCGGGTTGGTATGGAAGAACTTTGTCTTTGAATACGATAATTTTTTGTTTGCCGTTGTAGCCGGGAACGCCAAAGTTTAGAACCTCGATCTTTTTATTTGATCCAGATTGGGCGGTGAAACTTTGGAGTTTACGTTCGAGTATCTTGGAATAACTCGCCGCCAAATCTTGCCCCCAGCCGAAGGCAACGGAGTCGCCAAGAACGGCAATGCGCACAACGTCCGGCGGTTTTGGGATTGCGTACTCACGGTCTTCTCGCAATCCCCGCTGATTGACTTTCAGCCACAATTCTCCCCGTATCCCCGAGAGGCCGCTGTCAATAACCGCTCCGGGTTTTAGCTCGACGCCGAGGTCGGGATTGTTCGACGGCTGGAATATGCCGCTCACCTGTTTCTGGAACTGGTTGAAACCGCAAACATCGGCATTCGTTTGCGGACTGAAAGAAGCTTTCTTGTAGACGAATACGATGCCCGCGTAGAGACGCAAGATAACTTCGGTAACTATAAAAAGCATCGCGAAAGCCGCGACCGCAACGCCAATGTTTATTGCCAGGCCTTTTATTTTCATATTATTTCAATGATATTGTATGATATAACTATGGGCAAACTTTCGATTCTTAAGGAATTCTGGGAATTTCTCCGCGAACGCAAAAAGTGGTGGCTGGTGCCGCTCGTGGTTTTTTTGGTTCTCCTCGGAGGCATTATGTTCCTTTCCCAAGGCTCGGTGGTGGCGCCGTTTATTTACACGATATTTTAGGCGCTTGTTTCGCAAGCTGCGGACTGCGCGGACTTCACGCGGATAAACGCGGATAATAATATCTTGGCCCCGTTATAAATTCCATGAGTATCATTTCTGAAGCCTTTGAGCGGCACAAGGACCTCGTTCTCAAGTTAAATTCTATAGTACCCGATATTGAAAAAGGCGCGGAGCTTTTGGCCGACGTTGTGAAGAGGGGCAACAAGCTTTTGGCGTGCGGCAACGGCGGCTCGGCTGCGGACGCGCAACATCTTGTCGCGGAATGGATGTGCAAGTACAAAGATGACCGAAAGCCGCTTCCGGCGATTTCACTTACCACGAACACATCGACTATCACGGCAATCGCCAATGACTATGGCTTCGAATATGTTTTCAGCCGACAGGTTGAGTCCTTGGGCCAGTCGGGAGACGCGCTGGTTGCGATTACGACGAGCGGCAAGTCGCCGAATATTTTGAAAGCGATCGATGTCGCAAAAAACAAAGGTATGAAAGTGATCGTTCTCGCGGGCGAGCGCGGAGCGGATCTCAAGAAAATTGTCGATTTGGCAGTTGTCGTTCCATCTTCCGAAACCGCAAGGATTCAAGAGATGCACGAACTTATCATCCACGCCTGGTGCGAATTTGTTGACGAGTCAATAAAAAACAGTTAGCTTGTAGGGAGCTATTCACAATTCCGAAAGGGGTGGCCGATGCAGAAAAGGGTGATTCTCGTGATGAAGAAATACGTCATCGAGCCACTCGGTGTAATGCATCTAGCTGGCATTGCGAGAGATCTCGGCTGGGATGCGCGCGTACATTTGTATGAGAGCGTTGACGGGAAATTCAACCTCAACCCTCTTTACGAAGAAGTAAGAGAATTCAAGCCAAACCTAGTCGGACCTTCAATTTGGACGGGCTCGCACCCGCAATTATTCCAGGCTGCAGATTACATCCGAAGAGAATTGCGCACGCCGGTGGCTATTGGCGGACCGCACGCAACCTACTACACCGACGATTGCCGAAAACATGCGGACATGGTTGCAAAAGGAGAGTCCTTCAGAATTTTCGCGGAAATGCTTGGTGCTTCGCCATCCGGCAGAGTGATTGAGCAGGTGCCGGGAATATTCTTCGATCCGCATCCCAAAGAAACGCCATTTCCAATTCCGTATCGCGACGCTGTTTATCGGCGTTATCCGGATTTGGCGAGAAGCCCGATCAAAAGCATCATGTGCTCGACGGGCTGTCCTTTCCACTGCACATACTGTAACTCTCCCCATCTGAATAAGATGTATGAGGTAGAGGGGGACTCTTCTGGGTTCAAGAACGTTTTCCGCGTGCGCGAAGTAGACGACATCATCGCCGAAGCGAAATGGGTCATGGAGCATTATCCGGAAACAAAGATGTTTTACTTCCAAGATGACATTTTTGGCTACGACATGGTGTGGCTCAAGGAATTTGCCGCGAAATGGAGGAAGACATTCGGCGACAAAGTGAAATGGCACTGCCAAGTCCGCCTCGAACTTGTTCGTGGGAACGTAGGCGATCGGCGCATGGAACTTTTCGCCGAAGGCGGATGTTCCGGGATCACGCTTGCCATCGAGTCGGGAAATGACTGGTTAAGGGAGTTTGTGCTTAAGCGGCCAATGGAACACGAGATGATCGTGAGCGGTTGTAAAAAAATCATGAGCTATGGACTAACGCTACGCACGGAGCAGATTCTTCAGGTCGCGTTCTCCGATTTCGAGACAGACCTTTCCACGCTGCAGTTGAATTGCGAAATCAATCCGCAGATGGCATGGTCTTCTATTCTTTATCCTTTTGGCGAAACGGACATGGGAAAGATCGCGATGCGTTTTCTTATGTCTGATGCCGATCCCGACAAGGCCGACGAAGGTTTTTACTTTACTTACAGCCAGTTGCGCCATTTGGTCGGCGGGCGGGCGGCGATCGAAGAGATTGTTCGCAAGTTTGCCAAGGGTGGGCACAGATTCGATAGCCCATTGCTTAAGATGCGCGCCCAGATGATGCCGAGCAACGACACGGTTGCCGAAGTATTCTTTGAAGACCCCAATCTTATTCAGATTGCGGGTATGAAAAAGAAGCCGATCTGCCAAGTGCGATTCATGACTCCGGAAGAGAATACTCGTTACTGCGACCAGACATCGCGTCTACAGCGGCTTTTCAACTGGTTCTCAAAAGTTCCCCGCGGCCATGAACTTGCGAGGAAGTGGGTGGGTCTGCAAAAGCACGAGTGGACGTTCGCAAAACTCGGCGAACTCACCGAAGAGCATCTGCGCGAATGCGGTTACGGAGATCGAGCGAGGGATTGGAAAGAACAGTTTGCCGTGAAGCTCGGCTGCGACGTTTACAATCTCCCGCTTGGGATTCGCGATAACCCTTTGTACTTCTGCTTTTTCCCGTCGGGCCATGAGTTTGCGCGGCGCGTGGAAGAGAAGGGAATATTCAATCTCGAACCGTGGAAGTTTTTCGACGCGCTAGGCGGAGAAGCCCGGCGCTGGCTCTTCAGCAGATTCGTTTACAAGACCGATGGGGCCGAACCCCCGATTGCGAAAGCGTAGTTTTTTATCGCCCTCCGATCCGTCGGAGGGCCGACTTTTTATAACAAATTGCCCGCTCACCATGAGCGGGCTTCAACTTTACTTTTCGCCGTAATTCTTGAGGATTGTTTCTACGATTCCAGTTGTGGATCTTCCCTTGGCGAGCGGCGCGAGCATCACCCGGCCGCCGCCTTCTTCCACGGCATTTTTTTCTCCTTCAAAGAGCGGATGGGTTTCGGCGCCTCGCCCTTTTACGTGGATGGACGGCTTTATCTCGCGGATCCACGGTATGGGGCTGTCTGTATCAAAGATGAAAACGTAGTCCACCGATTCGAGCGACGCGAGGGCGAGCGCCCGTTCTTTTTCCGGAAGGATGGGACGGGATTCGCCCTTGTGGGTTTTTACCGATCTGTCAGAGTTCACTCCTACGATCAAAATGTCTCCTTGCGATTTGCACCACTCCAAGTTTTGCGTGTGCCCGACGTGAATAAGGTCAAAGCAGCCATTTTGAGTGACGACTTTCAGCCCTCGACTTCGAGCAAGCTCGGCGATTTCAACAACTTGAGCCAGGGTTTTGATTTTATCTTTTGCTTTTCTCATCAGGAACTCCCTACGTCAATTTTTAGCTTTCGAAATTGTAGTATGGATGAGGCGAGCGAGCAAGCAATGAGTTTTTTTAGGAATACATGAACCCCCTTGAATTCTTTGCTTGTCTGAGTTAAATTAATGATAACTTATTTTGTTATGAAAGGCGCTAATTATAAGGAATTTATCGGTAAACTTTCCACCACCAAAGTGCTCGTCGTCGGGGATTCGATGCTCGACTTGTATATCAGCGGACGCGTGGAAAGAATTTCTCCGGAAGCGCCGGTGCCGGTGGTTCTCGAGGAATCAAGAAAATACTTTTTGGGTGGCGCGGGAAACACGGCCGCGAACGTCGCCTCGTTATGCGGCCAAGCGACCTTAGTCGGCGTGGTCGGGAACGACGAAGCCGGAACGGTTATTCAGGATCTTTGCCGGCGGCAAAGAATCACGCCGCGATTGATTCGCGAGTCCGGCCGGCCGACGGTTCACAAAACGAGGGCGCTTGCCGGTCATCATCAACTATTACGAATAGACCGAGAAGTGGCCGACGATATTTCAAAATCCACAGAGAAAAAAGTGGTGCGGACCATTAAAAATCTTCCTGATCACGACATCGTCGTGTTGTCGGATTATGCCAAGGGATTGCTTACGCCTGCCGTTGTCGATGCGGTGAAAAAAAGATTCGGGCTCAAACGGATCATCGTGAATGTGAAGCCGTCGGCACGGGTCGCCTTGTATCGCAACGTGAACGCTATCACCTTGAACTCCAAAGAGGCCCACGAGTTGACGAATATCGACACCAAGAGCGACAACGGCGCTCGCGGGGCGGCCAAGGAGCTGTCGAAAATTTTTTCCGCTTCGGTTGTTCTTACTCGGGGGGAAAAAGGAATGCTGGTGTATGATCGTTCATTAAAAAGAAACTCGCACGTGTCCCCGGAAGCTCTTCAGGTTTTTGACGTCACCGGAGCGGGAGACACGGTGGTAGCAACGCTCGCAACTATGCTTGCCGCAGGCGCTCCGCTTCTGAAAGCCGCGGAGGTTGCAAGCGTCGCCGCTTCTATCGTTGTTGGCGTGAAGGGCACCGCGGCCATAAAGCTTTCTGACCTAAAAACAAGGTTGGCATAGATGCTGGGTTCGAGTGATAGCCGCCTTAAATTTTTTGTGAAAATGAGGGTAGCGCACCCTCTGCGTTCTTTGCTTTTGTATCTTTTTGGATCTCCGGCGAATACTCGCGGCTGGGAAAACAGGATTTTGATTGTAAACCTAGAAGCGATGGGGGATCTGGTGATGTTCACCTCGGTTCTTAAACATTACAAAAAGGCATTCCCCGGCAAGAGTTTATATCTTCTTATCAAATCGGGTACGGGAATGGAGCGGGTTTTTGAGAATCATTTTGTGGATCGTGTTTTAGCGGTCCGCTACAAAAGATTTTCCGCGAGCCCTTGGTACGGTTTTCGACTTATCAATAGATTGCGCCGAATTGGCTTCGCGAAAGTGGTGAATCATGATTTTAGCGCCGCGGAGATTGTCGGCAAAATAATTTCTGTGGGCGTTGGCGCCCGCGAAGTGATCGGATACGAGGGCCAGCAAATAGAATTTGAAAAGCCGTTCGATACCCAGCAAGCCGGTAATCTGATGATTCTCCGAAAGAAGATTTTCCCGCGGTACACCAACATCATTCCGACTGTGCCGGTTGATCCTCTTCGGACGGGTTACTTGCCGCACGAAATCGATTACTACAAGTTGATATACGAAACAGTGTCGGAGAGGAAAGAAGACGATTATTCCACAGACCTCTTTTATCGGGATTCGGCGGGCCCGGAGATTCTCAATAAATTCGGGCTGTCCAAAAATCGTTACGTCGTGTTGAACACGAACTCCAGCGTTCGATGCAAGTGCTGGCCGTACGAGCGGTTTTGCGAGGTGGCCAAGTATTTCCATAAACTGGGATTCAAGATCATCCTTATCGGCTCGCGATCGGAGACGGTTTTCACCAAAGCGTTCGAGGATGTGTGTCCGGTACAGTTCGTCAACCTTTCCGGCAAAACCAGCTTCGAAGAACTGCTTTCTTTGATTGCAAATTGCTTTATGGTCTTTACGAACGACACCTCGACGGTGCACCTGGCGGTTGCTCTCAAAAAACCGTCTCTTTGCGTGGTGGGCGGCGGCCAGTTCGGCGTGGCGGTGGATTACGGCTACGCGGATATCAATCGATGGGTGTACAAGAAAACGGATTGTTTCTTCGATAACTGGCATTGTTGCCGGGGGCTTGCCCCAAACGTTCCGTCGCCGTGTGTCGACGCGGTTCGCGTGACCGACGTCATGAAAGAGCTCGCCCCGCTTGTTGCGTCCCTCGAGAAAACAACTCCCTACCCCAAAGAGCGTTTTGCCGCTAGGTTCCCTCGGGAGAGAATCCCCGCCCCTTCTCGGGAAAGAAAATTGAAAATAATTTATTCGGGCATCCAATCGGAGAATTATGACCATCGAAGAAGGTTCAGTTTCGAGTACAACAACTTCTATCGAACGCTCAAAAATATGTCCGGGGTCGAGGTTATCGAGTATCCCTATGATTCGATCTTGGAAGTGGGGAAGGAAAGATTTAATAACGACTTGCTTCAGCTCGTGAAGAGGGAGAAGCCGGATCTATTTTTCGCGTTTATGTTTTCCGACGAGTTTTACAAGAACACGCTCGACGAAATCAAAAAAGTGACCAAGAGCGCGGCGTGGTTTGCCGACGATCACTGGAAAATATACAACTACTCCAGACGGTATGCGCCGCATTTCAGTTTTGCCCTGACCACGTGGTCTCTCGCGCCGCTCGTGTACGCGCAATATGGTATCGAGAACGTCATTCGTTCCCAGTGGGCCTGCAATCCGAAGATTTGGAAGCCGCTTCAGCTCAAGAAGAACATCGACGTCAGTTTCGTGGGGCAGAAAACCGCTGCTCGGGCGGCGATCGTCGAAAAACTCCGGGCGGCCGGCATCAACGTTTTTGTTCGGGGATTGGGATGGCCCGAAGGGCGAGCAACGCCCGAAGAAATGATAGAAGTATTTTCTTCGAGCAAGATTAATCTGAATCTCAACAATCCGCCGAACATTTTTTCGCCGAGATATATGGGTCGGCTTGTTCTGCGTCGATCGGTAGACAAACTGGTTCCCAGTTTTGACGTGATAAGCAACTTCAAGTCCTGGGTTGGTATGCGCGTCCCGCAAATAAAAGCGAGGCCTTTCGAGCTTGCGGGGTGTGGCGCGTTCGTTATCTCCGGCCGAGCCGATGACATGGGCCGTTATTACAAAGAGGGCGAGGAGGTGGTTTTTTACGACGACGCGGATGACTTAATCGAGAAGATAAAGTATTATTTGAAACACGATACGGAACGAGAGCGCATTGCCAAAGCGGCTTACGAGAGAACCCTCAAAGAGCATACATACGAGAAGAGGTTCGAGGAGATTTTCAAAGTAACGGGAGTATAATATGTTTCAATCTCTTGGTCATAAGGCATCGGTTGTTTTCAGGATGATTCAGTTTTATAAAAACTGGCCGGCTTTGATTTTGTATCGTCTGAACCTGCGGCCGCAGCCGATGATCGTGCGGATGCGAGATGGCGCTCGCTTTAAGGTTCGCGATCGGCGCGATGAGCTTTCGGATGCGCATGTCATCAACGAGTCATATCTTTACGGTATCCACGACAACATTTTGCCTTATTTCAAAAATGCGAAGGTGGGCATAGATATCGGCGCGCATATCGGCGCCTTCGCTATTTTCGCGGCGAAAAAGTCCCCCGCCAGAATTTTTGCTGTTGAGCCGGCTCCCAACAACCGCCGCGTGTTAGAGGAAAACATCAAGCTCAACGATTTCGGAGAGAGGATTACGGTTTTGCCGGTCGCGATTTCGAGCGGGAGCGGAGAGATAGATTTATTTATACCGGAAAACGGAGGCATCGCGACTACGAGCAGACGCCATCTCCAGCTTTACAACGCCGACGAAGGAACGAAAACGATCAAGGTGCCGACCAAAACCCTCTTGGAGCTTTTTCGAGAGAACGGCGTGGAATTTTGCGACTTTATCAAGATGGACTGCGAGGGCGCGGAGTATGATATTTTCTACAATGCCCCACAGGAACTTTTCGACAAGGTCGGCGTGATGACCATCGAATGCCACAAGGACGGGAACATCAACGAACTCATGGATTTTATCCGCAAACGTGGTTTTGAAGTCGTGCGCCCCACAACCGAGTTCGGAGAAATATTTTGCGTGAACAAAGCAGTTAAGATTTAGGACCAGTTTTTATGAAACCGCTTATCTCGATCATCATCCCCGCCCATAACGCCGAGAAATACATTAAAGAGGCGGTTGATTCCGCGCTCGTGCAGACCTACGAGAATGTGGAGGTGATTGTAGTTGACGACGGATCAACCGACGGCACGAAAAACGTTCTCGAGCCGTATGTGCGGGACGGCAAAATAAAGTACGTGTATCAGAAGAATACCGGGCTGGCCGGAGCGCGCAATGCGGGAATTCGAACCGCACGGGGCGAGTATATCGCGTTCCTCGACGCCGATGATTTGTTTTTGCCGGAGAAAGTGGCCGAGCAGGTTAAAGTCCTCGAGGAGAATCCCGATTATGGTGTTTGCTACTCCGATCTGACGCATTTCACCGATGGGCAGCAGAGGAAGTTTTTTCATCATCGCTACCACTATCCGTCCGGCAATCTTTTCGAGCTATTGCTCCACAAACAATTTATAAATCCGCTCACGGTTTTTGCGCGCCGTAGCGTTTTTGAAAAGTATGGAATGTTCGATGAGACCTTGCGACGTTCCGAGGATTGGGATCTGTGGTTGAGGTGGTCACACGCCGGCGTAAAGTTTTTCTATCTTGACAAGCCGCTTGCGTATTATCGCATCGCGAGCGGCGGAAACCTTTCTTCCGTTGAATCCGAGCCGGCAATGAAGGAGAAAAATTTTTTTATCTTTTCTCGCGTAGGCGAAAAGATGAGCAGAGAAGAATGGCAAAAATATAACCTCTCTGCAATTCTTGGAAAACTGCGGCTCAAAACCGTCTTTGCCCATCTTATGGTCGGCGACAAAAAATCAGCCAGGCGTTGGTCGGCAGAATCGCCATGGTACTGGCGCGGAGTTATCTCGATCGTCCCGGCCACGGTATGGAAATTTATACTAGGACTTGCGAGGCGCGCGAAACATCGCCTTCTGCTAAAAAAGATGTAGAATTTTAGAATAGAGAACCTAGGGCACGCAAGATATAAAAACAAAAACAAGAAGCAGTCTTTCGGGGATGGTACTATGATATATCATAGTACCGAGAAATTATCATGAAAAAAGAAAAAGTTCTCATTACGGGCGGGGCGGGGTTTATCGGCAGCCACACCGCCGATGCTCTTGCTAGGAAAGGATTCAAAATAAGGATTTTGGATAATCTTGAAAACGTTGTCCACGGAGGCCGGTGGCCTAAATATGTTTTGGGCAAGGGCTACGAGCTTATTCGCGGCGACGTGCGGAAAAAGTCCGATTGGGCTAAGGCGCTCAAGGGAGTTTCTTTTGTGTATCACCTTGCCGCGTACCAGGATCAGCGGCCGGATTTCCATAAATTTTTCGAGGTGAATACCGTGGGCACTGCGCTTCTTTACGAATTGATCGTAGAAAGAAGATCGCCGATTAAAAAAGTGGTTATCGCCAGTTCCCAGTTTGTGTATGGGGACGGAAAATATCAATGTCCGCACAATAAAAGTTTTTTCTATCCGGAGCTTCGGACACTCGAAGAATTCAAACACAAACGATTCGACATTCTCTGCTCCCACGGAAAGCCAGCCAGATTTATTTCTTTCAAAGAAGACCACATTCCCAATCCAACTAACTCCTACGGCTTGTCCAAGTGGGCTATGGAGAGCTTGTCTTTGAAATTAGGAAAAACTTACGGAATTCCTACCACGATTTTGCGCTACTCCGTGGTGCAGGGCGTGCGCCAGTCGCCAAAAAACTTGTACTCCGGGGCGTTGCGGATTTTCGTAACACAATCCTTAAGGGGAAAACCAATCACCGTTTTTGAAGACGGCAAGCAACTGCGTGATTTTGTGAGCGTTAAAGACGTGGTGGCGGCAAATCTCAAAGTTTTAGAAAACAGAAAATCAGATCCCCAAATTTTTAACGTCGGCGGCGGCCACGCATGGAGCGTTTTGCGCTTCGCCGAATTGGTGAAGAAAATTACCGGCTCAAAATCCAGGATTAAAATCGGGGGCTTCCGCCGCACCGATACGCGCCACGCTGTGTCAGATATTTCTAAATTAAAAAAGCTCGGTTGGCGGCCGCGATTTTCTCCGTTGGATTCGGTGAGGGAGTATTTGCGGTGGTATAAGGAGAATTCTCGATGAATCGTATATACCTCGACTATGCCGCCTCGACGCCGGTTGACCGCCGGGTGCTTGAGGCGATGACACCGTACTTTTCCGAAAAGTTCGGTAACCCCGGATCGCTACATTCTTTTGGGCAAGAAGCGATTGCGGCGGTGGACGAATCGCGCGAAAAGATTACGAAATCCATCGGCGCGGATTTTAGGGAAATAATTTTTACCGGCTCGGCGACGGAGGCCAACAACACCGCATTGCGCGGTGTTGTTGGGAGTGTCAAGTGTCAAGTGTCAAGTGTCAAGGACAAATCGCCGAGAATAATTGTTTCCTCCATAGAACACGAATCCGTCCTCGAAACCGCGCGAGATTTAGAGAAAGACGGCGTGGAAGTGGTTTATCTGCCGGTTGACCGCAACGGCGTTGTTAATCTCAAAAAAATTGAGGAATCTTTAAACGACTGCACCGTTTTGGTTTCCGTGATGTACGCGAATAACGAAATTGGAACGATACAGCCGATCTCTAAAATTTCTGAGATAATCAGAAATTTTAGAGAGAAATTAGAAACGAGAAACGAGAAATTAGGAGTCGGATCGTCCTCATCTCTCATCTCTCATCTCTCGCATCCTCTACTTCACACCGATGCCGCCCAGGCATTCCAGTTCCTTGACTGCGACGTAAACAAACTCGGCGTGGACTTGATGACGTTGTCTGCGCACAAGATCTACGGCCCGAAAGGAGTGGGCGCACTTTACGTGCGCCAGAAATTAGAAATTAGAAACGAGAAATTAGGAATCGGATCGTCCTCATCTCTCATCTCTCATATCTCATCTCTTACCTCTGGCGGCGGCCAGGAATTCGGTCTCCGTTCCGGAACCGAAAACGTCCCGTCGATCGTTGGGTTCGCAAAAGCCGTGGAACTCGTCTCTAATTCGCGCGAATTAGAGAATAAGAGAATCGCTGGCTTGAGAGATTACTTCTGGCAAGAACTAAAAAAGATTTGCGCGGATGCGGAAGTGAATGGTTCTTGTGGATCAAGAGCTGGCTACATATCACCTACTACTTACTACCTACCCAATATACTGAATGTTTATTTCCCCAACTATTTAGCCGATGAGCTTCTCACAAAATTTAATCTCGCGGGGCTTGCGGTTTCTTCCGGGTCGGCGTGCCGTTCACGGGCAGTAGAATCTTCTTATGTCATTGGAGCGCTGGGGTACGACAAAGAACGCGCGAAAAACAGCATCCGTTTCAGTTTCGGCAGGCCAACCACGAAAGAGGAACTTGACAGGGCATTGGAAATTATTAGGATGAAATTAAAATAAATGAAGAGTAAAAAGTTTTTCAAAAGGCCTCCGTTTCTTGCTTTTGCCCTCATTGTTTTGGGCGCCGTCGTTTTGGGCGTTACTTTCGGCGCGCCTCCCGCGCAGGCCAACTTCTTGGAAAACTTTTTCAAGGATTACGTTTCTCCGCTTCTCAAAAATCCTCAAGGGGCAAGGCCTTCCGGCGGACCCGCGTCTTCAACGGTTGAACAGCAGACAAAGAGCAACGTGCCGCTCTATAAGCCAGTCATCGATTATGAAAACGCTGTCGTAGCGGCGGTGAAGAAGGCGTCGCCCGCCGTTGTTTCTATCACGATTTCCAAAAATGTCCCGGTGCTCGAAAATTGTCCGTACGGTCCTTTTTCGGGTTTGCCTCCGGAATTCAGGCAGTTTTTTGGAGAAGACATTCCTGGATTCAGCGTTCCGTGCGATACGGGCAAAACCCAACTCAAAGAAGTCGGCGGCGGCAGTGGCTTCGTGATCTCTTCGGACGGTTTGATTTTGACGAACAAACACGTGGCCGGCGACAAGAAGGCATCGTACACGGTTTTCACGAATGACGGCAAAAAATACGACGCGAAGATTCTGGCTATTGACCCCGCGCAGGACTTGGCGGTGATAAAGATCTCGGCGAGCGGCTTATCTACGATTGAATTAGGGGACTCTGACGCACTGGAGCTTGGCCAAACCGCCATTGCCATCGGCAACGCGCTTGCGGAGTTCCGGAACACGGTTTCGGTGGGCGTGATCTCGGGCTTGTCGAGAACGGTGACCGCCTTTGGTTCCACGGTCGGTTCGGAGACCATTCAAGACGTGATCCAAACTGACGCGGCGATTAATCCGGGAAATTCCGGCGGCCCTTTGCTGAACTTGAAAGGCCAGGTGATCGGCATCAACACCGCTGTCGCGCAAGGCGCGCAAAGCATCGGTTTCGCGATTCCCATAAATCGGGCGAAGAAGGATATCGCTTCGGTGAAGGCGGGCGGAGAAATCACGGTGCCGTTTTTGGGCGTGAGATATATAACCGTGACTCCGGACATCGCGAAAGCGCAAAAACTTCCGATTGAGTACGGCGCTCTGGTGCGCGGCTCGAACGATGGCGCGGCGGTGGCTCCCGGCTCGCCCGCGGAGAAAGCCGGCGTTCTTGCGGAAGACATCATTATGGAAGTAAACGGCAAAAAAATTGACAAAGATCATCTTTTGGGAACTTTGATTGCCGACCACGCGGTGGGGGACACCATTACTCTTAAAATCAATCGCAACGGAAATGAAATCACCCTGAATGTGACTTTGGCTCAGAGGTCAAGCGATTAGTGGATCAATATTTTTTCTTTTCCATTATAGCATAATATTATGCTATAATAGAAAAGTTTGCGTTTACTTTTTGTCGTGTTATAATGTGTACGGCACCTAGAGTAAGCTAGCGTGGCCGGAAAGGATGTGTACCATGGACCATGGTAGCACAACGACAGCGGCGAACGGCACGGCGGCGGCGGACGGCGCGGCGGCGAGTGCGATTCCGGAGTCCCAGAGGTACAAGACGTGCCCGCACGGGCACTGCCACAACCACTCACCGGAGTGGGAAGAACGGGGCAGGGAACTGCGTCCTGAGCGGAGCTTCTTAGGATCCACACATTTTCTCTTCGATTGGCATTGCGGCCGACGAATGAAAAGGATGCGCTGGCACTTCTTGAAACGCTGCAAGTTGTGCGGGCGGAGCGAGCGGTGGCAGATCGGGCGGCTCACCTGCCTCTGCGAATGCTGTGGTTACAAATATCAAAACTGAGGAGGTGATTGAGTAGCGTGCCGAGTTCCGGGAGAAGCAACGCCTCCCGGAACTCAGCCCCATAATTTTTTGCTATAATTAAAAGTGCAAAGCTGAATTCAAATGTCAAATACCAAAAATCAAAATGAAAATGTAAAATATTAGAAATAGCTTTTGTTAATTCCGATTTACCATTTTCCATTTTGATATTTGCATTTTGCATTATCTATCATGCCAAACTTTCATCGTTTCACCGTAAAGGCCCAAGAGGCGCTGCAGAGTGCGCAGGAACTTGCCGCGCGAAAAAACCACGGCGAGCTGAAGCCGTTGCACCTTCTCGCGTCTCTTCTCGAAGACGGTCAGTCCCTGGTGATTCCGGTTTTGACCCGGGCCGGAGTCAATATCCAAAAACTCGGCGAGCAAGTCGAGTTCGAACTCGACCGCACGCCGAAAATCGTCGGCGGCGGAGTGGTGGGCCAGCTGTATCTATCGCAGGAGCTTATGCGCGTCTTGGATCAAGCGGCAAAAGTCGCCGCTCAACAAAAAGACGAGTTCGTTTCGTGCGAACACTTATTACTCGCGCTTCTTGACACACAATCCGCCGCGAAAGCAATTTTGGAACAATTCGGTTTGAGGCGGGATGTTGCCTTCAGAACGCTCGCCCAGCTTCGCGGCTCGGTTCGGATTACCGACGAAACGCCCGAGAGTAAATTCCAGGTGCTCGAGAAGTATTCGATCAACATCACCGAGAAAGCGGAGAAGGGCCAGCTTGATCCCGTGATCGGGCGCGAAGAAGAATTAAGGCGCGTGATGCAGGTTTTGTCGCGCAGGACAAAGAATAACCCGGTTTTGATCGGGGAACCCGGCGTCGGGAAAACGGCGATCGTCGAAGGATTGGCGCAGAGAATCGTTTCCGGCGACGTGCCGGAGCCATTAAAGGGCAAGCAGGTGATCATGCTTGATCTGGGGTCGCTTATTGCCGGCACGAAGTTCCGCGGCGAGTTCGAAGACCGGCTCAAAGCGTTCGTGAAAGAAATAACCAATTCCGCCGGGCGGCTGATACTTTTTATCGATGAAATCCACACCATTGTCGGCGCCGGCGCGGCCGAAGGCGCCGTGGACGCGTCGAACCTTTTGAAACCCGCGCTTGCGAGAGGAGAACTCCACGCGATCGGCGCGACGACGATCAGGGAGTACCAGCGATACATAGAAAAAGACCCCGCGCTCGAGCGGAGATTCCAGCCGATCATCGTTGAGGAGCCGTCGCTTGAGGATTCGATTGCCATCCTCCGCGGCCTTAAAGAAAAATACGAAATCCACCATGGCCTTCGCATTAGCGACGAAGCAATTATTGAAGCGGTCAATTTGTCCGCGCGATATATCACCGACCGGTTTCTGCCCGATAAAGCGGTTGATTTGATAGACGAGGCCGCCGCGGCGCGGCGTCTGGAAACAGAGAGCTTGCCGAAGGAAATAGACACTGTCCGGCGAGAGATGACTCGCCTGGAAGTGGAACGGCAGGCGCTCACGAAAGAAAACCAAAAGCAAAGCGCCGAGCGACTCAAAGAAATAGATCAAGAACTGAAAAAGCTAAAAACAAAAAACGACGATCTCTCAACCCGATGGCATTCCGAAAAAATAAAATTCGAGACGTTGCACCAACTGCGCCAAAAAACCGACAATCTGCGACGGGAGGCGGATATTGCGGAGCGCGAAGGCAGCCTTGAGCGCGTGGCGCAAATCATGTACGGGGAACTCCCCCAAGCCGAAAAGGACTTCGAGGCGTTTGAGAGAAAAAACTTCGGCATATCGCCAAAAGCGAGAGCCAAGAAGGGAACAGCCAATTTCTTAAAGGAAGCAGTGGACAAAGAAGACGTGGCGGCGGTTGTTTCGGTCTGGACGGGCATCCCTTTGCGACGCATGCTCGAATCGGAAACCGATAAACTCGTGAGAATAGAGGATGTTTTGGAGAAACGGGTGGTCGGCCAGGAGGAAGGCATTACGGCCGTGGCGAACGCTCTGCGGCGCGCCCGCGCGGGACTTTCCGACGAACATCGTCCCTTGGGTTCATTTATGTTTCTTGGCCCGACGGGGGTTGGAAAAACAGAATTGGCTAAGGCCTTGGCTGAATTTATGTTTAACGATGATAAGGCGCTCGTTAGAATCGACATGTCGGAATTTATGGAGCGGCATTCCACGAGCCGGCTGGTTGGGTCTCCGCCGGGGTATATCGGCCATGAGGAAGGAGGGCAGCTTACTGAAGTCGTTCGCCACAGGCCGTATAGCTTGATCCTTTTCGACGAGATAGAAAAAGCCCACCCGGAAGTTTTCAATCTCCTGCTCCAGATTTTGGATAATGGTCGGCTTACCGACGGCAAAGGCAAGGTGGTGAATTTCAAAAACAGCATCATCATCATGACCTCGAACGTCGGCAGTCAATACCTCAAAGAGATGTCGCGGCTGGGGTTCGGTCCGCAGGCGTCCGGACGCGAGAGAGAAGACGGCCATTACCGGGATAAGGTGATGGGGGCGCTCCGCGAAAGCTTCCGCCCGGAGTTTTTGAACAGAATCGACGAAATTGTGATCTTCAACCCGCTCAAAAAAGAGGATATCGCGAAGATTGTCGATATCCAGCTTGGGCTTATCGAGAAACAGCTTGCGGGGCGGAAGATCAAAATAGAAGTGGGCGATTCGGTGAGAGAGCATCTGATCAAAGGGGGATTCAGCCCGGAGTTCGGCGCGCGCCCCTTGAAGCGCCTTGTCCAAAAGGTGATTCTTGATCGGTTAGCTGATAAGATTATTCGAGGAGAACTGAAAGATGGAGACAAGATCAAGGTTCATTTTAAGGCGGATTCACTGGTCTTTAGCTCTTAAGGCCCTGGCGTTGGCCGCTTTTTGGCTTTTCCTGCCCGGATGGGCTTTTTTGATTTTGAGCTTGTATTTCTATTTCGTTCCAGTATTCCATCCCTGGAAGCTCTTTCTGCCGTTCCTCGTTTTTCTGTTCCTGGCGTTTGCAAGCCCCATGAATTTTGGTTTCGCCCTGATGCTTGCGGCGCTGTTTTACATGATCTTGGGCATAAAAGACCTGATATTCATAGATCGGAGGTCGGTTTACGAGATTTTAGTTCTCATCCTCATATTTTTGCTCCACATCTGGTTTTTTGCCAATCTTGGGAGTTTGCCGGGTTCCGTATCTCTCCTTTCGGCCTTCTTGCTTAGCGCGGTTTCTTGCCTGCTCTACCGAGAGTCTCTTTCGTACGGCAATAATCTTTGGTTTACTGCCGGTCCCAGCAAAAACGGCACAATGACGCTTTGGCTTGTTTGGCTTCTGATCTCGCAGGTATCGCTCGCGGCGCTCTTTTTGCCGCTTAACTTTTTGTATCAATCCGCGCTCGCCTTTTTTCTCTCGGCGACCCTTTTCGGGCTTTTATCGCTCTCTGCGAACGACGTTATTACTCGGGCGAGGGTTTTGCTCTACTTTTCCGCATCCTTTGTCTTTTTGGTAACGCTCTTGGGGTTGGCGCCATGGGGAGTTTGAGTATCTAGTATCTCGTACCCAGAATGTAGTAAAATCTTAGAATGCACAGAATTACTAAATTAGTCCTGCCCGTTGCGGGATTGGGCAAGCGGCTTTTGCCCCTTACGAAAAAGCTTCCCAAGAATCTCCTTCCCGTGAACGGCAAGCCGCTCATGGAATATGTTTTAGATGAAGCGGTTTTGGCCGGCATCAAGGAGATTATTCTCATAGTGAACCCGATTCATCGGCGGCATTTCGAGCGTTATATCCGCCTGAACCGATCGAACTTCCCCGGCCTTTCGTTCCATATTCGCGAACAGGCAACGCCAGGGGGCAATGGCCACGCCATCGTTCAGGCCCATGACATCATTGGCAGAGAGCCCTTCGTAGTCAGATTTTGCGATGATGTGATCTTGAGCAGGCCATCCGTCATTTCATCGCTTATTGCGCTTTTCAGGATCCACAAGTCCCCAATTCTTCTTTTAGAGAGGGTGCCAAAAAATCTTGTTTCTCGGTTCGGCGTTGTCGGCGTGAGCAGAGTCAAGAAAAGAATCTATAGGATTAAAAAGATTGTCGAGAAGCCGAAGTTCGCTCTTGCTCCCTCAAATCTCACTATCGTGGGGGGATACGTCCTTACCCCGAGCATTTTGCGGAACCTAAAGAGCGTTGCCGATACATTGCCGGTTATCGCCGACGATGCGTTGCCGCTTGCCGTTGCGTTACAGATCGAGCTTATTGTGGGAGGCAGGGTTTATGGCTGGGAGTTTCCAGGGAAGCGGCTCGACTGCGGCACGCTTGAGAAGCTCAAAAAAGCGGAAGAATTCTTAAAAAAGAGACAGGTGACAGGTGACAAGAGACAATGGACGACGAACGAGTAACAAACAACAAGTCGCAAGAGGATTTCGCCTCATGTCACATGTTGCTTGTCACGTATCGCTCCTTGACTCTTGACTCTTGACTCTTGATATCTGATACTAATCAACAATGTCTGCCGAGAACTTTAGTCAATTTATCCACAAAAAGGCCTATGAAATTTGCTACGCGGTTTTCAGGATGATCCTCGGCGTGAAGCACGCCGGTTTTGCGGCCCATCTTGAGGATAAGGGGTTGTTGCTCCTCGCCTCGGCCGTGAGCGACGATTACGAAAGAGCTCTTTCGGCCTCAAAGTCGCTCGAATACCTTCTCCGCATGGGTGCTGATGTCAATATTTTGAACACAATTAACGCGGACCTTGTATCAAGTGAGTTGATGCAATTTAATTCGGCAATTGCCGACCTTAAAAAGTCCGAAAGTCCGTTGCCGGTTGATCTGAACGATATCTTCTCAAAACTTCCTGCGGTTTCCACAGAAGACCGGGGCGGCGCTGTTGCGGATCGTGGTTTTAGCCGATCGATGGTAGAAGCGGCACCCAAGAGTGGACTTGTTCCTTCGAATAATAACGGTGGGGTGAGAGCGGCAATGCGGCAGGCATCGATTTTGGAGAAAATCCGGCAATCAGATAGTTGCCGATTAAAGGATTTGCAGGATCATTTTATGGAAGCAAGCGAAAGAACCATTCGATATGACATTCAAGACCTCATAGAAAGAGGCCTTGTCGAGCGACTAGGCAATGGGGGGCCTTCTACTTACTATAAGGCAAAGGAACAGCAAACATACGAATCGTAGTAACCTTTGGCTGTACCCGACGTTATAAATATTGCTTAGCCGAAGAGGTGGTTTATCCACAGATTTGCTCTTGGCTGGCTAGTGTATAATTTCATATAGGTTCGGAGTGAGGCCGAACAAAGAGTAATCGCGAATAACGCTAATTGTTAGGTAATAACGCGAATCCGTTATTAGCATTATTTGCTGGCATTCGTGTTATTAGCGAATACTCCGTTGCCTCGCTTTGAACAGCGAGTTTTTTCATCTTCACCCTAGATATTTACCCCCCGCTTTCGTTCAGTTCTCCGCCGTTGTCCTCACCGACGATTTGGAGGTCGAAATTGATGAATGTGGGTTTGCAGATGCACTTAAATTAAAAGGTCGACGACCAAATCTACTAACTATAGGTCGATAAACATCAAAACTAAAAATAACAATGAATACATTAAGTCATAAACTAGTTTCGATCGCTCTCTCGGCAACGACCTTGGTGTCTTTGTCGGGTGCGATTCTTCCGGCAGTTGCTCATGCGCAATCCACGTCTGATCTTCAGGCGCAGATTGCGGCGCTTTTGGCGCAGATTCAGCAACTCCAGTCGCAACTGAACGCACAGCAAGGCGGCGGAGCATCTTCTTCTTACAACTATACTCGCGACCTCACCGTGGGTAGCAAAGGGGACGATGTAACTGCTTTGCAAAATCTCTTGGCAAGCAAGGGATACTTTACGGTAGCCGCGACAGGATACTTCGGTCCGATTACAAAAGCGGCGGTAGCCGCATGGCAGGCCGCCTCTGGCATTTCTCCGGCAGCCGGTTACTTTGGCCCGAAATCGAGGGCTGCGGTAGCGGCGATGGCGGGTCCAGCGGCTCCAGCCGCTCCGGGAGCTCCAGTAGGAGTTCCGGCGCCAAATGCTCCGGCATCCGGCTTGGTGGTCAGTTTGGCTTCAGACAATCCGGCTCCGGGATCATTGATTCCCAGTTCTTCAAGGAACAAGGTATTGAACGTTACCTTTACTGCCGGCGTTTCTGGTCCAGTTACCGTCTCGGAAGTTAAATTCAAGAAAGTGGGCGTCCTTTCGGACAGCTCGGTTTCGGGAGCTTATCTTACCGAGGCAGGCAAGGTTCTTGCCCAGTACAACTCGATCTCCGGCGGTGTTCTTAACTTCTCTGGATTGAGTTTGGCGGTGCCGGCAGGGCAGTCGAGGACATTCGGTCTTCAGATTGACCCGGCGGCAGGCCTTTCGGCGGGAAACACCGTCAGCTTCTCGATTGAATCCGCAGCGGACGTTACGTCTTGGGACGCAAGCAATGTCGCGGTCAACGAGTCCGGTTCGTTCCCGGTCAAAGGCAACATCTTTACCGTTACCACGGTTTCGAACCCGAGCTTGGCGACTCTCACCGTCGCGTCTTCCTCAATCGGAACGAACGTTACGGCTGGGACGAACAACAACTTAATCGCCGCTTGGAGCTTCACGGGCGCAAACAGCAGAATCAACCTTTCATCCCTTAACTTCAAGGTTATTGGTTCCGCCACAAAGACGGACATCAAGAACGTGAAGTTGATGGTGAACGGCACACAGATCGGTAAGACCTTGGATTCCGTTGGCGCGAACGGCGAAGCATTCTTCGACGCTTCGGACAAGCCGGGCGTTTTGAACACCGGTTCAAACAACGTCCAGGTGTACGCCGACATCATGGGTTCACCGTCTTACACGTTCCAGTTTGAGATATTGAACTCATACGACGTCTTCGCGCTCGACAGCCAGTACAATATACCGGTTCTCGGGGCATCGAACGTCGGTACGCAGGTAACGATTAAGTCCGGAACGATCACCATGTCTCAAGCCACGAATACCCCGACCGGCAACATTGCCGCTGGCCAGTCCAGCGTCACGATTGCCAAATTCACCGTCTACGCCGGTGGCGAAGCCGTGAAAATCAAATGGTTGGGCGTCGGCTTGAACTTGGTCAGTTCTTCCGGAACCATCGACAGGTTGTTCAAGAACTTGGCTTTGGTTGACGACGCAGGCGGCCAGGTTGGCACCACGATCAACACGCTTTCAACGAGCGTGACGTGTACCGACACCGATTTCCAAAACTCAACCACGAGTTACCGGAACTGTTTTGGAAACAGCTCCTCGCCGATCAACTACACGATTCCGGCGAACACTACCAGAGTGCTCTCGCTCGTCGTCGACGTCCAGTCAACCGCGAGCTTTACGACGGTTACCGGTATCACGGTTGCCAACACGAACAACTTGCAGGGCTTGACTTCCAGCGCGACGGCATCGAGCGCCGCGGTAAATGGCAGCGCCTTGACGCTTTCTACCTCCAACCTCACGGTTGCGGCAAACAGCGCCTTGGGTACGCAGAATATCACGGCTAACTCCTCGAATAAGAGGATCAGTTCGTACGCCTTTACGGCTTCGTCCGCCGAAGGTGTCACCGTGAACAACGTGAGCGTTACGGCTCGCGGCAACATGTGGACAAACCTGAAAGTGATGGTCGGCAACACCCAGTTCGGTACCACGCAAGGCACCGTTTCCTCGGGCACGGTCTACTCATTCTCGGGTAATTCCTTCACGGTTCCGGCCGGTCTTACGACGTATGTTGACGTCTACGCCGACGCCATTTCTTCCGCATCGGGTACGGTTGCTCCGGCTTCCGTCTTGAGCGGTTGTTCGGCAAGCGGCGCGTCGTCTTTGACCGCCATCAGCTGCGGTTCGACGAACGGTCAGAACATCACGTTCGCCGGCCAGTCGACGGTTACGGTTTCTATTGACTCCGCAACGCCGGCTTCTCAACAGCTCGTCATGGGCGGCAGCGGACAGTCGTTGGCAATCTTCAGGTTTACCGAAACCTCGAACGTCGAAGACATCAAGATTACCGATTTGAGCATCTTCGACCAGGTAACGGTGAACTTGGACCTGAACTCCAGTACGGCTTCGCACGTGAAGTCCGGGTTCGGCAACTTGTCGCTCTATAACGGTACGGCTCTGCTCGGAAGCGCCGGTTCCGCCAACACTTCCGTTGCGACCGCGACAGCGAACTCGACGTCCGGTCCCGGTTACTACTACACGTTCCACTTTGCGACGCCCGTAGTGGTTCCGCAGGCGAACTCGGTGGCCTTGACTTTGAAGGGTGACGTTGCATCCTACGCATCATCCGGCGCGACGGACAACACGACCCACACCTTCAAGATCAGCGTTTCTACCGACTCGGCGATTGACACAAATCAAGAAGTGATCGTTGCCCTTGGCAACACTTCGAACGCCACATCGGCCATATCGCTCGCATCATCGTCCGTTGCCGGCAACGTTATGACCTTGCTTCGCAGCAAGATGACGGTTGGCGCGACGATGCTGGGGCTTTCCTCCGGTCGCGCGAAAGCGAACGTGGATGACCTTGCGACCTTGAACTTCTCGGCGAACTCCGCCGGAGGCGTTCAGATCGGCTCGGTTACCATGTTCTTCACCGGTACGGGTCCGTCGGGCACGTCTGGCGGCACCGGCGGCGGTGGTTTGTCGAGCACGTTCTGGAACACGGGTAACACCGCTACGACCTGTGCGGCCGCGAACTGTACGGTGCAACTGTACGATTCGGCCAACGGTACGACGTACTTCGCCGTTGCTTCGTCTACCACGAGCGGCAACAACTTGACCTTCGACCTCAAGAACTACCAGTTGTCCGCAGGTACCACGAAGAGCTTCAGCGTTCGACTCAACTCGAACAACGCCAACTCTTTCGTGGCCGCGGCATCCGGAATCGCTCCGACGCTCGGTGTAACGATCAACGCGATCGGCAACGTTACCTGGAAAGATGCGCTTGACACCAACGCTGCTTCGGCTCTTAACCTTGAGGGTTATGTGATCCCGGTCAACGTTGCGTCCGTCTCGTACTCGACAGGTTCCTAACGCCTATACATCTGGTAGCTTGAGAATATCGGTTGTATAAAACCAAGCCCCCCTCCGACCGAAGTCGGAGGGGGGCTTTGGGTTTCTGCCCTTATCCACAATCACCGCTTGTCTCCCAAATACAGAAAGATTACAATTCTACACATATGAAGAAACTCGCCTCATTCCTCTCGTTGATCGTCCTCTTCCCGTTCCTCGCCTCCGCCCAAAGCGCGGGTCAAGGCAATTCGCAAAATGCCGCACCGAGCGCGATCCAAAGCCAGAGTTCCGGCACGGCACAGAACGTCTCTATCGCCGACCTGCAGAAAATAATCCAGGACCTCGTGAAGCAGGTCCAGTCGTTGCAGCAGCAGATATCAGCGCTTCAAGGAGGACTAGGCAAACAACAGGAGGTGCCGGCATCCACATCCACCACAACCGCAGAAACGTCGGCAGTAACTTCAACTCCGGCATTTTCTCCCACTCCCGAAACTTTTTCCGAGGAAGAAGTTCTTCCTCTTAAACTCAAGCGGCCGCTCTTCCGAGGTTCTTCCGGAGACGATGTCCGCAAACTCCAAGAACTCTTATCCAAAGACAAGGAGATTTACCCCGAAGGTTTGGTTACCGGCTACTTTGGCTTTCGCACGGAGATTGCGGTGAAGAAGTGGCAAGAAAAACACGGAATTGAATCAGTAGGTGTTGTCGGCCCCAAGACCATCGCCAAATTCCAGGAACTGGGGAGAGGCGTGATTCAGGGACTCATCCAACAGGGAGCCGGCCTCTCCGGCGTTGTTCCTCCCGGACTTCTCACCGCTCCCGGAATTCAAGGCAAACTGGGCATCGCCGCAACCACCACAATAATCCAAACTACGACGACCACCTCCCAGGCAACCACTACTCCTTCGGGGACGACGCCGGCAATCCCCGCTATTCCGGCCCAACCCTCCCAGGGCACAGGCGGCTTCACCATTCCCGCAGAACCGGCAATCCCAGCGGTTCCAGCGGCTACGTCTACAACCGCGACCTCCACAGACACCGTGGCTCCATCTGCGCCGACCAATCTTACTGCCACGGCCGTTTCATCTATTCAGGTCAATCTCTTCTGGACTGGTTCTACCGATAATGTCGGGATTGCCGGATACAAGATTTATCGCAACGGGAGTTTGATCTCTTCAATTGCCACGACGACCGTTGCCGCCCCGAGTGGCGGACAAACAGTGAATTACTCCGTTACCAATCTCTCTCCGAGCACCGCCTACTCTTTCACCGTTGCCGCGTATGATGCCGCCGGGAATACTTCTGCCCAGTCCGTTTCGGCTTCGGCGACAACCCAGGCCGCATTGAGCCACAGTTGCGGAACGCCGGTTAACGTGCCGCAAGACGCGCCGTCAATCCAAGCCGGACTCAATGCCGCGTGCTCCGGCGACACGGTTTATGTTTCTGCCGGAACGTATTATGAAAACCTCACTGTTCCGAAAATAAATCTTACACTCAAGGGCGCGCCCGGAACGTCGCCGGAAAGCGTAGTTATTGATTCAAATGCGTTGGGATCAGTAATCACGGTCGGCAATGCGGGTTTTGACGTCGAGGGATTAACGCTGCGCGGCGCTATAAGCAGCTCCGGTTTTTCCGGCGCTGGCCTCTTTGTTAATGGCGCGTACAATAGCGGCGGTATTTATTACTCGCAGTACGGAATGAATGTTACCGCGCGGAATCTCGTGATAAAGAACAATTCAACAGGAATTTTGATCGTGAATGTCAGCATGGGGACCATTAGTCTCGAAAGGAACCTGATTATCAGCAATGGCACAGGTATTGATACGAGCAATTACGGTTCCTCGGTATTAAATATGACAAATAACACGGTAGCGAATAACACCGGTAGTTACGGCGGCTATACGGATTGGGCGGGTAGCGGCTCACATATATTCCGGAATAATATTTTTGCAAATAATAGTTACGGCATCGGCTCAAACAGGTATACCCCGAAGATGATTCTCTATAACGATGTTTGGAACAACACGGGCGGAAACTATATGGATTCAGCTATATCTGGTTACTTCCCCGCAGCGTCAGACGCAGGAGCATTCACGCCCTCTCCGGGAACCGGCAGTCTCATGGTCGATCCGAAATTTATAAGTTCCACAGATTACCATTTACAGGCAACGTCGCCGGTAATTAACGCCGGTGATCCAAGTTCACAGAGCGATCCTGACGGTTCGCGCGCTGACATGGGGGCATATCCGTTTGCTGGAACACTGCCATCTGTAGACATCACTCCTCCTACGATATCCGGCGTTACCGCTTCCAACATCACGCAAGCGTCGAGCACGGTGAGCTGGACCACAAACGAAAATACTGACTCGCAAGTTGAGTATGGCTTGACCACGAGCTACGGCTCGACGAGCGCTCTGAACGCCGCGCTCGTCACGAGCCACTCAGTTAACCTTTCGGAGCTGACCGCGGGAACGGTGTATCATTATCGCGTAAAATCTAAAGATGCGGCGGGAAACGTGGCGACTAGCGAAGATCAATCCTTTACCACCACAGTCGCCACGCCCTTCGCCTCTGTTCCCGCGCCGCTCAGTATGCGTTGGAACTGGTTTGGCAGAATAATGTCGCCGGACACGGTACAAAATTACCAACTTATAATTTCTTATTCTCCACATGCTATTGACGCTCCGGCATCGTTCAATATTTATCTCAAAAAACCGGGGGAATCCGGCTTCACAAAGACAAATTATCCAAAATCCAGCTTAACGAAATACGTGGCCTCGTCTGGAGGCGAAGCATCCTACAGTGCCTATCCTCTCGGAAGCTATGGCGTTCCAAGCGACAGTATTCCTCTTGGCGAGTACAAGGTCTATGCGACGGCGGTGGATAATGCCGGAATAGAAACTGCTCCGACCCCTACGGCCACGGGTAATTATAATCCCGCTCCCCTTATTACAAATCCCGCAGGCGGTAGCACCCAATCGTCTCTTACGCAAATCGATTTGTCCAATCGCAGTTCTCTTGCGAATCCAAGATATACTGTCTATCTCTTCGGCGCAAGCGGATATATTTGGGCTCCCAACGCCTTCTATGGGAATTCGGTTACCTACGGCGGTCCAGCTTTAAGCAGTGCCAATAATCCTCATACTCTGGTAGCTAGCATCTTCCCCAGTTCAATAGATCCCGCTGACTCGTCCCCCTACACAGTAAGCACTTTTAACATTGGGGGTTCGGCCACGACTACCGCGAGCGCCGCGACACTGGGCAAGCTCGCCTCCGTCCTTGCGTCATTGTCGCAACTGATGCAACAGGTCGCGCAGTTGCTCTCGCCATAGACGGGGATAAATTCATACGAAAAAATATACACAGCGCTGGTCTTGCGGCATGAACTCCAGGGGTGAGATAATGGATGTATTAATACAAACCATGAAAAAACTTTTAGCTTTCTCATCTTTTTTCGTTGTCCTTATCCCATCTTTGGCCTCCGCCCAAAGCGCGGGTCAAGGCAATTCGCAAAATGCCGCACCGAGCGCGATCCAAAGCCAGAGTTCCGGCACGGCACAGAACGTCTCTATCGCCGACCTGCAGAAAATAATCCAGGACCTCGTGAAGCAGGTCCAGTCGTTGCAGCAGCAGATATCAGCGCTTCAAGGAGGACTAGGCAAACAACAGGAGGTGCCGGCATCCACATCCACCACAACCGCAGAAACGTCGGCAGTAACTTCAACTCCGGCATTTTCTCCCACTCCCGAAACTTTTTCCGAGGAAGAAGTTCTTCCTCTTAAACTCAAGCGGCCGCTCTTCCGAGGTTCTTCCGGAGACGATGTCCGCAAACTCCAAGAACTCTTATCCAAAGACAAGGAGATTTACCCCGAAGGTTTGGTTACCGGCTACTTTGGCTTTCGCACGGAGATTGCGGTGAAGAAGTGGCAAGAAAAACACGGAATTGAATCAGTAGGTGTTGTCGGCCCCAAGACCATCGCCAAATTCCAGGAACTGGGGAGAGGCGTGATTCAGGGACTCATCCAACAGGGAGCCGGCCTCTCCGGCGTTGTTCCTCCCGGACTTCTCACCGCTCCCGGAATTCAAGGCAAACTGGGCATCGCCGCAACCACCACAATAATCCAAACTACGACGACCACCTCCCAGGCAACCACTACTCCTTCGGGGACGACGCCGGCAATCCCCGCTATTCCGGCCCAACCCTCCCAGGGCACAGGCGGCTTCACCATTCCCGCAGAACCGGCAATCCCAGCGGTTCCAGCGGCTACGTCTACAACCGCGACCTCCACAGACACCGTGGCTCCATCTGCGCCGACCAATCTTACTGCCACGGCCGTTTCATCTATTCAGGTCAATCTCTTCTGGACTGGTTCTACCGATAATGTCGGGATTGCCGGATACAAGATTTATCGCAACGGGAGTTTGATCTCTTCAATTGCCACGACGACCGTTGCCGCCCCGAGTGGCGGACAAACAGTGAATTACTCCGTTACCAATCTCTCTCCGAGCACCGCCTACTCTTTCACCGTTGCCGCGTATGATGCCGCCGGGAATACTTCTGCCCAGTCCGTTTCGGCTTCGGCGACAACCCAGGCCGCATTGAGCCACAGTTGCGGAACGCCGGTTAACGTG
Source organism: uncultured Candidatus Saccharibacteria bacterium (assembly GCA_964387675.1). GTDB lineage: Bacteria > Patescibacteriota > Minisyncoccia > UBA6257 > 2-01-FULL-56-20 > CAYLWL01. Next base: position 202,843 of record CAYLWL010000001.1, read on the forward strand.
CCGCAAGACGCGCCGTCAATCCAAGCCGGACTCAATGCCGCGTGCTCCGGCGACACGGTTTATGTTTCTGCCGGAACGTATAGAGAAAACATTACCGTCCCGCGTTCGCAATTAACCCTCAAAGGCGCGTCCGGTACCACGCCAGAACAAGTTATCATTGACGGCGGAGGCATCGCGGACGTTGTTTACGCAAAAGCGGTATCGGATTTTGTTATAGACGGATTTACCTTGCAGAATGCTTCTCAAGGCGGTTCTATGCCTGGCGGCGGCGGACTTTTCATTAATGGGAACGTTTGTTGCAGTTTTAATGCCGGCAACACGATTGCGCGGAATCTTATCGTAAAAAGTAACTCTCACGGCGTTGTCGTGTGGAACGTGCATGCCGGCTCCATTTCTCTTGAGCGCAATCTTATTGTTGGCAACCTCTACTCGGGAATAGATGCTTCTTCTCCGATTTCATCCGGACAGATGATTATAACGAACAATACGATCGCGAAGAATAGCAGAGATGGTTACTACGACTGGGCTGGCGGCGGATCGCGGACCTTCCGCAACAACATCATTGTGAGCAACGGAAGATACGGCGTCTACTCGAATCAATATACAACGAAGTATGCTTCCTACGACGACGTCTGGGGCAATACACAGCGAGATTACTGCAACGCCGAGCCCTATGGAAGCTGTATTACCAGCTACACGCCGTCGCCGGGGACGGGCGAGCTGTCGGCGGATCCAAAGTTCGTCAGTTCTTCGGATTACCACTTGCAAAGCACTTCCCCGGCGATCAACGCCGGCGATCCCGGTTCGCAGTACAACGATCCCAATGGCACAAGAAACGATATGGGCGCGTATCCATTCGTCGGATCAACGGCAACGACGACCGCGGCAGACACCGCAGCCCCTTCGGCGCCCAACGTTAGTTACATAATCCATTCTACGCAAGTCGATCTTTCTTGGGCTCCCTCCACGGACAATGTCGGCGTCGCGGGATACAGGATTAACCGTGGCGGAAGTTTGCTCGTGACTCTTGCCACAACTACAACCGGCGCCACGATCTCCTACTACGACGCCGGCCTTTCGCCGAGCACAACCTATTCTTACGTCGTTACCGCCTATGACGCCGCCGGCAACGTTTCTCTTCCAAATTCGGCAAACATCACAACGCTTGGCGGCACAACGGCCGATACGACTCCGCCCAGTGTGCCGACCAATCTATTGGCGGTAGCCAGCTCCTCTTCGCAAATCAACCTCTCTTGGACGGCATCAACGGATAACGTCGGCGTTGCCGGGTACAAAATATACCGAGGCAGTCTGCTTCTTGCTTCGTGGAGCGGCACTTCTTATTCCGACGTAGGCACCTTCCCCTCTCTTTCTCCTTCTACGAGTTACACCTATACGGTTGCCGCCTACGACGCCGCGGGCAATGTTTCTTCGCAAAGCAGTCCGGCGAGCGCGACGACCCCAGCCGCGTTGCTTGCTCCGACTGCCGTGAGCAGCGAGTTCGGCTCTGGCTGGCCCGGGCGATATGAACAATCTATCAGGTTCGGCTATCCATCAAGCGGCATATCCCAGGTTAGTTCATTCAGATTTTACGAAAAAAAACCAAATGACGCCGCGTTCAATCTGGTGGAAACATTTGCCAATGTTGCGCCGCTCGTGACAAATTGCAGTGGCCCGATTTATGGCAACGCTTGGAATCTTTCCTACGCGTGTAGCGCAGGGTTTTGGGACGCTCATTCCAAAAGCACGCACACCTCGTCATTTTTTCAGGTTGGCGAGTATGATTACTATGTAACGGCGGTTGACAGTTCGGACGCCGAGAGCGCCCCCTCGCCGACGCTCAAAGAATACATTCTGCAGCCGGTAGAGATTACCAGCCCCACTTCGGCCCAGTCGCCGACGGCTCCCACGCCGACCATCAGGTGGAACGCGGTAAGCGGCTGGCCGTCCAGTTTTACGCCCCCGTATTATATTCAGGTTTCCGAGGAAGGAGCGTTAACAAGCTACATGAGCCCGGTGTATACCGCGAGCGTTTCCGTGACTTCCGGTTCAACTACCGGTTCAAAGGTGTATGCCGGCCCGGCGCTTGATCCGGCGAAAAAGTATATCGTAGAAATTTACGGTTCGACGACAAGTCAGGGCGCTTCATACATGGCAATGGTCAAAGACCTGCAAACATTCTGGGTTGCGTCCTCGACGGCTTCCGGAGCATCCGGCTCATCGCTCGCCGATCTTTTGGAATCGTTGCGATCTTTAGTCGCGGCTTTGCAAAAACTTCAATCATCGGCTCGGTAGACCCGCGCGTTTTTTCGTGCTAGCATTGGTTTTGGCATGACCTCGAGATTGCTTGTGAGAATAATAGTTTCTCTGGTTTTCTTCGTGCTTATCGGCACCCCGCTTTTTTATCTCAAAACCGCGGTCTATCCGTATATCCTTTCGAAGACGATCTTTTTCCAGGCGCTTGTGGAAATTCTCTTTTTTCTTTGGCTTGTTTTGATTGCCTTCGAGAAACGTTTTCGCCCTCGGCCGACTCCGCTTCTGAAGACATTGCTTGTATTCCTCGGGGCTTTGTTTCTCTCCGCTCTTTTCGGCGAGGATTTTCATAGGAGTTTCTGGTCTACGTATGAGCGCATGTTCGGCGTTTTCGCCATTTTTCACTTCGCGGCATTGGCGGTCGTCATTTCCTCGCTGATCGCGGAAATTCCGTGGCGGAAACTCTTCTACGTTTCTCTTGTCGTGTGTTTCGCGGTGAGCGTGCTCGCGGCTATTCAAATTCGAACTTCCGGCCTGCTCTTGCCGGGCGAGCCGGGCGGGAGGCCCGGCGCCACCTTCGGGAACCCGACCTTCTTCGCCGGCTATTTGGTGTTCCATATATTTATCGCTCTTTATTTTCTACTTGATGCATATAAGCGCAACAATTTTTTCTTGCCGATCGGAGCTTCGAGAGTTTCTCAAAAAGGAAAAGTTGCTGCGCTGTTGCCCATTTTCTTTTTCGGGGGCAGTTTGGCGTTCAGTTTATTTGTTCTCGCTCTTACCGAAACGAGAGGCGACATATTGGGCCTCGGCGTGGGCGTATTTGTTCTCTTGATACTCTTTGTCCTCAAGCCGCCTGCCCTTTCTGTTCGCCCCGGCTTTCTCGGGGGCGGGAGTCGCGTTGAAGCGCTTGCGCCCGGAAGCATCTCAAAGAGCCGCAGGATTTACTTGGGGTTTATTGCCTTCATCGTGGTCATGGGCGCCGTGTTTTGGTTTACTCGCGGCAGTGCGGTGTGGTCCCGCGTTCCCGGCGCAAGCCGGTTCAGCGACATTTCTTTTTCGAGCTCCGGCCTGCAGCCGAGATTGGTTGCCATAAAATCATCGTGGCTGGGATTTCTTGACCGGCCGCTCTTTGGTTGGGGGTGGGAAAACTTCAATGTCGTCTACAACAAATATTATGATCCTCGCACCCTGGAGTTGAATTACGAAGAAACGCGATTCGATAAGCCGCACAACTTTTTTATGGAAGACCTGGCGACCGGCGGAATAATTCTTACGCTCGCCCACCTCGCGCTTCTTGCGTTGCTCGTTACGACCGCTCTCAAATTGAAAGACGTAGTTTTGGGGCAAATCATAACTGCCGCGCTCGCCGCCTATTTTGTGAGAAGCATTTTTATCTTCGACACTGTCGGGCCGGCATTGATGCTCTACACGTTCTTGGGGCTCGTGGATGGCTGGTCTCGGGAAGAGTCCGTGGAAGAAAAAAAGTTCGGCAATGGCCAGGGCAAAAAAATACCTTTGTTTGCCCTGCTTCCGGCCACGCTCATTGCTCTTTTCGTCCTCTACCAAATCAATATGCCTACGGTTCGCGCCTCTCGGCTGGAGTATGACGCTTTCACCGACCTCTCGCGCGGCAGGCCTCTGCAGGGCATAGAAAACTTCAAAAAGATACTTGCCTTGCCCACGCCATACCGGTGGAACTTTGCGCGAGATTTTTCATCCGCCATCTCAACCGCCTACTTCTACAACAACGATGCCATTCCGCAAGAAGCCGCTCTCGAGGCGATTCGGGAAATGGAGAGAGTGGTGCGCGAGCATCCGAGCGACGCGTACAATCACTACACGCTCGTCGATATGTACAATCAAGTTGCCGACCTTGACCCGAACTTTCTGAATCTGGCGGAGCAAGAAGCGGCAGAAGCGCTTCGGTTGAGTCCCGATCGGCAAGAAGTGTATTTTTCTTTGGCGAAGACAAAGACCTTGAGGCGTGATTACGGGGCGGCGCTCGAAGTTTTAGAGAAGGCCCTGGCTTTGGACGATAAGGTGCCGGATGCACACTTTTATTATGGCGTTGTCGCGTACGCCGCTGGCGATTACGCGACCGGCTATCGGGAGCTGAAGATCGCCATACAGATGAAGCGGCAGTGGAAAAACTTCTACGAACCGAGAACGGTTGCCAACTTTTTTGCCGACTCCGGCCATCTCGACGAGGCCATTGAACTCTATAAACAGGCGCTGGATTTGGGGCCGGACGAAGCGGAAACCAAAATTAAGCTCGGGATCGCTTACTTTTACGCGAATCGATATGATGTGGCGGCCCAGTATCTCCGGGAAGCCGGCAAGCAATTCGATTTCAAAAAGAGCGCCTCGTATCCGACGTTGAGACCGATTCTCGAAAAGCTGGGAATTGCTTTTTGAGATACGGCATTGATTCTGCTATACTATAAGCAAGGCAAAAAGGTCGAATTCTATGAGACATGAGACAAGAGACATGAGACAAGCGGGCGTAAACCCTGTCGCCTGTTGCTTGTCACTTGTTACTAATCTATGACAAAAGCCCAATTAAATGAAGCGGTAATGAAAGCCGCCGGTATGACGACCAAAGCCGAGGCGGAAAGGGCCGTTGAAGCGGTCTTCGACACCATCGTGAAAACGATGAGCCGAGGCGAAGAAGTGGCTATCACCGGTTTCGGCACGTTCCGTGTCGCGAAGCGCGCGGCTCGCATGGGGAGGAACCCAAAAACAGGCGAGAGCATACAGATTAAGGCCTCGGTGAAGCCGAAATTCCGCGCCGGCAAAGTTTTGAAGGAAGCGGTTATGTAGGATCAGGCATCGGATGTCTGAATTAAAAAATCTCCCGACGAAAGTCGCGGAGATTTTTTATTCCGGCAGAGCGAGCGCTTTGTTGATCGCGCTCACCACTTCGGACAGCCGTTCGTATGTCTTGGAGAGCGAATCGAGAGATGCTTTAATGGCGGCGAGCGCTTCATCCGGTGTTTTTGTCATCAAATCACTCCTTGCTTCTTGGTTCAGCCGTTTTGCTTCAAAGAAACTTCCGTCAGCTTTTTTCCAGAGGTTCTGGATTTCTTCGTTGTAGACAAGCTTCAAGAGTGTCACGCTTTGACTCGTCTGATCCATTCTCGCTTGGGCCGTTTCCATCAAGACCTGATTTTTCGCCCAGATAAGAAAGTGCGTCGCCATCTGCGCCATTTGAGTGTAGTTTCCTTCTCTCCACGACTCCAAGTTTTTCGCAAAGTCCTTGCTGCCCTGAAGGCCCAAGTCGCCGATTTTCGATTCCTGGATTTTGTAATATCCGATGGCGTTGTCCAGCTGGTTGGCGAACTGCGACTGGAGGTTCGCGGCGCCCTGGTCGTTGAGTGTAACTTTATCGAGGCCAGTTTTTATATCCTCCGCGTCGCTTACCGCGCAGTGGAGCGTGGCCCGCAAAAGTTCTTTCCTGATCTGCAGTTCCCGTTTGATTTTGTCAAAGTAACCGAGCGATGAATCGTGGGTTACGGATTGCAACTTCTCAAAATCGCCCTGACCGAGATTACACTCCTCGTTTTGCGCGGAAGCCGATTGCGTTGTGAAGAGCGTCAGGATAAAAAAAAGAACCGCGGTTTTTTTGATCATAATCATATTGGAAGAAAAAACCCTATTCCGAAAGCCGTTGGAGCGCTTCGTCCACCGAGATAGCCATACTGGTGGTGGAATTGCTGTTTACTTCGGCAAACCCGGCGCTTTTCTTGTTTCCTGATTTTGCCGCTCCTGCGGCCGCCGGAGTCGATTCACTAAGCCGAAGGGAGCTGAGATTAGTGAGCTCGATCTGAACGTCGATCGCTTGCGCCTCTACTCTCAACCCCGCGGGGTCAAGATTTGATATTTGCAAAGGAGCGGCGATTTTGGAAGTCGAGAGTCCGCCGAGCACGATATAGACCAGCGCGACCATAAGCGCGATCGAAGCCCCGAATTCGATGTTGCTGCGCAAAATCTGCCACACGCCGAACGCAGGTTTATCATTCTTCAAAATCAAATTCTTCGATCGCAAAGTAAAGCCCCTGTCCGGTTCTATCTTTTTTAATTCTTTTAATAAAGTAAAAATGTCCATATGCTTAACTTTCTTTTACGCCTAACAATGTTTTGAGTTCTTTGATGGCTCGATACTGGATCAATTTTACGGCGCCTTCTGTTTTGTCGAGCGCCTCGGCCACTTCTTTGATGGGGAGATCTTCCACGAACCGCATCATGACGACGTCCTGATATTCCGGTTTCAGCCGCGCGATCGCCGACCTCACCTTTTCCATTTCCATTTTGTCCGCGACATCAAACTGCGTCGACGCTTGCACCACGAAATATTCGGGGTCGATTTTTTCCAAACTCGCTTCATTGCGCCGGGTTCGGTAAAAATCGACGACAAGATTCCGCGCGATCCGATACAGCCAACTTGAGAAAGGAAACCCGAGATCTTCGTATCCTTTCACGTTGGTCCAGGCATTCAAGAAGACCTGATGGGTGAGGTCCTCGGCTTCCTCACGCCGGCCCACCTTGACGAGCACAAACCGATAGATCTTCGGTTGGTAATAGTCATAGAGGGAGCCGAAAGCCGAGGCCTTACCCCGAATGGCGTCTTGTATTAACTTTTCTTCGCCATCTAACATAGTAAACGATAGGGACAGTTATTGGTTACTGGCAACAAAAAGGGCGCTACTGCACCCGTATCTATCATACTTCTTTGTTGGGCTTTAGTCAAAAAAATCACTTATCTTTCACCCACAGAATTCTCGACACAATTATTGTTCCTGCGGCGTTGAGGAGTGCAAGCAGTATAAAAAGGGCGGTGAATGAATAGGCCGCAACCAGGGCGCCGCCGGCGAGAGCGCCCGCTCCCATCGCGATATCTTTGCCGCCGGCCCAGATTGCCCAAAACCGAACGGATTGTTCCTCGGTTAAATTCGCGGAAAATAATCCGTCCCAAGCCGGTTCTAAAAACCCTTCGGAAATTCCCAAGAAAATTTGCAGAATGAAAAGCTGGGGCGGATTCTGAATAAATAAGTACGCAAGGTCTCCGACAGTGAATAAGCCGAATCCTATTACCACCAAGAGGCGAAGATTTTTTTGGAAGAACGTGGTGCGGCCCAAGGTGAGAATCATAATGCCGCTTACGATAGCGAATAATCCGTAAGACGCCCCGGCTTCCAAAATATCGCCGCCGATTTTTTTGACGAAGATGGCGTAAATGGGACCGAACAGTCCGACGGTCAAAAAACCGATGTAGCTTGTGGCGAGCAGAAGGCGATTCGTTTTAGACATTTTCCATGGAGAGCGGGCCGCCCTCCTTTTTATATTCAGCTTAGAGAGAGGGCGAGCCTCGCTCAAAAATTGTAAGCAATTTTTGAGCGGGTAACGGGAGTCGAACCCGTATCTTAACCTTGGCAAGGTTACATAATAGCCGCTATACGATACCCGCCTTCGTCCCGCCTAGGCGGGACTTCGGCGCCTGCCTGCCGGTAGGTAGGGGCAGGCCCGCTAGTTCGCATAGGCAAGGATTATTCTCTAAATCCTAAATCCTAAATCCTAAATCCTCAAGCCCCCGGCGCACGAGCTGGACAAAAGCCAGAAGTTTTGCTACAATAGCCGAAGATTTTCGATTGTCAATTAGGTGGGGGTTGGCTTGAAAAATCAGGCGGAACGGCTCGAACAGGCCTTGCGGCTGTGGGAGGATTCTTGCTTTCTCTTCGGGAAGTGCGCGGAGCTCGATCGGCTCGGCGTCAAAATTCTCGAAGAAGGGATTCCGGCGCTGAATCCCTTTTTCCACTGGCACGAATTCCGCGATTACTTGCTTTCGGACCAGTCGAGAGTTTTTAACTCCGGAAGATTCGAGGCCACGGATGAAAGCGGCGAACGCGTATTGATGGAGCATCTTTCCGCGTACACGTGTTTGCCTCTGGCGCTCTGGTGCTGGAACAAGCATTCGCGCAGGATTTTCCGGGTAAGCGAAGAACTCCAAACGCTCTTGAACCTGACGAGTCTCGACGGTATGGCGTGGAGCGACATCCCCTGGCCGTTTGAATCGTTCGCGGTAACACTCGACGCGCCACTCGCGCTCCCTCGGGGCGGGCATCTTCCCGACGCAAGGTTCGACACGATTATCGTGTACACGCACTTTGTGCCTGTCGGGGATGGAACGGGACTCAAAAAACTTATACGGTTTTTATTGCTTGACAGCGAACTCGGAAATCGGGTTCCGTTGAGCAGATTCGACCGCGAAGAAATTGACGGGTTGTTGAGCAAGGCCAAACAGAAGTTCTTCCAAGGAGAAAGCGCGAAGAAGCTCATGGGTCGGATTGAAGCTGTGGCATGGGGCGTGTCCGAGGTGCAGGGCTCGACATTCTATCTTGACTGCAGTGGGGCGGATGGGTTGAAGATCGGGGAAACCGTCGGCCACGTGAAACAGAGGAGCCGGATCTTTATGCCGTGCACCGACGACCAATATCTTCATTGGGAAGCGGCGGCGAGGATTGTTGCCGGCCTGTGCCTGTATCTCACCACGCTCCCTCCAAAGACCCCGCATCGTTCCGATTGGACGCCCGCCGATCCCGGTATCAAGCGTCCGGATCCGCGGGTGATCACGACCGGAGCCGAGGTGTGCTTGGTGTCGAGCGTTTACAAGCTTAATGCAGAGGAACGGGAAGTTATCGAGCGCATAGGATCCCGCAACTATCACGAGCTTGGCGTTCACTTCAGGATCGGCCATTGGCGGAGAAAGCCGGGATTCGGTCATGATCCGGCGGCGAAAAAAGTCGTCCATGTAAGGCCGACACTTGTTCGCAGGGACCGCCTCCCCGAAAACGCCGTCCCGGGCGGCAGCGCCAACATTCTCGGCGCGTAGTTTTCAAAATCCCTCATCTGCTTCGGCGGGTGGGGGATATTTATTTTTCTTGACACCTGACACTCAATAGTTCGGCGGCGGTCCCGACGGTCCTATGATATGCGGTTCGCCGACGGGTCCCCGGAAGTTTTCCGGAACGCGGTTTTGGATTTTTGATTTCGTGGTGGAGGTAGGGATGCTTGGCGCATCCGTTTGAGCGGCAGGAGCGAGGTCGCCCGGCTTCGCGTCAGATCCAGGAATAGCATTTCCAAAAATCCAATTCACCCAGCCCCACGGAAGCCACCGGTGTAAACCCGTGGAGGAAGTGGCATGATAATCTCGGAGGGTTATTACCCCGATGCCACGGCTGTAAAGCCGTGGAGCTGGGTTCACAAAAAGCGAGGCCAGATTTCTTAACTCTTTATATAAAAAGGGCAGGATAAACGATGCAATAAGAATAACAATAAGAACCGCAAGAATAGTGAATTTCATCCCAATTCATCCAGCGCCTTTCTGGCATAAAATCGTATGTTGTCGCGAAGCCCGTATTGGGGATCGTCCAATTCCTCGGCGGTAAACCAGCGCAACTCATCGCTCACCTCTGTTTTTCCCTGGCTGATTTTATTTGTCGGGCTTACGGAGAAATAGACCATAGTAACGTGCTCGTGGGCTTCATGAATGCGATGCCGGTTTAAAAATCGAGGAGCGAGCAACTCCCGAAAATTCTCCGATACTTCGCTCTCCGCAATCTTGCCGGCAAGCGCAACATCAAGGCCCACTTCCTCTTTCACTTCGCGAAGAGCGGCCTGGTTCGGATCTTCGTCGAGTTCGATGTGTCCGCCGACGCTCAACCACATTTTATATTTGTCGTGCTTTCGTAAAAGAACGGTGTTTTTGTGCACAACGAAAACCTCAACGGTGAAATCTATTTTCTCGTGAATATGCGGCATTCGTTCATTATACAAAAAAGCTTTGTGCGCCCATGAGGAGTCGAACCTCAATCTTATCCTTCGCAGGGATACGCTCTGTCCGTTGAACTATGGGCGCATGAATTTTCCCTTAGAAACCGATAATTTCTTCGATCGCGTCCACGAACGACGATTCGTGTTTTATTTCCGGCAAACTTTTTTTGAATATTTGGCGGGCATCGTTCACCAGGTGTTTCGGTATTTTGATTTTGAGTTTCGGTTTGGGGCGATGGAATTGGAAAAAGAGATGTGACCATTCTTCGTTGCCTTCTTCGTCAACGCTGAAATTCGCCAATTCCGCGTACGAGTGAAACGCGTGTTCGCCTACGGCGAGTCCCTTGTCGTTGAGTTCGAAGTCGATCATCGGCGGCTCCGTGTTTGCCCACACCAAAATCATGATTTCCGCGACGACGATAAAAAATCCGAAAGGAAAGTTTCTTTGCCAAACGGCGAATCCCAAAATAATCACGGCGACAATAATGGAGAGCCAGTACCACGAAACGTCCTTTTTGCGGTAATCGAACTCGGGGGCTTGCCACTTCATACTCCATAGCTTATCACGATTTTCCGCGACAGAGAAAGACGGGCCGCCCAGTGGGACAGCCCAAAAAAAGCCCCCCCTCCGCATATGTGGCAACACTGCCGCACAGCTGGTCGGGGTCCTTTTTATACAAAACCGGATCGATTTTATCCACAGCAGGACGGGTCTACTTATTCTTTGAGCTGTTATAATGAATCGTATGGCATTTTCGGAAGCGCCCGCGCCTCAAAAAGGACTTCATATTAATTTCGTGATAGCAGTCGCCGTGGTCGTCGTCGCCGCGGCGATTTCTTATTTTTTCTTTTTTAAGCCCGGTCCGCGAGCCGATGTCCGAAAATTCACCGGCACTCTTACCGCGGTAGAAGCAAGTACGGTGAGGGTAAAGGGGGCGTTCTATCCGATTCCCGAGCCGGTGCCGGAAAATTTGCGTTCCACGAGAGAGTTTTCGTTCCGGACGGGCGATGCCACTAAATTTTGGAGCATTGTGCTGAGCCCGCCATGGAATAAAATAGCGCAGAGGGGATCGCCGTCACTCCTCAAGCTTAATGAGTTGCCCCGCAAAGAAGGCCCCGGATCGCTCGAAGAGCTGAAGGCGCTTCTGAAGACGGGTACTGTTTTTGTGGATGCAAGCTTCGACTCCTCGATTCTGAAAGGCAGGAGTCACGTTGCCGCTACGGTCGTGTACCGGTACCTGCCCCGTCCATCTTTTGAGTAAAACCATGAAAAATAAAGTTCTTGTTTTTATCTCGGCCGCGTTTCTTGTATTCTATGCTTTCGCCGCCGACGCTCGTTCCTATGAGTACGAGGATTATTCATCCGACGACGACTATGCCGGTTATTATTACATAGGCAATCAAGGAAATGACGACCAAGGAGGAGGCGGTGGTGATGAAGGCGGCGGTGAAAGAGGCGATCGCAGGTACGGATATGAACCCGTCGAACCGGAGCCGGAACCGGAATCCGAGCAAGAAGAAGTCGTCGCGGATTACCAATGCAACCGTCGGGGGCACAACGCCAGCAAGTCATGCGACGGCGACACCGTTTCTTTGAACAACACAGAATCCATAACGGTCACGTTTACCGGAGAGCGTTTCGGGAGTTCTATGGCAAATGCGACGGTTTGCGTCATGCCGGCTAATGGCGACGTCGAATGTTCAACCACATACAGAATCGGCTCTCAATTAGGCGAAGAAAGGAGTGACCCGGGGCTGCACTATGAATATATACCGCCAACAACTCTGAACTGCGGCGGGAGTTGTATGGTTATCTATTACTCGGGCGTCACGAATGCTAATTCCCGATTACGCATCACCGCGACGGGACAGGTAGTCCAAGAGTCCGCATATCACTCGGCATGCAGTGGTCGCTCGTGCGTGCAGGTTGAGGGGGATGGCCGCAACGAGTGTAGTGGTGACTCCTCATGCGTCCCGCAAAATCCATGTCCTAATCCGCCTTGTACGCCTACCCCTACTCACTATGAATGCACAGGATGTTGGAGTTGTTCTAGAGTATCGGGCGCTGGTTCCGATTCTTGTACAAGCGGGTCACAATGTTACTGCCCCATCATACTACCTACAATATCTACGGGCGGCGGCAGAAGAGCGCCATCCCTTGAACCCCCTCCTTCTTGCGCCCTCTCCGCGTCTCCCGATAGGTTTCTCGTTCCTCCTCCTCGAAACGTTACTTTGTCCTGGTTTTGTTTGAACGCCCAAGGATGTACGATCTCTCCCGAAGTCGGTTCAGTGGGCGCGAACGGCAACGCAATCGTTTCTGTGAGCCGAGATACGACTTACATCATGAACTGCTCCGGCAGAGGGGGATCGAGATCGTACACTGCGACCGTCCGCGCTTTCGAGTGGGCTGGAGGAAAACTCAAGGAGGTGGCGCCATAGGTCAGATTTCAGATATCAGATATCGGATGTCGGCAAATCCCGCATCTCGGATGCGGGTTTACCCCGTCACCATAAAGAGCACTTCGTTTTCTACAGCGCCACTGCAAAGACAAAGTATTTGGGAATAAATGTCAGTTTTATAGAAGCCCCTGCCCTCTTAGGGAAAACGTTTAGAGCGCCACAGTGCTCTTTTGGTGCGGGGTTTGTCGTTTTCGATCACTTTGAGCTAGAATGCAAGCAAGCGGAAGATATTACTAGCATGGAGCAAAAACCCTCGGAACTTATCAAAGAAAAACTGGATATCGTCGATTTCCTGCGCGGCTACTTGAGTATCCAGCCGGCCGGGAAGAATTTTAAAGCCACGTGTCCATTTCACAAAGAAAAGACGCCTTCGTTTATGGTTTCTCCCGAGCGGCAGTCGTGGCATTGCTTCGGATGCGGTTTGGGCGGGGACATTTTCGGATTCGTGATGCGCTACGAGAATTTGGAATTCGGCGAAGCGCTGAGATTGCTTGCCGAAAAATCGGGGGTCGAACTCAAACGATTGAATCCCGCCGAATATAAATTCACCGGGCTTTTGTACGAGTTAAACGATAAGGCGAGGGACTTTTGGAGGGATTCCTTGCGAAAAAATGAAGTTGCGAAAAAATACCTCGCTGATCGCGGCCTCACGCAAGCAACGATCGATGAGTTCGAACTCGGCTGGGCCGAAAACGTTTCGGAGGCCTTGGGCATGCATCTGCTGAAGGCCGGCTATGCTCCGGACGATCTCTTGCGCGCGGGTCTTTCTTTCAAAACCGAACGGGGATTGCTCCTTGATCGTTTTCGCGGGAGGATCATGTTTCCCATTCACAATCATTTCGGACGGGTGGTCGGATTCACGGGGAGAATCCTGCCGCAACTCGAAAAACCGGAAACCGCGAAATACGTAAACAGTCCGGAAACGGCGATTTTCAATAAGTCGCGCCTGCTCTACGGTTTTTGGAAGAGCAAAAACCACATTAGGGATTCCGGCTGCGCCCTTTTAGTGGAGGGGCAGATGGATTTTTTGATGGCTTTCCAGGCGGGAGTAAAAAACGCCGTCGCCAGTTCCGGAACCGCGCTTACGCCGGATCACTTGCGTACGCTCCGGAAGTTAAGCGAAGAGATTGTTTTGAGCTTCGATAACGATGAGGCGGGGTCGGCGGCCGCCGAGCGGGCGATTGATTTGGCCGAAGCGAGCGATTTTAGCGTAAAAGTGCTCACCTTCGACGCGTTTAAGGACCCGGCGGATATGGTCGCAAGCGGAGGGGATTTGCAAAAAGAGATCGGCAAAGCAGTCGAGGCGCCGCTCTTCTATTTCGAGAAATATTTGCCGAAAAAAGAACAGGGTTTTAGTCGGCCGGAGGATTTGAAAAAACTGCGAATCGTTTTGGGAAAACTGAAAAGCATCGTGAGCCCGGTGTTGCGGGGGCATTGGTTCCATGAGCTTTCAAAGCGCACCGGTCTCGATGAAAAGATTCTCATCGAGGAGGCGGAACGAATCGAAATGCCGAAAACCGATTCGGAGCGGCTTTCTTCGTCCGACGCGGACGTACGGGACTTGCCGAGACGATACTCGAGGAAGGAATTAATCGGCGAGCGGCTTCTGCGCGCGGCCGTCGCGGTTCAGAACTTCGGCTTGCTCGAAGGGTGCGCGCCGCATCTCGCGCTTCATCATCAAGGAATTTTGAAGGCACTTGAGCGCGGTGAACGAACGAGCGTGGACCAGAAACTCGATGATCTCCTGAATTTCATTATGCTCGGCGCGGAAAAATTGGATGATAAAGAAATCGCGGAATTGAAAAGAGAACTTGCGAAAGAGCATGTGCGAGAGAGGCGGACAGAGCTCGCGCTCGCCGTCCGCCGAGCGGAGGAGACCGGCGATGAGCCGGCGATGAGGGCGGCGCTTGAGGAGTTAAACGGACTCTCTGCTAGAAGTTTTTGACAGAGTCGTAGGTGCCTGTCGATGGCCCGGTTTTTTCTTTGCAATATCCAAAAACCGTGGTAATATCTGACTTATAGTTACCACCTCCTCATTTTATGCCTAAAAAAGGACGGCCGAAAAAGACAACCTCCAAAAAGGCCGCGAAGCCGAAAAAGCCGAAAAAGCAGTCCAGGTTTTCTTCGGAGAAAATGGAGGCATTGCAAGAGCTTTTGGAGCGCGGCAAGCCGCGGGGGTTTGTTACCGACACGGAAATCCTCTTCCATTTTCCGAAGATAGAGGACGACATTCCGCTTCTTGACGAGATTTATAACCGGCTGGAAGAGGCCGGAATAAAAGTGATCGAAACGAGCGCGCTGGTGAGCTTCTCGAAAGAAGAACTGGAGCAGAAAGAACTGGACGACGCGCTCGCGATGGAAGGCGAGGTGCCGGACGCCGTGCAGTCGTATCTCAAAGAAATCGGCAGGACCCCGCTTCTCACGAAAGATGAGGAGCGAGAACTCGCCAAACGCCTGGAAAAAGGAGACGAAGAGGCGAGGCAAAGAATTATCAAAGCGAATTTGCGGCTCGTGGTTTCGATCGCGAAACGGTACGTGAACCGGACGCCGCATTTGAGCATCCTCGACTTGATCCAGGAAGGGAATATAGGCCTCTCGCGCGCCGTCGAAAAATTCGATTACCGGAAGGGATTCAAGTTTTCCACGTACGCCACGTGGTGGATCAGGCAGGCGATCACGAGGGCGCTTGCCGACCAGTCGCGTACGGTTCGCATTCCGGTCCACATGGTGGAGACCATCTCCAAATACACGCAAGCTCGCCGGCAGCTTATCCAGGAGCTTGGTCGCGATCCGCTCGCGGAAGAAATCGCAGCCGAGATGGGGATGGAAGTCGAGAAGATCCGCCACATCCAAAAAATTTCCCAAGAAGTGCTCTCGATCGAGACCCCCATCGGTGATGAGGAGGATTCGACCCTCTCCGACTTTATTCCCGACGAAAAGAATTCTACGCCGGCACAGCTCGCGGCGCATGCCCTCCTCAAGGACTTGATAAAAGATATCATGATCGACCTCGCCGAGCGGGAGCAAAAGATTTTGAAGATGCGATTCGGGCTCGAAGACGGCGTGAGCCACACGCTCGAAGAAGTGGGCAAGGCGTTCGGCGTTACGCGCGAAAGAATCAGGCAGATCGAGGCCAAGGCGCTCGAGAAAATCCGCGACCACAAAAAAGCGAAGGCGCTGGAAGGATTCGAGAACCTCACGTAACCTTTCCCGAGAACCTCCCGCTCCGGCTCAAGAAATACCGACTCGCTCGTTACGAGAAAATCCCACCCCATCTCGACCACGCTCGGGGGTGCCCGGTATTTTCTCGGCTCTCTCGTGTATTTCTAAATCGCCTCCACCCATGGTTCTCGGGAAAAGTTACGCTCGGTTTGGTATTTTAAATTATTTGAAGAAAACGAATCTGTGTGAATTGAGAGGACAACGCGCTTCTCACAACTTTCGCTTACGGTTCTCGAAAACGATTGCGCTCGATATTTGGACAGACAGTTGACTCTTTTCGGCGGAAAGCTATAATGAGCTTATGTCTACGCAAACGTTGCTCAAAAATATCGAAACAAAGATTAAGAAAAGCAATTCTCCTTTGGTGGTGTTGTCTTTGGCTGAGTGGCGGCAAATTGAGGATGTTATCCGCGAACTTTCTTCCCCCCGGCTTTTAGAGAGTATTGAGGATGCCAGGAATGATTACAAAAAAGGCAAGGCGGTTGCTTATCAGTCCATTCGCAACAGATAGATAATGAGCTTTCGTATATTGCTGAGCCCCAAGGCGGCAAGGGATTTGAAAAGGTTAGAGCGCTCGATTCTGCCCAGAGTAGATCGGGCGTTTGTACTATTGGGCGAAGATCCTCATCACCTGGGAGTAAAACAGTTGCACGATAACCGCTTGGCGCAGTTTCGGTTGCGCGTGGGTGATTATAGGATCCTCTATGACGTGTATCCTAAAGACGCCATAGTATATATCCTTCGAATTGGGCATCGGCGGGATATTTATAGATGAATATGGAAAGCAAAGAGGTCCGACAAAAATTTCTCGATTTTTTTAAGGCGCGCGGGCACGCGATTGTGCCGTCGGCTTCTTTAGTTCCCGAAAACGATCCAACCACTCTTTTTACGGGTTCCGGCATGCAACCGATGATTCCCTATCTCTTGGGCGCAAAGCATCCTTTGGGCGCGAGAATCGCCGATGCGCAAAAAAGTTTTCGCGCGGAAGACATTGACGAAGTGGGCGATAACCGACACACCACCTTCTTCGAGATGCTCGGTAATTGGTCGTTCGGAGACCCCGACGCCGCAGATCGGGTCGGGGCGGGTTACTGGAAAGAGGAGCAGTTATCATGGCTTTTTGAGTTTTTGACCAAAGAAATCAGGATTCCAGAAGAAAAGTTGTGGGTTACATGCTTTGATGGCAACGAAAAACTGAATCTCCCGCGCGATAACGAGTCCGCGGAGATTTGGAAAGGCCTCGGGATTCCCGAAGAGAGAATCAGGTTCTATGGCTCCGAAAAAAATTGGTGGAGCCGCTCCGGTCCGCCCGAGAGTATGCCTGCGGGAGAGCCGGGTGGCCCGGACTCGGAAATTTTCTACGACTTCGGCGCTCCCCATGACCTGAAGTTCGGAAAAGAGTGCCACCCGAATTGCGACTGCGGACGGTTTTTGGAAATCGGCAACTCGGTATTTATGGAATACAAGAAAAAGGCGAACGGCTCGTTCGAAAAGCTAGCCCAGCGTAATGTTGATTTTGGCGGAGGACTAGAGAGGATAACGGCGGCGGCGAATGATGAGCCAGACGTTTTCAAAATAGATGTTTTTAGCGATGTTATAGAAGAAATCGAAAAAGTATTCGAGGCGAAGTATCGGGATGACCCTAGAGAATTCCGAATTGTTTCAGACCATTTTCGAGCAGCTGTTTTTATGATTGCAGACGGCGTGGTTCCATCCAATAAAGAGAGAGGGTATTTACTCCGGCGACTAATCCGACGCGCCTCATACTTCTTTTACCACAAAAAGGGAGACATTCTCGAAAGCCAAAAGGACATAGCGCGTTCTTTTATTGAAAAGTACGGAAGTTCGTATCCGGACTTGAAACCTAAGACCGAAAATATCATCTTGATTTTTGACCAAGAAATTCGTCAGTTTTACGGAACACTTGAGACTGGCCTAAAAGAGTTGGACAAACTTTTGGGTTTTGAGGTTAAAAATTTCAGCGAAGAAGTTGAGCCAACCTCTTTGCCGCAACAACTAAAGGGAGACAGGGCCTTTGTTCTGTTTTCTACGTATGGCTTACCGCTGGACTTGATAAAAGATAAATGTTCTGAGATGGATATCGGTGTAGACGAAGAGGGTTTTTGGCGGGAATTCAAAAAACACCAGGAACTTTCCCGAACCGCCTCCGCCGGAATGTTCAAAGGCGGCCTCGCGGATCACTCCGAGAAAACCACTCGTCTCCACACCGCTCATCACTTGTTGCTCAAAGCGTTGCAAGCAGTTCTCGGCCCGAGCGTGAAACAGCGCGGGTCGAACATCACGAGCGAGCGTCTGCGTATGGACTTTTCCTACGATACGAAAATGACGGACGAACAAAAAAAAGAAGTGGAGCGGATCGTGAATGAACAAATTGCCGAGGATGTGCCGGTTATCCGTACAGAAATGGCCCGCGAGGATGCGGAGAAACTCGGCGCGGAGCGCGAGTTCGGGCAGAAATATCCCGAGAGAGTATCGGTCTATTCCGTGGGGCCGAAGTCGGCCACCCCCGAGAATCCGCAGTTCGAAAAGGCATATTCGATAGAATTCTGCGGCGGCCCTCATGTTGCGAGAACGGGCGCGATCGGAAAGTTCAGAATCACCAAAGAAGAGGCCGTAAGCGCCGGTGTAAGAAGAATAAGAGGCGTGTTAGAATAGGCGTGTAGTGGCCAACCTTAAATTTTGGAAACCCAACGAGGAATTTTTGCTTCTTGAGATTTTGCCGACGAAGGCGAAGGGTGTGCTTTTGAATATCGATACCGACAAAAACATTCGCATTGCGAAGCGGTGGGAAAACTTCGAACTTAAAAAACTCGACTCGCCTCTTCGGAGGATGACAAGGGGCAATCTTATTGTCGCCGCAGACCCAACGCTTGCCGCCTCTCTCGATTTCCCGATGAAAATCAAAAGAGACGGTAGCGCGGCAGACCGTCCCATCACGCCCGCCGAACTCGACGCCGCGCTTTCGCAATCAATAGACAAATCATTCAATCATCTGCGGAGCGCCGCGAGCGCCCGGCTGAAGGCGGACGAACTGGATACGATCTTGGTCGGCATCAAGGCGGCGGGTTTTAAAATTGACGGCCACGCTCTTTTTAATCCGGTGGGATTTCCCGGAAAGTATCTTGATTTGGTTTTGCGGCTGACGTTCGCTACGAGACCGATGTTCGAGGCATTCAAAGATTACTTCAGCGCCCGGGACGGTTTTTTCTTCGCGAGCTCCGTCGACTCTATCGCGAACACGATCGCGCGACTGGCCGAGGGCGCGAATTTTCTGATGTTGCGGCCGGAGCGGTCGTGCGTTGTGTGGAGAGACAAGCAGAGCGGCGCCTTCCGCGAGCGCGACTTGGAATGGTCGTTCGCGGATTTTCTCGAGTCGATCGCGTCGAGAGTCCCCATTCAAGAAGAGCCCGGCGCCGAGAACTTTTTGGGCGGACGTTTCGTGTTTGAAGATCAAGGCGTTCTTCAGCCGATTATCAAAAGCCACTTGAGAAACTTGGCAAAAGAGCTTCGTGGCGTGAACAAAAACAAAGTTGTCTACGCCCGGCTTTCCGAGCCCTTGCCGCTCTCGCTCCCCAGAAAAGAGGGAGGGATTGTTTTCGATGCTTTACCGCTCAAATCGGCGCTCGGGAAATTCGGTTTCGGGTGCGATATTTCCGGCTGGCGTATTCCCGAGGACGACGTGTTTTTGGTTCTTGCCCCGTTCTTCGACTACTATCACCACCGCGGCGATTCGGAGATACATCGCGGTCTTCGCAGGAAAATCAACTGGCTTGTCAGCTGAATTTCGTGATATAATAATATAATAGCAGGAGGCAGAGGCCTGTCTCTAATGGGATGAAACGAATCAAGGTTAGCAAAAAACAATCAATCGCGGAGCTTATCGAGGAGGTGATCGGCGATCCGGAGCGGGATTTGGTTTTGGTTGTGCCGAAGGGTTCCGGCATTGGCGCGTCGGTGAGCAATTTTCACCTTTTGTATCGCGAAGCGAAAGCGGCGAACAAAAATGTTTCCATAGAATCCGTTGACGAGTCGGTCGTGGCGCTCGCGCAATCGAGCGGTATCGAGGCAAACCATCCGTTGCTCGGCCCGCGTCCCACTTCCGCCCTCTCCGACATAGTGGCCCGGAGCGCGGTGAGCAAAAAACAAACATCCCCCGAAGAGAGTGCGCCGAGAAGCCGCGGGGCGGCCGAGGATTCTTCGGAGCTTGTGTTTGAGGAGGATTCCGGGGGCGCGCCCTTGCCGCCACAAAACCCGAGCCGTTTTCGTCTCGCCATGAGTCCCCGGATGATTTCGTGGCTGGTTGCCTCGATTGGTATCGTGTGGGGAGCGTTTTTCATAACCAACAGTTTCTTCAGCAGGGCGAGTGTTGATATTACTTTCAGAAAACTGCCCTGGTCGTATGAAGGCGTATTTACGGTGGATGCCTCGGTATCGAAACCAAATCCGGAAAAGAACATTTTACCCGGAGAGCTCTTTACGCTCCAAAAAAATCTGACGCAACTCTTTCCGGCTTCGGGAAAAAGCAATGTTTCCGCCAAGGCCTCGGGGAAGATGTTTATTTACAACGCTTACAGCTCCAAGCCGCAAGCGCTTGTTGCCACCACCAGATTTGAAACTCCCGACGGAAAAGTGTTTCGAATATCGAACCAAGTGGTAGTGCCGGCCGCCGAGATTAAAAACGGCAAAATTACCCCTTCGAAGATCGAAGCGAATATCGTTGCGGACAAACCGGGGCCGGACTATAACGTCGGCCCGATCGCGAAACTCACGATTCCCGGTTTCAAGGGGACTCCGCGCTATGACGGTTTTTACGGCGAGCTTATCGAACCAACGAGGGGCGGTTTCGTCGGTGAGCGCGCGGTTGCCACTGCCGACGATATGGTGAAAGCGAAGAATAAGACGGGAGAAATTTTGAAGACAAGCTTGCAAAACAGCTTTCTCTCGGCATATCCTTCCGACTTCACGATTCCGGATGGCGCTTCCGAGGTGAATATCGGCAAATTGAGCGCGAGTGAACAGGCCGATGGAAGCGAGAACTTCGGGGTTTTTGGAGAGGCGAGCATGAAGGCGATAGGATTCAAAGAAGAAAGCCTAAAATCGCTCCTCCTCGTTCTTACTCAAAAAGACAATCCGAAACTTGTTTTTAAGGAGTTGCGGTTGACGTACCAAGGCGTCGCGCCTGATTTTGCCAAGAAGAAAATGACTATTCGCGTGTCCGCCTCAAGCGAACTGTGGCCCCCTTTCCAGAATAAGGATTTCGCGTCCGCTATTTTAGGAAAGCCGGTATCCGACGTGCGGTCCATGATTTTTCTGCTTGACGGTTTAGCTTCCGCGAAGATTTCTCTCTGGCCAGTTTGGCTCGGAGCTATCCCGGGAGATCGGAATAAGGTGAAGGTTTCGGTATATTGAACCGAAATCGGCTGATTTGACAGATGCGGCCTATTCGGACTATAATGAACTCGTTTCTTGGAGATTTCAGCATGTCGTTTGAGGTATTGATTTCAAAGTAGATGGACCCTGCGCCGCAAGAGGGTATTGTGAAAGAAGCCCTGCCGGGTTTGACGTTTCGGGTGAATTTGGGGAGCGACCCCAATGCCGATGTTTTGGCGCATCTTTCGGGAAAAATGAAGATGCACAATATCCGGGTTTTGGCGGGGGACAGAGTTCTGGTGGAAATGGCTCCGGACGGAAGAAGAGGAAGGATCACGAGACGACTCTAAACCAGCTTTTAGGTGTTAGCTGTTAGGTTTTAGGAGCAACACCCGAAGGGTGACTAAAAGCTAAAACCTATAAGCTAGAAGCTAATTTTATGAAAGTACGGAGTTCAATTAAAAAAATTTGTAAAAATTGCCAGATCACCAAGCGCAAGGGGCGTTTGTATGTTTTATGTTCCAATCCGAAGCACAAACAGCGGCAAGGATAGAAAAGTTACAAGTGTCATGCGTCAAGTATCAAGAAATTATTTCCTGACACCTGACACCTGACACCTGACACATTTATGCGTATCCTCGGTATCAACATTCCAGACAATAAACGAGTAGAAATTTCACTCACCTACATTTACGGCATCGGGCGTCCTTTGAGCAGGAAGGTTTTGGTTGCCGCGAACATCAATCCAGACAAGAAAACCGGCACCTTGACGAGCGAAGAGGTTAAAAGGATTCAGAATGTGGCCGAGAAAGGTTATATGGTCGAAGGAGCGCTTAGGCAGTTCTTAAAACAAAACATCCAAAGATTAAAAGAGCTGAAGACGTATCGGGGCATCAGGCATATGAAAAGATTGCCGGCGAGGGGTCAGCGGACCAAAACAAACTCTCGGACTGTCCGGGGAAACGTGAGGAAAACAGCCGGAAGCGGAAAGAGAAAAGTGGACCTTAAATAGGGCAATTAGCCACTAGGGTCTAGCCAATAGGGTACAACGAAAAAGTTATAAAACCCCAGACCCTAATTACTAGTGGCTAGTGGCTTGTAAAAATATGGGCAAGAAAAAAATCAAAGAACAATCGAAAGAGGAGCTCGTGACGGAGGCCAAAGAACTTGCCGCGGCCGCCGCTAAGTCGAGCCAGCCCTCAAAGTCAAAAAAAATTGACGAAGGAAAGGTTTACATCAACGCTTCGTACAACAACACCGTGGTCACCGTGACGGATAATGCCGGGAATGTGCTCGCGTGGGCCTCGGCGGGCTCCCTCGGTTTTTCGGGCCCCAAAAAAGCAACGCCATTCGCTTCTTCCAAGGTGGTTGCCGCGATAGCCGAAAAAGTAAAGTCAGTTGGTCCCCGCGCGGTTGAGATTTTGGTGAAAGGAGTCGGCGGCGGCCGCGATTCGGCGATCCGGTCGATTATCAATCAAGGATTCGACGTGCTTTCAATAAAGGACGTTACGCCGATTCCGCACAACGGCCCGCGGCCGCGCAAAGTGAGGCGAGTGTAAATTAGTAATTAGCCACTAGGGTCTAGCCAATAGGGTACAACGAAAAAGTTATAAAACCCCAGACCCTAATCACTAGTGGCTAGTGGCTTGTAAAAATGATTGGTCCAAAAGAAAAAAAAGAACGAGCGCTTGGAGAACGCCTTGGATTAAAAGGCGAGCGTTGCGCTTCTCCGAAATGCGCGGCGGTGAGAAAGCCGTACCGTCCGGGCGTTCACGGGCCGGTGCGGGGAAGCAGACGAAGAGGCGCCCTCTCCGAGTTCGGCAGGCAGTTGAAAGAAAAACAGAAATTCAAAATAAGTTACGGACTCGACGAGAGAAATTTGAGGCAGGTTTTCTTGCTTGCCAAGAGGGCGAAAGGATCGGCCTCCGATAAGCTACTTGAGTTTTTGGAAAGAAGGTTGGATAATGTAGTCTTTAGGCTTGGAATGGCTCCTTCGCGGGGAGCGGCCCGGCAACTGATCGTCCACGGCCATATTCTCGTGAACAAGAAGAGGGTGCGATCTCCCAGCTTCTATCTTCGATCCGGAGACGTGGTTGGGGTAAAAATCGGTTCCGAATCAACGACGGCGATCGCTCGCAGAAAAGAGGTTCTCGCGAAATACGAAACGCCCTCATGGCTCGAACTCGATAGAGAAAAGTTGGAGGGCCGTGTTCTATCGCTCCCTAAAGAAATAAAACCGCCATTCGATATAAACTTATTGGTCGAATCATTCAGCAAGTAGTAATCACTAATAACACGAATAACCGCTAAATAACGCGAATAAATAAGACATGTATTCGCATTATTGATTAAAGATTAGCGTTATTCGCGAATACTCCATCATGGAATTTGCTTATCTTAGTTCAACGGTTACCATCAAAACCGTATCAGAAGACGGAAAGAGCGGCGTTTTCGAAATCGAAGGCCTTTTTGCGGGCTACGGCTTGACGATCGGAAACGCGCTCCGCCGGACCCTTCTTTCGTCTCTCCCGGGGGCGGCGGTTACGGAAATAAAAATCAAAAACGCTCCCCACGAATTCTCGACGTTGCCGGGGGTCAAAGAAGATCTCGTCGATTTAAGTCTGAATTTCAAAAAACTGCGGTTTCGGACGCATACCGACGAACCGCAATCGTTGCTTCTCGCGGGAAAAGGCATAAAAACGGTCACCGCCGGCGACATAGAAGCGAACTCTCAAGTGGAAATCTTAAATCCGGAGGAGGTTATCGCCACCTTAACATCGAAAGATTCTGAACTGGACATAGAAGTCAAAGTCGAACGAGGCCTGGGCTACTCGCCGGTCGAGTCAAGAAAGTCCGGCCGGCTGGCCGTCGGGACGATAGCGGTCGATGCCATTTTTACGCCGGTGTTGAGGGTGAATTACACGACCGAAGACATGCGCGTGGGCGACAGAACCGACTATAACAGATTGCGCGTGGAAATAGAAACAGACGGGAGCATCACCCCATCCTCCGCCCTTCACAAATCGGCAAACATATTAAAAGACCACTTTGACAAGGTGGCGGGGGTGGCGGTGCGCGAATCGGAAGCTCCCGTGGCCGCGGGCGACGATGAAGTGAAGAAGAGGGGCCGATCGAAGAAGGCAAAAAGCGAAGAATGAAATTAGCATGCGGCACCTGAAGAAAGGAAAAAAGTTTCATAGACTGACCGGGAGAAGAAAATCTTTTTTGAGAAATCTTTCCAATGACCTTATCCGGCACGGTTCCATCGAAACCACCGAGGCAAGGGCAAAAGCAATTCGCCCCATGGTTGAGCGTTTGATAACGCACGCGAAACATGACACCTTGGCGGCGCGGCGGCTTATCTTAAAAAGAGCGCAGAACAAGCTTGTTGTTGAGAGAATCTTCGGCGAACTCGCTCGTCAATATACCAACCGCCTCGGAGGATATCTGAGAATCACGAAACTTTCCAAAAACAGAAAAAGAGACGGCAGCAGGTTGGCAAGGGTGGAGTTTGTATAAAATAAATAGACATCAGACATCAGACACCAGACATCAGACACGAGAATTAGTAAGCGAGCAATCGACCCTCGTCCCTAATAACTGGTTACTAATAACTGATTACTTATAACTATGGATTATCACATCGACGCAAAAAATAAGATATTGGGCAGGTTGGCATCGGAGATCGCCGTTATTTTGCAAGGCAAGAAAACGCCGCGTTATGAACCGCGACTCGTCGGCGGAGCAAAGGTTTTCGTCAAAAATTATAAAGCAGTAACCATCTCCGGCGGAAAGCAAAAAGAAAAAATATACTACCGGCACACGGGCTATGTTGGTCATCTCAAAGAAAAGACCTTCGAGCAGGCCTTCGCCAAAGATCCGAAATGGGTTGTGAGAGAAGCGGTGCGGAACATGCTCCCCAAAAACTTCTTGAATGCCAAACGCCTGAAGAACCTTATTTTCGTAGATTAAGACGATGAAGAAGACAGCAACGGATCATAAAAAACAGCCGGAAAAAGCAAAAGAAGCCAAGAAGCTGGAACGGTATGTCCAGGCGATTGGACGGAGAAAAACCGCGATAGCCCAGGTTCGTCTTTTCGGCGGCCACGGAAAGTTTTTGGTGAACGGGAAGTTCGCGAAAGAGTACTTTCGAATACCGCGACTGGAGCTTTCGGCGTCGGCTCCACTCGCGAAACTCAAGCTCGCCGATAAGTATGACGTGAGCGCGAAAGTCGGCGGAAGCGGCATCAGGGCCCAAGCGGAAGCCGTGCGGTTGGGATTATCTCGGGCGCTCGCCGTCAAAAACCCCGATTTCAAAAAAAGATTGCGCAAGTTGGGATTCCTTACTCGGGACGCGCGAATGGTAGAGCGCAAGAAATACGGCCTAAAGAAGGCAAGGCGTGCGCCACAGTGGGCGAAGCGATAGGTGAGCGTTTCGTCGCACGCTGTAAAATAGACCTTACTCCGTAAGGATTATTTTGTTTCTGTCGCAGAGATTTATGCGAATGGTATATTTATGATTATGGACAAAATGTTAAAACAAAAAATCATTTTTGTAGCCGGACTACATGGTAATGAGGTGGCTTCGGTTAAAGCACTCGCGGAAAATAATATAGATTTTATATTAGGCAACCCGAGGGCATATGAACAAAACGTAAGATTTACCGAAAAAGATCTTAACGCGTCTTTCGGCCTTCAGAACGACAGCTATGAGTCTCGGAGAGCAGTGGAGATTCTCGGGGAAATTAATCAAGACGCCCTGGTTGTCGATTTTCATACTACCGGAAAAGAGGCGAGACCGTTTGTGATAATCGTTGACGAAAAAATGATTTCTCTTGCCGAAAGAACCGGCCTTCTGGACGTTGTTATGATGAAGCACAACATTAAAAAAGGCCACGCCCTCATAAATTACAGGAATGGCATTTCGGTCGAAGCAGGACTATATCGGAGTGAAAAAAGTTATCGTACGACATTGGAGGTTGTGAAAAATGTCCAAGACAAGAAAAAACACCCGATAGCGCTATATGAGGTTTACGATGAAATCAAAAAACGCGGAAAGTATGAGAACTTTAAAATGCATAAAGATGGTTTTATTCCGATTCTTGCAAACGAACCTGAATATGAACGTCGGGGCTTATTTGGGCTTAAGGCAAAAAAATTAATAAAACCATGCAAATAAAATATGACACGTCGGCGGATGCGTTGTACGTAAAAATTAAAAAAGGCGTAGTCAAAAAGACCATCAATCGAGATGACACCCTTTTAATTGATCTTGATAACGGGGGCAGGGTGCTTGGTTTCGAGGTTTTAAATTATTCGAAGACGGTCCCAAAGTTGGACAGATCATTTGTTTCTATAGGCCACAAGAGATTGGCTTTGCCAATCGCCTAAAATCCAATCTGAACCAATGCTCCGCAGTGGGCGAAGCGGTAGAGCCCTACCGCGGAAAATCGCGCCGCTCTATTCTGCCATTCTCGAGCGTATAGAGGGCGTTGGTTTTTTCATCATAGACCGCTTTCACGTAGTTGCTTGCCACCTCCGTCAGATTGCGCAAAGAAGCGTCGTTGATATCGAAGAAGATCACGCGGTTCGGGTAGAAAACGAAAAGATGGTTATTGTCTCCGTACCACCCGACATCCGAGACACTTTGTATCTCCGGGAAGTTGAATCGGTGATAGTCCCGGTCGTTATCGAGAGAGAAAACCTCCAAGGCGTTGTTTTCGACGGAAGCCAGCCACGAGCCGTCAGCCGACAGTTCAAACTTTCTCGCGCCCATCGCGATCCTTCCGAGTTTTTTGTTTTGATAGTCGTAGAGATACAGTTCGCCGTTGTCTTGCAGAGTTACCAATCTTTTGCCGCTGGCCCACCGCAAGTCCACACTTTTCCCCGGAAGAGACGGCGATTCCTCGAGAACCTTTTTGAGAAACTTATCGAATACGACGACGGTGGAAGTGTTTTGTTCGGAGCTGAATTTTGTCCAGGCAATTAAAAACTTTGAAGGAGCTATGCTCTCTCCGATATCCATTTTTGTTTTGTAGATATTCGTGAGTTCGCGCCCGTCCGTATTAAAAACGGAAATCTTGTTATCTTCGGATATAATAAGTTCGTTTTCGTTTTCCGGATTGAGCGTCAGGTCGAATCCGTTGCCGGTGAGCCCGGCTTTTTGGAGCAATGCGGTAACGTTGACTGCCGATTTCTTGTCCAGATCGACCGCGTAATACACGTTCGGAGAGGGTCTTTTCGCAAGGAGAGACGCGCCGTTCTTCGCCCACTCCACAACCTCGCCACGAACAAATTCATTTTTTCCCATCGCCAATACTCCGTTGTCGTTTTGAGTCACCACATTCCCATCGACAACCCAAAAGTTTTTCGGCGCGCTCGTCGCGACGGTGATAGGATTTTTGGGGACCAGAACCGCGTAGCTTACTTCCGTAACAAGAGAGGGGGCGACGGAGACGCCCTCTTCCCAGGGTTCGTAGCCGTCGAGCGTCAGCCGCAACGTGTAATTCTGGGGAAAAAGGCCGTTCACCAGGGTCCCTTTCTCGAAGAAGCCGGATTTGTTTTCAATCTTTTTGCCGTCAAGCGTGATGGTTGCCTCCTGTGGAAAACTTCTCACGAATATCGCCCCCACTTTCTCGATTTTGAACGTTTTGAAGTCCATCCTCCAGCCGTTTACATATAAAACCACGACCCCGCCTATGATAACGAAGCATGTGATGAGCGAATAGAAGATGCGTCTGCGGCTTTGGAGAGTCATACTATGTTTGCCTTTGATGTCGTTGTGGTATACTGATAGTGGAATCCCGTCCTAGATTCCGGATCAAACAATTTGATCAGGGGGGCAATGTTCCGAGTCGCCGGTTCGTCCGGGATGTTGGAACTCCAGCCCACCCACCTGGGTGTTAGCCGGGATTATCTAGGCGGGGTTTTCGTTTTATGAACCCCCCACCCTTACGGGTGGGGTATCTCCCATTCTCGTTTCGAGAGAAATTTTTCCATTCCTCCGTGGCCTTACAGCCGCGGTTTCTTGGGTGGGGGGATGAAGCATGGCGTCGATTTTAGCAGTCAAGATAAAATCATTTTCAGAGAGTTTCATCGTAAGCCAATTCTATCGCAAAATTCGTTTTTCTGCCAACTACCGCGCGCGCCTTTATTTTTACCGAAATAACGGCTAGTATGAAGTGGAAAATCACGGTGGGGGTGCGTAAGCGGTTGAAACGGCTTGCTTGCCCCGTAGAGAAGCGGAGGGTTGGCCGAGCGGTTTATGGCGCTGGTCTTGAAAACCAGTTGAGGAGGAATCCTCTCGCAGGTTCAAATCCTGCACCCTCCGCCAGTTAGGAAAATGCAAATTTGAAGAGGTCAGCTCGCGGCGCGGAACGCGCCGCCCTGCCTTGCCGGCAGGCAGGTCGCATAGGATTTGAAAGGGCTTTTTTGGCGAAAAAGAAAAGGATTTATCAATGAAGGGCGAAAGAAATTTTTTCGTTTTAATTTTTTTAAGAAGCGGCTAATGCCGCTTCTTGACTTTTAACTGAATTTAAGTAATCTATCAAGTTAGAA
>CAYLWL010000002.1:0-98420 GCA_964387675.1 uncultured Candidatus Saccharibacteria bacterium
TTTTTCATGTCTTCATTTTCGCCCGCCGGCGTTCGGATTCAAAGAAGAATTTCCGGAAGTGGCGGCGGGAGGCGAGAAACGTCCTTCCGACGCCTTCTTGCGGAGAGAAGCTCCGTAGGCAATACGGCCGGGAACTTTCGGTGAGGTTTGTCATGGACACTATCGTTATAGGGCTGGACGTGTTTCGGTTGATTGTGATTGCGGGGATCGTCGGCTGGGTCTTGGCGATAGTTCTTTGGGTTTTCGTCAATGACTTCAGCAAGAAGATCGAGCAACTCCGCCAGTTCATCGCCGACTTCGTCGACTACGGAAGAGTCGATGAAGTGCTCGCGCGGCGAGCGAGAATCCTGGCGAGGAACTGCGCCCAGGTCGTTGAGTTTCAGATGGCAAAAGCGAAGGGCGAAGTCGACGCTGAGTCGATCGAGGCGGCTTTTGCAAAGGCGATGCAGGGGGTCAGGTCGTACAAGCCCGAGTTCTTCCATCCGCTCGACGGGCTGAAGGTGGCTGGCTTCAAGGCGAGGGGCAACTCTCACAAGGTGTACCTTGCGTCTGTGGCCGAAGACCTCGAGGCCATCGACGCGGCGCGGTTGCGCATCGGCCAAAAGCTGGATGCGTTGGCCAGCGCCAAGGCATCGAAGTCGTAAGGCCGCATCGTCCGGCCCGGGCGTCGAAAGACCCCGGGCCGTTTTTATTTTTCACTTGACACTTGACACTTGACACTTGACACTGAAATTGAACATGAGGTTAGCCGCCATTATAATTCTATCCGGACTTATTCTTTTTCTTAGTACGCAGATTTATTCCTTTCTTGGCCGCGAGCGTGACGCGGCAAAAACGTTTTCCGAATATCAGGCCAAACTCCGGAAGGCGACATTCGACAAGAAGAAGCTTGAGGAAGAATTGCGGTATTATTCGAACCAAGAGAATCTCGAGAAAGAACTCAAAGGCCGTTTTAATTACAAGGAGCCGGACGAGAAATTGATAATCATCGTTCCCAAAAATCAATCCACAACCGCGCAATGATGCTCCTTTCTCTATTTCGGCAAAAACTGTATTTTGTTTTCTTGGGGATGGTTATCTCCGGCCTCTTTTTGGTTTTTCTTATTTTCGCCGGTTTCTATCCGGTGGCTT
Organism: uncultured Candidatus Saccharibacteria bacterium; assembly: GCA_964387675.1. GTDB lineage: Bacteria > Patescibacteriota > Minisyncoccia > UBA6257 > 2-01-FULL-56-20 > CAYLWL01. The sequence goes on from CAYLWL010000002.1 coordinate 1,132, forward strand.
TCGTGAACGGCACGATGGTGACCGCGCGAAGGTTCGCGCTTGAATATAGGGCCAATGACTCGTATTACCGCAGGGTCTTAGAAAAATACGGGGCAAAAGTTTTCGGCTCCGCTCCGCCAACGCCCGCGGAGATCGAGGCGTCCTCGATGCAGAAAATAATCGAAGACATTTTAGTCCAAGACGGCGCGAAACGAGAAATCGGCTCCGACCTAGGCGCTCTTATTGAAAACAAAGTACGCCAGCTGAGGATCGATTCGGAACTGCAAAAAGCGGCTTCCGAACTCTACGGTTACCGTAAAAATGATTTCTGGGATTTCGTCCTCGTGCCGCAAGCAAAGGCGGATATTTTGGCCGGCCGCTTGTTCTTGCGAGGCGAGAAACTGGAAGATTGGCTTAAAGACGCCAAAAAATCCTCCACCGTTTTCATCTTCTCAAACCGGCTTCGTTGGAACGGCGAGAAGGTGGAGAATCACTCAGCGGTGAGAGAATAAATCCCCACACCTTCCCGCGGGGTATTGAACCCCGCGGGAAGGACTTCTCCAACACCCATTCATCCCTGCGGCAGAGCCGCGGGGTATTCTGGGAAGGTGCGGGGATAAAAGGGGGCGCAAGCCCCCCGCATAGCGCAACTTATACAGGGCTTGCGCTGTCTCCGTTTCTCTGTAACAATCTAATCAGACAAGTTTTTAGAATTGAATAAGGAGGTTGACGTGACTCGTCAAGAGATGGCGAAAGAATCGGCCCTGATCAACAGGGCCGTGAGAAAGTTTTATTCGAAAGAAGGTCCGTACGGGGTGCGCAAGCGGTTGGCTAAGATGGGGATCAAGAGAAGCGAGGGTCGGCTAGAAAAGAGAGCGTACGCTATGCATGTCAGAAGGAGAGATCCGAAAATAGCAGAAACAATTCGCCGTGTCATCAAAGCTCGTTACCGCGAGCTTGGCCCAAGAGGGACGACTCAACTTCTCAAGAAAGAGCATCGGATAACGGTCACCGTCGATCGCGTGAGAGATGTTGCCTCCAATCTTGGGGTTCACAGCGAAGACAGTCCTCTCGCGCGAGCCGACAAGAAAAAGTCGGCCGAAGCGAAAGCCGAGCAGGAAAAGCAAGAAGTTCTTGCTTTTTACGAACGACTGAAGTCGTACCTTGTCAAGTCGCGGAGGGTGCGCAACCGGCAAGTCACAGACGTGTTCAAGGCCGAAAAGCGGCAAGTCAAAGGATTCCTCACGACATTGGTTGAGAAAGGAAAGCTCGTCCGCATGAACGATCTTGCCAGTGATTGCGTTTGGTATTTTGACGCGGACCCCGGCTTCTACAAGGACGACGAGCTCGCGTCCCTCATCCCCGAAGCGGAACTCGGGCGTATCCGGGAGCTTGCTTTTGAAATCATCAAAGGCGGCGGCACCCACTCGGTGAGCAAGCTCGCTTCGCAGGTGTTCCCGGACCAGGTAGCCGACGAGATTGTCGGACGTATTCTGCCCAAACTCCTGGAGGAGCTGATTGAACTTGACATCGTCGCAATTACTCCCGCTGGACACTACAAGAAGGGAGTGCTTTACGATGCGGTTGGCGGCGATCCTGAAAGCGTGAGGGTCTTGCGCCGCATAGGCCAGATCATCATGGGGCGCCTCGAAGAGAAACGCCGAGAATTCAGAACTCCCGAAGACATTATCGCTCTACGCAAAGAGAGTATGAATAAGCTGCTCGTGAAGCCGCTTGATCTTTCCACAATTGTGAAACTCAAGGGGCCGCTCAACATCCTCTTCGCCACTGGTATGCCTGAAGGGCATATTCTGACAAGCGAAGAATTCTTTAACGCATGTCTCAAGAACATTCAAGCCCATCCCGAACTCGGGCCGGATATCGTTGTGGCGAACGACTTCGTGCAAGGAAACTTCCTCTTCGAAGACATCATGCGCGGACTCACTCTTGACGATTTTGCAGGCCTCGACACCATTGACCGCCAGATCGAAGCGGCCAATGTCTGGTTCCAATATCTTCAGGGTCTTCCGAGGAACAAGGTGCTCTTGATCGGCGAAAGCGTGAACGAGAAGCGGACAGGAAAAGGTTACGCTCTCGCACAGATGCTCAAAGGTCAGCAGTGGTATAAGGTGTTCGGACTGAACCTCTCGGTGCCGCGCCAGCGCTTTGCCAAGAACAAGTTCTTCTTCCACCTCTTCAAGTTCCAAACCGAAGTAGTCATCACGTACTGGCTCCGGATCGGCCGCGCGCCGATGAACCAAGCCCAGATGGATGAGGTTGCCAAAAAGAGGAAACTTGAGTTATTGAACCAGAGCGAAGACATCGCCCTCGTGAATATCTACTGGACGGAAATGTTCAGCGACAAAAAGCTACTTGCAGGTCTTTCGCCCGAGGAACGGAAGAAGACCGAGAGGGTCGTGGCGGACGTCAAGAAGAAGTACGCCGGCTGGGTTCACAGAACCCCGCCGCCCACGGACGTAAGACCTCGGTCGGATGAATTCCAGAAACTCTGGGCCAAGTATGCCGGACCGGTCAACCTCCATGCCTTGATGGCGGAAGAAGAAAAGAAAATGACAGCTTGACAGTTTGATGCCCTCGTGCCGATGCGCGGGGGCTTTATATTTGATTGACATCGGTTGGATGGTTTGCGAGAATTGAATCAGATCTTGAAATTTCATATGGAGGAATAATGAGTACGCGAATTGTTTCGCCGAACGTCATCACCGCCAACATCGGGAAGAGGAAGCTGATGAAGGTTTGGGACAGGTTTCCTTACTCTCCGAAAACGCAGTACCGAGAGCCGATCAAGGCGCTTCGCAAGAATTTGAGAGCTCTCCAGGCGCAAAACGGAATTGATTCAACGCCTCTTTTCTGGGTTGATTGCAGTCAGGGTATTCTCCACCTTTCACGAGAAGGACTCACCTGGTGCGGCACTCTCGGAGGGTTGATGGATCCGACTTCAATGGCGGAGGGCAATATTCCCGATCTCCGCGCGGAAGTTTTTCAGGACAAGGTGAACAAGCGTCTGCGTTACGGTGAAGCCGGCGAACTGGTTCGTCCGTCTCTCACTATCGCGACCCTTGAAGACGAACTGGATCCGCTGAACGGGCCGGTGACGTTCTGGAATTACAACCCGAGGATCATGGATATCGTCGAGAAGAACAAGAAGGCGAAACCTTTCGTTACGCTCGTCTGTTACATCAACGATGTGCAGATCGGTTCCGGCACCTCAAGACCGGAAGCGGTGGAGAAGACCCTTGATTACACTTTCTACCACCTCGTGCCGAAGTACGCCAAGGCGGGTTACGACGTGAAAGTCCGCGTTGTGATCCTTGGCGACTATCATCACGGAGACATCGGCGTCTACCGCGCGAACGCTTCGGAGAATTATGTTTTCGGGTTGATGTCCATCCGTTCCCAGCAGGCGTTCGGGATGATGCTCCTTGAGCCCAACCTTCATGACCCCGAAGTTCTGAAATGGGTTATCTCGATCGAAATTCTCACCGGAAACCACTGTTGGGACTCGATGTCGGCGCAGCTCTCCGGCCGCAATGACTTGATGCCGGAATGGGCCGCCGTGAAGACCGCAGTCGACACCTTGCGCCGTTGGGGCAAGCTGGACCACGATATTCCCGTGAACATTCACGGCCGCAGCCGGGTGATGTCTGCGAGCAAAGAAGGCGATCCGATCAACTGGCCGATGTGCGTCTTCGAAGACCACGGTTACGTGATCTACAACACACACAAGATTGGCCGTCATGGTGAGCCGATGAAGCTCATCAAGCAGTTTGCCGAGTATTCTTCGTACACCATCGAGCAGGTGACTCATTTCTTCCAAGGACACTATCACCATCCGGAGTTGAGGCAAATTGGGGATGTCCTGTACACGATTTTGGGCGCCTACGCCGGTGTTTCCGGTTTGGAAGCAAACTTGGGCATGCACGCGTACACCATGCCGATGGTCGGCATCATCACGAACGCTGGTTTCGGAATGCACTTCATTCCGTACGACTGGCTGATGGAGCGCTACAAGTGCAAGGGTGCCTTGAGGGCGGTCGATGCGGCGGGCGATCTCAATCCTCCCGCTCCCGGTACGAGCTCTTACGGACAGGGCAAGCGTTCTCCCTGGGTGGAGAGCACGATCTGGGACAAGATCCACCAGCATCCTCGACAGCTCGAAAAGAAGCACGGTTGCAAGTACTGTCTGTAACTGAAGAGGCCCTCCGATGCACGTCGGAGGGCTTATACATTTTTATTATGAACGAGGCAAACAATTTTTTAATAAAAGAATTAAAAAGAGAGAGTTATTTGAAGTCCCCTCGTCTCGTCGACGCCTTTTTGAAAATCGACCGGAAAAACTTTGTGCCCCGCGAGTACGCGGCCGAGGCCTACGGAAATTATCCACTGCCCATCGGCGAAGGACAAACCATCTCACAACCCTTAACGGTGGCATTCATGCTTGAACTTCTCGCGCCGCGCCTCGGCGATAAAATTTTGGAGATCGGCGCCGGTTCGGGATGGCAATCAGCGCTCATCGCATACTGCGTGAGTGCTGCGCGGATCAACGCGGATCAAAACGCAGATAAACGCGGATCTTCGGGCCACGTTGTGGCCATAGAGAGAATCCCGGCGCTGAAGAAAATGGCCGAGCGGAATATTTCAAAATATAACTTTATCGAGAAAGGGATTGTGAGAGTAATTTTGGGCGACGGTTCCCGCGGCTATCCCGAAGACGCTCCTTACGATAAGATAATCGCCGCGGCGGCTGGAACGGAAGTGCCGAATGCGTGGAAGTGGCAGCTTAAGGTCGGCGGCCGGATAGTCGCTCCCGTTGGACAAAGCATCATAGTTTTGGATAAAATTCCAAAAAGAGGAGTTTCTGCCGAAGGTGGACCAGCTTTTGGCTGGCAAGAGAAAGAATATTTCGGATTCAGTTTCGTGCCGCTGATTCGAGAGAATAAAGAATAAGGGCGAGAGTAGTGCGGTGGCAGTATATTAGCTTCCCAAGTCCGGTAGTGAGAATGCGATTATTATGCGGGATTAGTATAGTCCTACCTGCCGGCAGGCAGGGGTAGCACACAACCCTCTTCCCGATTTTCTTAGCGAGTAAACGAGATTAGAAAATCGCAATCCGGTCACAATTTTGCGAGAGTAGCACAGTGGCAGTGCGCTTGCTTCCCAAGCAAGTGACGCGGGTTCGATTCCCGTCTCTCGCTCAAAGTTTCGCAAAATTACTGCGGGACCAAGGTTGGGGCGCCAGTTCGATTCTGGAGTATCTTTATGACTTTGCTCGAACCTACTTTATCAAAAATTCCTGAACAAAGGAAGCCGCCCCGCCGCCGTTCGCTGGCGCTCGCCGCCAAGCAAAATACTCTTTACGATTTCCGATTTGCGCGCTCCACCAAAAAATTATTCTATAAAAGGAAAAGAGTATTTTGCTTGGCTCTGCTCTGAACGAGCAGGCGGCGGGTGCGGCCTCTATTTTTGCTCGGACGGCGCGGCAGGAGGGGGTGAGGGGGAGGAATCCCGCGCCGTCCTCGCTTGATTTGCGGTGGCGACAAAAGATTGACGAGAGAAGCTATTTATGCAATAATATGGCTAGGTTCTTTGACTTCATCAGAGAGGAGAAATTAGCCATGAGTAATCATGTTCTGGATCGTCCCATCGGCGAGCTTGGCTCGGTTGATGGGTGGAAACAACTTCCGATCAGTGAGTGTGGTGAACGACTTGTCCCACTCGGTGCTTTCAGCAACTACCCGCAGATCGCTACAGATTCGATTTACGCCGGGGAGCGACATTCATCTCCGTATCCCTGCGAGCAACTTCGGAGTTCCATGTTTGCCGTTTTTGTCCGCGAAGGCGTGGCGGAACGGCTGGCAAAGGCGGCAGAACTGTTGCCGTTGGGGCATATGTTGCTCGTGTGGGATGCCTACCGGCCTCTCGCCGTTCAGCAAGCCCTGTTCAACTACTACGCCGGCGTGCTCGAAGGCAAAGGAACGTCGCACGATCAAGCGATGGTGGACGCTCAACGTTTCGTTTCGATTCCGTCCAACGATCCGACGAAGCCTCCGCCACACAACACCGGCGGAGCTGTTGACCTCACCATCATTCGCTTCTCCGAAAAGGATTGGCGGGAGATGGAACGGCTCACAGAGATCGTGCGGATGCCGGAGACTAGCGAGAACTGGCGGCAAATCTACTTAGCCGAAATGGAACGACAGCAACTCATTCGTGAGGCATCAGTGCCTCTCGAGATGGGCACTGTCTTCGACGGCGTGTACCCGGAGACAGCGACGCGTTTCTACGAGGAGCTCGATTCGGCACTGCTCGACGAAAAAAGGCAGAGATGTCTCGTCAATCGTCGGCTGTTCTGGAACGTGATGGTTGCGGCTGGTTTCTCCAACTATCCGGAGGAATGGTGGCACTTTGACTTCGGCAACCAGTTCGACGCAATTCGTACGGGTCGGCAAGCCATCTACGGAGCGGCTACCTTCTCGAAGGAGAACGAAGACTGGGAAACAATGCGCCGAGGGCATTACTTCGGATCAGTCGCAATCGCGGAACACCGTCATCCGGCAGAGGCGGTGAACAAGCTCGGCGAAGTGAGAATGCACGAACTCTACCCGTTTGTTCGCGAAATCACGATGCGAACCGGGCACCTCAAGCACACCGCTCACCCGCAAGCAGCAGCACTCTGATGCAACTAGTCTGGGGCTTCTCGGACCCTCGTGTCCCTGGAGCCCCTTTTCATAATTTCAAAGCGATTCTTTTTTATAATCATAAATGTTATATTCTTAAAATGGCAAAAAAGAAAATAAGGGTAGGCGTACTCTTTGGCGGTAAATCAGCCGAGCATGAAGTGTCGCTCCAGTCGGCTCGTAACGTCATTGAAGCCCTGAACAAAGAAAAATACGAAGTAATACCTATCGGCATTAACAAGGCCGGGAAATGGCTGTTAAGCAACACGTCAAATTATTTACTACACAGTAATGACCCAAAACTTATTAAGCTCAACAAGTCGAGCAAAGAAGTTTCTCTTGTCGTCCAAAGTTCAGGCACTTTAACCGATATTCATAGCCGAGAGACCCACGGAAAAATTGACGTGGTTTTTCCAGTTCTCCACGGACCATACGGCGAAGATGGAAGCATCCAAGGACTTCTGAAACTTGCTGGAGTTCCATTTGTCGGTGCTAGTGTTCTTGGTTCTGCGATAGGAATGGATAAAGATGTAATGAAGCGATTACTTAAAGAAGCTAAAATTCCTGTTGCAAAATTTATTGTTTTACATAACGGAGAGAAACCATCATTTAAAAAAATAACGAACATACTCGGCTCGCCAGTATTTATCAAGCCTGCAAATTTAGGTTCTTCGGTCGGCATAAACAAAGTTAGAAACGAGAAAGAGTTTAAAAATGCTTTGCGAGACGCGTTTCAGTACGATTCTAAAATCCTCGTTGAGCAGGCGATTGTTGGCCGAGAAATTGAGTGCTCAGTTTTGGGGAATGATAAACCTATTGCTTCAATACCCGGCGAAGTTATTCCGAAACACGAATTTTATTCTTATGAGGCAAAATATATAGATGAAAACGGAGCAATTCTTGAAGTTCCCGCAAAACTTCCTAAGCAAATAATTAAAAAGATTCAAGAAACAGCGGTCAGGGCTTTCGTGGTTCTTAGTTGCGAAGGCATGGGGCGAGTAGATTTCTTTCTCAAGAAAAACGGTGATGTAGTCGTAAATGAAATAAATACAATCCCAGGATTTACTGCAATCAGCATGTATCCAAAACTTTGGGAGGCAAGCGGATTATCTTATCCCGAACTTTTGAATAAGTTAATCCGGCTTGCCATAGAGCGATTTAATCGTGATCAAAAATTGAAAAGCTCTCTTTGAGTTTTTGTCGCCACTGCAAATTAGGCGAGGACGGCGCGGGATTCCTCCCCCTCACCCCCTCCTCCCGCGCCGTCCGAGAAAAAACAGAGGCCAGCCCCGCCGCCTGCCCGAAGCATTGAGGGCAGATACCCGCAGAAAAATGTTCTCATCCTTTTAGAAGAAAAATCGGGCGCGCAAAATCAGAAATAGCAGAGAACATTTTTCTGCGGGGGTACGCGAGCGGAGCGAGCGGCGGCGGGGCGGCTTCCATTGGTTACGAATTTTTGATAAAGTAGGTTCGAGCAAAGTCATAAAGATACTCCAAGATTTGATTTTCCGGTTTTTCGGTGCGAAGTTTTGGTTTGTGGTGTATAATACAGACAGCACTATCGACGTTACTTCTCCGGGGAGGTAAGAGCCGTGACAAAAAGAAGGCAGAGGTGGTTTTTTGGGCTGTTTTCGCTCTGCGCCGTTTTTGCGCCGTCAGTCGTGAAAACGCTTGAACCTGTCAGAAACGTAACCGTCGTTGCGCTCGTAGACGGGGACGACATTAACACGCCGTCAAATCTCGACGCAGTTAAAAAAGCAGTCGAATTCTCCAGCGAAATTCTCGTAAGAGATTTCCGAATCTCACTTAAGCTTGTTGCGATTGATACGTGGGAATTCCCAAAAGGAAAAGAGTGGGTTGATATGGATGCCTCCCTTCGGGACATTGTAAAAATTGTGCGGCAAAAGCCGGCTGGCGCGGATATCGTTCTGGCATATACCGCAAAGCCAATATTCTCCTGGTCTTCCGAAGAAATAGACGGGGAACAAGTTGGAGTGTATAATCGGGGCTACGGTTGGGCGGCGAAAATTCTGGGCAACGCCGCGCTCGTAGCAATTTACAAAAATACCGGATATGCCACTCTCCATGAGATTTACCATTTATTCGGAGCGTACGACACATACTATGGCGGTGGAGAAGGCATCATGCGTCGGCTCGACACAACCGAAATTGACCGAGAAAATTTTGATCGGATTTTGCAAAATCGTTCTCGCAAGTTTTAGCGTCCGCCTTTGGGAGGAAACCCCTCGCCTTCAGGCGATAGTCGTTTAGTTCTTGCCCCGCCTATCCGCAGAACGGTTAGGCGGGCTTTTTAGAACCCATCTTGACTCAATTCCTTTTGCAACGTTCGTCAATTTGCTATAATAAAAGCAATCATGAGAAACAGGCAAAAGGCCATTATTCTCGTCGTTGTTGCGGTTCTGGTCGCGGGGGCCGGCTTTTGGTACTGGCAGATGAGAAAAGCATCGCCTCCAAGCGAAACGGAGACCATCACAGCTACTCCGTTACCCGCAACTTCCACGACGGAGAACGCGGGCGAGAGTATCGGAGCGGAGATTTTTGAAAAAACCCAAAATCCGCTGAAGGAGAATCTTCCCGAAACGAATCCCCTGAAGCAAATTATCAGAAATCCGTTTTAGCGCGGATGAAATCCATGAACGCACTTTCCTTAAAAAAAGAAACCTCAATTTCCTTAGTGATCGTTGTTTCGGCTCTTTTGATAAGTTTGTATATTGTCTTTGCTTCGGGCAAGATATCGTTCGCCCAAGAATCGGACGGGTATACTCAGGGCTTGGTGAGCGAGTGGAACGGGGACTCCGTTTCGGGCGGAGCCGCGACGGACGCGTTCGGCGGGCATAACGGAAGCATTATCGGCGGGGTTTCCGTCGTTTCGGGTAAAACCGGGAAAGCGTTTCGATTCGACGGAAAGACCGGATACATCACGGTGGGTAATCCCAAAGACCTGAATTTCGGAACCAGGCCCTTTGCCATAGAAGCCGACTTCAACTGGGATGGCGGAGGGAAATCTTCGGCCCTGAACATCGTCAGAAAATCGAACTATCCCGGGAGCGGCCCCGGTTCCGGATATTGGCTCCGGATCGGTAGAGAGAATAAAACGATAGAGTTTTCCGTCGGCGCAACCACCGGCCCAGAAGGCCAGAGCTTGATCACCGCGCCGCTCGCCCCCGGCGTCTGGCATCATGTTACGGCCAGCAAGGATTACTCCGGCGCCGTAAAGCTATATGTTGACGGCAAATCGCGGGGTACGGCTCTCCGAGAGGCCAAGAACACCCAATCAACAAGCGAAGCCCCGTTTACGCTCGGCGCGTGGAATGACCGTTTCGGCGTTACGGAACTTTTCTCCGGCGCCATCGAGGATGTTTCGGTTTATAAGCATCCTCTTTTCGACGAATATCCCGTGCCGGACCTTGGCAATTGCAACAGTCAAAGTGAATGCCGATCCTATTGCGAGGACTCGGATCATTTCAGAGAGTGTATCGATTTCGTGAAAAAACATTATCTCGCCTCTCCGGAGGAAATAGCGAAGTGGGAGGAATTTATCGACGTCGTTTCGGGTGGAGGCCCCGGCGGCTGTAAAAACGAAAAGCAGTGCATCGCGTACTGCGAAGACGCCGCGCATATCGTGGAATGCACGGATTTCGTTGCAAAGCACAATTTGGTATCCGCGGACGAACTCGAAGAAATGCAGAAAATCGCCAAAGCCGTGAAAGCGGGAGCAAAGCTTCCGGGCGCTTGCCGCAACAAAGCCGACTGCGTTGCATATTGTGAAGATACGGCCCATGCCGAAGCGTGCGTGGAGTTCGCGGAAAAAGCGGGATTCATCAGCAAAGCAGACGCCGAGTTTGTAAGAAAGGCGGGCGGTAAAAGCCCCGGCGATTGCGCTCGCGGCGCCAAGTCCCCGGAAGAAGGAAAAAAAGCCTGCTCCGCGTTTTGCAAGAAAGCAGAAAATCAGAACGTGTGTATGGACTTCGCGGTGCAGATAGGGCTTTTGACCGCGGACGACGCAAAGGAGCTTGGCGGCGGGGGTTCAATCGAGGACTTTAATGCCTGTCTGCCGTACATCGATAAAAAATCGCTTTCTTGTTTCGAGACCTTGGGCAAGGATCTTTTCGAAAAACTGAAAGCGGGCGACGTTCCGGACGACATCGACTCCATCAAAGACATGATTAAGAAGATGAAAGAGGTTCGTTCGTGTATGAATAAAAATACCGACGAGCAGTTTAGCAAGTTGCCGCCCGGCGGCCTCGCGTGTCTCGAAAAGGAACTGGGTCCGAATCCGCTGGAACTCATCAAGTCGGGCAAGCTCTCGTGCCGGCAGTTTACGGGAACGGAGAGCAGGATCAAGGCATGTTTTATGGAGCAGACGCGGGCGCAACTCGACGAGTGTTTGAATGTGTCGTGCGCCGAGGTGGCTACGTGCTTCAAAAAACTGGAAACCGGCACGGGAGAAGAATCGCAGAGCGCATCCCAGCTCGATCCCGTTCTGGAGAAAAAACTGAAGGACAAACTGAATTCCTGCGTTGCCGCGCAGATTAAGGAATGCCTTGCCAAAGATTGTTCCGAGATACAGGTCTGTATGAAGAGTATTGGGCAAGGCGGAAGTGGAGAGCAAAAAGGAGAATCCGCGCTCGATCCCGCTCTTGAGCAAGCGATACAAACGAAGATGACGAGTTGCTTTAAGCAACCCGCGGAAGGTCAGCAAGGGGGAGGCCAACAGGGAGGTGATCAGCAAGGAGGCGGTCAGCAAGGAGGAGGAGCGTTCGGCGCTGATGAGTGTTCGAAACAAGGCGGCGCATGGAACGGCACGCAATGTGATTTCTCGCAAAAAGGAGCCGACATCCAAAAGGAATACTGCCCCAATTTCGCTTCGGTGCCGAGCTGTTCGTATGTTGGCGCTCCGGATTCGCAAAACTACAAGTACTGCAAGGAGTGCTATCCGAACAAGTAGAGGTTGATTCTCGTTCGTGGTCAACTAAGAGGGCTTTTTCGTAGTCCTTTTAGTTTTTCTTTTTGAACAGACTCAACACGAAGAATACCGCCGCGACAACCACAATGGTTGGCCCGAATTCCAGGCCGTACGTTCGCGAAATCAAGAATCCCACGACGACGGAAATCATCGAGATCGCCGTCGAAGCAACGAGAAACTTCCCGAAGGTATGCGTAAGCTGGCGGGCGGCAGACGCGGGGATAATGATTAGAGATCCCACAAGCAACGCCCCGAGAAACCGTAAACTTGCGAGAATGGCGAGTCCGAAAAGAACGAGAAACCACAGATTGGTTGTGTTCATGTTGATGCCGGAGGCCGCCGCGAGTTCTGGCGAGAAAAGCCCGATGATCAATTTGTGCCGTAAAAGCCAGAGCGTCGAAACGACAAAGACGCTCGTCGCGAGTCCGAACACGAACTCCCCGGTTGATATGTTTCCGAAGCCGCCGAAGAGGGCATCGATCAATTCTTCCGTCGAATGAATAAGCAGGGCTCCTAAGGCGACGGAGCTCGCGAAGATCACGCCGATCGCCGCTTCCGCAGAAAGCTCGGTTTTTTTCTGCAGGTGCCAGATAAGGAGAATGCCGGCGAAAAGCGTGAGTCCGCCGCCAATCAGGGGATCGATCTTCCAGAGAAGCGCAAGGCCGAGACCCGGGATCGCTATGTGGCTCATCACATCGCCCGCGAGGATCGTCCGTTTCATCAAAGCGAAGGCGCCAACCAGGCCGGCAACACCGGCGCCCACGATAGCCAAGATTATTGAGTATATTTCGTTTGTTGGCATGAATTTAAATCAAAAATCAAATGTCAGAAGTCAAAATGATAAAGCAAAATGCAAAAACTTTTATTAATTTCCCCATTTTAACCTGTCATTTTGATATTTGATTTTTGCATTCTAATTTATTAGTGCAGATGGTGGAAATACTTTTGCGGGCCGCCGTAGAGCTTTTCAAGTGTTTGGGGGTTGAGGGCCTCTTCCGGAGTTCCGAAACAGAGTCCTGTTTTGTTGAGACATAACACCTTCGTTGCGTACCGATAGACGAAACTCAAATCGTGAGAAACAAGGATGATGGTCATATGGTATTTATCTTGAAGGCGATGGATCAATTCGTATATTTTTTCTTCGCCCGGGAGATCGATGCTCGCGGTCGGTTCGTCAAGAAGCAATACGTTCGGTTTGCCGAGCAGGGCGAACGCGATGAGCGCTCGCTGGAACTGGCCGCCGGAGAGGTGCCCGATGGGTGTTTCAAGCGATGCTTTCGGGAGTCCCACGTCGCTCGCCACATCGACGAGGGACGCTTTGAGTCCGAGCGCCTTTTCTTTGGCTATAAGGAGATTTTTCAGGTTCAGCGGCAAGTGCCTGTCGGCGTCTATTTTTTGAGGAACGTAGCCGATCCGCATGTCGGGTTGCCATTCCACCCCTCCCTCGTACGGGATGAGTCCGAGAAGGGTCTTGAGAAGCACCGTTTTTCCGGAGCCGTTCGGCCCGATGATCGCGAGGCCGTCGCCGCTCTCGATTTCAAAACTCAAATTGTCTATGACGGTTCGGCCGTCGAGTTTGACCCGCACGTTTTTTACCGATACTACTTCGTTCATATACTCTTCATCTTATCCGAACGACAATCAATAAGCCAGAACCCGCCGCGATTGCACATCTTTCTTTTATATGATAGTCTGCTTATAGATTTTTGATGGTTATTGGAGGAAGCGATGAGCAAGGTGGAAATCAAGCGAGTGGCGAACGTGCGCGGAGGAGAATGTGATTTGGTGGATTTAAGCAAAGAACAGCAAAGAAGAATTCCGTACTACATCGGAGCGTTGGTCTCGGCTCGGCGTTCGGAAGTTGCAAAACCGATTTTCTCAAACTACTTTTGCAAAGAGAGCATTGCGCTTGTCGGTCATTCTTCGGCGATGCCGGCTGGCAATATCGAATACGGCTGCAATCAGGCGCTCCACGGGGAGGAATCGACGGTAGCCGCCTTGAGGTCGGTGCATGGCAGAAATCCGAGCCCGGTCATTTTGGGGATCCACGCAGGATCCGAAGTCGGCATGCCGGCGAACCCCTGCGGGAATTGCAGAGACATTATGTTGGGGGATCTCAACTGGGATAGCGAGATTGTTCACGGCAATCCTCAAGGGGGGGTTGTGGTGGTTGCGGGGCTTCGAGATTATTTCTTCGATGCGTTTAGGCCGGCGAGCGGCCCGATTACAAGCCGTGTTCATAAAGACGTGAAAGACATCGTCGAATCGGCGCGCAGGTTCGAGAACAACGCCTATGCGGAGAATGTCCCCGCGAATCGCCGCTACTTCGTTATGATTCAGACGAAGAGAGGCAACAGGTTTTTCGGGGCGCACGATGTGCCATGCGATTACCATCCGGTTTACGCAGGTCGAATCGCTATGCTGCAGGCGCGTTGGGCGCGAGATGCGGAGATCGCGTTCGTTGCCGTTGTCTATCAAAAGAAAACCGGCGCCATTCTCGAGCCGCCGCATGTGATGTACAAAGACCGCCAGCATCTTATGGAGCTGAATTACGAAGGAGAGATTGTGTCGGGAACCCGGAACGACCCGCCCGTTCATCTTGTCGCTTGCGACGGGAATCTGGACGTTGTCGGCGCATGGGAAACGACGCTCGAAGCGTGGTTGCCGCTCCCGTTCACTCCGAGGAATTTCATGAATCCGGATGCCATGGAGAAGTATTACAAAGGTTTGCGAGGGCTGTAAAAGCCCTCCGTTTTTTTGTTTGCGATGATACAGATTATTTGTTAAATTGATCTTGACTTAAAGCCGATGTAGCCCTGCCTGCCGGCAGGCAGGGCAGCACTTTCGCTTCGATATTGTCGAAATCTCCGATTTCGTTACAATATCGAGAGTCCACGATATTCTAAATTTTGCCACCCTAGCTCAATGGCAGAGCAATGCTTTCGTAAAGCAAAGATTCGGGTTCGATTCCCGGGGGTGGCTCATAACGTGGAGCGCGTTCGTCAATCGCGGCTAACCGTGTTATTATCTCAACTATGGACTACTCCAAAGAGCTTCAAGAATTCGCAGCGGAAGCCCGCCGTTTGGGCGGGCGTCTTTGACGTAGAATCGAAAGAACAAAAAATTCGGGAGATAGAGCGGGAAATGTCCTCTCCGGATTTTTGGCTCAATAGAGCCGTTGCCGAAGAAAAAATCAAACTTCTCGGCGAACTGAAAAATCTAGTGGATGTATATCAAGAAATTGTTTCGACAATCGCCGAATTGCAAAGCAATTTCGAAGAAAACAAGTTTTACGAAGTCAAACGGAAGTTTAAAAAACTCGAAATCGAACAGATTTTTTCTGGACCGTACGACAAGCAATCGGCCATCGTTTCGGTGTATCCCGGCGCCGGAGGCGACGATGCCGAGGATTGGGCGAGAATGCTCGGCGTTATGTACGAGGGCTATGCCAAGCGCCGAGAGTGGCATATCAAGGTTATTGACGACAATCCAAGAAGCGCGACGTTCGAAATCAAAGGCGATTACGCGTACGGGTATCTCAAAAAAGAATCGGGAGTGCATCGCCTCGTGAGGATTTCTCCGTTCTCGGCCAAAAAACTTCGCCACACGTCTTTCGCCCTGGTCGAAGTGGTGCCCGAATTGCCGAAGATGGAGGAGTCGAAAATCGAAATTCCCGAGAAGGACTTGAAACTCGAACTTTCGAGAGCCGGCGGCCCGGGCGGCCAGAATGTGAACAAAGTGGAAACGGCAGTGCGTATCGTCCACATCCCCACGGGGATCGCCGTGAGTTCCCGGGCCGAGCGGTCCCAGGCGCAGAATCGCGAACACGCCATGCATCTTTTGAAATCGAAATTGTTCCACTTAATGAGAGAACATCAGGTGGCGGAGTTGGGGAATCTGCGGGTAAAAGTGAAGCCAGAGTGGGGGAATCAGATCAGGTCTTATGTTCTGAATCCTTATCAGCTCGTGAAAGACCACCGAACGGAAGCCGAGACGAGCCAAGTGGATAACGTTTTGGCCGGGGATCTGGACATGTTTATTGAGGCCGAGGTAGAATTAAAGTAAGTATCATGTATCAGGTGTCAGGTATCAAGTTGCTTGACGCTTGACACTTGACGCTTGACACTACGTTGATTACTTTTCAGTCGGTTTCCAAAGTGTATAACAGCCACTCGGTGGCGCTTGAAGACGTTGACTTTACCATCAACGCCGGAGAGTTCGTGTCTTTGACTGGCCGGTCGGGCGCCGGCAAGTCGACCGTCATCAAGCTTTTGATCGGCGAAGACAAGCCCACGAAGGGCCGGGTGTTCTTCAGCCAATATGAGGTGAATAAACTGAAAGACGCGGACTTGCCGGCTTTCCGGCGGCACATCGGGATTATTTTCCAGGATTTCCGCTTGCTTCCCACGAAGACCGCCGCGGAAAACGTTTCTTTCGCGCTCGAGGTTGCCGGACGGCCCCAAAAGGAAATCGAAGAGCTGGTTCCGCAGGTTTTGGATATGGTGGGTTTGAGCGACAAGGCGAAAAATTTTCCGCACGAGCTTTCGGGAGGGGAGCGTCAACGGGTGGCGATCGCGCGGGCCATGGTGCACCGGCCGGAGGTGATTATCGCCGACGAGCCGACGGGGAATCTTGACCCCCTGAACACCTTCGAAATCGTGAAGCTCCTTGAGAAGATTAACCAGCTTGGCACCACGCTGATTCTGGCCACGCACGACAAAAACATCATCAATGGGCTTGAGAAGAGAGTGATAACGCTCGATCGAGGCAGGATCATAAGGGACGAAGCCAAAGGGAAATACATTTTAGTATAATGCAAAATGTAAATATCAAAATGCAAAATAGATGAGTTCGCTTCGCGAACACTTTCATTTTTAACTTTGATTTTTGAATTTTCAATTAACTATCATGTTTACCATTTTATCTCGCATCGTTCATTACGGACTTAAAAATTTTCGGCGGAACGGCCTTTTGTCTACCGCGACGGTGGCGATCATGGCGCTCGCCTCGCTCGTCTTTTTGGGACTCATCGTTTTCGGCTTCATTGCCGACCAGGCCGCTTCTTCGATCCAGGACAAAATCGATATCAGCGTTTATTTCAAAAAGTCCACCGCTGAAGATCAGGTTTTGAATATCAAGTCCTCGCTCGAAACGCTTTCCGAAGTGAAAAGCGTGGAGTACGTTTCGAAAGACAGGGCGCTCGAGATTTTCAAAGAAAAACATAAAGACGAAGCGACAATCAGCCAGGGCATCAACGAACTTGACGCGAATCCCCTTGAAGCATCGCTCAATGTCAAGGCGAAGAGGCCGGATCAGTACGTCACGATCGCGAACTACCTGAATCTCCCGAATCTCGTGCCGTATATCGAAGAAGTAAACTACGCCAAGAATCAGGTGGTGATTGATCGCCTCACGGGAATCGTGAACAACGTCAAGCGCGGGGGGTTGATTTTGACCATCCTCCTCGGCTGTATTGCGGGGTTGGTTGTCTTCAACACGATCCGGCTCGCCATTTATTCAAATCGCGAAGAGATCGGCATCATGCGGCTCGTGGGCGCTTCGAATGCTCTTGTCCGCGGCCCTTCGGTGGTGGAGGGGGTGCTGTCGGGAATACTCGCGGCGGCGCTCTCGCTCATCGTTGCCGCTCCTATCGTGTACTTCCTTTCTCCGCACCTCAAAGTGTTCATACCCGGCCTCGATGTGTTCCGTTACTTTTATACGAACTTGTTCGTACTGTTCCTCTATCAGGTTGTGTTTTCCGTCGGGATCGGGACCCTGTCGAGCTTCGTCGCGGTGAGGAGGTATTTGAAGAACTAGTGACACGTAACAAGTGACAGGGGACAAGGACGGAATTAGTTGGCTTTTGACGATGCTTGTTCCGGGAGTTTGGCAATGATCGATCGGATGGCTTTTTTATGATCTTCGATCGAGTGGCTGCAGTAGGTTCTTGCGTCAGGATGTTCTAGTCGCGAGAGTTCCAGTTTTGCCAGTTGATAGCAGAGGACCCTGTTTTTGTTTTTTTGAGGATAGATAATAGACGGGATATCGCCCGGTTCTATCGCTGAGCCGATGACGCTCTCTTCGTCAGAAAATTCGCTTTCCATCTTATAAAAAGCCGCCTGGTTTTTATCGCGCGCCTCTTCGAGGGCACAGGCCTCAATCTGATCGATTTCGATTCCCAAAGCGTCCGGGTCGAGCTTATCTTCGAAAAAGTTTTCCGGTGTTTCTCTTCGCATTTCCTTATTATGTCGGATGGAAGTTTTTTTGCAACATTGAGCTGCGCGGACATTGACAAGGAGGGGTGATTTTTCATACGATGTGGGTAGCAAATTGAGTCGCTTTGGAGGTTGAGAGTATGCCAAGACAGCTGGTTCGACCGGAGAGCGTGCGCGGTTACCAAGAGATGTTTCGCGAGGTTTATGGGCCGGCAAACGAGCGTTATCCCGATTCAGACCTGTTTCTTCGGCTGATTGAGGAAATCGCATCCGTGATGGAAGTTGTCCGCAAAGATGACCTCCACGAATTGCCGGTACAGCTTGCGAGAGTCTATGCGTGGTGGAACGCGGTCGCGAACAGAATAAAGATCGACCTTCAGGAGGCATTGTGGCTGAAGTATCCCGGTGTTTGTTCTTATTGCCTGCGTACGGAAAACTGTTTTTGCGCCGTGGAGCATCCGAATGTCCCGCGTAGGGAAGATATCTTGAGGCGCCTTCGGCGAGAGAGGGGCCATGAGCCGCAATCTCTCAAGGGGCACCAAGAACTGCACCAACGCCTTTACGGAAGACAGAACCGTAGAATTCTTGCCATCCAGACCGCGTCCCACCTTGCGGAAGAAGCCGGCGAGATAAGCCGTGAGTTCCGGCATCGCGGCGTGGAAGGTTTGCAGGATGAGATGGCCGACGTGGGTTCATGGATCTTCGCGCTCGCGAACCGATGCGGCTTTGACATCGCCGACGCGGTTTGGGAACTCTATCCGTACGAGTGCGAAACGTGCCATGTGTTCGTTTGCTCTTGCAAATGAATCGTCGAATTGCAGATTACGCCACCCTCTGCGGGTGGCGATTTTTTATTGTGCATCGAGAAGCTCCACTTCGAATATCAAAGTCGCGTTCGGTGGAATCGCTCCCGGCACGCCGGTTGCTCCATAAGCGAGAGACGGGGGAATCGTAAGCTTTCGCTTCCCGCCGACTTTCATTCCTTGCACTCCCTCATCCCAGCCGGGGATCACTTGCCCGATGCCCAAAACGAATGAAAACGGTTGACCGTGATCGTATGAGCTGTCGAACTTCATTCCGTCAAGCAATGTTCCGACATACTGCACGGAAACGGTCTTTCCGGTTTTTGCCTCCGCGCCGGTGCCGAGGTTCAGCTCTTCGATCGCGAGTCCGCTCTCCGTCTGCGTTCGGTCCATGGGAACGCCGCCCACGCCTTTTTGGGACCACAACCACGCACCGACGACCGCAACCGCAACGACCACGATGACTATGAGAATCGTTGTATTCATATTCTTGTTATTGTAGAGAAGTTTTTGAGATTTTTCAATATTCTTTGAGTTAAGAGTAGCGCAACTTCCCCGCGCCGTTCCGCGCGGCTCTTCGGCCGAGCGGGCAGGGTGCCGAGCACATAAGTGCTTTATGTGCTCGGCGAGCGAGGACGGAGCGCCAGTGAGAACTCACGCTGGGAGTTCGAGCGGTAGCGGAACGGCGCGGGGAAGTTGCGCCCTCAATATAAGTATCCCCACGTTTGCAGTTTGTCGCTGTCCTCGTACCAGCCGAGGCCGATGTCGGTGCGGTAGAACATATTGATCAGCATGATATTGTCGATTCTTGCGTAGGCCTGCTTGCAGGCCTCGTTCATGGTCGAGCCGGAACCGGTGACGACGAGCACATACGAACTGTGGCCGGCGACCCGCCACGTATTTTCGATCAATTTGACGTCGCCGAGGTGGATTCCTTCAAGACCCGGTTTTTTGAAAAGGATGGAAAGATCTTTGTATATTTCGATGGTGCGCCGTTCTTCATACGGGAACGGCGGGACGACGCAGACCACGCCCACTTGGAATCCTTTTTTGGTTTTGAGTTCATAGGGCTCGTGGTTCGCGAGCGCGTGAAGAAATTCTCCCCACTCCGACGTAACTCCTTCCATCATGATGCTGATCGTGGGATAGCCGAAGCGTGACGTGTATTCGAGCGGATAAATACCCCTGCCGTTCACCATGCAGTTGATGTCGATACAGCCCACGTATCCCGCTTTGCGCAGCTCCTCCTCCATTCTCCCTGTCGTTTCTTTGAAGAGTTTGTTGGGGGCAGACCAAAACATCGAAGTGTTACCGCACCAGTAAGGTTTCCCGTTTCTCCTTACGTACATAATGTGATTTTTTACCGTTGCACAGTAAACCTTGCCGGCGTAATCGATAGTTTTTATGTCGCGCCTATCTATCCAAGAATCAAGCTTTTTTACTCTTTCTAAAATCTCGTATTGCACTCGAGAGGAATTTGCGTAGTGATCTTGTATCCACACTTTACCGCGCCCGCTTCTTTTTTTGATAATACCGACCCTGCCTGTTTTGAGCAGAAGTTCTTGCAGGTCGTCGGCCATCTTTTTTGATGAGGTGTAGAATATCCTAAATCCGCCCCTCATCACCGTGCCGTCGCCCAAACAATACCATTTTAAAAATATCTCCATTTGTCGCGAGCTCAGATTCTTTATGAACAAAGGAACATATTTTTCGTGCGCTTTTCCGAAAACGGCCAAGTATTCGTGCAGCTGCTTGTTGTAGGCATAAAACTGATTCCTACTCCGCTTAAATGCAAAAGGCATTTTTTGCAATAGTTTCTCTATCACGGCTGTTTTAGTCGGTATTTTTTGAGCAATACCGATTCCATATCTTCCCGAAGTATAGCCGTCAGAAAGCCAAATACCCATAAAAGCCAGCCACTCATCCATTGGTATTTTCATGCTTTTTGACATAGAGTCAACAACGCCTCTGCCTTCATAATGGCTCTTTGACACCGAAGGCAGAATGAAAAACTTCTTTTCGGGACCGTCCCACCTCCCCGTTCTCTTAATGACCGATTGATACTGCAGGTCTTTTGCTTTTACAAATTTAAACTTATGTTCACCGTTTCTCGCGCTTCGCTGATCGCAGACGTACATGTTGTGGTCCAATGTTACCGCAATGTCTAATGTTTGATTTTGCACGGAAACCAGCCGCTTGTGGTGATCGTAGACAACGATTGCGGACAGGCGGTGGTATTGAATTTTATGATTTCTTGGATTGAGCGTGCATATGCTGTCGGTATATTTTAGTTCTTTGAAAAACTTCCAACCATCTTCCGTGAGAACCTCTGTGTCTTCATCGTAGCAACCCATCTCGCCCGTCATTTCGCCCAATTCCCCGGGGAAGAGTTTTTTGTGTTCGAAGTTGATATTGACGGGGTAGATGAATTCGTTGCCGTTGAAAAAAGCGCCCACGGCAACCTCGACGCCGGACGCGAATTTCTGCAACTGGAACTGCTTTATTCTTTTTTCTAAAACCTTCCTGTTCTGCTCGAGGATCTCGTACAAATCTTTGCCGTCTTCTTCTTTTCCGAACAGGAGAAGCCCCCGGAAGTCGCCCGCCGAAAGGCCGGAGGGTTTATACACGTATCGGCCGGGATTGTTTTTGATGAGTTCCAGGGCGTCGTCGTAGTTCGAGAAGTTCCAGGAGGGGAGCGTGAGCATGCCCAAACGTTTCATTTCCGCTTGGCCGAATTCACGGTCTTCTTCCAGGCGGTCGGTGTATGAGCTTCCGCCCACGACGGCCTTCCCGGCTTTTCTCAATCTGTCGGCTTCGGCTCCGAAGCCGACATCGTCGAACACGATCACATCCGCCCAGTCGATATGGGATTTCCAGTCGGGTACTTTTTCAAGAACTCCGTCATAGACATCGGCGTCGGCTGTCTCCTTGATGTAGGCCCTTACCTCGTGTCCTTCTTTTTTTATCTGCCACGCCAAGTCGCCGCTCAAACTTTCCCAACTGACGAATAAAAATTTATAAATTTTCTTCTGAACTCCGTTTCCGTTTTTCCCTTTTTCATTCGGCTGCAGCGCCATGCTTTGTATTATGCACCCAACACAGATGGAATAGCAACCCTTTTTTCTTTTACAACCCCGTAATCTCTCTCATTCGGGCAAGCATGAGGCAAAGAAGGTTTTATCAAAAGAAAACTTTTCCCGCCAAACATCTTCTGCCTCCGCAAACAAACAGTCCAATATTTTAACGGGCTCGGTAAAATCACTTACGGACTCTTCGCAGAATGCTTTTCCACCATCAGCGGCTTTCCGAATATATCCTCCAATGGGACGAACTCCCTTATTTGCCTCAACGCTAAAAGCGCCTCGTATTCTTTGCGGGGCATAACAACGAGATTATCTCTTTTAGCTAGGTTTTTGGGGATGGTTATCGTATTCATCGTATTTTGACGATAGCATGCAAGCTGGCACATCGCAAATTTAAAAACTCTCCGGTCTGTCTCGACGATAAGAGAATCCAACTCGCCGCGGTTCGAAGATTCTTTAATGGCTCGGGGACAGGGAATCGAACCCCAGTTTCCACGTTCAGAGCGTGGCGTCCTACCGCTAGACGATCCCCGAATAAAGTAGAGAAGCTTTATGCTTCAGGATATATGATATAATGACTTTATGCGCGATATCAAATCTCTCAAGTCCCTTATGGAAAATCAGCTCGGACAGCCGTTCGAGAAGATTTCCGTGATCAATCTGGTGGATTTGCTTGTGGAGTACGCCTACAGCACGAAGGCCTCGGATATCCATATTCCACCCACGAGGGCTGGCTCGAGAATTCGCTTTCGCATCGACGGCCTGCTTCAGGATATTTTCGACAAGTCCAAAATTTCCAACGATCTGCATCAAGAAATCATCGCGAGGATCAAAGTGCTGTCCGGTTTGAGGACGGACGAGCACTTTTTGCCGCAGGACGGAAGATTCAGGGTCAAAATCGAAGAGTTCGGCGATGTGGACATAAGAGTTTCCATCATGCCGACGTACTACGGCGAGAACGTGATCATGAGGGTCTTGGCGGAGAGCCAGAATTTCAAATTGGAGGACATGGGTTTTTCCCCAAACGACATTAAAAAAGTGGAAAGCGCGATCAGCAAATCCTTCGGGATGATTCTCGCGAACGGCCCCACGGGTTCGGGAAAAACCACCACGCTCTACACGATTTTGCGGCGGCTCAACAGCCCGGAGGTCTCCATCATCACCATCGAGGACCCGATAGAGTATTCTCTTGACGGCACCACGCAGATTCAAATCAACGAGCAGGTGGGGCTCACCTTCGCGAACGGTCTGCGATCCATTTTGCGCCAGGACCCGAACATCATCATGGTCGGCGAAATCCGCGACGAAGACACCGCGGCCATCGCCGTGAACGCTGCCCTTACGGGGCACTTGGTGCTCTCCACGCTCCACACGAACGACGCCGCCACCACATTCCCGCGGCTCCTTGATATGGGCGTGCCGCCGTTCCTCGTTGCTTCCACCGTGAACATCGCGACCGGCCAGCGGCTCGTGAGAACATTGTGCCAGGACTGCAAAACGAAGAGGGCATTGAAAGACGAAGAAGTCAAAAGCTTATCGGAGCTTTTGCCGGAAATAGCGAAGATGGGCGAGAAAAACTTTTTCGCTCCGAATCCGAAAGGGTGCGACGCGTGCGGCCAGAGCGGATATCGGGGAAGGATCGGCATCCGTGAAGTGATCGAGGTGAACGAAGAAATCAGGCAGCTTGTGATGAATCGCGCCAACGCGACTCAGATCAAAGAAGCGGCGATTCGGAACGGGATGACGACGATGATAGAAGATGGTTTGCAAAAGGCGGCCAAAGGGCTGACTTCGATCGAAGAGATCATACGGATTATACATGAATAAGCTCAAGCGCTTTCTCATCAGCACGTTCGGGATCGGAGGAGTGCCGATCCAGGAAAAAATCAATTTTGCCCGCCACCTCTCGATCGTCATCAAGGCCGGGCTTCCCATCCTCGAGGGCCTGCGTCTCATCAAACGACAGACCGCTTCGCGCGCCGTGGTTTCCGTTATTGATCAGGTGATTGTGGATGTGGGCAACGGGCAATTCTTGGCAACCAGCTTGTCGAGGTATCCCCATATTTTCGACGACTTTTTCATCAGCATCGTCCGGGTGGGCGAGACGAGCGGAACGCTGGCGCAGAATTTGGTGTATCTTGCCGATGAACTCAAAAAATCTCATGACTTAAGGAACAAGGTGCGCTCGGCGATGATTTACCCCGTTATCATTATGATCGTCACGTCCGGCCTCGTTTCTTTTTTGGTGTTTTTCGCCTTTCCGAAAATTCTGCCCCTGTTCGCGAGTTTGCGGGTTGAATTGCCTGTCACGACCCGCGTCCTGATCGCTACTACGGCATTTTTCCTCGCGCACGGCGTCTCTGTCGTTGCGGGACTGGTCGCTTTCTTTGTGGCCCTTAGAATTCTACTGATACTTCGTCCCACGAAAATGATTTCCGACCGCCTACTCATCGCCACGCCCATCTTTTCCAAGATCATCATTGACGTGAACATGGCAAATTTCACGAGGGTGCTTTCGGTTCTACTGAAGGGCGGGATCAAGATCGTGGAAGCGGTGACCATCACCTCGCAAACGTTCAATAATCTTGTGTATCGCAGGGAGCTTGCCCGGGCCGCGGAAGGCATTCAAAAAGGGGATCAGTTGGCGAAGTATCTTGCCCATGATAAAAACATTTTCCCGATGTTGCTTTCGGGTCTCATCGAGATCGGAGAAAATACGGGGAACTTGGAGGACAACCTGACATATTTGTCCGATTACTATCGCGAAGAGGCGGAACAGAGCATCAATACTTTAACCGCGCTTATCGAGCCCCTGCTTTTGCTCCTTATGGGAATGGTGGTGGGATTCGTCGCCATTTCAATCATTTCTCCCATCTATCAGATTACCCAAGGAGTGAGATGACGTTCGCTCGAAATATCGAAATTTCGAAATATCGAGATGGTTTCACTTTGACGGAGGTTTTGATCGTTGTCGGGATCCTCGCGGTTGTTTTTGCCTTTGCGATCGGCGTCGGCATCAATTTCTACGGCGGCCAAGCCGTTGTTTCGGAACGCGACACGCTCGTGAACGTGCTCCGGGCCGCGCGCGGCCGCGCCTTGAACAATTTCGACGAATCGAGCCACGGCGTTTTTATTGCCGCCGCGCAATACGTCCTTTTCGAGGGCAATTCGTACGCCAGCCGCAACCAGGATTTCGACTCCGTATTTCCGAGAGGGAAGGGGCTCACGATGAGCGGATTGTCGGAAGTCGTTTTCAACGCGCCGCAAGGCGACGCGAACGCTTCCGGCACCATAACCCTGTCGAACGACCTTGGCAATGCTAAAATTAATATCAACAATGAAGGAAGAATTGATTGGTAAATTATTAGAATCTAGAATCTAGAAAATAGAAAGTAGAATTATGAGTAATACAAAATCTTTTAAAGATTTAATTGTATGGCAGAAAGCGCGGAGTTTGGCGGTTGCGGTATATAAACTTTCTGAACAATTTCCTAACGTAGAGCTATATGGCCTAACAAGTCAAATGCGTCGCGCGGCCATTTCCATTTCTTCCAACATCGCCGAAAGTTACCACCGTTTTCATAGAAAAGAAAAACAGCAGTTTCTTTCTATCGCTTTTGGCTCCGGCTCGGAACTAGAAAGCCAAATAGAAATCGCCAAAGTTTTATTTCCAAAGCTGGATTATCGAGAAAGTGAAGAATTATTGTTGGAGGTTATGAAAATACTAAATAATTTTCTACAATGATCAAAATCGAAAAATTAAAAATAGTTCTTCTACTTTCTATTTTCTATTTTCTACCTTCTCGTAAGCGGGGGCAGTCCACGATTGAGATTTTGATCGCGGTGACGATTCTGACCGCGGTTTTGACGAGCGCCGCCGCGCTCATTTTCGGCAGCCAATCGCTCTCGGTTGATTCCGCGGAAAGTAATCAGGCATTGCGTCTCGCCGAACAGGGCTTGGAGGGCGTCAAAAATCAGGCCAGATACGACTTCCTCAACATCGTTTCGAGCACCGTGACGCAGGGTGAGTTCACGAAAAACATCATTGTCTCGAATGTAGGCGCGAACACGAAGCAAGTGGTAAGCCGCGTTACGTGGAGCACCGATCCGCAGAGAACCCAGCAAGTCGAACTCGTGACGCTTGTGACGGATTGGCGCGGCGTGCAGGACACCGGCGGAGACACGGGGAGCGGCGGCGGTGGCGGCGGCGCTTCTGGCGACTGGTGCAATCCCGCAACCCTCGGCACGATCGATTTGGGATCGGGTGAGTCGGCGACGGGCATCGATGTGATCGCAACAACGACCTATATGACGGCAGTCGCTTCCTCCCCGAGCAAGAAGGACTTTTTCATCGTTGATGTTTCCAATTCCAGCACTCCTTCCATTATCGGGTCCATAGACACCGGGCCGGGACTCAATGCTCTGGACGTGACGGCAAACTACGCTTATGTCGCGAGCGACGACAGCTCCAAGCAATTCCAAGCCATCGACGTCAGCAACAAGACCAGCCCGGTTCTCGTTGCATCCACCACTCTTACGAGCAATTCCGCCGTTGGACGGAGTATTTTTTACCATAATCAAAAAGTATATATCGGCACGGACGACAATAGTGGAAACGAATTCCAGATTATCGACGTGGCCACTCCCGCAACCCCCGTGATTTTGGGAAGAGCTTCTTTGGATGAAGATGTGAATTCCATTTACGTGAGCGGGAACAAGGCATATCTTGCAACATCCGATACGTCGAAAGACGTGCAGATTTTCGATGTGTCGACTTCATCCGCGCCCGCGCTTCTTGGCACGTATGACATTTCGGGTGCCGGAGAAACGAAATGGCTGTATGTGGTTGGCACGAAAATGTATGTGGGCAGAGAAACCGGAGGAGATGAACTTTATGTATTGGATATTACGAATGCCACTTCGGTGTCGGTGTTGGGCCATAAGGCGATCGGCAAAACGGTGAACGCGATTACAGTGCGCGGCAATTACGCGTTCCTTGCCACCTCCGACCCGAACAACGAGCTCAAGATATTCGACGTTTCCAATCTTTCAAATATCACTTCCTGCAGTAACTTCAACTTTCCCAACATCGCGACCGCCGTCGATTTCGACGCCAATCTGGTGTACACCGCCGTGCGATCGAACGACGGCCTGCGCATCGTGACATCGCAATAAAATTAGAATTTAGTAGCTAGTATCTAGAAACTAGAATGCGAGAAATAACCAACGCAAACGCAATTTATGAATAAAATACTAGATTCTAGATTCCAGATTCTAGATTCTCGCAGAGGGTTTACCTTGATGGAGACCTTGATTTACATCGCTCTTTTTTCCGTCATTACGAGCTATGTCCTTGGCGTGTTCTATCAACTCCTCGGCAGCCGCAACCAAAATCGCGACAGGACGGAAGTTGACGCGGAAGCGAACTTTCTCATGCAGAAACTGCGGTGGGCAATGAGCGGCGTCCAAACCGTCAACCAGCCGGCGACAGGCGCCACTTCGACGACGCTATCGGTCACAAAGTACAATTTCGCGCAGAACCCGATCGTATTCGACCTTGATTCCAGTACCCTCCGAATGGCAAAGGGTGGGGGAGCGGCGGTAATTTTAAACAATAGCCGCGTGGGAGTGGGCCAGCTGACATTCGAGCGCCTGGCTCCGGTGAGTAACGCTCCGGAAGGAGTTACCATAACATTGTCGGTATCGTCCCTTGATGTTGAGCGGCCGGTCGTCGCTTCCACCACTATCGTGGACACCATTTATTTAAGGTAATAAGCTAGCTTTTAGGTGTTAGCTGTTAGGTTTTAGAAAACAAATAAATAAAATGAGAGAAAAGTTCTATCATATCGGCAACCTACTAAAAGCTATAAGCTATAAGCTAAAAGCCCGGGTTGGCTACATCGGCATCGTGTCGGCGCTTATCATATCGGCCGTTGTGGTTCTGATTATGGTCGCGGTGGGGCAGATTTCGTTCTTGAACCGCATCAACATTTCCGACACCCACTTAAAAAAGAAAAGCCGGGCGCTCGCGGAGGGGTGCGTCGACACAGCGCTCTTGAAGCTCGCGTCGAACGCTTCCTACGCCGGCAACGAAACCATCACTGTTGCGAGCGATACATGCAAAATCGTTTCCGTGGTTTCGTCGAGTACGGGAAAGATCATTTCTGCCCAGGGCAAGTTCCTCGGCGCGGTGACGGATGTCAAGGCGACCGTTGACACCAACACCTTCTCGATCGTGGGCTGGGAAGAGGTGAGGAGTTTTTGATTAGAAAGTAGAATTTAGAAAATAGAAAGTAGAATCTGGAAAACTATGAAAAATTTAAAAACAACTTCTATTTTCTATTTTCTAGATTCTAGATTCTCGAATAAGGGTTTCACTTTGATAGAGGTCGTCATATCGGTGGCAATCATTACGCTCCTTACGGTTGCTGCCATTGTTATTCTCGATCCCGCTCGGCAGTTTGCCAAATCGAGAAACACACAGCGCTGGTCGGATGTGAATGTGATTTTGAATGCGGTTGGGCAAAACACCGTTGACAACCGCGGAACTTTTTCGTGCAGTTCCGGCGGGATTCCCACGACTACGACGAGGATGGCGTCCAGCAGTCCGAACTACAATATCGCGCCGTGCCTTGTAGCGACCTATTTAAGCGCCTTGCCGTTCGATCCGGCAACGAGCGGCGCGAAGTGGACGAGCGTAACCGATTACGACACCGCTTATAACATCCTGCGAAACGCCACAACCGGCCGCGTGACGATTTCCGCTCCGGCGGCCGAACTTGGGGAGAGCGTTACGGTCACGAGGTAGGGTCGGTGCGCTCCGCGCCGTCCTTTCGGAAACAGCATAATTTTCTTCCAGCGAGAAAATTTGCTTCGCTCTTGGTCCGCCAGGTCCGATTGTCCGATTACAATCGGACCACCAAGCTGGCGGACCTCCGAGATGTTCCTCAAGAACGGCGCGGAGCGCACCATGCCTATCGCTTACATGTGGATTGATTATTGAGGTCTAACAAAAAATGAAATGTTTCTTAGACCGAGGCGTATTTGTCGCTCGGTGAGACCTCTATCGCGTCCCACTTATCTTTGAGCGCTGCCACCTTGCCGGGGTTTGCCAAAGTCACCGAGAGAAGGATTTTCGTAAGGTTGCTGTCTGTTCGCGTAAACTTTGAACTAAAATCATTTATTTCCTCGCTCAGGAGATGAGCAAGTTCGTGGAGATAGGTTTTCGCTGCTTCTAAAAACGGCCCGGCAAGCAAACTTTGATTGATGAAAATATCGCTTCCGCCGATCGCCGTAAATCCGTGGAGTCCTATTTCTCCTTCTAGGCCCTTCAGTTTCAGAACTTTTCTGGCGGATACTTTCGGGGCGACTTCCTGAAGGCGGAGGATAAACTCCTCGGCTTCAAATACGCCCATGGCCTGTTCTAAAAGTTTTGGATCGATCGTTCGGCCGTCGAGGAGATGCCATATTTCTTCGAGCACTTTTATCCGCTCTTGTTCCGGAGCGTTTAATTCCACGTTTTCTGCCGTATCGACAAGCCCCACTATTTTTTCCCGCGCGAGCGGCATACCAAGCTGGTTCAGTTCCGGTATACATATGGTAAACCCCGCACTCTTCAGAACCTCTTCATAGCCATTCAAGCGGCTCGAGTAAGCACCTGCCGCATCACGAGCAACGCACATTCCCCAGAATTTTTCAGGAATCCTTGGGGACGAGGAAGTTGCTCGCATTCCAAATAACAGCTTCTTTACGATTTTTTTGACGAGCAGTAAGGCCGGTTTTTTCGCTTCCTCATAAGGCACATCTTCCCAGTAATCTTTGAGTTTTTCTAATACATTCCTGGCTTGTTCGTCGGTCATTTCTTTAACAAGCGGCGCCAGCACGTTTTCATCAAATTCCCCGGCTTCGCAGTAACTTCGATCCCTTCGCTTTTGCAAGGCCTTTCTGTTTGTCCAGATAGTCATTCCTTCAACTTGGTGCGACCAGCCATCGTGCTTTCCGTATTCATATCTTTGTCCCGAGATATAAAGATTGCCCTTTCCTCCTTTCGGCAAAAGCTCAAATCCGCCGAAGTCAGATTCAAACGTGGGGTTTTGGAAATCTTCGTTCGTGGAGCTGTAAAAGAAATCTTTCATTAAAGAGAAGTCCTCATCAAGTTTCAAAATTTCCAACGCTTCATCCGGGAGATCATCTTCATACCAATGCCAAAAGGAAGACGGAATCGCGAATTTTAAGTAGTTGCCGGGGAATGGTTCTCGCGTAAATTTCGCGCGGACGTGAAGTCCCTGAACTTTATCTGGATAATCTTCTTCTGGCAGAGAATCCAGATAATAAATCATTTTCCAGTGGCCTGAGCCGAGCTCCACGTTATCGGTTAACCTGTTTTGCAAAAGCAGGAAGGCGGCTATTTTTACCCCCTCGCCGAATTCACCGGCGGCTTCGGGGTCATCAAACTTTGTTGTTCCTCCATGATGGATCAAATAGCGGTGATCGTATTCTGCCGGAGAGGTGATTACAAACTCGCGATACTCCCTGCCGTCAATTTGCGCGGTTCTTTCTTCGGACTTAACACCGTCGAGTGTCGGTCTCCCGGCATAAGCCGCCATGCCGTCATAAAAGTTTTGAAAAATATCCCGGAGCAGTTTTGTGTTTGACCACCCGATCATCTGGGTCTCAAGAGGACCGATGTATCTGCCACCCTCCAGTGCCTTGAGAAGTGCCGCGATAACTTCGGGATTGGATTTTTTCCGGGTTACAATTCCATACTCTTTTGCCAGTTGGTATGCGGCGTCTATGTCTTCTTTGGAGTAATTGCTCGGCCACTTCGGGTCGTCCAAAAACTTTCTTACCCGCTCAATTTCTTCGAGCGCCTCGCTTTCGGTTAATGGCTCCTGGTATGGCCCCTCGTCAGGTATGGTGAAAGATTCTTTCCGTGGTTTAGGCATGGTATTGAAATTATTTTATCTCTAATTCTTCCACTAAGGCAACTTCTGATGGAACTGCCCTTCGACGGGCTTAGGACAAGTGTTCTATTATTGCTATTTCCAGAGGTACGCTTGCGAACGGCGAGTAGCGCATTTCCGAATATGCGCGGATGAGGGATTTTATCAGGCGAATTGCCGATTCGGTTTCGAGCGAGGCGGACAGTTTTTTTATCTTTTCGATTTCGTCCGAAGTCATTTCGCCGCCGAACGATTTTTCGAGGGCGGGGTTCAACTTAAGCGTAAGCACCTTTCTTAGATAGTGGATCAGGTCTTTGGTGAGTTGCACTACATTGTGTCCCTCTTCGTTTAGTTCTTCGAGAAAGCCCAAGGCGCCTTGCAAATCTTTTTTCACGATGAATTCCGAAAGTCCGTGCACTTTTTTGAGGCCCACCCGGCCGGTTGTCCGCTCGACGGTTTTGAGGTCGATCGTTCCGCCCAAAGATCGCATTTGATCGAGCAGGGACTCGGCGTCGCGTAAGCTTCCTTCTCCAGCCGCCGCGATGAGTTCCAGGGCCGCCGCATCGACATCGATCTTTTCCGCCTGCGCGATCATGGCAAGTTTCTCGATGATTTTGACCTTCGGGAGTTTCTTGAAAACGAATCGTTGCGTTCGGGACGTGATCGTGGGAGGCAACTTTTCGTATTCGGTGGTGGCAAGCACGAGAACCGCGTGCGACGGCGGTTCTTCGAGCGTTTTGAGAAGCGCGTTGAAAGCCGGGCCGGTCAACATATGCGCCTCGTCGATGATGTAGACCTTGTAGTCGGCCGACGAAGGAGACGTTTTGATGCTGTCTTTGAGGTCGCGGATTTCGTCGATGCCGCGGTTCGAGGCGGCGTCTATCTCGATCACGTCGAAAGAGTTTTGGTTGTCGATCTCGGTGCAGTGCCGGCAGGCGTTGCAGGGTTCGCCTTGGGCTCTGAACTTTTCATCGTCGCGGCGTTTTTCGCAGTTTAAGAGTTTAGCAATCAGCCGCGCGGTGGTGGTTTTTCCGGTTCCGCGAGGACCATAAAACAAATAAGCATGGCCAATGCGGTTGTTCTTGGCCGCGTTCTTCAAAATCAGCGCGTTCGTTTCTTGTCCCAAAAGCTCGTCAAGTTTTTTGGGACGGTATTTGCGGTAAAGTGCGAGGGCCATATGTCTGAATTATAGGAAAAATTCTTGATATCTGCAAAATATCCGATATAATACTGAGATGAGGTTGCGGGTTATTTTGGGAATAGTTGCTCTCGGCGCCATATTTTTTTTGGTTTTTGTGCCGCGCGTGGTTATTATCGCGCCCGTTGAACTTGCGAAAGTCGCCGTGAAATCGGCCGCTTCCGTTCTCCCCGGCATTCCGGAAGCGATCGTTCCAGAGTCGAAACAAGGCCAGTCGAAAATATCGGGAACATCGGATTTGCCCAATCAGCCGCCGCTCGCAAACCCGCCGGATGTCGCAAAGGGGATCTATGTGACCGGTTGGTCGGCGGGTTCGCAGTCGAGAATAAGCTCGCTCATCGCGCTTGTGAAGCGCACGGAAGTAAACGCGATGGTGGTGGATATCAAGGATTATTCGGGCAATGTTTCGTACAGAACGGGGCTTCCGGAAGTTGTCGCGGCGGGCGCGGAAGGAGAAATCCGCGTCGCTCAGCCGAATGCCCTCATCAAACGGCTTCACGACGAGCATATCTACATCATCGGGCGCATCACCGTGTTCCAGGATCCCATTTTGGCGAAGGCGCATCCCGAGTGGGCGCTTCAAAACAAAGTGACCGGCAAAACATGGACAGATAGCAAAAAACTTTCCTGGATGGATGCGGCCGCCAAGCCCGTTTGGGATTATACTATTGCTATCGCCAAGGATGCTTTCGCGCGCGGCTTCGACGAAATTCAATTCGATTATGTGCGGTTCGCCTCCGACGGCGCGCTCGGAGAGATCGATTATCCGTTTTGGGACGCGAAAACGCCGCGGCACAAAGTCATCGCCGAGTTTTTCAAGTATCTGCGGGACAGCTTGCCGGGCAAGAAGATTTCCGCCGATCTTTTCGGTCTTGCGGCAGTTGATACCTGGGATGACCTGGGAATAGGCCAGGTTATTGAAGACGCCTACAAAAACTTCGATTACGTTTCGCCGATGGTGTATCCTTCGCACTTCGCCGCGGGAACGCTTGGCTATAAAAGCCCCGCCCAGCATCCGTACGAAATCGTAAAGTATTCGATGGAGCAGGCGCTCGCGAGGTTAGCAAAGAGCAAAGAGCAAAGAGCAAATAGTTCTTCTACTATTATTATCACAACATCATCCGATCAATTCGCTATCGGCCCTTTGCCCTTCGCTGCGAAGTTACGCCCGTGGCTTCAGGACTTCAATCTCGGAGCAACCTATAACGCGGAGATGGTGCGCAAGCAGATCCAGGCGACCTATGACGTTTTCCTGAACGGCACTTCGAGCGATCCTTCCAGATTCGGCGGCTGGATACTCTGGGATCCCGCGAATACGTACACGGAAGGAGCGTTGGAGCGAGGATGATACTTTGAAACACATGACACAAACATACGAACTAAAGCTCGAAAAATTCAGCGGACCGCTTGAAAAACTCCTCGAATTGATCGAAGAGAAAAAGCTTCAGATTGCCGAAATCAGCTTGGCTCAAGTTACGGATGATTTTTTGAAGTATTTTAAGGCGCTTACCGATCTCGAGCGGGATTTGCATCTTGTGGCGGATTTTATTTCTATCGCAAGCAAGCTGATCCTTATAAAGTCAAAGTTCTTACTGCCGGATTTGACGCTTACGCCGGATGAAGAGCAGGGCATCAAAGACCTTGAGAAGCGCCTCAAAATGTATCAAGAACTCAAGCCGGTGTTGAAGATTCTCGAGAAGCTTTGGCAGGGAGCGGAACGGGAATTCGGCCGGGAATACTTTTTGAGCAAGGGCTACGTATCGGGCGGAGATGCCCATTTTGTTTTTTACCCGGGCAAGGGGCTGTATACGCAAGCTCTCTTCGAAGCGGCAAAAAAGCTTTTCGACGCGCTCCGCGTGGAGGAGCTCGAAACGAAAACAATCAAAGAAAAGATCATCAGTATTGAAGAAAAGATTGGGGAGGTGATCAAAAGGATTGAGAACGAATTAGAGATGAACTTTTCCAATCTGTCGAGCAAAAAATCCCGATCGGAAATCGTAGTCATCTTCCTCGCTATTTTGCACCTGGCTCGCGAGCAGCTCATATATCTTGAGCAATCGGAGCATTTCTCTGATATAATCGTTAGAAAGAAATGAGATATGAGATATGAGAGATGAGGTCATAAACGAAGAAAAGTTTATTTTCGAGGATTTAAGGGTGTATCATAGAGCGTTGCAGCTTGCCGTTGAGCTTACTAAAATTGCAACAAAACTCCCCCACAGTTACTCGAGGATACGAGACCAGTTAATCGGGGCAGTTATTTCTATCCCATTAAATCTTGCCGAAGGATCAGGTAGGTTGGGTGAAAAGGATAAAAAGAACTTCTATAAATTTAGTCGCTCTTCGGCATTTGAACTGATTCCAATTATTGATATAATTTACCAATTAGAGCTTATCAACAAAGAGAAAAGAAATAATATTCGCCGCGAAGTTGTAGAACTTTCGCGTATCATTTCTGCTTTAATAAAAAAATCGTCCTAATTTCTCATTTCTCATGTCTAATTTCTCAATAGAAAAACTTGCGGAACTCGAAGCCCTCTTATTTATCCACGGTGAGCCGTTGGCTTTGAAGAAAATCAGGTCTCTTTTGGATGTCAAACCCGAGGAATTGGATTCGCTCATCGCCGAATTGAAAAAGTGCCTCGAAACCGAGAATAGGGGACTCGCGCTCGTCGAGGATGGCGAGAAAATACAGCTGGTAACCAAGCCGAAGTTCGGCAAAATCCTCGAGAGTTTTATAAAAGAGGAATTATCGGAAGACCTGACGCCGGCGAGTTTGGAGGCCATGGCGCTCATCACGTATTTCGGGCCTATTTCAAGAAGCCGGCTTGATTACCTTCGCGGCGTCAACTCCACGTTT
The DNA here is from genome assembly GCA_964387675.1 of uncultured Candidatus Saccharibacteria bacterium. Taxonomy (GTDB): domain Bacteria; phylum Patescibacteriota; class Minisyncoccia; order UBA6257; family 2-01-FULL-56-20; genus CAYLWL01. The sequence goes on from CAYLWL010000002.1 coordinate 35,897, forward strand.
ATTTTAAGAAGTTTGCTTCTGCGGGGGCTCGTGGAGCGTTTTCCCGACCCCGAGCGGCAAAACGCTTTTTTGTATCGCCCAACTTTTGATTTGTTGAGGCACTTGGGGCTTGAAAAAAAAGAGGATCTGCCGGACTTCGAAAAGTTCCAGTCGCTCATCAAGGCATTTGAGGCCCAGCAGGAGGCGCCGCCCGCAGCAGATTCTGCCATCGGCATAGTTTCCGACGAACAGAACAAATGACCTTAAAATCTTATATCTCTCCCGGGGTGAAAATAAAGAGAAGCAAAATTCAAGGCCTTGGGTTGGCCGCTGTAAAAAGTTTTAGAAAAGGAGACATCGTTGGCATAAAGAATGGCCATATTTTCGACAAGAAACAGTTTAAAAAACTCGGTGGATTTCAGAGTGATCTTGGCCGCGCGTTTTTACAAATAGCCGACAACTTTTTTATTGGACCCTCGCAACCTAAAGAATTGAAAAGAAGTAATATGTTTGTAAATCATTCTTGTGATCCCAACATTGGGTTTCTGGGAAATATTGTTTCGGTTGCTATGCGTGACATAAGAACGGGGGAAGAACTAACCAACGATTACGCTACTTGGGTGAACTATCCATCTTACGAATTAAGATGTAATTGTGGGAGTGGGACTTGTCGCAAAGTTATTACAGGTAGAGATTGGCGTCAGCCAAAACTTCAGAAAAAATACAAAGGATTTTTTTCGGCTTATATCCAAAAAAAGATTCACACGACACATGACACTTGATACTTGATACGAACCATGACCGACGACTTTCATAAATTCATTTTTCTGGGCGCGATGATCGTTCTCGCCGTTTTCTCGAACCGCGATTCATTGTATCGGCAGAAAGCGGTGGTGGCCGACGCGAAGCAGTTTGCCCAAAATCAAACATCCCCGCTTGCGGTGAGCCGAGTCGAACCGCCCATGTTCGTTTTGAATCCTCCGAAAAAACAAGCGACCGCTCCCGCGTACCTCGGCGAACCGCGCGCGGCTGTTTCGGAAGATGCGTTTCCGCCTCTTGCGGAGGAAAAGAAATCAAGCTCCGTTCTTCAATCGTCTCCGGACGCGCCCGTCACGAGTTTCAAAAAAGTCGGGAATGAGGATCCGTCGAACGTGGGAGCCAACGTGGTTTTGGTTGCCGATCTCGCGAGCGGCGACGAATTCTTTTCGAAGGGTCCCGAAAAACGGTGGCCCATTGCCTCTATTACGAAGTTGATGTCCGCCGCAGTTGTTTCGAAAGAATTGGCTTTTCATCAATCGACGACGTTGCTGGAGGCCGATTTTCCTCTTGAGAGTCCCGGAAAAAACCTGAAAATCGAAGACAGGTATTCTGTCGCGGATTTGATGCTCGCGATGCTTCTCGAATCAAGCAACGAATCGGCGGAAGCGTTGGCCCGTATGTATGGTCGTGAAAACTTTCTATCGGCGATGAATCAAACGGCGGCGCTCTGGGGCATTCCGGGCACGCACTTCAGCGATCCGACGGGGTTGTCTCCTTCGAATCAATCCACGAGCGCCGATTTGCGGAAGCTCGCCTTGACGATATACGGGGAATACCCGGAGATTTTCAAAATAACGAAAAAAGCATCTGCCAGAATCACCGAACTCAATTTCGGCAAAAGGCTGTCGCTCACGAACATCAATCTTCTCGCGTCCCGCGCGGACTTTTTAGGCGGCAAAACCGGCTACATCGACGAGGCGGGGGGCAACCTGCTTTCGATCTTCTCTTATGCCCGCCGACCGATTATCATTATCGTACTGGGAAGCGACGATCGCTTCGGCGAAACGGAAAAGCTTCTCACTTGGTTCGAGAAAAACTATCGTTAAAGAAAAAAGAAATGAGATATGAGAAACGAGGAACGAAAAGGAGTTCCCGATTGCACGAAACGTTCGTAGTTCCCAATCTCTCATTTCTAATTTCTCATCTCTAGACACATGCTCATCTTCCAAACTATCCGCGTGATGATTCTTACGGCCATTGCGTTCCTCGTGGCGCTCGCCGTGACGCCGCTGTGGTTCGGTTTTTTGAAGAAGCATCAGGTATCGAAGCAGATTAGAGATGGCGCTCAAGCACCCGTGTTCCACAAGTTTCACGAGAAAAAGGCGGGCACGCCCACGGCGGGAGGAGTGATTATTTGGGCAACCGTTCTCGGCCTCGCTCTTTTATTTTTCGCGGTGTCGAGGATGTCTGACGGCGTGTGGACATACCTGAACTTCGTGAACCGGGCCGAAACCTACCTGCCGCTCGCGGCGCTCGCCCTCGCGGCGCTTTTCGGGCTTCTCGACGATTGGTTTGGAATGCGCAAAATTGGAGGCGCTCCCGGCGGCGGCCTCAAAATTCGCCACAAGTTGATTCTCTACGCCGTTCTTGCCGGAATCGGGGCGTGGTGGTTTTACTTCCGCTTGGGTTGGGACGTGTTGTACATCCCCTTTTTTGGAAACCTCGTGATCGGAGCGTGGTATATCCCGCTTTTTATTTTTATCATCGTCGCGAGCGCCTTCTCCGCGAACGAAACCGACGGTCTCGACGGGCTTTTGGGGGGAGTTTCCCTGTTCGCTTTCTTGGCCCTCACCACAGTCGCGTTCTTTTTGCATCGGTACGATCTCGCGGCGTTCGGCGGAATGATGGTGGGGGCGCTCCTCGCGTTTTTATGGTTCAACATTTATCCGGCGAAGTTTTTTATGGGAGATACCGGTTCAATGTCTTTGGGAATCACGATAGGCGTTATTTCGATGCTCACGAATACCACGCTTCTCCTCCCGTTCTTCGCGATTATCCTTGTTATCGAATCCCTCTCGGTGATTATTCAGCTCGCGGCAAAGAGAGTCCTGCATAAAAAGATTTTTCTTTCCACCCCCATCCACCACCACTTCGAGGCGCTTGGTTGGCCGGAATCGCAAGTGACCATGCGTTTTTGGATCATCTCGGCTGTTTTTTGCGGACTGGGACTCGTGCTCTTCTTCGCGTCGAGGTTTTTGTAATACAGATCACCGTCCCATAGGAATCATTAAATTAAAATCATTTCCGTTATAACATAATATTATGTTATAACGGAAATGATTTTGTGGCCTGTTGGACGAGTACATTTGTTGTTGTTGTTTGACAGTAGATAAAGATTGCGCTACCCTGCCTATTAGTAACCTTGACGTTTTTGGAGGTGCGTAGTGACGCATTTGAAATGGGAACAGGAATTAGCAGAGCTTCTGAAGGATCCGGACATGTTGTTGCGGTTGGCGAAGGATGTGTCGATAACGACAACCCAGGACTTCCGTTTCGTTTCGATGAGCGGCAACGGGCCGTTCATTTGGGATGCCAACGGAAAGCGATACTTCGATTTCCACTCCGCGGTGGGGTCTATGAATTTGGGCCACGCCGTACACAAAGTGGAAGAGGCCATTTTTAGGCAGGGATTTCTGCTCGACCAGTTTTCCGATCAGGACGTCCCGAACGCGGTGAGCACGCTCCTCAAACTGCGGCTGACGCAGATCACGCCGGGGCGGTTTCCCAAGAAGGTTTTCTTGTGCAACTCCGGAACGGAAGCGATCGAAGGAGCCATCAAGATGCTTTTGGCCGCGAGGCCCGAGCGCAGGTATTTCATTTCCTTTGTCGGGGCTTTTCACGGCAGAACGTTGGGATCTTTGGCGCTTCATGGATCAAAAGACATCAACCGCGAGCGCTTCCCGCAGAGCTTGGAGGTTATTCGCTTGCCATTCCCCGAAGTCGGTAAATACGCTGACGAGAATGACTGGTGGCGAAAGTTCTTTATCTCCATGGGGGCCGGAAACATTCTTCGTCCCTGGGTCAACGGCGTTTTCATCGAGCTTGTTCAAGGCGAGGGTGGCATCAACGTTGCAGACCCGCGCATCGTGCAGTCGTTGTGCAGGTTTTTGAAAGGGCACGGAATCAAACTGGTCGTTGATGAGATACAGACGGGATTCTACCGGACCGGAAAGCTTTTTGCGTGCGAGCACTACGGCATCGAGCCGGACATTATCTGTTTCGGCAAGGCCGCCGGAGGCAGTTTGCCTTTCGGAGCCGTTGTGGCGAATGCCGACCTCGATTTCGACAAGCCCGGCCGTTTGTCGAACACGTTCGGCGGCAGTCAGAAGGTCGCGGCCGCCGCGCTTACGGTGATTGAACTCATGCAGTCGTTGGACATGGACTTGCTCAAGAGAAACATAGAAATTCTCACCGACTTTGCGCCGGAGGGCCTCGGTCTTATGCGGCGGTGGAGGTTCGAATCGAAAGAACTGCGCGACGCGTTCGTCATGGAAGCCGAAAACAGAGGAGTGCATCTCTTGGGCGCCGGCAGGGCGAACGTGCGGTTCATGCCGCAGGTGAATATACCAACCGAGCTCTTGGAAGAAGCGCTCGCGATTCTCCGCTCGATAGATATCCCGCATCTCTAGCATCTACGAAAAAAGATTTCCCCCGACCATGTGGTCGGGGGATCATTATTTTCACCACCTGAGCAAATCCATCCGGACAAGGGCTTTGTAGGCGCAAGCGACAGCGCTTTCTTCCACGAAAAGCCCGGAGTCCAGGACCTCTTTCCACTCGACAAGCGGAACCTTCAGGGTTCTCATAATCTTATTGGGCCTAGATTGTTTTCCTTCTTGCACTTCTTCGAGTCCCGAGGCAAGGAAGAGATGGGCTTTGAAACCATGATCGTCCGGACTCGCGCCACGATATTTGCCGGTTTCGATCAGTATGTGACCGAGGTACACCCAAATGCCGTGTCCGTAGCCGGTTTCGGCAAGATAGACCCTTCGGGTTTGCTCGGCGATCGCTCCGATTGTCGCATCGGGCGCGATCTTGCCGACGTCACCCGGAGGAAGCTCCCAGCTTGCTTGATTTACGCCGGGTTTCCACTGGCAAAGCGTCACGACGTCCATATCGACCGTCAGTCCAAAGCACACCGCCCGCCCCGAGTTTCTCAAAATGGCCGTGTACGGTTCGACTCCGCCGTCGGTTTCGAGATGGTAGTCGAGCGTCCTGCCGAAGGAGGGGATTTCTGCCCCGATCTGCGGCTCGCCGACCACGGGCCATCCTCTGAAACAATCCTGGGAAGCCAACGCCTTGAATGCATCCACCGCCTTCATTTTTTCCACTTTACACCCCTCTATATTACTTTTTGCGCTGCGTGTATTCTATGTGTTTGAAAATAATTTGTCAAACGTCGCGCGGAGATGGTATTATGTTTGAGAAAATGCCCGGGAGTCCTGCCTGCCGGCAGGCAAGGCCTGTCTGCCGGCAGGCAGGCCTGCCTACCGGCAGACAGGGAAAACTCGATTTCGCTAGGGGCATTTCAATTAAAATTTCACCATTAGGTTGTTGCTTAAAAAGCAACAAAGTCAGTAAATCAAAATTATCATCGAGTCTCTACTACTTTCTATTACCTATTACCGGGATGCTCCAGTCCAAACTTTTCACCAAAGTACAGCGCACTCCGCCCAAAGACGAAGTGGCCTTGAACGCCCAACTTCTCGAGCGGGCCGGTTTCGTTTTTAAGAATTCCGCGGGAATTTATTCGTATCTGCCGCTCGGCTGGCGGGTTCTGCGGAAGATCGTCTCTATCATCAGGGAAGAGATGGATGTCATCGGCGGGCAGGAACTTTTGATGCCGGCTTTGGTCGAGAAGAAGTATTGGGATGCCACGGGCCGTTGGGATGTAGAAGTGGGCTTCGAAGTGCGCGGTAAAAAAGAAGAAAAAGCCAATTTTGTGCTCGGATGGTCGCACGAAGACCTCTTGACCGCGATCATCGCCCGATACGTGAGTTCTTATAAAGACCTGCCATTCGCGGCATATCAGATACAAACAAAGTTCAGAAACGAACCGCGCGCGAAATCTGGCCTTCTCCGCGGCCGGGAATTTATGATGAAGGACTTATACAGCTTCCACACCTCCGAGGAGGACTTAATGGATTACTACAAAACGGTTGCCGAGGCGTATCACAGGATTTTCCGGAAATGCGGCTTGAAAGCGATTTACACGCTTGCGGCCGGCGGGGATTTTACAATCAGCAACACGCACGAATTCCAGGTTGTGGCCGATGTGGGCGAAGATACGATTTTTGTTTGTGAGAAATGCGAGTACGCCGAAAACAACGAAATATCAAAACTAAAAAATGTCAATACATGCCCTCAATGTGGCGGTGAAGTGAAAGAAGAAAAATCCATAGAAATCGGAAACATTTTTCCCTTGGGCACAAAGTATTCCAACGCGCTCAAGCTCCAATTTACGAACGAAGACGGCGCGAAAAAGCCGGTGGTGATGGGTTCATACGGCATAGGTCTTGACCGCTTAATGGCCACCGTCGTCGAGATTCATCATGACAAAGACGGCATTGTCTGGCCGGAATCGGTTGCGCCGTTTCGGGTGCATTTGGTGGCCTTGAACGGAGCCGATGGCCGCGACGTTTACGAGTCATTGCAAAAAGCATCGGTCGAAGTTCTGTACGACGACAGGGATATGTCTGCCGGAGAAAAATTCGCCGAGGCGGATCTTTTGGGAATCCCGTGGCGGGTGATAGTGAGTCCCAAACTCGGCGATAAGGTGGAGGTCAAGAGAAGAGACGAAAAAGAAGCCAAGATTATGAGCAAGGACGAATTGCTTAAAATCTTAAATGGAAGATAATACCAAAACCAAAACCGGGAAGATAAAGGCGCTGATAGATCAGAACAATCTGGCCGTGTTGTCCACCGTAACTTCAGAAAACACATCAGAATCAGCCGTGGTGGAGATTTCAGCACGTGAGAATCTCGAACTGATATTCGACACACTGCCGACCTTCCGGAAGTATAATAACCTCAAGAGTAACCAGAATGTCTCGGTGGTGATCGGATGGGAACCCGCAACGATACAATACGAAGGAGTTGCGATGGAATTAGGCGGCAAGGAGCTTGAGGAATATAAGCAAGTACACTTCGCGAAGTTTCCCGAGGCGGTGAAATTTGAGAAACTGGGGATTAAATTTTTCAAAATAATCCCAAAGTGGATACGTTACACAGATGTTTTTCGGCAGCCATGGGAAGTTTTTGAAATAAGCACCCCGCAACTTAACGAATAAGTAGCATAAGTTTTTTTGTTACCACATTCTCACATCCTTAAGAATGTGAGAATGTGGTGCGTGCAAAAAGGGTTGGGTTGGGGCCGATGACCTTGTTCGGCCCCCTTGCCCAAAACCTCCTTATCTGGTAAGGTATTGGCATCAATCCTATGCGTTTTTTAGCATCTATTTTTAAAGACATCGCCGTCGATCTTGGGACGGCGAACTCTCTTGTGTACCTGAAGGGCCGCGGGCTTGTGGTGAACGAGCCGACGGTTGCGGCGGTGAACAGCAAGACCAACAAAATTCTGGCGGTGGGAGAAGAAGCCAAGAAGATGCTCGGGCGAACCCCCGCGCACATCAATGTTATCCGTCCGCTCGTGAACGGCGTGATTTCCGATTTCGAAATGACGAGGGAATTCTTGCGCGAGCTTCTCGGCCGTTTGAGAACGAATCCAGTCGTGAGTTACAAGAAAGCGATCCTTGCCATCCCGAGTAATTTGACGGAAGTCGAGAGAAAATCCGTGGAAGACGCCGCGCTTTCGGCGGGATGTTCTCGGGTATATCTTGCGGAATCCATTATTGCCGCCGCCCTGGGGGCGGATCTTCCCATTACGGCGCCCGTTGGGAGCTTAATCGTCGATATCGGCGGCGGAACGACGGATATCGCCGTCATATCTCTCGGCGGCACGGTTGTTTCGAAAACGCTGAAGATCGCCGGAGACAGGTTTAACGAAGATATCATAAGATTCGTGCGGGATGAATTCCGCCTGGCAATCGGAGAACCGACAGCGGAGTACGCGAAAATCGCCGTTGGTTCCGCCGTGCCGATCGACGAGAGGATGGAGGTTTCGATACGGGGAAGGGACTTTGCAACGGGTCTTCCCCGGGAAGTAACGATCAAAAGCAATCAGGTGCGGACCGCTCTCGGCAAATCTTTGCATTCAATCACCGAATCATTGCGGGAAGCGATCGAAGAAACGCCGGCTGAACTGGTGGGTGATATGCTGAACGAAGGGATTTACGTGTGCGGCGGCGGCGCCCTTTTGCGAGGGCTTGATCAGATGATCAGCAAGGAGGTCGGCGTTTCGGTGAAAATCGTGGATGACCCTTTGACCTGCGCCGCGAGGGGTTTGGGCCGGATGATTGACGGTTTTGAGTCCCAGAGGCATTTTCTCGATAATCCCCCGAAGCCCTTTTCGATCAATCTCTAAACGCGGATATGAGAAAAGATGCCGCAGTTCCGGTCGTACTCATCGCCTTTTTATTATTTCTTATTCTTTTCAAACCGTTTTACGGCTGGTGGTTGAGGAATTTTTTCGCGCCGAACCCGGGAGAGGGGGTCAATCTCGACGCGCGTTTGGAGAACGAAGCATTGAAAGCGGAAATTGCGAAGCTTAATGTGCTCTCTCAAAATCCAACAAGGCGCCCAGGGTATGTATCGGCGATCGTTTACTCGCGCTATCCCTTTAATTTTAAAAACGAAATTCTGATCAACAAAGGAAAGAACGACGGCGTTCTCGTGGGTAGCCCCGTTTTCTTTGGCGCCGTTTTACTCGGCCGAATCGAAAAAGTGTTCAATGACGACGCGTTGGTCCAAACCGTTTTCGACGACAGGTTCCAGCTTTCGGCGGGAATCGGAAATTCGGGAGTGAAGGCGCTTTTCAAAGGGGGCTCCTTGCCAAAATTATCTTTGATTCCTCTTGCTCCGCCGATTGCGGAAGGAGACATCGTGTATTCTGTTTCGCCGGATTTTCCGTATGGCGCGCCGATTGGCGAGGTGCGTAACCCCGCGTTTTCATCGGATCGCCTTTTTCGAGAGGCCTCTCTGCGTTTTTCTTATGACCTCGGCGAAGTAAAAACTGTTTTGGTGAAAAAATGATGACCTCCAGATTGTTGATTGCCATTGCTATTTTGCTCACCGCGTTGTTTTTGCAGATTGCTTTCGGGGACGTCTTGAATATATGGACTGGTCTTGTTTTGGCCGCGTTGATCGCGGGAGTATTCTTTTTGAGTATTCCCGAACTCATATGCGTCATCTTGGCGGCCGTTTTGATTTTGAACTGGCAGCCGGCATGGAGTTCGGAGATTTTTGTTTTTTCCGTTATTCCGATAACGGCATATTTCGTAAAAACCATTATCCCTTTTCAGCCGTTCTTGAGCAATCTCTTATTGATTGGTGCCGCCGTCGTATTCTTCTACGCGCTCTTTGATCCCGGCGTGATTTTGCACCGGTTTGGTTTGTTGGCGTTAGATGCCGGGGCAAGCATGATATACGGCGGAGCGGCATTCTGGATCCTAAAAATGCAAAGTTGAAATATCAAAATAGGAAATGACAATGTAAAATGTTCCAATTGACCTTTTTAACCCGTTCATTTTTTAACTTTGCGCTGTCATTTTGAACTTTGATTTTTGCATTTTGAACTTTTGATTATGTTTTCCAAAAAAGGAGAAAAAGATGTCGCTTTTGAGGACTCTTTGGGCGATGATTGGTCGAGCGACCTCGACGTGGTGGAGGTGCCGATTGATAACCGTTCGCTGTGGTATCTCGGGATCGTTCTTTTTTCGGTGGGAGCGGTGTTTCTTGGGAGGGTGTTCTATCTCAACTTTCTCCTTAGCGATGCGTATCGGACGAGGTCTGAATTCAACGCTCACGCGTATGAATTGACGGTGGCGCCGCGAGGCCTGATTTCGGACAGGAGCGGCAGAACGCTGGCCGATAACGTCGGAAGCTTCTCCTTGTTTTTGAATGCCAAGGAATTCTTGAAGGGCGGTGCATTGCAAGAGAAAACGCTCCAGGCGCTTGAGAATGTGCTGTATCTTCCGAGAAGCGAGGTTTTGGGTTTGATACAGGCCGCGAGTGACGAAGATTTCGTGAGGCCGGTGGTGCTCTCCGAAGACTTGACCCAAGACCAGCTTGTCGGGCTTGAAGGATTGAATCTGGCATCTCTTGCCATCGAGAGTTCCTTTAAGAGGCGATACGCGAGCGGCCCCGTTTTCGCGCCGATTCTCGGGTACGTGGGAAGAACCAACTCGAAAGATTTGAAGAGCGCCGCCAATCTGAGTAGCCGTGACGTTGTCGGCCGTTCGGGAATCGAGGAGTTTTACGACAAGGAACTGCGAGGGGAATCCGGCACGATCGTCAAGCTGAAAAATGCCAAGGGCTCGACCCTGCTCCAAAGCAAGATGAACGAGCCGCGTATCGGAAAATCTTTGCGCCTCACGATAGACGGAGAGTTCCAGGAATATTTCTATGCGCGATTGAGGGACGCTTTGCGGTCTTTGGGAAGAAACGTCGGCGTGGGTATGGCTATGAATCCGCAAAACGGAGAAATTCTCGCCATGGTCAGCTTGCCGAGTTTTGATAACAACGTTTTAAGCGTTGCCGGCCACCGGAGCGAGAAAGAGCAGGTTCTGAATTCGGAGCACAAGCCGCTCTTTAACCGGTTCGTGAGCGGCCTGTATACCCCGGGTTCGACGATAAAACCGCTCGTGGGGGTCGCGGCCCTCCATGAAAAAGTAATAGACCCGAAGAAAGAAATCTTTTCTCCCGGATACCTTGACGTGCCGAATCCGTACGACCCGGAACATCCGACGCGCTTCCTCGACTGGCGTTACCAGGGGAATGTCGATATGTCTTCCGCGATCGCGCAGTCATCGAACGTTTACTTTTACACGGTCGGCGGCGGCGCCCTCGACGTGAAGGGCTTGGGAATTTCGAAGCTCGAAGAATGGTGGCAAAGATTCGGTTTGGGCAAGATCACGGGGATCGACTTGCCAAGGGAAGAAAGCGGGTTTCTGCCCTCTCCGGACTGGAAGGAGCGGAGAACAAAAAAACCGTGGCTTTTGGGCGATACCTATAACGTTTCCATCGGACAAGGCGATCTTTTATTGACCCCTATCCAGCTTTTGAACTATATAACTGCCTTCGCGAATGGCGGGAAAATGTATCAGCCGGTTGTCAATCTCGACGCGGCGCATCCGAACGTACTCGCGGATTTGTCCTCGCTCAAGAAAGAAATCGACGAAGTGAGGAAGGGAATGCGGGAAGCGGTCACCTCCCCTATGGGTACGGCTTACAAACTGAACGACCTCGGTTTTACGATCGGAGCAAAGACAGGAAGCGCCCAGGTGAAAAACAACGCGCAAGAGAACGCTCTCTTTGTCGGTTTCGCGCCGTTCGATCCGTCGCCTCACGGGCGGCAGATAGCGATTCTGGTTCTCATCGAAAACTCTCTGGAGGGCAGTTTGAATGCCGTTCCGGTGGCGAAAGATGTTTTAAATTGGTATTATTGGAACAGGATAAGTAGTAATCGCGAATAACGCGAATGAACTAACCGCTAATAACGCGAATATACAAAATTTAAATAACGCCAATCATTCGCGTTATTAATTTAAAGATTCGAGTTATTCGCGAACACTCCCATGTCTGAACTTCGTCAAGACCCGGTTTCCGGCGATTGGATTATCGTCGCGCCGGATAGAATAAAAAGGCCGCATGAACTTTTTAAGAAGAGGACTCCGCGTCGGCCGTCGTCGATACGAACGTGCCCTTTTGAAGACGCGCGCATCAGGAAGTCGAGCCAGTGGCCGCCGATGGTAAGCTCTCCGAGCGAGGAAAACTGGCGTGTTATCATTACGCAGAATAAATATCCGGCGCTCACTCATATCGCGGGTTGCGCGTCTCTCGGAAGACTTGGCCCCCACAACTCGATGACCGGCACGGGAGAGCATGACTTGGTGATCACTCGTGATCATAAGAAAAATTTTGCCGATTTGTCTCCGGCCGGAGCGCTCGAGGTTCTTAAAATCATTCAAGAACGGTACAAAATGTTGGCGCGCGACAGGTGCAACCTCTATGCCTCGACTTTTTTCAACTGGGGAGTTGCGGCGGGGGCATCGGTGTATCATCCTCATTATCAGATTCTGACATTGCCGATCGTGCCGCCCGACGTTTCACACTCTTTGAATGGTTCAAGGCGTTATTTCCAAAAACACAAGAGATGCGTCCATTGCGTTCTGCTCGCGTTCGACCTCAAAGAGAAAAAGAGAATTGTCGATGAGGACGCATTGGCTGTTTCCGTTGCGCCTCGTGTTTCGAGAGTACCGTTCGAGATGAGGGTTTTTCCGAAAAAGCATTTGCCCTATTTCGAGCGGACGTCCGATCGCGATTTGAAAGACGTGGCCGCGGTTTTGCAAAAAACGTTGCGGCGCATCAAGAGGTACCTCAAAGACCCCGATTTGAACTTTTTCATCCACACCGCCCCCTTCGAAAGCCGCTATGATTATTATCATTGGCACATAGAGATTACTCCCAAGATTTCCATTTGGGGCGGATTTGAGCTCGGTACGGGTATCGATATCAACGTAGTGGATCCCGCGACGGCCGCCGCGATGCTCAAAGGAAAGTAATCATCAAGAAGTATGAACATGTTGAGCAAGGACGGCATTTTGAAATTCAGGATCGTTTACTCAATGTTTCTTTTTGATTTCGCTTTGGTTCTCGGCGGTGTGCTGTGGGCTTATTTCTCTCTACGAAACGCGAGCGGGCCGGTGGTCATCCACTTTAACGACATTGCCGGCATCAACCGTATCGGAAGTTTCTGGGACGTGGTTGGAATCGGCGTAACGGGCCTTGCCATAGTCGTTCTTAACTTATTTATAGCTCTCGAGTTCGAAAAAAGAGACCGATTTTGGGGGAAGCTGGCGGCCGCTTTCACGGTCGTTGTGAGCATCTTGATTTTTATAGCGTTAGCGGCTATCATATCTGTAAACTAAGAAAGTAGAAATGAGATATGAGAAATGAGGAACGCGTGCCCCTAGCCCCTAATCTCTCATTTCTAATTTCTCGTCTCTAAACCAATGTTTGCCATCATCGAGACCGGAGGGAAACAATATAAAGTTTCTCCCGGCAGTAAAATTAAGGTTGAGAAATTAGCGGCCGACGCGGGTGCGAGTTTTTCGTTCGACAAGGTGCTTTTGGTGGCTGATGGGGATGCCGTGAAAATCGGCGCGCCGTACGTGAGCGGCGCGAAAGTAGAAGCCAAAGTTTTGCGCCAGGCCCGCGACAGAAAAAAAATCGTTTTCAAGTATCATTCCAAAACCCGTTATCGCAAGATGAAGGGGCATCGGCAGCCGTTCACGGAACTCGAGGTGCTTCGGTTTTAACTAATGGAAACAATAAGAGGGCGCCACGGTGGCGCCCCATTTTTATTCTCCTCGTGCCGGTTTATCGGATGTTGTTCGGCACCTTAACGCTGAATTGATTAAGGAAACCGTAAGTCAACGTTGTGCCCCGGATCTTTGCAACGAATTTTCCTCTAGCCTCTTTGCGGGTTTTCCCGGCAGACGAAAGCAATGTGCCGCCAACAGAGTTGTCTATCCCCGATAGTGCCCTACCACGCTTGTAAGAAATAGAGCCTTCAAAGAACGGAGAAAGTAAATCGCAAGCCCATTCCTGTTCTCTTGTGCGGTTTCTACCACGCCGCGAAATAATGCATTTCTCCCTAATCGTCTGTGTAAACACGAGGCGAAATCCATTTCTCCTGGCGAACGTCTCCAATTTTTGCGCCATCATCGTCCTCCGTGCTCGTGGCGGTGGCTGAAAACGACATAGACCCTGAATGCGTTTTGTTCGGAGCGCCTGAACTGGTACGCCGCCGCGGTTGCCACCTTGAATTTCCCCAAGATTCCGAGTGGCAAACTTACGCGCGGTCCGGCGCCGAGAGAATCCAAGCCCCCTTTGTGCACGTTTTCGGTTTCGGCACCGATATTGACCTTGCGCCAAACTCCCTCTTCGACGATGACCATATCGTACATGGCCCTTCTGTCAAGGAACGGAGCGGCCTCGACATACAAAGACGTTCTCCCGGACTGATACTGGAAACGGTTATCGAGCAGGATCTTTTCGCCTTTGGCGCTCCATTGCCGTTGCACCATTGATTCCAGCCACCATTTTTTGTTGTCGCTTCTGTAGCCAATTCCTCCAAAGAGGTTGATATTGTCGGTTCCGTATACTTGGGCGTTGCCAATAACCCATCCCGCGAGAAACCAGTTTTGAGCGACATCCGCTTGTTCGTGGAGAATCGTTCGGTTTTGCCAATCCGTAATCTCTTGGGCCTCCAAGCGCGAAGTTGAAAATACAAGCACAACTGCGAAAGGCAGTAACCGGAGAAACGATTTCATGAATCACCTCTTGGTTATCAAGCGAAGCTGGGTGGATTATAGACGGTCTCAATGATTTTGTCAACGACCAAATGAGTTGTTCTGTTTCAATTCGAGGGAATTGGTATAATAAACTAGCAAAGTGCTAAGAGCTAATAGCTGGGGGTTTATCGTCAGCGTTAAAACGATTTGCCCTTTGCTCTTTGCCATTAGCCGCAACTATGGACCAACCCTCTCAATCATTTGAACATGAAGCCCTCGAGGCCGATATTAAAGCCCTTGCGCAGGAAGTCGAGAAACATCGCGAACTTCCGGAGAATAAAGGCGTGAGCGGGCAGGAGTTGTTAAAGAAAGCAATCCGTGCCTTGCCGCCGGTTTCAACCGCGACAGAGCCCGTCTCAAAACCCTCACGGCCGAGTCCGCTCCCGCAGTACGCGCAAAGCGCCTCGCCGGAAGTCCGTCTTGAAATCGAGTACTTGATTGACTTGGCTTTCCACGCCGGTATCGGTAAGGCCTCGGCGGAAGCGAAGAAATCCCCCGATTTCGTGCAAGACGCTTTTCATGACGCCTTGGCCGGAAAACTGTACCCGATGTTTCAGGAGAGGGGAATACTTAAATAGAGATTAGAGATGAGAAATGAGATATTAGGATATGAGCAATGAAAAATTTATTTTTGAAGATTTAAGGGTTTATCACGGGGCATTAAAACTTTCAGTGGAGCTTACTAAGCTGGCTACGAAATTTCCACACGACTATTCGAGAATACAAAATCAATTAATTGGAGCAGCTATTTCTGTTCCCTTGAATCTCGCCGAGGGTTCTGGAAGGGAAAGCGATAAGGATAAAAAGAATTTTTATAGAATTAGTAGATCATCTATTTTTGAACTCGTGCCTCTTATTGATATAATTTACGAACTAGGACTCATAGGAAGCGACAAGCGAGATGAAATTCGTCACGAAGTTGCGGAACTTTCGCGAATTGTTTCCACCTTAATGAAAAACAAAGTTTCTCAAAAGTCCTAATTTCTCATTTCTAATATCTCATCTCTAAATATGTTTATTTACTTCCTTATGGGTTTTATCGTAAGCGCCGTTTTGGGCGTGAGTATTTATTTTTTGGCACGGCACATCGTTCGAGGCAAGCTTTTCGCGTCTTTGGGAATGACGCTCTTGCTCATCAAGATTCCCCGCGAAACCTCCGCCCAAAACGCGCCGGAAAAAGATTTCAAAACGGAGATTAATCGATTCGAGCAGCTTTTGGGCGGGCTCGCTTCTTTGAAGAAGCCGGTTGTGTTTGAGGCGGCGGTGCCCCACGTCGGCGAGGAAATCCATTTTTATCTCGCGGTGCCCAAAAAAATGATGGAGGTAGCCATAAAACAAGTCCAGGGTTTGTGGAACGGAGCGAGCGTCGACATCGCCCCTGATGACTTCAATATCTTTAACGCCAATGGCGCGACCTCGGCCGCCTATATTATGCAGAAAGAAAACTATGCCTTGCCGATTCGGAGTTACTTGGAACTTGGGCTCGATTCGTTCGCGTCCGTTATCGGCGGCTTTTCGAAGGTTGCCGAAATTGGCGAAGGCGCGGCGCTGCAAATTGTTCTGCGGCCCGGCCCGAAAGACGCCAAGAAAAAAATCCACGGTTTCATCCAATCCCTCAAAAAGGGCGAGCCGCTCAAAAAAGTGTTCGGCCACGAATTTCCGGTGAGTTTCTCGGAGATCGGCCAGGCCCTGAATCCCAAGAAAGAGGAAGAGAAGAAAGAGAAGATCGTCGACGAAGAGGCGGTGAAGGCGCTCGAAATGAAAATAACAAAGCCCTTATTTGAGGTGAACGTGAGGGTGGTATGCTCGGCGGGTTCCAAATTCCAGTCGGATGATATTTTGGACGGTATCACCGCGGGTTTCAATCAATTCGGCAGTCCGAGGAGGAATGAGTTCAGGGTGGTAAAACCGAGAAACCCAAACACGGTGGCTCGCCAGTTCATATTCCGGAATTTTGAGTCCTCGCAAAGAATGCTACTCTCTGCCGAGGAAATCGCGAGCTTCTATCATTTTCCGACGGCGCTCACCGAAACGCCTCGAATCAAATGGCTCAAGTCCAAAGAAGCCCCGCCGCCCGCAAACTTGCCCGCGAGCGGCATCCAGATAGGAGAGAGTTTATTCCGCGGCCAGACGAAGCCCGTATATATAACACACGAGGATAGGCGGCGGCATGTGTATACCATCGGTCAGACGGGTACGGGAAAATCCACGCTTTTGGGCAATATGATTATCGAAGACATCAAGCAGGGGAGGGGCGTGGCAATCATCGATCCTCACGGCGATCTGGTGGGCAACGCCTTGGGTTTTATTCCGAAAGACCGGATTGACGACTTGATTTATTTCGACCCCGCGGATCTTGAAAGGCCGCTTGGACTCAACATGCTGGATTATAATTTTGATCGTCCCGAAGAGAAGACATTCATCGTGAACGAGATGCAGAGTATCTTTAACAAACTGTTCCCACCGGAGACGATGGGCCCGATGTTCGAGCAGTATATGAGGAACGCGCTTTTGCTTTTAATGGAAGACATGCCCAACGAACCGGCGACGCTCATTGAGGTCCCCAGGGTTTTTACGGACGCAGAGTACCGCGCGCGCAAACTCGAGCGGATTCAGAATCCCGTGGTCATCGATTTTTGGGAAAAAGAAGCGGTGAAGGCGGGAGGCGAAGCGTCTCTTGCCAATATGACGCCGTATATCACCTCTAAATTCAACAACTTCATTTCGAACGACTATATGCGGCCGATTATCGGCCAGGCGAAGTCGGCGTTCAATTTCAGAAAGGTGATGGATGAAGGAAAGATTTTACTCATCAATCTTTCCAAGGGAAGGATTGGAGACATCAACGCCGGACTTCTCGGCATGGTGTTCACCGGAAAGATTTTGATGGCCGCTTTGTCGAGAGTGGACATAGCCGAGGTTGAGAGGCGGCGTGACTTTAATCTCTACATAGACGAATTCCAAAACTTCACGACGGATTCCATCGCCACGATTCTCTCTGAGGCAAGAAAATACAAATTGAATCTGACGATGGCGCACCAGTTCATTGCCCAGCTCACGGAAAAAATCCGCGACGCGGTTTTCGGCAACGTCGGTTCGCAGATTGTGTTTCGCGTCGGCGTGCAGGATGCGGAGTTTTTGGTGAAGCAGTTCGAGCCGGTGTTTAGTCAGAACGATTTATTGAATATCGACAACTTGAACGCCTACGCGAAGATTTTAATCAACGGCGAAACGTCAAAACCCTTTAACATTAAAATTCTTACCACTTCCTGGGGAGCGGGCGACAAAGACATGGCCCAAAAGCTAAGGGAATACTCAAGGATGAAATACGGCATGGATCGGCAGGGGATCGAGGCGGAGATTTATAGGAGGTTGCGAGAGTAAAATGGATAAGGGACGCTTGAGTGAGCGTCCCTTGTTGTTATCTGATGAGAGCAAGTAGCCGGTTTTTGGTAGCTTCCACTGCTTCCATATCTTCCTTGTGGTGGTAGAAATAGGGGAGGAGTTTCGCGGCAAAGAGCGCATGGAGCGCTTTTTCGATTTCGTCTGTTTCCGCGAGCGTGAAGTTTCCAAGACCGTGGGTTTCGAGAAACGGAGTTCGCACTTTTTCTCGGCCGCCTTTTTTCCAATACGTGAGGACGGCGTAGTCCTGAATCCAGATATGCGATTGCGCGTTGTCCCAATCCACGAGCACCAATTCGCCGTCCGGCCTCAAGACGCAATTTTCCGGCCCGGCGTCCCAATGCACAAGCACCGGCTCGAACTTCTGAACATGCGGTTGGAGCGTGCCTTGGACGAGCTCATAAACGCTCATCCGCGCGCCGGAATCCAACAGTTTCAATTGCTCCATTGCATCAAGACAGTTTTCTATGTCTCGTAGCATATACGTTACGAAATCGGAGGAAACTTTTTTGTGTTCGCCCATGTCTCCGTATACGGGGAACTTGATCCGGTGAACTTTCTTAAGCAGTCTTCCTAACCTCCCATAAAATTCAGCGGAGCTGATTTTTGTTCCGATGGCCTCGGAGCATGTCGTGCCCTCGACGAATTCCGTAATCATAAAGCCGTACGGAAAATGCCGGTTGTCTCTCGTGTGGTGGAGAATTCGTGCATGGGCTATTTCGTGCTCATCAAGCATCCTCTCGACCAACGCCAGTTTTCCGTTCGGCGGCCAAAACTCTTCTCCGAAGACCCGCACCGCAACTACGGAGCCATCTTGAAGGCAAACTCGGTAAACGTGATTTACGGAGCCGTTCATGATTTTTGCGGCATTCAAAACCGATATTTTCAGCGCTTCTTCCGCGGCTTGAATGACGGCGCCGTCGAGCTGTTTTGAGTACTTAAGCGGTTTTGACACGCTACCTCCTCTGTCTGTTGTCTGTGATTCTTCAATGCACTAAGGGATATTTTGCAATAGAGCTAACTATCTGTCAAGTTTTCCCCAACCGGTCGTTCTGCGCAAAAATCCAGAGCTCTAACCCAAGAATGTTGACATCATAAATGACTATTCACTTATAGTGTCAACATTTGCTTTTGGGTGAAGATCTAAAAACCCGAGGAAGCTAGCCCAATCTATCGTTTTGAATAAATATCCATAATCCTCGGAGCCAAATTCTTATGGCCCTCCAAAACGGCATAATCGAAAGGAGATAATTTAATTCAACAAGTCCCTTGATGACCCAGCCGTCGAAGCCGGGGATGATCCACGACCCGATTTTCGCGATCGCGTATTTTCCGCCGACTGGCACAATGTAGGGATATTCGCGCGGCGCGTAGTTCGTGATTCTTGCTTCATACTTCCTGCTTCCTGCTTCTTGTTTCTTAATCTCCTCGATTACATTGTGTGCCACCACGTCTGCCTGCACAATCGCGGCTCGGGCAACTGCTGGAGTTGGCTTGCCAGTCGCGGAATCGTAAAAGCAGACACCGTCTCCCAATCCGTAAACCATCGAGCGCAATTTAAGATCCGGCGTTTGCGGGAGGCATTCCATTCCTCCGCCAACGACCGGTTTGCCGTGCGCTTCGGTGTGCAGGGGCAGTTTCGTAAGTACCCGAGGCGATTGTATGCCTCCTGCCCAGACAAGCACGTCAAAAGCGATTTTCTTGCCGCTTTCTAATGCCACTTCGTTTTTGCCTGCCGATACGATCTTTTCACCGGGCATAATTTCCACACCGAGCTTCCGTAATCTTTTTTCCGCGAGTGAAATTACTTTGGGGTGCAATCCTCCGAGAATCGAGGGTTGGGCCTCTACAATTAAAATATTAAGTTGGCATTCGGTTTTGAGCTGACCCTCTAATTCTCTGCGCCAGGATTTTAACTCGCCGGCCAGCTCCACACCAGTCGGGCCGCCGCCGCCAATCACAATTTTTACCGGCCCCCCTTTGCTTTCCGCCAGATTGCGGATGGCGTCTCTCATCATGATCGCATCCCGAAATGTTTTGAGCGGCAAAGAATTCTCTTCAAGTCCCGGTATGCCGAAATAATTGGTTTCCGAGCCAAGCGCTATCACGAGAAAGTCGGCGCATAACTCCTGACCATTATTCAGGTGGATGTCTCCCTCAAGCGGATCCATCGAAAGAACTTCGGCTTGGACAAAACGAACCCCTGTATTTTTTATGAGAGATTCGATGCGGTATGTCGCAACTTCGTGGAGGCGGCACAAATTGGCCGTTTCCTGGGACGTGGTCGCGACTTCGTAGAGGAGGGGGGTGTAGGTTTGGTGCTCATTTTTATCCACCAAGATCACCTCGTACTTGTTGAGGAGTTTCAGGGATTTCAACTTTTTCGATATCAGAGACGCCGCTCTTAATCCGCCAAAGCCGGCGCCCAAGACGACAACTTTTTTTGTCATATTTCTTCATTATACAGGAGTATTCGGTTATAATTAAAACTGCTATGATCCGCTATTTGAGCAAAACCAGCCCGAGGGCGCTCAAGGGGGTTGCCCTTCTGCGCCTTGATTTCAACACCGAAGACAATTGGCGGATGAGGGCGGCAACGCCGACGATAAAGTTTCTGCTTCGTTACGCCTCAAAAATTCTCATTGTAAGCCACAAAGGCCGCCCGCTTCACACCCTAATTCGCGCGAATGGTAGAATAGTTGGCGCAGAGAAAAAGCTTGGTTTGTTAGAAGATGCGAAAACGCTTGAGCGGCTGCTGCGCAAGAAAGTCAATTTTATTCCGCGTTTTAATTTCAAGAGAATTGACGACGTTATTTCTCGGGCCAGAGAGAAATCTATTTTTGTTTTGGAAAATATCAGATTTTTGAAAAGTGAGTCCACGAAGAAACCGGAGCTTGCAAAACAACTCGCCCAACTTGTCGACTATTACGTGAACGACGCCTTCGCCGTATCTCACAGAAGCAGCGATTCCGTAGCCAAAATAGAAAAGTTTTTGCCAAGCTATGCTGGATTGGAACTGGAGGCAGAGCTGAAGTCCCTGACGCATATTCTCGCAAAACCAAAACAGCCGCTGGTCTTGATTCTTGGGGGAAGCAAGGCGTCGGACAAGCTCGGCATCATTAAAAATCTGAAGGGAAAAGTTGATTTGTTCATTTTGGGGGGAGCGCCGGCAAACACCATTTTTTTTCTGAAAGGTATGGATGTGAAAAAATCGCTGAGAGACAGGGATAGAAAAGACCTGAAAAACTTGAAGGCAATTTTGAATTACCCCAATCTGTGCCTGCCCGCGGATTTTAAGTGGAAAGACGGCGCGATTCTCGACATAGGCGAAAAGACCATCAAGGTTTTTGAGGAAAAAATAAAAAATGCGAGAACCATATTTTGGAACGGGCCGATGGGCCTTATGGAAAAAAAGCCATATGACAAAGGGACGCTGGCGTTGGCACGGGCGATCGTAAAAAATCGCAAAGCATTTACCATTGCGGGCGGAGGCGAAACCGTAATGTTCCTCAAAAAACACAAACTTGATACAAAGTTCAGCTTCATTTCAACCGGCGGCGGAGCGATGCTCGATTTTCTCGCCGGAAAAAAATTGCCCGGGATCGAAGCTCTTAAATATGGCAAAAGATAAGAAGATCGTCATTATCTATCACGGGGGCTGTAGAGATGGATTTGGTGGCGCTTGGGCTGCATGGAAAAAGTTTGGAAATAAAGCGGTGTATCTTCCCGCGCACGATCGATTTGTGTTGCCCCGAGAGATCAAGAATAAAGAGGTCTATCTCATTGATTACACCTACGAGCCGGATTTGGTGAAAAAGTTGTTACGGGATAATAAGCGTGTTACGGCTATAGATCATCACATTACGGCGCAAAAGGCGGCGAGGTTAACGAAAGAGTATTCTTTCTCTTTGCGCAATTCTGGCGCCGTGCTTGCGTGGAATTATTTCCATCCTGGCAGAAAAACCCCGATGCTTTTACGATATATCGAAGACGGGGATTTGTGGAAGTGGAAAATCCCACGCTCAAGAGAGATTTTAACTTCCACCATTGACTTAACCGACTTCGATTTTATGGAGTGGAGTCGTCTTGCGAGAGAATTGGAAACACCCGCGAAAAGTAAAAAATACGCCGAATATGGAAAGTTGATTTTGAGATACGAACGCTCGATTATCGAAGAGTTGCTACCGGGCGCCGAACTTGTGAAATTTGCGAATCACAAGGTGTTCGCGGTGAATGCTCCTCATCGGTTTGCTTCTGATCTGGGACATATTCTAGCCAGAAAATCACACTCGTTGGCGATCGTTTGGAGAAAAGAAAGCGGAAAAATCAAAGTATCTTTGCGTTCGAATGGCAGTATTAATGTCGGCGCTATTGCCAAAAAATATGGCGGAGGCGGCGGACATAAGGCCGCGGCGGGGTTCGAGTGGTCATCAAACGTTTCGCTTCCTTGGAAGCCGATAAAAAAATGACAAAGAAAAACTTGTTTGCGGCCGGGAAAGTAGTCGTTTATACCGACGGCGGCGCAAGGGGAAACCCCGGGCCGGCGGCGATCGGCGTGGTGATAAATGGACGCGAGTATGGTGAGTATCTTGGAGAGCGCACCAACAATCAGGCGGAGTACGAGGCGCTGATTTTCGCGTTGAAAAAAGTAAAACAGCTTGTCGGAAAAGCGAAATCAAAGGAAGCGGAGATAGAGGCGCGGATGGACTCCGAACTCGTGGCGAAACAGCTCAACGGGAAATATAAAATTCTGGAGCCGGAACTTCAGCCGCTTTTCGTAAAAGTTTGGAATCTAAAACTCGATTTCAAGAAAGTTTCGTTTGTTCACGTGCCGCGCGAAGAAAACAAGAAAGCGGACAGGATGGTGAATAAGGTTTTGGACGAGCACGCTTGAAAATTAAGCCGCCACGTTATGAGACGTGGCGGGCGACGTGGCCGACTCTACGCGGCTTGGCGGAACCGCGCTTTCCTCGATTGTGTCGAGAGGACTGCGATACTGCCGTGCGCGATGATGAGCACGATGGGTGTGACGAGCGCGATGAGCTTGTCGTCTCGCAGAACGACGTTCGTCGTCGTAACGAGGAGTGCTAGTGTCCAGAGCGCCCACGACCGAGGCGTCTCCTTGAATGGGTCTCGCCATACTCCCTCGAAAGTTGGAATGAACGAGATGAGAAAGGCGACGAGAACGATCATGTTGGCTCCGGTTGCGCTCCGGAATTTCCACCACACCAGCGTTGCGAGTAGGCCAAGGGCGAACAGTCCCCACTCCTTCGGCTTCAACTTCGAGAACTTCCCGATGGTGAGCACGTAGAGGAATGTGAGAATGCACGCAACCGAGCCGGTGAAGAACTGGAGCGCCACCACCATGTCGCCGCTCATCTCACGATATGAGAGAGCATTGAGAGTGGCGAGAAACGCCCAGACACTCCAACTCGCAGCGTTGGGGCTGGATTTCCCCATTTTGGTCTGCACGTTGTACAGAACGTAAGCGACGCCGTGCAAGAGCGCCGCCGTTAGACCGAGAGCAATGGTTAGCTCTTGCATGACGCACCTCCGTATTGTTGATACTATTGAAAGTATAACAAAATTCCAAACACTTGTCAAGCTCAAAACAATAGTTTATAATACAAACAGTTGGTAATTCAGGCGATCGCTCTTGCGTGCGTAGCACGCAGAAAATGAGGTATGAGATATGAGAAATTAGGAACGACCTAATATCTCAAGGGAGAAGCCCGTTCTCATTTCTTGTTTCTTGCGCGCTGCGCGCGCAGGGGAGGAAAGTCCGGACACCGGCGTGCGTGGCACGCAGCACGGGGCAAAGGGCAAATCGCAAAGGGCAGTCGGTTTAACCGAACTCTTTGCTCTTGGCTCTAAGCTATTTGCTGCGCGCTGCGCGCGCAAGCGTAGCGGCTAACAGCCGTCGTCCGCAAGGATAGAGGTGCGAGCAGAGACGCCGCGTGGCGAAAGCTTTACGCGGGGACCCAATCCTAAGCTCGTTGGTCTAGTCCTGCCATAGGGATAAAAAAGCAGGAGTGAAACGGCTAAATCCTTACAGGGTGTAAGGCCGTACTCCGATGTTACGCATCGGTTTGTGCCGCATTGAGCCAAAGAGTAATCGATGGCCCAGATAAATGATCGTCAGAGTGTTCCCGAATCCCGAATTACTTACGAATATACGAATTCGTATATTCGTGTAGATTCGTAATTAGCGAATACTCCACAGAATCCGGCTTACGAATTGCCAACGAATGAAAAATCCCTCCGACTGCGGTCGGAGGGATTTTCTTAGTCAACATGATTGTCATCTCCAGATTCCACTTTCTTGCCGGGCCGGATTATTTCATATAACCCGACTTTCCTTAAGAAATAGAGCAATCCTGTTATGATTAACGCCGTAGTGAAGGCAAATTTGATAAGACCAAGACCAACGAGCGTACCTATGGCCGCTGTGGCCCACACAACCGCAGCCGTTGTAAGGCCGCGTACGTGTTCGCCGGACTTAAGGATAATGCCGCCGCCGAGAAATCCAACACCGACCACGATGTTGGAAACAACCCTGTCCGAGATAGTATTCAGGTTTTCGGGGTCTAAATTGAACACCTCCGGCATAACCAGAGAGATCATTGCGAACAAGCCGGCGCCGCCGGAAACAAGCATGGACGTTCTTATGCCGGCATCTTTGCCCAAAAGCTCTCTTTCAAGGCCTATTAACGCGCCCAAAGCAAGAGAGACCACCAGCCGCAAAACCATTTGTTCGAATGAAAGCATTGGTTTATAATGTTGATTATAGCATAATCAACAATTTCCAATTTTACAACTCGAAATTTTCAATGATTTATTGAGAGTTTCAACAAAATATGGACAGAACTTATATCGGCAAAATCAAAGAAAAAATTGGAGAGAAAATAACGATCGAGGGTTTTGTGCAGACCGTCCGTGACCAGGGGAGTATTAAGTTTTTCATCGTGCGCGACGTGTCCGGCACCGTTCAGGTGGTGATCACGAAAAACAGCGCGGAGGCAATGAATGTCGCGAAGTTCGTAAGTTTGGAATCTGTTGTCAAAATTGAGGGGTTAGCTAAAGAAGAGGCTCAAGCTCCAGGCGGGTTCGAAGTTGCTGCAGAAAGCGTAGAAATTTTATCTCGCGCGAACCCCGAATTGCCGATCCCTGTTGTCGAAAAAGGAGCCGAAGAAACCGATCAACAGATCCGTTTGGATTGGAGGTGGATTGATTTGCGAAAACCGGAGAAAGCCTTGATTTTCAAAGTGTGGACGACAATGGAGCAGGCGTTTAGAAACTTTTTTATTGAAAACGGATTTATCGAAATTCATTCGCCAAAATTGACGGCAACCGCCACGGAGTCCGGTGCTGAATTATTCGAGGTTAAATATTTTGATCGCAAGGCGCATCTTGCCCAATCGCCGCAGTTATACAAGCAAATGGCCATGGCGGCGGGGTTCGAAAAAGTTTTCGAGGTTGGGCCGGTTTTCCGGGCGAATCCTTCATTTACATCCCGGCATGATACGGAGTTCACTATGTACGATATCGAAATGTCTTTTGTTTCTTCGCATCATGACCTGATGGACGTTGAAGAAAAAATGGTTGTCGCGATGCTTGCGGCGGTAAAAGAAAAGTACGGCGACGAAATACAAAAAGCATATAACCGCGAAGTTATCGTGCCCAAAACCCCATTCCCTCGATTAACCATAAAAGAGGCAAAAGAAATTCTAGGGCGTTTGGGCACTCCGAGCGAGCGTGGCGGCGACATGAGCCCGGAAGAAGAACGAGCTATCTCGGAACATGTGCGAAAAGAAACCGGAAACGAGTTTTTATTCCTTCACGAATTTCCGACTAAGGTCCGCGCCTTTTACAGTATGAGAAAAGATGATGACCCGACCGTAACCAAGAGTTTTGACCTGCTCTGGAACGGCATGGAAATTACGAGTGGCGCCCAGAGAGAGCACAGGGTTGAACAATTGGAGAAGCAAATTAAGGAGCAGGGACTCAATCCGGCATCGTTCGAAACATATCTTAACTTTTTCCGATACGGGTGTCCTCCTCACGGCGGTTTTGCGCCCGGCCCTACGCGGATGCTGATGAAACTCTTTGATATAGCAAATGTCCGCGAGGTCACGTATCTCTATCGTGGAGTAAAGAGATTAGAGCCATAATACCATGCAAGGAATTGATTTCCCTCTGTCAAAAACTAAACAAGAATCAGGCCGCAAGTTCAACTTAAACGATCCTCGCGATCGGCAGAGGTATTTTTCGTCGAAAGTTGGAGCGGAGATCGAAAAGCTCAAAAAGTATCTTGCGAGCGGAAAAACGTTTGTCGGCTATCTTTTGGGTAAAAAGAATTCGGGGAAAGGGACGTATTCGAAACTTTTTATGGAAGCGTTAGGAACGGATCGCGTGGGCCACGTCGCGGTGGGGGATATTGTGCGCGACGTGCACTCCGGCCTTGCCGACCCCGCGACGAAAAAAGAACTCTCTGATTTTTTGAGCAAGAACTATCGGGGGTTCCACAGTTTGGAAGAAATTGAGCAGGTTATCGAAGGGCGGAGCCAGTCGACCCTAGTCCCCACGGAGCTTATCCTTGCTCTCTTAAAGTTTGAAATCAGCAAACGCCCCCGACAAGCGCTTTTTATCGACGGCTTTCCTCGCGGCCTCGATCAGATCGGTTATTCGCTCTATTTGAAAGAGCTTTTGGGATACCGCGATGACCCGGACTTTTTCGTTTTTATCAGTTTGCCGAATACCGTCCTCGACGAGAGGATCAAGTACCGCGTGATCTGCCCGATCTGCAAAACTCCGAGGAGCACCAAGCTGTTGGCGACGAGCGGAGCCGGCTACGACGAGGCGGCAAGAAAGTTCTATCTGATATGCGATAATCCGCCCTGCAACAAAGCGCGTATGGTTCCCAAAGAAGGAGACGAGCTGGGGATCGAGCCCATCCGCGCCCGGCTTGAAACCGACGACCAGATTTTCCGAAAGTTGCTCGAGCTCCAAGGCGTGCCGAAGGTGTATCTCCGCAACGCGGTGCCCTCCGCCGAAGCAAAAGAATACGTGGATGATTACGAACTTACTCCGGCGTACGGCTACGAGCTTGACCAAGCAACGAAGAACGTAAAGATTCTCGAGTCCCCGTGGGTCGTTGAGGATGACGACGGCATCCCGTCATACAGTTTATTACCGCCGGCGGTTGTGGTGTCGTTAATCCGGCAAGTAGTCCACGTGCTCAAACTTTAGTTTTTATTATGGCCGATCTTGACCCGCGTTTACATTTCGTAGTGCCGACCGCGATCGTCGTGAAAAACGGGAAATTTTTGATCGCCAAACGTGCCGCCCACGAAAAGGCGTTTCCGGATAAATGGACGGTGCCCGGAGGCAAGCTGGTGCTCCATGAATATGAGCACCTGCCACGGGGTTTTCGTGGTCGTCATGATGACGACCACGGCGAAGGAGGGGTCGGGAGGAAAGTACAAGGTTCCTCCCGTGTAGGAGATTATTCAGAACTGAGGGTTCTGAAGGAGGAGCGAAGCGACGACCCGCAATGGTACAACGTCGTGGAGTGGGTGCTTCGAAAAGAAGTTCGCGAAGAAGTCGATTTGGAGATCGAGAAGCCGCGGTATCTTTGCGATCTGGTTTTCGTGCGGCCGGACGGCTATCCGGTGGTAACACTCTCGTACTGGGCTTTCTACAAAAGCGGAGAAGTGAAACTTTGCAAGGACTTGACCGATTACGCCTGGGTGACGGTTGAAGAGGCGAAGCAATACGATCTCATCGACGGCATCTGGGACGAAATCAAAGAAGTGGCAGATATCGTAAAAAAAGTATAAGGAACAGCTAAGAGTTATTCTTTGAATGCTTTGATTATCGGATCGAGGTCGCCATCCAAGATTCGTACTATATTATGAAACTTTTTCCCAAGGCGGTGATCGGTGATCCGGTCGTCGGGGAAGTTGTAGGTTCTGATTTTTTCCGAGCGGTCGCCGGTGCCCACCTGTTCCCTGCGCGTTGCGCCGAGTTTTCGAGCATCCGTTTCTTTTTGGAGGTCGTAGAGTTTCGCTCGTAACACCGCCATCGCCCGCTCGCGGTTCGCGTGCTGGGCTCGTTCCACGCGCGAGGAAACGACGATGCCGGTCGGTTTGTGGAGAATTCGCACCGCGCTCTCTATCTTGTTGACGTTTTGCCCGCCGGGGCCTCCGGCGCGCGAAAAAGTTACCTCAAGGTCATTCGGGTTTATAGTTACTTCTTTCGGTTCGACTTCCGGGATAATGGCAACGGTTGCGGTTGAGGTGTGAACCCGGCCGGACTTCTCGGTGTCCGGTATCCTCTGGATTCGGTGAACGCCGGACTCATGCCGAAGCGCCTCCAATATTCCGGCGCCGCCAACCTCGGCCACAAAAGTTTTGTACCCGTTGAGCGACGTTTGATTCGAGTCGAGAACCGCGAACGACCAGCCCCGCTTCGCGGCGTAGCGCTGGTACATTCTCGCGAGATCGCCGGCGAAGATCGCGGCTTCATCGCCGCCGACCCCTGCTCTAATTTCTAAGATAATTTTTTCCATAATGTAGAGTATGTACGGAAATTCGCTGTTTGTCCAAATGAATAACCGCACCGCAGAGCGGTGCGGTGTCACCGCTTAAGGATTGCGGTTATTCACCCATCCCCATTTGCTGTAAAATCTATGCATATGTACTATTTGAAGACGAAGTCGCCTTGCGGCTCTGATTGTGTAATAGCTCAATCTCTGCCACAAATGGGGAGGGGTTTATTATTCACGCGTCGCAATTCATCCCGCCCGGGCTTCGACTGAACTCAGCCGAATGTCCAAGCGGGCGGGTATTCTTGCGAGTGAATAATAAAAAATCCCCGTTTCCGGGCGGAAAGGGGGATTACTTTGCGAGTTGAATCAGCTCCTGGAGTCCCAGTGCGACCAGGTACATCTTGAGGGCGCTGCCGGCGACCATCAGCACGATACACAAAATTCTATTGAGTTTGAGCGCCTTGCTTGATGCCGGTCCGAGCCACAGGAGATACGGCACAAATCCGAAGAGCGGCATGGCGTAGTAGGGGATTTTCTTGATATAAGGGAAGTACCACTTTTCTTCCAGTTCCGATACTTCTTCTTCGTCGCGTTTTGAGGGCCAAAATCGCGTGAGGACGGGGAGGGATTTATCGGTAATCCAAAACCATAAGTAGATGTGCATGCAGTCGCAAGCGATCGCTATGCAGATCGCGGTGAACACGGGAACTTCAAGAATCAGCCACAATCCTATGCCGGTTTCTCCCTGAATCATGGTCCACACGAGCGCGCCGGCATATGCCTTGTTAAAGTATCCGACTGCGAGCGGAAGAAGAAGCAAGAACGAAAAAAAGGCGACCCAAGCCCTTAGTTGTTTTAACAAGCACTCCTCCTATTCGGACACGGAGAACTCCCTCTAGTATGCCTCAAGTACCGCAAAAATCAAGCGTGTTTATCGATTCTTTCAACATAATCCCCGGTTTCGGTGTTGATTCGTATGACATCCCCTTGATTTATGAAAAGGGGAGCCGAGACCTTCGCGCCGCCCTCGAGCGTAACCACTTTCGTTCCGCCCTGGGCGGTGTTGCCGCGTATCGCCGGCGGCGCTTCGGCAACTTCAAAATCCATTTTGATCGGAAGTTTGACGTTGATTATTTTTTCACCGAACATCAGCAACTCCACTTTTGTGTTCGGTTTCAGAAATTGTCTCGGTTCGCCCAATGTCTCTGCGGGTATGGAAAATCTGTTTTTGGGATTATGTTCTTCGGTAAACCAATATTGGTCGCGATGGGCGTAGATGAATATGGCCGGCTTTTTTTCTGTCTCCGTTTCTTCAAAATAATCGCTCTGCTGGAAGTTGCGGTCCAACACTTTTCCGGTGACGAGATTTCGGATCTTCGTTTGCACCACCGCTTTGCGCTGTTGCATCCGCAAAAAATGGGACTCCAAGACCTCGTACGGGTCGCCGTCCATGACGAACATTATTCCTTTGGTGAGGTCGGTGTAGGAAAGCATTGTTTAATAAGTGTCAGGTGTCAGGTGTCAGGTGTCAAGCACGACCCCTCCCAAAAAGCTGTTGCAATCAAAAACCGCGCCGATTTCTCGGAGCGGTTTTTGCGGCGAATGTCGGCTGCTAAAAGCTAATAGCTAAAACCTATCACCTCGTTTAGTACTCTTCCCTGCGGGGCGGTCGTTCGCCTCGGGTGCTTCCTTCCGGCTCTTCAATCTTGAGATTGACGCGGGCATTGTTCTTAATGCCTACGATCCTCAAAAGAGAACGGATGGACTTGGCGGTGGCTCCTTGTCTTCCGACAACTTGCCCCATATCCATCGGATGTACTTTTAAGGAAAGCAGCACTCCCATCTCATCGACTTTCCGGTCGACTTTCACGTCATCCGGATGATCAACGAGGGATTTAATCAGGTATTCAAGAAATTCCTGATCCGTCGCTGTTGCTTTGCTGGACATAATCTTTTTCTGATTCAGACCCCATCTCAAAAATAATCATCATAGTGCTTCAAGTGCTTATTTTTGAGATAGGGTCTCCCTTCGACCTTTCTTTTCTTTCGGTCCATTGACTTCGTTGAGGAGGCGATGCCGAGAATGAATCTAGGCATCGCCTGAAGTGAGTGGGGGATGGGAGGACTAACCTCCATTGCCGGGTGTTGCCGATCGAAGTTCTGCCAGAGTTTCCGGATTAAGAGTCCGGGCTTGTGACAGCACCGCCGTTCACCCAAGCACCGCAACCGTGGCCTTTGGTCACGGGGGACGCGCGATTTTTATCAAGGACAGCGCTTATTGTCCCTCACACCCCACACATTATGAGGATTTCTCCTCAACGAAGTCAACGAGCTTCCTTCTGGATTATTACCGAGTAATTATAATCCCATTTCAAAACCTTGTCAAGCGATTACTCGGTTGCTGGTTTTTCGGTTGGCGCGGCTGTTTCCGTGGTCGGGGTCCCCGAAACTTCGGCTGTCGGAGCAACCGTTTCGGGAGTCGCTGCGGTTGCGGCAGGCGCTTCAACCTTTTCCGGTTTATTTATTTTGATCGCGATTTTCGGGCCGCTCACGGCGCCCGCTTTTACCAAGAGATTCCACACCGTTGGCGTGGGCTTGGCTCCCGATTTTATCCAGTACGCGACTCTCTCTTTCTCCGCGCTCACGGCTTTCGTGAAGGGGTTGTAGGAGCCCACGTCCTCAACCGGCGGCGCGATAAGCCGGGACCGTTTTTCGGCCACCACGATTCGGAAATGCGGCTGGTGTTTTTTGCCTATCCTTTGCAGTTTGATAGCAAGCATTTTTGTAATAGTTTAGGGGATAAGGGGCTTTTCGTCAAATGGGGATTTTAGAACGAAACGAAAGCGAAAAAGACGAGCGCGAATATCACCATAAACATCTCCGCGTAAGACGTCTTGGTTTTCGCGTACGCCTTTGTCATATTCCAATAGAACCCGACAAGCGACCCGTCTTGGGGAAAGTCCAACACCAGCCCCGGTTCGAGCGCGTAGAGTTTTTTGCCGAAGGGCCAGCGCCACATGATTCCGTACTCGATGGAATCCAATAGCATATGGCTCATCGAACCAAGAAGCATAACAAACGTGAAGGTGTGGCCGTATGGTGAGTTCGCGAAAAGATACGCGATGCCGCAGAGCGCAAGCCACACGAGCGGCGCGTGAGACGGGCTCCGGCGATGGTTGAATTTGTTCACGCGGAGCCGGAGCGATTTGCCCACAACGAGTGTGATGACCTGATCCCAATCTACGATGACGGCCCAAAATATTCCCCAAAAAATCAGCGAGGTAATCTGCTGATCCGGAAGCGGCTTGTTTGCGATTTCGAGCGCGGCATAGGTTACTGCGTATCCTGCCGCGGCATGTCCGATGGGGGTCATACATTAGAATCCAGAATCTAGTGGCTAGAATCTAGAATTTTAGTGTAAAGAATATGGGGCGCCTTTGTGGGATTTTAGTGAACTTCGGGTCCTACGGCAAATTCCTTTTCACCGCGCCACAAGCCATTTAGGCCCGCTTCGCCGGAGCTTCAGCGAGGCGAATGTTTTTATCTTCGCTTTTCGAGAAGCAAAACTCTCCGTTCCAAAGCCGCGAACTCATCCACGTCAACTTTTCTCTTGAAACCGGCTTTGATAAATTCAATATCCTCTTTGACTATTTCCACGTCAATGGTCAACTTGCCCATCATTTCAGTATGAGTGTTCAAGGTTTCAGTATGGGCGCTCAAAGTCTTTTTTATGTCGCCGTACTGCTCGGCGACTAAGGAAACTTTATCGTCGACGTGTTCAATCATCACGCCGAGGTGGCGTAATTCCTGATGCAAGTTGGGCTGCCTTTTCGATTTTTTATGTTTAGCCATTTATATGTTTATATGTAGGATATCTTTTCACGTAGAAACGTCAAGTGCCCGGGGAGAGAGTCGAACTCTCATGAGTTTCCTCACACGATTTTGAGTCGTGCGCGTCTGCCATTCCGCCACCCGGGCCATCTTTCTTATATTGGTTGATTATATATGGGTTTTTGCTAAAATCAATTCGATGGCAAGAGTAATCGCAATTTGTAATGCCAAAGGCGGAGTCGGGAAAACCACGACCGCAGTGAACCTCGGCGCTTATCTCGCCTATATGGGCAGGCGCGCGCTGCTTTTGGATTTCGATCCGCAGGCGAACGCGAGTTCCGCTTTGGGCCACGATCATAAGGCCGGGCACCCGACGGTTTACCACGGAATTATGGGCCAGGTCGATCCGGAGCACGCAGTGCGGCCCACCGCGATTTATAACTTCAGTTACGTTCCGGCGGCGCCGCATTTGGCCGGGGCCCTCATCGAACTCGTGAACGTCATCGGCCGGGAATATTTCCTCCGCAAGTTTTTGAACAACATCCGCCACACGTACGATTATATTCTCATCGACTTGCCGCCGAGTTTGAGCTTGCTCACGGTGAATGGTCTTATCGCGAGCGACGAAGTGCTGATTCCGGTGCAGGCGGAATATTACAGCTTAGAGGGCCTGGGGCAGCTGCTCGAGACCATCAATCTTGTGAGGAATAACCTGAAGCATCCGCTCAAGGTTGCAGGCGCGGTGGTCACCATGCACGATAAGAGAGAGCACTTGAGCCGGGAAATCGCTAAAAACGTACGCAGGCATTTCCCTTATCATGTTTTTGAAACGGAAATTCCCAGAAGTATCGCGTTGGCCGAGGCGCCCAGTTTTTCCAAACCCGTCATACTTTACCGGCCGGATTCTCCGGGAGCGCTCGCGTATCAGCGTCTTGCGGACGAAGTTATCAGACAAGAAAAAGAACCGCAGACGCCGCAGGCGACAGTTGCGAGCGCCGACTTCGGGGATTTTAATATAAACCTTTAGTAAGCGAAATACTAATATACTAATTCGTGCGAATGATACTAATGGATACTAATTCGTATTATTTGTATCATTAGCATGCATTCGTATATTGGTATCACACTTTATTCATGTTAGGCAAAGGCCTCGAGTCATTAATACCTCCGTCGCAAGGAGATGACGGCGTCGGGCAACCCGCGGCGCCAAGGACAATACCGGAGGACGCTGTAAAAAGTAATGCGGATGATCTCAAACCGCACGATTTTGTTTTTCATATCGAGGTCGCTAAAATTTCACCGAATCCGAATCAGCCTCGCCGAAACTTCGATGAAGCCGGAATACGGGAACTCGCGAATTCTATCCGCGAATTCGGCTTTTTACAGCCGCTTGTGATTACGCGCCGCGAAAAAGAGACGCCGAACGGCGTTGAGGTGAGCTACGAACTGATTGCCGGAGAGCGCCGGCTGATGGCCGCGAAGATGCTGGGACTCGAAGTGGTGCCGGCGATCATCAAGGGAGTCGATCGGGAGCGCGAAAAACTCGAACTCGCGATCGTAGAAAACATCCAGCGCGAGAACTTGAATCCGATCGAATCAGCCCGCGCCTTCCAGCAACTCCAAGAAGAATTCAGGTTAACGCAAAGAGAAATCGCCTCAAAGCTTGGGAAAAGCAGAGAATCGGTGGCGAATACGATGCGACTTCTCGATCTCCCGCCTTACGTTCAAGAAGCGCTTGAGAAAGGATACATTACGGAAAGCCATGGCAGGTTTTTGCTGTCGGTTGCGAACCCCGGGAATCAGAGAAGGTTGTTCGATGAAATTATGATGAAGGGGCTGACCACGAGAGAGGTGAAAGAGAGAATACGCAGCGAAAACGCCGCCTCCGGGACGCCGGCCGCGGCCGAGTCGCCCAAAGAGACACATATTGGTTCGGCGCCGCTCACCACAAGAGAACTTCCTCCCGAGTTCAAAATGGCGGAAGAAAAATTGAGTTCCGAACTCGGCACGCCGGTGAAAATCGAGAAAAAAGGAGATCCGCCGGCTGGCGGAGGAAAGATTACCATTACGTTCTACTCGGAAGAAGAACTGGAGAGTATTTTACGCAAAATCGGCGGCGGCGATCAAACAAGCTTATAGCTCACCTCCCGCACGCCTTTTACTTTTTTTAGTTTGACAATGAGTTTTTGCAGGGTCTTCTTATCGGTAGTATCAACCTCCACTTTGTTTATCAAAAATTTCCCGGGCTGATGGGGGGCATGGAAGCTTAGAATTTTTATGTGCGATTGGGCAATAGCGGCTGATATGTCTTTGATCAAACCGACGCGGTCCTCGACGGTGATCTTCAGTTCGGTTTTGGTTGGCAGGTTGGCGCGCCTCGCGAAATCTCCCCGATTGCGCAACGCGTTTTTGATGTGATCCCGCGCGAGCGCGGTTTTCACGAATTTCAGCCAGTCCTCGGCCGGCTTTTTATTTTTTTGCGTGATGATTTCGACGAGTTCGCCGGAATGAAGCTCGTGATCCAGGGGGACGAGGGTGTTGTTCACTTTGGCGCCGACACACGAGTCGCCGACTTCGCTGTGGATTTGGTACGCAAAATCGACCGGCGTCGATCCGACCGGCAAGTCAATGACGTCTCCCTTCGGGGTGATCGCGAAAATCCTGTCCTTGAAAAAATCAATTTTCATCGCTTGCATGAATTCATCGGGTTCGTAATCCTTGCTCCGGAACTTTTCCTGCCAGTTTTTGAGCTGTTGCACCCAGCGCAGTTCTTCGGCCATCTTTTTTGCCGCGCCGCCGGCCGCGACGCCCTTTTTCGATTGTTCATATATCCAATGAGCCGCGACGCCATGCTCGTTTTCCTCGTGCATCGATTTGGTCCGTATCTGGAACTCGACCATCTTGCCTTCGGGGCCGATGACCGTGGTGTGCAAACTTCGGTAATTATTCGGCTTGGGCATGGCAATGTAGTCCTTGATGCGTCCCGGGAGCGGCGGCCACTTTTCGTGAATGATGCCGAGCACGGCGTAGCACTCGGGAATCGTTTCCACAATAATCCTCATGGCCACGATGTCGTATATCTTTTCCATATCCATATTGTGCCGCAGAAGTTTGTGGTATAAGCTCGACCGGCGTTTGGCCCGGAAGTCTATCTGAATCGGTTTCAATTTGTGCTGATGCAGGGTTTCTTCGAGCGCGGGTTTTATGTGCTCCAGATATCGGTACCTGTTTTCGTAGAGTTCCACGGCGATTTTTTCGAGCCATTTGTCTTCTTTGTGATAGAGATAAGGGAAGGCGAGGTCGTGCAGTTCTCCGCTCAAATTTTGCATACCCAGGCGATAGGCGAGCGGGGCGTAAATTTCGTCGGTTTCGAGCGCGATCCTTTTCTGCTTGACGGGCGGGAGCGCCGCGAGCGTTTTCATGTTATGGAGCCGGTCGGCGAGTTTGATGAAAACCACCCGCAGATCGTGGCTTAGGGCGAGTATCATTTTTCTCATGTTCTCGACTTTGCTTTCCACGCCGCGATATTTTATCCTGCCGAGCTTGGTGACCCCATCCACCAAAAACGCCACTTCCTCGCCGAATTGTTCTTTAATCTGCGCGATCGGCACGCCCGTATCCTCCACGATGTCGTGGAGCAGGCCGGCCGCGATAGTATCTTCATCCAGGTGCCACTCATTCAAAATTTCCGCGGTGGCGAGGACATGCTTGAAGTACGGCTCGCCGTTTTCTCTCTTCTGGCCGGCGTGCGCTTTCTCCGCGAAAGCGAATGCTCTTCCGGTGACGCTATTCGGTTTTATTTTGACGAATTCCGCTATGGTCATCCATTTAAGTGTCAGGTGTCAAGTGTCAGGTGTCAAGAAAAACGAAGAGAAAACGAAATAACCGTCCGGAAAACCCGAATGGCTATCATCGCTAAATCTCCCGCTTCGCCAACGAAGCGAGGCGAGTCGGCGAAGCGAGTGATAATTTAAAGTTTTTCTTAACTTTTTCTTGCAACGACAACGGCAACCATAGTAAGGATGCTGACGAAAAGAGGAAACCAAACTTGTGAAAACCATGGAACCGGAATCAAGAAAAGGACGTCGGGGGTAAGGAGCGATGAAGGCCAACGAACCGTTGCCCACAAGCCGACGTAGTAAAAAATGTCCCACGCG
Source organism: uncultured Candidatus Saccharibacteria bacterium (assembly GCA_964387675.1). Lineage (GTDB taxonomy): Bacteria > Patescibacteriota > Minisyncoccia > UBA6257 > 2-01-FULL-56-20 > CAYLWL01. The sequence goes on from CAYLWL010000002.1 coordinate 72,109, forward strand.
GCGAACGTCCAGAGAAATATCGCCCACCGCTCCCGTAAAGACGCAGTCGCGAGAAGAGCAACGACAAGTAGCATAATCATCGTGGCGGCTTCCCGAAAGAATTCCAGCACCAGCAAGCTCCTGGGCAGTTCGCCGAGAATTTGGGATTGCTGGTAGATGCCGGCAGAAAGCCGGGCCACATCGGAAAGCGTGCCGCCGTATCCGGGAAGGAGTCCTACCGCCGCGCGGAGATATACCACAACCGATGCTTCCACGAATCCGAAAGCGATTCCGAACAAACCGGCAAAGGTGAGCGTCCATATTGATATGCCGAGTCCTTCCTTTCGCCATAAAGCGTACGCGACAAAGGGAACGGCAAAAAGGAGATTTACCCACCACGGTTTGGCGAAAAGTACGAGTTCGTTCATCTTTTTGGTTTCGGGGGATTCTCCCCGGCACCAGAAGACTTTTTGTCTTCGGTGCGGCCCGCTTCGCTGGAGCTTAAGCGAGGCGAGGGCTTCGCTCTCCATTCTTTATATGCGGCGTTGAGTTCATCCTCATTCTCGGGCCGCTTGTTCATCACGAAGGCGCAGTCCGGGAATCTGGTGCAGGCCCAGAACGGCTTGCCCCGCCCGCGGGATTTTTTCTCGACGATGTCGCCGATTAACTGCTTATCGCTTATCGCTAACTGCTTATCGTCTTTTGCATCGGGCTCTTTGCTCTTTGCTCTTTGCTCTTTGCAGTTAGGACACTTGAAGCCGGTTTTGTTCCAGATTCTCGAAACGCCTTTGCATTTCGGGTAATCGCTGCATCCCAAAAAGAATCCAAATCGTCCTCGTTTCACATCCATCGGTTTTCCACACAGCGGGCATCGTTCATCTTTTGTTTTTTCCTGAAGTTCTTTGATTTTTGCCGCTTCTTCGGGCATCGGCAGTGTTACTTTGCTTTCGGGATCGGGACAGACCAAAAACTTCCCCATCCGGCCAAACTTCATGATCATCGGCTTGCCGCAATGGGGGCAGGGAGTGTCGGAAACTTCAGTGTGTTTCAACACACTTTCTTCTTTTTCGGCAAGATGTTTTTTGAACGGAGTGTAAAATTCGCGCATCACCTCCGTCCACTTTATTTTTCCTTCGGCTATCGAATCGAACTCTTCTTCGACGTGAGAAGTGAACTTGATGTCCACGATTTCGGGGAAGTGCTCTACCAGGAGATCGTTTACCACCATGCCGATTTCTGTGGGGTGATACTTTTTTTCAATCTTCTCAACGTATTCCCGCGCTTGGATAGTGGAGAGTGTCGGGGCATAGGTCGAAGGGCGGCCGATGCCTTCCGCCTCGAGTACTTTAATGAGCGTCGCGTCCGTGTATCTCGGCAGGGGCTCCGTGAAGTGTCGGAGAGGATCGATTTTTTTTATCGTGAGCGCGTCTCCCTCGGCAAGCTTAGGGAGAGATGCTTGGTAGTCCTCGTCGGCTCCGCCAGCCGGCTGATCGTCGCGGCCTTCGGTGTACACTCTTATAAAGCCATCGAAGACAACTCTTTGGCCGTTCGCCCGAAACGTTCCGCTCTTGTCGTCGGCGATGACGTCGACCGCCGTCTGTTCCATCTCCGCGGATCGCATCTGCGAGGCGAGCGTCCGTTTCCAGATGAGGCCATAAAGTCGATTTTGTCCACGGTCTTGAAAAAGGTCACCGCGGCGCGAAAGGTCCGTCGGTCGGATGGCTTCGTGCGCTTCCTGCGCGCCTTTGGATTTGGCGGTATAGACGCGAGGAACGTCGAGCGCGTATTGCGCGCCGAATTCGTCCGCGATGACGCTTTTTGCTTGGGCGAGCGCGGACGAGGCGAGGGAAACGCTGTCTGTTCTCATATACGTTATGTGGCCGTTTTCATAAAGTTGTTGCGCGATCACCATGGTCTGCTTCGCCGAGAATCCTAATTTTCTCGCCGCTTCCTGCTGGAGAGTAGAGGTGGTGAACGGCGGCGCCGGGTTGCGAAGTACGTCTTTGACAGTGACCGATTGGACGGCATATTTTTTGTTTTTGAGACGGGATACGATCTTGTCGGCCGAGTCGCCGTCTTTGATATCCATTTTGCCGAGAGATTTTCCGTCGAGCGCCACGAGCCGCGTCCGGAACGGATTACCTTTCACTCCTTTCGCAAAGTCCGCTTCGACGGACCAATATTCTTCACTCTTGAACTTTTGGATTTCCCGCTCGCGTTCTACGATGAGCCGCACGGCAACGGACTGAACGCGGCCGGCAGATAATCCATAGCGAATTTTTCTCCACAAGAAAGGAGAGAGCTCGTAACCCACCATTCTGTCGAGCACTCTTCGCGCTTGTTGGGCATCAACAAGGTTCATGTCGATCTCCCGCGGGTTTTTAAGGGCCTCCTCGATAGCGGGTTTTGTGATTTCATGGAAGGCGATGCGCTCAATCGGCAAAGGGCCGATAGCCGATGGCAAAGGGGCGGACCTTTTGCTCTTTGCTCTTTGCTCTTTGCCGTTCAAGCCAAGGGCTTGAACAAGGTGCCAGGCGATTGCTTCTCCTTCCCGGTCCTCATCGGTTGCGAGGATAACCCCCTCGGCCTTCTCCATTCTGTTTTGCAAGTTCTTGATGACGTCCTTCGCCTTCACGGGAATCGTATACGTCGGCGCAAAATCGTGTTCGACATCTATGCCGAACTTGCTTTTTGGCAGGTCGCGAACGTGGCCGTAAGACGATTCGACTTCAAAGTTTTTTCCAAGGAACTTGCCGATTGTCTTGGCCTTGGTGGGGGATTCTACGATTACTAATTTCATTTCTTTGCTATTTTTAAGTATTTTTGGACCCCTTCGAGCCAACCGCCCGAAAAGTACTTTTCCGGTTTGAAGTTTTTCACGGAAATCCACAAATACCGAGAGTGTCTTTTGGAAAGCCGGATAGTGCCGCCAATATATTTTGCCCGATAGCCGACGGCAAAAATTCTCGCCTTTTTGCGTCCGCCTGGCATTCTTTCCTTTCTTTCGTGCCTCATAAAAACCACGGGTTTTCCAAGGTCGTATTTAATACGAGAACCGAGTTCCTCCTTTACTTTTCTTTGCAAGATTTTCTCTAATGGAGTATTAAATTCGTTGGGTAAGATTCTCCCGCCCGGTATGTCCCAATGTTTAAAACTATCTTCAAAAATAAAGAGTTTGCCCCCTTTTCTTAAGAAAACTTTGACCGCGACATAATAAACATCTTTCGCGTTATTTTTCATACTGATTGCGCATTGGTTGCGTAGCCCTGGGCCGTTTCTCTCACGACATCTTTCATTATAAGGAATGTGAGGGCCTTGTTTATGTCCGAAGTATTGAGATTAGTCAATTCCGTGAGTTTGTCAACATCGGCCGGCGCGCCGATCTTCGCGAGCGCCGCAAAAACCCGCTTTTCTTCTTCGGTTTCGAGGTGCGCCAAACTGCCTTTCGTCGAAGCGGTTTCGATGCCGAATGCCTGCAGGATTTCTTCTGATTTGGTGACAAGCTCGGCGCCGGCGCGGATAAGCTGGTTCGAGCCGTAGAAATTCGGATGGTTGACCGGCCCGGGGACGACGAACACTTCCCGATTTTGTTCCAGCGCCAGACGGGCGGTGACGAGCGATCCGGAATGTTTAGGCGCTTCAATGACGAGCGTGCCGCGCGAGAGGCCGCTCACAATTCTGTTGCGTTCCAGGAATCGATATTGGAATACTTCCGAGCCGAGCGGATATTCAGAAATCACCGCGCCGCCCGACTCGATGATTTTTTTAGCCAATCGCTCATTTGTTCTGGGGCAAATTTGGTCGAGTCCGTTTGCGAGAACGGCGACCGCTTTTCCTCCACCATTGAGGCATCCTTCGTGCGCCGCGGCATCAAGGCCCAAAGCCAAACCGCTTACGATCGCAAAACCGTTTCTTGCGAGTTCCGAGGCGAACTGTTTTGCCAGGGCCTTGCCGTCATACGTCGCTTTTCTCGTGCCGACGATCGCTACCGGCGGCAAGGAATCATCCGGTATGGTTCCGAGGACATATATTCCGAACGGTGATTGAGGTATTTCTCGAAGCAGTTTTGGATACGCCGCATCTTCTTGGATCAGTAATCGTACTCCTCCTTTTTCGAGTTTTTTCCATTCCCGCTCAACTTCAATGCCCGTGCCGCCACCGAGGGCGTTCCATGCTTTTTCCCAATCCCCGAACCGATCTTTGATTTTCGCGTTTTTTCGGTAATCTCCCTGATTGAGCAGGTTGATGGCGTTGTAAAATACTACTCCAGGATTCATTTTGTAAGAATAGCCCATACCGGGATTATGATACAAATGGGTGTTATTTGCTACAATAGTAAAGATGGGACCAGATTATTTTAGGCGAGAACTGACCGTCAATTTTTCGATTATCATCGGGAGCATGGTTGTGTTCGCGGGGATATTGTATTTCTTTTCACAGGAGCTGTCTTCCGAAGCGGAAAAAATCGTTGCTCGTCGGCTGCTGATCAACCAGCGCGTCAGCGCCATCGGGACGCTCGCCGCGTTGAAAAAAGACGCGCCGCAAGCTGATGCGTATCTCCATGCGATGAATTGGCTTCTTGTTGCTCAAGATCAGCTCCTCGAGTTCCCGCGCTGGCTTGACGGGCTTGCGCGAGTAAGACAAACAGGGATCAAGTTTTCTTTTCACGGCAACCAGGTTGCTCCGCGGGAAAATTCGCCGGGATATATTCCATTCTCGCTTGATCTGCAAGGGGGGTTGCAAAACCTCACGGATTTTTTGAAAGATGTGGAGTTTCAGTCGCCGCGATTTCTCGCGGAGATAGATAATTTCGATATTACGAAGAACGAGTCCGGATACCGGCTTTCGGCAAACGGCAGAGTATTCTTCCAATAAAAAATGAAAGACCTTTTTAAAAAACGCCCCGAATTTGTTTTTGCCGGCATTACGATCTTGTTTCTGACAATCTTGATCGGGTATTTCGCGTGGGGGATGCGAATGATTATGACAAATCTCGGTACCGCGATCGGATCCGGGACCAGAAATGGCCAAGCAGGCGCGGGATTTGATTTGGAAGGAGCGAAGAGGTTAGACTTGAAAGGATTGATTCAATAGGTTCGCAACCGATAATGCTTTATCTGCCGGGGGAAGTGAGTGAATGCGCGATTAGCTCAGTGGCAGACCTGCCTGCCGGCAGGCAGGTCTGCCTGCCGGCAGGCAGGGCGCTTGTTGACCCCGCACCTTCGGAGGCGTATTATTTTAGGAATCGATGCAAGCGCGTGTAGCTCAGTGGTTAGAGCGCGTCGTTGACATCGACGAGGCCCGTGGTCCGATTCCACGCACGCGCACGGTTTTTAATTGGAACATACACGCCTCCAAAGTTGACGGGGCAAGCACGCAAGAGGCCGCAGGTCCGATCCCTGCATCGCGCACAAAACTTATGAGGAGAGAATTGATAAATTAGGGAGTTGCTTTTTCTCGGTTTTTTGGTATTATCTTTTTAGCCAAAGACGCCTTGCAAGCGCGCTTTTTTCTCAACAAAAGAGGTGGCGAATGATCCAGGGTCTTCCTGCGCCACGGGTGATTATCTGCGATATGGGGAATGTTCTCGTGAACGTAACTCCTCCGGATCAAACCGCTTTTTTTGCCAAGTGCGCCGTTTCGGCCGAAGAGATCAAAAGGTTTTTTACCGCCGATGAAGAGTTTTTCGAGTACGAGCGAGGGCATACTCCAAGGGAGAGATTTTTCGAGATCGTTCAAGAGAAACTCGGATACCGCGGGGATTTTCGGCAATGGGTCGATGATTTCTGCGACATCTTCAGCTTGAACCGAGAAGTGTACGACTTGCTTTTGGGAGACGTGAAAATCAATAACCAAGTGGAGATTTGGCTATTGTCGAACCTGAACGAGCTTCACTACGAGTTCCTGTTAAAGCGCTGGCCAGGAGTTTTCTCGAGTTGTCGAAGGGTTTTTCTTTCTTTCGAGCTTGGGATGAGAAAGCCGGAACCGGCGATTTGGGAATTGATTTTGCGAACCGAGGGCGCCAAGAGAGAGCGGTGTCTGCTGATAGATGACCTGGAAGCGAACTGCCGCGGCGCGTTCGATGCCGGCATGTCAAGCGTCATGTTCCTCGGCATCCTCAAATTGCGCGAACAGCTTGAGAAATTCGGACTCAATCTTGAAAACCGCGAGGAATAGAAAGGGCAACTGCTCCGGGCTTTCGACCCGGAGCTTTCTTTTTTCAATCAATTTATTCTAGAACCCATCTCAAAATACCGCGAGCCGCGATAGAGGCCAATGTCCGCGAGGCCGCGGAGCGAGGACGAAGGTGTACCTTGTGGTACTCCGAGTCCGAAGCGACAATGGCCTAGTGGAAATTGGTCCTATCCCGAAGGGTTTTCGCTATTTTCTCCGCCCGCTGCGTTACGGCTCGGTCGCGGTGCATAAAGCACGGCTCTCTCGCCAAGCCTTGCGGATCGGAGAAAATAGCTGAAAACGCGACTTCGTGGTATTTTGAGATGGGTTCTAGTAAGGAACGGAAGCAAAGTTTTTGGGTGTGTAGTTCAGTGGTAGAACGCTGTCCTGATAAGACAGAGGTCGATGGTTCGATTCCATCCACACCCACAAAATCAAACCCAAATTTTACTGCGGGGCGCAATAATAACGAGGAGATGAAAAAATACATAAATTGGTTTTGGAGATGGTACGAAGGCAACTTGCGTCTCAATATCGGGATTGCCGCCGGTATTTTTGTGTGGCAGTTGATACATTTGTTCTGGCTCACTCTCGACGTCGTCACCGCGCGATTATTTTCAGTCGCGCTTTTCCACATAACGGGAGTATTGCAATACGCGATTATTGCCGTTGATTATGCGGAGATGCCGGCAATCATTACCGTGTCGCTGGTGTATATAAACGAACTGCGGAAAGGTAAAGACGTAAAAAGAAATATATTATTTCTCGTTCTTCTCAATTCCCAGTGGCTTCACTTGTTTTGGATAACAGACGAGTTTGTGCTGGAGATTTTGAGGGGCGGCGGAGCTGTTTTGCCGTTGTGGCTGGCGTGGATCGCGATACTGATAGATTACCTTGAACTGCCGGTGATTTACGACACGATAAGGAAGCTTCTTAAGTCCCGCGGTTAAGTTTTACGTTTGCGTAATTTGAGAGAGGGTTTATACTATAAAGTAGCTATCTTAAGTATTCAACGGGGGGTTGTATGAGGGGATTGATCCTGCTTGTCGCCTTGTTTCTATCCGCGTTCTTTCCAGGCCCGATCCTGGCGCAGCAGCCCTTCAAATCTAGTGTCGATTTGGTGGTTTTAAACGTAACCGTGATAGACGGCAGCGCGAGAGGAGACAAGCCGCGTTTTGTGCGGGGACTCGCCGAGAAAGATTTTGTTGTCTACGAAAACGGCATCGGACAAGACATTGCGTTTTTCACGCAAAGCGACGTGCCGATCGAAATCGCGCTTATCATAGATACGAGCGCGAGCATGACAGATAAAATGCAGATGGCGAAAGAGGCCGCCATCGGCTTCATTCGCAATTTACGACCGCAGGACTCCGCCGAAATTTTGGGATGTGACGCGAGAATCAGAATATTCCAAACATTTACGAACGACAAAGACAAACTCGAAAAGTCCATCGAGCTGATTTCTGCCGGAGGATCGACTTCTTTATATAACGCCATCTACGTCGCGGTGAATGAGTTCAAGAAAAATCGGGGGTCTTCGAACGATATTCGCCGCCAGGCCATTGTTGTTTTGTCCGACGGAGAAGACACCTCGAGTCTCATTACGTTTGATGAGTCCCTCCAAACGGCGCAAAAAGCGAATATCGCGATATACGCGATTTCGTTGAAATCTGGGCCCATTACTACCACCAGCCGCCGTTATTTCAATCAATCGGATTTTGTGATGACCCGATTCGCGAGCGAAACCGGCGGACGCTCGATTTCCGCGATCCGCCCGGAAGACCTGCGTGATATTTACAGCAACATCCTCGACGAGATCATGAGCCAGTACACGATCGGTTACGAATCCAGCAACAAAATTGCCGACGGTAAATGGCGCGCGGTCATTGTCCAGGCCCTGAAGCCGAACGTAACCGTTCGCACGAGAAAAGGGTACGAAGGGCCGACACCGTCCGGTGTTCGCGACAAAGAGAAAAGTAAATAACAATTGGGCAGAGTATAGCGCCTCTATACACCGCCCAGTTTTTTTGAGCCAATTTAATAACCGAATAACCGACACGCAACACGTGAACAACCTGTGCATATCTCGCAGGCCTTTTTTATTTTTATGCTGAAAAATCAATGCTTTCCGGGCCGCAAAAAGCCAAAACTCCGGCTTTTTGACGGCATAATGCGGTGGTGTAGTATTAAATGTAAGTGGTGGGTTGTGGATAACTATGGGGATAAACCACTGTTTCTGGGGATAACTCGCTCGCACCTTTACTTTTAGGAACCGGCGTCCAATTTGCTCCAGCGGCAAATTGTCGCCTGCATCTCGCTCTTGCGGCTCCGACCGCGGTCGGAGACCAAGCCCGCAAGAGCTCCGATAGCTTCCTAAAAGCAAAGCTGCTCGCTTTAGAGAAAACAAACAATGCTATTGGGCGAATATCAACACAATTTAGACAACAAAGGTCGAGTGGCGATCCCGGCGAAGTTCAAAGATCGGCTCGCACCGGGGGCTATTATCACGCGCGGTTTAGACAACTGCCTTTTCGTTTTTGCGAGCAAGGAGTGGGAGGCGTTGGCCCAAAAATTGGTGGCATTGCCCCTCGCTCAGGCCAATTCGCGCGCCTTCGTGCGTTTGATGCTTGCCGGAGCGTGCGACGTCAATCTCGACAATCAATCGAGGATTCTGATTCCCGATTATTTGAGACAATACGCCGGACTCGAGAAGTCGCTCACCATCGCCGGCTTGTATAATCGGGTGGAAATTTGGGATTCGTTCCGCTGGGCCGAGTACAAGAAAAAAACGGAAGGAGCATCGGAGGAAATAGCGGAGAAGCTCGGCGAACTCGGAATTTAGTATCAAGTGTCAAGTATCACGTATCAAGCGGTAAAAAATCTTGACACATGACACCTGATACATGACACATCAACCCGTTCTCTTAAAAGAAGTCATAGAAGTTTTACATCCTCGTCCGGGTTCGTTTGTGATCGATGGCACGATAGACGGCGGAGGGCACGCGGCCGCAATCCTTGAAAGAATTGTGCCGGGCGGCAGATTCTTGGGAGTAGATTGGGATGGTGAAGCCGTGAAAGAAACCAAAAGAAGAATTGCGGCAATTCCTAATCACCAATTTCTAATTTCTAAACCTCTTTTGGTTCATGGAAATTACGCCGACCTCCCCGCGATTTTGAAAAAGAAGGGGATGGGAAAGGCCGACGGTTTGCTTCTTGATCTCGGTTTCTCTTCGGAACAGCTGGAGTCCGCCGGTGGCCGGATGGGGAAGGGATTCAGCTTCGCGAAAAAAGACGAGCCGTTGCTCATGACATACGACGCGGAACGCAAGCCGGTGAAAAAGCTCCTTCGGGAACTGAGCGTTCGGGAGCTCGCGCGCATCATTCACGACTTGAGCGGAGAAAGATTTGCCATGCGCGTTGCCGAAGCGATCAAGGAGAAGATGAAGGCAAAACCGATCGAAACCACCCGAGATCTCCGAGACATCGTGCACGCCGCTGTTCCAAGAAATTACGAGCACGGACGAATCGACCCGGCCACCCGTACGTTCCAGGCCTTGAGAATCTACGCGAACGATGAGCTTGGAAATCTCAGAAAACTTATTGACCGTCTTCCCGAGATACTGAAGCCCGGCGGACGCGCGGCAATCATAAGTTTCCACTCTCTGGAAGATAAGATCGTGAAGGACTTATTTCGGGATTTTGCCAAGAGGGGAATCGTGGAGATTTTGACCAAAAAGCCAATCGTCCCGTCGCGAGAAGAGATTTACTCCAATCGCCGGAGCCGGTCGGCCAAATTGAGAGCGGCGCAGTTAGTTTAGTTAGAAATGAGAAATGAGACATGAGACATGAGGAGCAAGAAACGAGACGTTGGCGATGCTGAACGACCTAATTTCTCATTTCTAATATCTCATCTCTATTTATTATGACTTTTATCCAACCCAACAAAAATAGCAATATCATCAATATCACGGTCTTGTTTTTTCTTTCGGCATTGCTCATTGCGGGCGCCATTCTTTTGGTTATTCTTTATAATAGATTCGTGAATTTCGAACACGGAGTTTCAGGCATCAAACTTCAACTGAAAGAAATTCAAGCTCAAAATGTGGAAATTGAAGATAAGATTTTCACGCTGATTGACTCGTCGAAATCGGAAAGTGTGTCGCTCGGAAAACTGATCCCCGATAAAAACCCTAAATACTTCGAAGCAAAATGGTCATACGCCTCTCAATACTGACGATTTGTCTCGCGCTGGCATATTCGTTTTTGCTTTTTCATTTATACGATCTGCAAATCGTAAAAGGCGGTTACTATTTGGCTCGATCCGGCGCGGAATACCTTGCCCAGGAGTATCTCGACGCGAACCGCGGAGCGATATATTTTACCGGCAGGAACGGAAGTTTTTTGCCCGCCGTTTTGAACAAGGACTTCCCGATCGTCTACGCCGTTCCGAAAGAGATCGAGGATGTTTCGGAGGCGGCTCACGCGCTTGCTCCCATTCTTGAAAGGCCCGCGGAGGAATTAAAAACCCTTTTTTCGAAAAAGAACGATCTGTACGAAATGCTGGTGAAAAAAGCCGACCCGGCTCTTGCGAGCCAAATTGCCGACTTAAAAATAAAAGGCATCTCCGTTGACAAGCAAGCAGGCCGTTTTTATCCGCTTGGCTCCTTGGCCTCCCATGCTCTCGGTTTTGTCGGACCCACGGCTCAAAGCGCGGCAGATGCCGGGCACTATGGACTCGAGGAGTTTTATAATAAAGACCTGAGTGGCGAAAGAGGCTCGGTGTCGGGATCGAAAATCAAGAAAACTGTTCCGGGAAAAGACGTGGTGACCACGCTCGATCCCAATATTCAAATCGAGGCAGAGAGGATTTTGGAAAATCTTGTAAAAACCTATAAGGCGCGGGGCGGGAGCGTGATCGTGGAAGATCCGCGCACGGGAAGAATTTTGGCGATGGGGTCATATCCCGATTTCGATCCGAATCAGTACGGCGAGTTCCCGATTGCTTCTTTTTTAAACCCGAACGTCCAGCAAGTCTACGAACCCGGTTCCGTTTTTAAGGCGATCACCATGGCCACGGGCATCGATTCGGGAAAGATCACGCCCGACACCACGTATTACGATACGGGCACGCTCACCATAAACGGCCGAACGATTTCGAACTACGATCTCAAAAAACACGGACCCTACGGAAAGGCGACGATGACCAACGTGATTGAGCATTCGATCAACACCGGCGCCGTTTTTGCCGAGCGGCAAATCGGCAGAGAAATTTTCACCGCGTACCTCAAGGATTTCGGATTTTCGGAAAAAACGGGGATTGATTTGCCCGGCGAACTCAAAGGAGACCTGCGGCGGCTGAATCCCAAAGAACGGGACGTGGCTTTTGCTACGGCTTCGTATGGGCAGGGAGTTGCCGTTACCCCCATAGAGCTCATCACCGCCATGGCGGCGCTTGCGAATGGCGGGAACTTGATGAGGCCGTATCTTAACGCCGAGCTTGAGCCGCGGATTATACGGAGGGTGGTGAGCGAAGAAACGGCGAGGCAAGTGACCAATATGATGATTTCAGCGGTGGATAACGCGGAAATAGCGAAGATCAACGGCTTCACGATCGCCGGCAAAACCGGCACTGCCTATGTTCCGGATTTCAAAAAAGGAGGGTACACTGATAACGTGATCAATACCTACGTCGGTTTCGGCCCCGCGAGCGACCCGAAGTTTATTGCTTTGATCAAACTGAATGAGCCGCAAGGAGCCCCCGTCGCGGGACTTTCCGTCGTGCCCGCCTTCCGCGACCTCGCTCAATTTATTTTGAATTATTACCGTGTATCACCCGACAGATTGGAAACTAGAAACTAAGGATCAGTAATCAGTCATTAGTCATCAGTAATCAGTATAATGAACTTTTTTACAAAAACTTTGCGGTGGATGGTCAAGCGCTTGGCCCAGCTTGCGGTCTGGCGCTATCGGCCGGGAATCATCGGCATCACCGGAAGCGTGGGGAAGACCTCCACAAAGCTCGCCGTGCAGGCGGTGCTCGGCGGAGAGCGGAGAGTCAGGGCTTCGGCCGGGAACCTGAACAGCGACCTGGGCCTCCCGCTCACTATTTTGGGTGACTGGAGCGAAAAAGAGCTTGCGCTCGTGAGTCGCGATCAACCGCCGCACACGGCGAGGATCAGGAAGCTGTTCTTTTGGGCAAAAGTGATACTCTCTTCTTTCTGGAGAGTTCTCTTTGCCGCGAGATCGAGCTACCCTGATATTCTGGTGTTGGAATACGGCGCGGATAGACCGGGGGATTTGAAGTACTTGCTCGGCATCGCGCGGCCCAATATAAGCGTCATTACCGCGATAGGCGACATACCGGTTCATGTGGAGTTTTTCGCCGGACCGGACGACGTGGCTCGCGAGAAGGCGCGACTTATCGAATATCTGCCGTCGGCGGGCTTCGCGGTCTTAAACCGCGACGATGATTCGGTGATGAACCTGAAAGACAGGACGCGGGCGCACGTGATCACGTTCGGTTTCGCCTCCGATGCCGACGTGCGCATTTCACGGTTTGAGAATCGCACAGAAGGAGACGTGCCGGCGGGAATTTCTTTTAAGCTGGAATACGGAGGGAGTTTGGTGCCGGTGCGGCTTGACGGTGTCTTCGGCAAGGCCCAAAGTTACGCGTCCGCCGCGGCCGCGGCGATCGGTTTGGTGTTTGGGTTAAATCTGGTGAAAATTTCGGAGGCATTGAAGAAATACGTGCCGGCGGATTCGAGAATGAAACTTGTGCCCGGCATCAAGCACACCCATCTCATTGATGATTCGTACAACGCGAGCCCCTTATCGATGCACGCGGCGCTCGATACGCTCAAAAGTTTGCCTGCCAAGCGCAAAATGGCCGTGTTGGGAGATATGCTTGAGATAGGAAAGTACGCGATTGAAGCCCATGAACGCGCGGGCCGCCTGGCCGGAAAATTCTTGGATGTTCTGATTACGGTCGGGCCCCGGGCGAAGTTTATCGCGGAGGAAGCGCGCAAATCCGGCATGAGGAGAAACAAAATCTATTCGTTCGACACCGCGGATGCCGCCAAACGAGAAGTGCAAAACTTGATGAAAAAAGGCGATCTTGTTTTAATCAAGGGGTCGCACGCGATGGAACTCAATAAGGTGGTGGAGGAAGTAAAACAGTATCTAGTATCTAGTATCTAGTATCTAGAAACTAGAATCTAGAATTTCGGTCATTTTAACTACTAAATTCTAGATTCTGCGATGATGGCCTATCGTTCCCGATTTATACAAAAATTTGTTGCCCCTATCGTCTAGCCTGGTCTAGGACACATGGTTCTCAGCCATGGAACTGGGGTTCGAATCCCCATGGGGGCACCAAATTTTTGTAAATAAATCGAGGATCCTCGATTTTGTACAGTGTTTCACGCTAACAAAATCGGGAGACGTATGGTTCTTATCCATGTAACTCGGGTTCAAATCCCAACGAGAGCAACAATTTTTATACGGGGTCAACGCCGGAACAGGGATTCTCGACAAATCAACTTTAAAAGTCGATAACTATGATACAATAAAGAATACAATGCACGAGAATTTGAGGAAATACGAACACGGGCAGGTTTCGTTTTTGCCGGAAGATGAAAAAAGGGTTCGCGACAAGGCCCTTGCGGAGGGCAAAAATCCCGATGAAGCGGTAAAGGTGGAAAGAGAGAAAATGGCTCGCGCCACCGAGCGAATTCAAGAAGCCCACAAAGAGGCCCAGCCGCGAAAGGCGAGAGTTTTACTGGGGAATTTCGAGCAGAAAGAGAAATAAGGGGAAGCCACGGGTGTGCATAACCTCGACGCCCCGGAGTATTCTCCGCGATACCATGCCTCGTTGGCGGTGTTTTTTGTCAATGAAATCATTGTTTCACGGCTGGAATCGGATTCGTCGAAGGACAATCAGGACGCGTAGTTGACGGCTAATCCTCGAGTTTTATCATTAAGAGTAGACACGTTTTTACATACGAATAAGGAGATGCAATGAAAGCGAAAGCGAAGAAGAGTATGCTTCTTGCCCTTGTTGCTTTGTTCGCGCTCAGCACCCCTGTTTTTGCCCAGCCCGTAAAAGAATTGCCGTGGTACTTCCCGCACGGGATTACTCCCCAGCCGGGAGACCCGTTCCAGATGAAGAATTACCTGAGGTATCTTGCCTCGGAGTGGAACTGTTTCCAGGGCAATGCGCATGGATTAACTTGGTTGATTCCGGGGAACGACAGCTTGAGATTCGCGTTTGACGGCATGGGTGGACGAGAAAAGCTGGTGAGTACGTCGAGTTTTACCAAAAGCCCGGCTGACTTCACGGTTGTGCTCGATCACTATGTGCGCACCGGACCGGACGAGATTACTATCACAACGCTTTGTGGTCAAAAGGTGATTAACAATCACCAGCTCCAGATTGTGCTCGACGACTTTGTCGGATACGCGAAACGCGCTCGCGATGAAAACGCGGCCCGTTGGAGAGATATCGAACCGAAGGCCGTGGAACGGCGAGCCAAAAAACTCGGTGTTGATCCGGATGATTTCAGAAAATATCTCGACGAAAAGGTGCCGGGAACGGATATCACCTATCGCGAGTACAACCGACTCCCGAAACCCTCGAAACACTCCGACTTTATGGCGCGCGAGCTTCATCTTGGATTCAGTCCCGAGATTTCCGGTATCTTCGGTGTGGCATGGCTCAACACGGGCCTTGTGTACATCAATCCCCAGGCGCGCGTCTGGGACTATATGGCGGGATACCCGAGCGTGCTTGAACACGAAATGGTTCACGCGAACGTGAACTTTGAAGAGTGGCCCTTTGTGGCCGGGTTCGACGCGGAACTTGTCGCCTCTTGGCTTTTCCTGCTTCCGGAAAATCAGCTCGATTTCTTTTTCCACGGATATATGAGTTTTCCGCGAGAAATCGCGCAGGATTTCTTCGGCCTTGATTTCCAAGAAGCCAGACGCAGAATATTCAAGTTTGACGCCGCGGGAGCGGAGATCGTTGACGAGGCGGCATGGAAAGACATTTTCGCCAATGTGAGCATCGCGCAAGCGGAAATATTCAAAGCGATGCATGAGGGGCTCATCGAGTTGTACTCGGATTCCCTGTTTTACATGGCGATGAACGATTTTCTCGGAGATGACTATACCCCGTTCCGCATCGTGATGGCAGCAAATTACGACTTGACGAGCTTGGGCGGTCACCAGCCCACGATGGCCAAACTTGAAACGGACATCGAAAAGATTCGGGGATGGGCGCGAGACGCCCTCAAAGAACTCAAAGGAAAAAAGCGCGACAATCCGATGAGCGCGATGCTTGAAGGCGTGCATCTGCCGCTCTCGTTTGTGGCTGCCTACAAGCGCCTGAACGAAAGGGAACAGCAGGAACTTCGGCGTTATTTTGAACGGCATCCCCAGGAGCTCAAGGACCTCGCGTCCGATCTGCCGCGGCTTCAGGAGTTTTTCAAGACATTCAGACAATCGCATCTCCGTGAAGGAGGTGCGCGATGAAGACCTTGAGAATCGCATTCGTTGTTCTCGTGGCCGTTGTCGTTGCTTCGTGCGGACCGACGTACAAGAGTTTGATGCTCGATGTCTGCAAGAAAGACAACAATACTGAACAGTACTGCCGCGACGCGTACTCGTGGTCGTTCTCGCCTCGCGTTGGCATTTTCACCAGAGAAACTCCCGACCACAAGGGATACACGGTTGTTACCGGGCTGCCCACGTGGGACGATGTCGAAAGACAGCTCAAAACGCTTGCGGATAACTTCAACGCGATGCTTGATCCCAAGAATGTGGAAGAGGCGCAGTTTCTTGAAACCTTTAACCTCAAGGAATCCGCCGAGCGTCAGGAGCGAATTGTGAAGCTTCTGGATGCGCGCGTGCATGTGGCAAAACTTGACCTTCGGTTCAGGGAAGCGATGGGGCAAGTGTCTCCGATGGATATGCTCGACCACCGGGATGGGTTCAATCCCAAAAAGGTTTTCACGAGAGAAGACCCCGGGATGATGTTCCCGTTTAACTCCGACCAGATCGAAGAGGCAAAAGCCCGAGGGGTTCTGAAACCCATCGAGCGTCTGCCCCTCCAGTTCGATCAGGAACTCGGAAAAAAGGTATTCCCTGATCCCAACGACCCCAACGAATTCGAGTGGAAGAAGATTTCGCGCGGTATGGAACTCACGAATTTCAAGATCGTGGATGTGGCAAAGCCCGAGGACAGCTTGGGAAACTACATCGAAGGATATGTCGTCACAGACGGCAAGAAGGAATCCAAGCCGGCGCTGAAGATTTTCTTCCCGACCGGCGGCACGGCGGTAGTCGTGATCGATTCCGACCGCGAAGGTAGCGGCATCGGATACGGCTTGCCGGAATATGTCGAGCAGGTGGCGGGCGTTGTGAGCGTTGCCCAGGTCGCGAGCGGCATTTTGACCGGGGATTCGCTTCTCGGCAAAGTATTCGAAGAAAAACCGCAGGAACAGCGCGTTCCTCCTCCAGTGAAGAAGGTTTATGTGGAAATCGCGAAAGCGGGCGAACCGCTGGACCCGTGGGAAAAAGCTCCCACATCGACCGGCTGGCTCGTTCCCTTTAAGTATGAAAACGACCGGCGCGATAATTACAACGTCAAACTCAAGTTCAAGAGACCCGAGCACGGGAACAACCCCGGCGAACCGATCCCGGATTACCTGGAAATCGAATCGGTCATTCGAGAATGGACGGGCGCCAACCGCTACACGCCCTCGACCGGCGCGGTGGTGGAATACTACCGTCCGAAGGGTGACTTCGAGAAGAAGATGCAGGCGGAAGTCATGCATCAGGAAGACACCAAGAGAATCCGCTTCATCTTCGAAGACGGACACGAAGAAACCGGCAGGATCGCTCCCGGCTCCAATCGCTTTATTGAAGACAAGCCATACGCGATTGACTACAACGAGGGTCAGAAACGCTGGCACCTCGAAAAGAGCAAGGGTAGCGATGTGTTCGACAAACGTAAGCAGATTTCGAAGCCGACGGAAGACAAAACCGGCAGATACGACGTTTCCGAAGAAGATATGGCGGTGACTCCGAGCATGCGGCAAAAAATGAACGTGGCGCCGAGCGCCGAGCCAAAGAAGTAATTGATACGGCCTCATCCAAATGGATGAGGCCATAGCTTTTAGCGATAAAGAATCCGGCTTTTCACGCCTTCGACGGTGTCGAGAGAAATCTTCACCGAAATGGGGTCGTTGTCTTTCGTCACCGGCTCGGTCAGCGTAATGCCGTTCTCGTTTGGCGAATAGAGGCCGGCCGCCACGAATCGTTTGCCGTCCACGGTAATCGCGAAGCGCATAACCGTGTTGTCAAAATCTCCGTAGTAGATGCCGATCTCCTCGCGCTCGCCGTTTTCGTGTTCGTAGGCGATCAACCGGACCCACAGGCGATCGGTTTCGTTCACATACACCCTCGTGACCAGCGTCAAAACAAGAACGGCCTCATTTTGATTTTGGCCTTCGGGAATAGCTACCGATCTCGTGACCAGTTGTTCGATCTTTGTGTCTTCCCACCCTTTTTCCGTGTTCGTGAAGTCGGGGGCGGTTCTCGATATCCGCACCCACTCCGCGGGGTCGGACTGTGTTCCGGTCGGCGCGGGTGACTGGGCATAGGCGAATGAGCAAAACGACAGCAAAGAAACGAGGATGGCGGCGACGGTCAGATGACGCATGGGTACACTCCCTTTTGATGTTTCGAGAATCTTCCATAACCATATTCCTGGTTTCCTGAAAAGTCAACTGGCCGAGAGGAGCATGGCTACCCCGCATCGCTCCGCTACCGCTCGAAGTCCCAGCGTGACTTCTCGCTGGCACTTCTCCTTCGCTCTCCTTCGACGCGGCTCAGGAACCATGCCCGCTCAGTCGAAGAGCCGCGCGGAGCGATGCAGGGTAGCCTCGATTTGTTAATATTAAGATGAATGAAAAAGCTTATTATAGCCAACTGGAAAGTGAACCCTTCCACGTATCGCGAGGCCGAGCGGCTTGCGCTCGAGGTTTCTCGATTCGCGAAGAAAAACAAAAGAGCGGAAATCGTTTTGTGTCCTCCGTTCGTTTATGTGTCAAGTGTCAAGAGTCATGTGTCAAGAACCGCTAAGGTCGGCGCGCAAGATTGTTTCTGGGAATCGAAAGGACCTTTTACGGGTGAAGTTTCACCAGCAATGCTGAAAAATTCTGGGGTTGATTACGTTATTTTGGGCCACTCCGAGCGGCGGAGGTGGCTCGGTGAAACCGACGAGATGGTCAATAAAAAAGTTCTGGCCGCGCTTAAAGCGGGCCTCAAAGTGATTCTCTGCGTCGGCGAGCCGCAAAGAATGGCAAAGGGCAAGGAGCAAAGAGCAAGGGGTGCTAAAACTTATGTGCGAAGACAGTTAGAAAAAAATCTTCGTAGCGTTGACAATTTGCCATTAGCTCTTCGCTCTTTGCTTACTATCGCCTACGAGCCCGTTTGGGCCATCAGCACGAGCGGCACCGGCAAAATCGACACGCCGGAGGATGCAGCCGAAATGGCTAGGTTTATCAAAAATCTTCTCGTGGCTAAACCTTATACCCTAAACCCTAGAATCTTGTACGGCGGATCGGTGAACGCGAGAGACATTAAATCATATCTTGATATGGAATACATCGATGGCGTCTTGGTTGGGGGCGCCAGCATAAAAGCAGAGGAATTTAAAAAAATAGTCGAAATAGCAAACAAATCAAACCAACATGGAAACGGAACAATATAAAAAGTATTTTTGGGCGTTGCTCGACATCTTGATCGTTGGCATCGTCATAAATCTCGTGTTCTTCGTCATGCCGGCGGTGAGCCGTTACGGCAGGTCGCTCAATGCCGCACGGACGCTTTCGGTATCCGCGACGGGAAAGACGTTCGCGGCGCCGGACATTGCAGAGTCGTCATTCTCTGTCGTTTCTCGTGGCAAGAATCCCGACGAGCTTGCCGACGCGAACAATCAAAAAATTTCCGCGGCGATCAGCTTTTTGAAGTCAAGCGGCGTTGACGCCAAAGACATTAAAACCACAGGGTACCATTTGTCGCCCGATTATCGCTACGATCCGCAGACCGAGAGGAACTTTATCGCCGGGTACACGATGACCCAGACGGTCACGGTGAAAATCCGAGATTTGTCGAACGCGGCAAAGATCGTAGGGGGAATCACGCCGCTTGGCATCAACCAGATCGGGGGCATAAGTTTTAAGGTTGACGATGAAGAGAAATTCGTAAGCGAGGCGCGCGCCGACGCTTTCGCAAAGGCAAAGAGGAAGGCATCCGACATCGCCGCTCGGAGCGGGGTTCGATTAGGGAGAGTGATGAGCGTTGTAGAATCGCAAGGAGGAGTTCCCATCCCGTACTACGGAGGAGGTATCGCGGCTTTGGCGAAAGAAAGCGCTTTGCCTACGCTCGAGCCGGGCACGGAAGAAGTGACGGATCAGGTGACGGTGACATACGAATTGAAATAACGCCCGGTAAAGCTTCCTCGAACCTAGCCGCTCCGGCTCAAGTAGCTCCGGTTTTAGTTTTGAAAACACCAGCGGTTCACGCGCTCCTGCGGCGCGTGCCCGCCTGCACTCTCGGCATCTTGAATCGCTTCGCGATACCAAGCTCAAGATGCCTCCGAGAGCTGTTTTCAAATCCAAAACCGTCGCCCTGCCTTAAGGGCGGTTGACTTTTTACTTTTTTTGTAATACATTATTCTCAGCATTTTAGATATCTGTATGGGTACGGAGGAACGCACATATGAAGCTATCTATGAGGTTTCGATTCGGGGCGGTGTTTATCTGCCTCGCTTGTTCCGTCGCTTTCATTGTGTACTTCGTTGCGCGGAGCAACCCCCAGTATAACTGGGATAACGCGAAATACTTTGAATTCGGAGGTTTTTATCCGCGGATACATGCCGACAGGTCATTGGTTGTGGTCCAAAGAGAAGAAGGGTTTTCTCTTCCGAGCGCGGAATGGCGATTACGGGAGATGAAACGATGGCAACGCGCGGTTCAGAAAGCGGCCGCTCTACTGCCCAAAACATTCTTGGAGGCAGTTGGCCCGGTTGAGGTCCTCTTCTATATGGATCAATCTATTTGGGAAACCGCGCATCCTGAGAGAAGCTTTACGGGAGAAAACTTCATACTTATCAACCTGAAGCCCAGCGGAAACGAAAAACCGGAATGGATGACATGGGAGCCGTTCCCATACGACGGCTTCAAAGAGTCGGAGATGGTCTGGATTACGATCCACGAAATGAAGCATCTCTATGACAAAACCAACCTTGGATTTGAAACGTGGAACAAGGCGATCTTCGAGGAGAGATTTTTCGAGGAAGGATTTTCAACGGCCTACGGCAGAGCGATGAACCTGCTTGAGGACTCGGCCGACTCCTTTGCCTTGTATGTCCTTTGGCCGGATTACTTGAAACCCCTGTCGAAGCACTATGCCGGCAATATGAAGTTGCTCGGTAGAGAGTATGCGCCTTTTATGGATATGCCGAATTCGGTGAGGAGTAAGCTTTCTACGATTCCTCCAAGAATTGCTAGCCGACCCATGGATTCTTCGTGGTGATGCGAAGCGCGCCCGCCACATCTTCTGATGTCGCGGGCGAATTTTATTTTGCAAGCCGTTGACTTTTTAGGGTATTAGCTTAAGCTTTGCTTAATACACCCCTAGGCGCGCGAGGCACGGGGGAGATTTTCGTTAAAGGCCTTGCTACTTGTCACATATTACATGCCACACAACAATGAAAGATAAAATCATCATCAAAGGCGCAAGAGAGCACAACCTGAAAAATATTTCTCTGGAGCTTCCGCGCGACAAGATGGTTGTTTTCACCGGTCTTTCCGGTTCGGGGAAATCCAGCTTGGCTTTTGACACCATTTTCGCCGAAGGACAGCGGCGTTACATCGAGTCATTGTCTGCTTACGCGCGGCAGTTTTTGGGGCGGCTTGACAAACCGGACGTGGACGAGATCGAAGGACTTTCCCCGGCGATCTCAATCGACCAAAAGAGCCATTCCGCGAATCCGCGGTCCACGGTTGCCACGATCACCGAGATTTACGACTATCTAAGGGTTCTTTTCGCGCGCCTCGGCAAACCATATTGTCCGAGATGCGGAAAGGAAATTAAAAAACTGACTACGGAGGAAATCGTTGACGTCGCGATAGATATCGCGAAGGAAAATGCATCCCGTAAAAACATCATCATTTTGGCGCCCGTCGTGAGAGGCCGCAAAGGGGAATACTATCAGATGCTTTACGACTTTTTGAATGCCGGCTTTTCCGAGGTGCGCATTGACGGAAAATTCTACTCCCTGCGCGACAGGATCGAATTGAGCCGTTACAAACAGCATACGATCGAACTTGTGGTGGATAGAATGCCGGCAGGTCTTGATTTTCGGGAGAAAGACAACCGATTACGGTTGTCGGAGGCCATTGAGTCGGCGTTGAAGTACGGCAACGACGTGGCGACGATCATAACGGATAAAGAAATTTCACTTTCGGCAAAGTTCACCTGTCCACAGGACGGATTTTCTTTCCCGGAGATCGAGCCGCGGCTTTTCTCTTTTAATAGTCCTTATGGAGCTTGTCCCGTTTGCCATGGTTTGGGGGTTGAAGAACTGTGGTCGGAAAAAGTTTGTCCGATGTGCGCGGGGAAACGTTTGAAAGAAGAAAGTTTGAACGTCTTGGTGAACGGCAAGAACATAAACTCGATCACCGCGTTTTCGATAGAAGAATCCTATAAATTTTTCGGCCAGCTTGAGCTAAAAAGCGAAAATCAGAAAGCGGTTGCCGAAGCGCCCCTTCGGGAAATAAAAAGCCGTTTGAAATTTATGATGGATGTCGGTCTTGAGTATCTAACGCTTGATAGAAAAGCCGGAACTCTGTCGGGCGGCGAGTCGCAAAGGATTCGCCTGGCCTCGCAAATCGGCTCGCGGCTTGTGGGCACCCTGTATATTCTCGACGAACCGACCATCGGACTTCATCAAAAAGATAATGCCAAGCTTATCAAAACGCTTCATAACCTCCGCGATCTTGGGAACACGATCATTGTAGTTGAACACGACGAAGAAACGATCAGGGAGTCGGATTATTTAGTGGACATCGGCCCGGGAGCGGGGGTCCACGGCGGGCATATTGTGGCCCAGGGGCCGATACCGGAGGTACTCTCGGCAAAGGGCAAAGGGCAAATAGCAAATAGCTCATTAACGATCCAGTATCTTAACAGGAAAAGGTTTATCGAGATTCCCGAAGAGCGCCGGGCGGTAAAGGTTGGAGGACAGGACTGTTTAAAGATACGCGGCGCGACCGAAAATAATCTGAAAAATATCAACGTAGATATTCCCCTTCGCAGATTCACGGCCGTAACGGGCGTGTCCGGTTCCGGAAAGTCAAGCTTGGTCTACGATGTCATTTATAAAACGATCGCCAATAAATTCAACGGAGCTGGTTTCAAGCTCGGCGCCCACAAGTCGATGCTTGGTATTGAATATATCAACAGGATAATAAACATAGACCAATCGCCGATCGGCCGCACGCCGCGTTCCAATCCCGCCACCTATGTCGGCGCCTGGACGTTCATCCGCGAACTGTTTGCGTCGAGCGAAGACGCGCGCGTACGCGGTTACAAACCGGGAAGATTTAGCTTTAACGTTCCGGGGGGCCGCTGCGAAAACTGCGAAGGGCACGGAACGATCGCCATTGAGATGCATTTTTTGCCGACGGTTTATGTGCAATGCGATGTCTGTAAGGGGAAAAGATTCGATCGCGAAACTCTCGAAGTCGAGTACCGATCCTCCGCTCAAGCTTCGGACGGCAAGCAAAGCAAAAATATCTACGAGATTTTACAAATGACGATCGAAGAAGCCGTAAAGTTTTTCGAAGATATTCCGTGGCTTGAGGATCGCTTAACGATCTTGGAAGAAGTCGGTTTGGGCTACCTGCAACTCGGGCAATCCGCCACCACTCTTTCGGGTGGCGAAGCCCAGAGAGTAAAATTGTCTGCCGAGCTTGGTAAACGGGACACCAGAAGAACTCTTTATTTGCTCGATGAGCCGACAACCGGACTGCATTTTGCGGACGTGGAGCAACTGCTCAAAGTGCTTCAAAGATTGGTTGATCGCGGGAACACCGTGGTCGTCATCGAACACAATTTGGATGTGATCAAATGCGCCGATTGGGTGATCGATCTTGGCCCCGAAGGAGGGGAGGGTGGCGGCCACGTTGTCGCCGCGGGAACGCCGGAAGACGTAGCGAGAAAGAAAACCTATACGGCGGAGTATTTGAGGAGGGTGTTGAATTGATTCTTGCTACAATTCCTCCCCCGTGCATAACCCGCCCCCTCGGGGTCTCCTTTCCCCCTCTTTCTCCCTCCCTCTCCAATCTTTTCCGTTATAACATAATATTATGTTATAACGGAAAAGATTAAAGGGAGAGGAAGAAAGCGGAGAAGAAAGCGGAAAAGAGAAGAGAAAGAAGGAGACGCGTCCCTGTGCCGCCATTTGCTATAATAGAAGCATACGGCTTCTTGGGGGCAGGCGGAGTCGAACCATTTGATTGGCATCCCCCTCGGCCGCTCCCTCGACAAAGCTCGGGACAAGTCGGGGCAGGCCCACCCACAATCGCATCTTCATACTATGAAGAAAAGATCATCCACAATCATTACTTCGCCGTTCCTTCAAGAGAGAGAGAGAGAGAGTAACACCATGCCCCGACTCCGCTCTCTACAACTCGTTTACCTCGCCTCCTTCCTCCTCTCTTCATTCCTCTTTGCCCCTCCACTCTTGGCCGCCCCTCCTTCCTCCCCGTATACCCCCGGAGAGACCCTGAATCCCACCTGCTCCCCCGGAGACGCGAATTGCACGGTCGTCGCTCCCCCCGCGGGAACCGGCTCCGCGGGACTCCTCACCTACTGGAGCGCCTCCTCCACCGTCTCCTCCTCCCTCTCCCTCTTCTGGGATAACGCCAACATCCGCCTCGGCATCGGCGCCTCCCAACCCTCCTCCACGCTCCATATCATCGCGGGAACAACGGGCGCCACCACCCTCCAGCTCATGGGACTCCCCAACCAGACCGGGAATCTTCTCACGGTCGGATCATCCTCCGGACAACGCTATTTCACCGTCTCGTCCCTGGGACTTGCCTCGTCAACCGAGTTCCGCTCTCCGAGTTCGACGATTGATACGTTAACCCTTGCTTCCGCCTCCTCCACCGGGAATATCACCATAGGAGGAACTTTCCAAGCCAACGCAGGCCAGACCACCCTTTCCTCGGTATCCTCCACCAACCTCTTCGGGTCGGGATACCTCAATTTCGTATCAGGCAGAGCCGATCTCCAAGCCGTTTCTTCTACCAATCTCTCTGTTTCGGGATACGGCCTCTTTCCCACCCTCCTTGCCCAGAATGCCGTGGGATTCGGCTCTCTTTCCACCTCCACCTCCCTCGTCTTCATCCAGGGGACGCAAACCGGAAGCACCACTCTCAATATCCGAGGATTTACGAACCAGACCGCCAATCTCTTTACCATCTCAAGCAGTACCGGAGTCAATTTCTTCACCATCTCTGCATTAGGACTTGCCTCGTCCACCGAGTTTCGCTCGCCCTCATCAACCATCGGCGCCCTCTTCGACACCCAGGGCAACAAATACGCCACCTCGAGCGCCTTCACCGCCGGCGTTGATACCCAGCTCTTATTCGGCCAGCAAGGCGGAGGAGCGACGTCATCCCTTTCCTTCACCTTGACGACCTCCACCTCCCAACTCCTCTTTACCGGCTCCAACCTCTCCATCGCTCCGAATACGACCTCCACCTCCCTCGTCTTCCTCCAGGGAAGTCAGATAACATCCACCACCCTCAACCTCTTCGGCGCCGCGAACCAGACCGCATCTCTCCTCACGATCTCCTCCAGCACTGGCATCCCTCTTTTCAACATCAATGCCATCGGACAAGTAGCCATCGCCACCTCTACCTACCCCTCATCGAGCACCCTGCTGACCATCGCCTCCTCAAGCCAGATATTCAATATCTCCGCGGGAGGCAACATCATGATTGGGACCTCGACCTCTCCCAATGCCGCGCTTCTGCAGATCGCGACGACCACCAATATCTTCACGATCTTGAGCAACGGGAGAGTGGGAATCGGAACCTCGACGCCGGGTTCCGCCCTTGACGTGAAAGGCACCTTGCGTCTGTCGGGTTCCGCGTCGGGATATGTGGGATTCGCTCCAGCCGCCGCGGCGGGAGCAACCACCTATACCCTTCCTTCCGCCGACGGCTCATCGGGCCAAGTCCTTACCACCGACGGCTCGGGGACCTTGTCCTGGACGACGAAAGTAGAAGGCACCTCCCAGGACTTCAAAGGACTGTCCTTGAGAACGCATCCCAACGCGAACATAGCCACCACCACGGTCTATCTTGACCATGCCGACGAGATCGTCATGGATACCGGCAACCGGGTGGCAACGTGGGACGACCTTTCGGCTGACATCACCGTATCCGGAGCCGGAGGTCTGGACACCGGCTCCGAAGCGGCTTCCACTTGGTATGAGATATATGCTATACGAAAATCATCTGATGGAACGAAGAACCTTTTGCTTCATAGAGCGAAGGATTATTTCTTGGATGAGAGCCAGACGACGGACGATGGCAGCAGAGAGATTCGCACGGCAACCCAAACAGCGGAGGGACAGACATTTGATACTGACGTGACCGGCCCTGTCGAAATGATCGACGTGAAGATTGGGAGAAACGGCGCTGTTTCAGGCCGTATATGGGCTGAGATATATGCTACATCGGGGGGACTACCAACTGGTTCTGTGCTAGCAACCAGTGACAAATTGGACGCATCCCTAATAAGCACCAGCGACCAGGTAGTCAGATTCATTTTCAGAAGTCCCGCAACGCTCACTGCTGGAACTACCTATGCGTTAGCCCTGACAGGCGATTGGGCGTTAAGCGGTACCGTGACTATAACGTGGAGATTCAATTCGGCGGGTGGATATGCAGCAGGAAATCGCATCATTAAAAACGGCTCTTGGTCGAATCCAGCAGACGGGTTCGATATGAATTTCAAAATCTACGTCACCGAGAACGACACCTCCGTCACCATGCCCTCCGGCTATGACCAGAAGG
>CAYLWL010000003.1:0-77108 GCA_964387675.1 uncultured Candidatus Saccharibacteria bacterium
CGCCTTCCATATAAAATTAAAATGATGAAAAATTTTCTTTTACCAAAATGTGGTTTGAGCTGATATTTTTACAGGTTCTTTGGCAGTTTTTATCCCAACGGCTTTGGATTTTTTTCAGAGCCCGCCCGCCCGCCAAAATGGGTCCGAACTAATTTCAGAATACTCTGCCAAATGGAAAATTGCAAGTTTGGAGAGCTGCCGCCGAAGGAGGCAGCGACAGAATCGTAAGGTTTTTTGGGCTCAAAACAGAACTGGCGATTGGCTTGAGTTAAACTCAAAGGTAAAAGAAAATTTTTCATCAAAAACATATGAGATACATAATTTACGCTAGAAAATCTACCGAGGATGAGGATAGGCAAGTTCTTAGCATTGAAGCTCAATTCCATGAGCTAAAAGAATTTGCCGCCAAAGAAAAACTTGAAATTGTCGCCTCTTTCCAAGAGGCAAAAACTGCCAAAGAACCTGGGCGAATTAAATTCGCAGAAATGTTGGCATTTTTAGAACAAGGGAAAGCCGAGGGCATTATTTCATGGCATCCAGATAGATTAGCTCGCAATTCAGTTGATGGAGGCAAGATAATCCACTTTGTAGATCGTGGCCTGATTAAGGCGTTGAAATTCCCCACCTTTTGGTTTGAGCCAACACCACAGGGACTATTCATGCTAAATATCGCTTTTGGTCAATCAAAATATTTTGTAGATAATTTGCGAGAGAATGTGAAAAGAGGACTACGCCAAAAGATACGCCGGGGCGAATGGCCGGGCAGACCTGCTGTTGGATATGTGAATAATCTGGCGACCAAAAAAATTGAGGTGGATCAGACTAAAGCTCCTAGAATTAGGAAATTATTTGAGCTTTATTCAACCGGCAACTATACATTTGAATCTCTCGCAAATTGGTGTCATGAGAATAAATTAACTGGGTTTTGGAATAAACCATTTTCTATCAGTTCTGTCCACCGAACTCTACAAAATATTTTCTATCTTGGCCTGATGAAATATAAGGGTGAATTGCACGAGGGTGCTCACGAGCCGATTATCTCAAAGAAACTTTTTGATAAGTGCCAGGAAGTGCTATTAGATCGTGGAAAACCGCAAAAAGTGAAAAAACACAGTTTTGACTTTCTTGGCTTAATGAAATGCCCGTGTTCGGCAGCAATTACCGCAGAAAAGAAAATTAAGAAAAGCGGCAGAACATATATCTACTACCATTGCACTAAGAAAAAAGGACCGTGCCCAGAAAAACACTTTTTGCGGTATGAAGAACTTTATGACCAGATTACATCTTTTATTCAAAAAGTTTCTTTGTCGAGCCAAGATGCCGAAAAAGTTTTAGCAGAACTTAATTTTGAGCAATGAACTTTCGCAGGATGAGTATGCTCTCAAAAAACAAAAAATCCTAACCCTCAAGCTAGAAATTCAGGAGCAAATTAACGATTTTGAACAGAAGGGTCTATCTTGGCTCGAACCGGCTCGTGAGTTTGTTTTGTCTTTAAATCAAGCCGCTAAACTGCTTGAGAACCAAAACAAGATGGAAATGACAACATTTCTTAAAAATATCGGCTCGAACCACATTTTGCGCAATCGCCAGTTCTGTTTTGAGCCCAAAAAACCTTACGATTCTGTCGCTGCCTCCTTCGGCGGCAGCTCTCCAAACTTGCAATTTTCCATTTGGCAGCGCCAGCGGGATTCGAACCCGCGTACCAGGCGCTTGCCCCGCACCTTTACTGGATTGTTTTCATAGTTTGTGCTCCCATCGGGATTCGAACCCGAGTTACTGGAATGAAAATCCAGTGTCCTAGACCAGACTAGACGATAGGAGCGTTTATTATCCAGTAAAGGTGCGGGGTGAAAAAAGCCTGAAAAAAGCCAATGTCCTGACCGCTAGACGACGGGGCCATTGATTCCCGCTTTCCTTATTACGATTACGATTATGTTACAATAAAACTTGAGTTTATAAAAGCATGTTCACTTTTTCTCTTTTACCTCTTTCGGGCCACTTGAGCATCCTTTTTCTCCGGCTTGTTTTGGGGTTTGTTATTCTTGTTCACGGCTGGCCGAAAATCAAAAACATAAGAACAATCGGCCGCAATTTTTCGACAATGGGATTTCATCCGGGATTTTTTTGGGGGCCGCTTGTCGCCCTCGTCGAATTTTTCGGTTCGCTGGCCTTGTTCTTGGGAATATACACTCAATTCGTCGCGGCGCTTTTTGTCGCAGAATTCATCGTGATTATTGTCTGGAGATTTTTGAAACGGCACCCCTTCGTCGGCGGCAGTGAACTCGACCTGGTGATTTTGGCATCCGCATTCGCGCTCCTTGCGCTCGGCCCCGGAGCATTTTCTCTCGACTACTACTTCTGGATAGGACTCTAGAGTGTGTCTGGAAACCCCGTATTCTGCAAGCATACCGATAATTTCGGCTGTCCCGACTCCTATTCAAAAAGTATGAAGTGTTGCGGATCCTCGATCCGAGATCGGGACAAGCTTCTCTCATCCTTCCTCGAAGTAGCTCGGGTTACACCCTCGTCGGGTTTCATGGCCCTCGCTCTCTTTTCCGTTATAACATAATATTATGTTATAACGGAAAAGAGAAAAAAGAGAGAAGGAGGGAAGCGAGGGAAAAGCGGGGCGCGTCCATATGTTATAATATTCATATGCTATAATAGAAGCGTATGCTTCTTGCGGTGAGCCCTTTGACGTAGCTCTGGGCAGGCCCACCCACAATCGTATCTTCCACATGAATCCCCCACACCCTTGCAAGTATAGTATCCTCCGATTCTCGCTTCGCAAGACGAATCGCCCATTCTTTCGCTGTCTCACGCCTGTGGTTTCCTGGGTGTGGGGGATAAAGAAAAGATCATCCACAACCCTCCTCGCCTCCTTCCTCCTCTCCCTGTCTTTCGCGTTCTTCTCTCTCTCTCTCTCTCTCTTCACCCCTAGCAGAGCCAATGCCGCCCCTCCTTCCTCCCCGTATACCCCCGGAGAGACCCTGAACCCCACCTGTTCTCCCGGGGACTCGAACTGCACGGTCGTCGCTCCCCCCGCAGGCACGGGATCAGCAGGCCTCCTCACCTACTGGAGCGCCTCCTCCACCGTCTCCTCCTCCCTCTCCCTCTTCTGGGATAACCCCAACATCCGCCTCGGCATCGGCACCTCCCAACCCTCCTCCACGCTCCATATCATCGCGGGAACCACGGGTGCGACCACCCTCCAGCTTCTGGGACTCCCCAACCAGACCGGGAATCTCCTTACGATAGGATCCTCCTCCGGACAACGCTATTTCACCGTCTCGTCCCTGGGACTTGCCTCGTCAACCGAGTTCCGCTCTCCGAGTTCCACGATCGATACCCTCTTCCTTACCTCGGCATCGTCCACCAACCTCTCCCTCTCCGGCTACGGCCTCTTCTCGACTCTCCTCGCCCAGAACGCCGTGGGACTCGGCTCGCTTTCCACCTCCACCTCCCTCGTTTTCATCCAAGGGACGCAGGTGGCGTCAACCACGCTCAACCTCCGAGGCACAACCAATCAAACCGCCAATCTCCTCACGATCGCGAGTTCAACGGGAATCAACTTCTTCACGATTGGCCCAACTGGCCTCGCTTCCTCCACTGAGTTCAGGGCCAACTCTTCCACCATCGCCTCGCTCTACGACTTCAACGGCAACAAGTATGCCACCTCAAGCGCTTTCACCGCCGGCGTTGACACCCAGCTTTTATTCGGAGCTCTCGGCGGAGGAGCAACCTCGAGCATTGCTTTCACGATCACCACGTCAACCTCCCAACTCCTCTTCACCGGCTCCAACCTGTCGATTGCCTCGGCCGGAACCTCCACTTCCATCGTCTTCCTCCAGGGAAGCCAGATAACATCCACCACCCTCAATATCTTCGGTACCGCGGCCCAGACCGCCTCCCTCCTCACGATCTCCTCCAGCACCGGCATCCCTCTTTTCAACATCAATGCCTTGGGACAAGTCGCTATCGCCACTTCCACCTATCCCTCATCAAGCACCCTGCTCACCATTGCCTCCTCAAGTCAGATATTCAACATCTCCTCCGGTGGCAACATCATGATCGGGACCTCCACGTCTCCGAACGGGGCATTGCTCCAGATCGCGACGACCACCAACATCTTCACGATCCTCAATAGCGGCAATCTCGGCATCGGCACCGTCTCTCCTTCCTCCAAGCTCCATATCGCCGGCAACCCGCTACCGATCGCCTCGTCCACCCTCTTCCTTTTGGGAAACAACTTCATCTCCGGCGGCAGTACGACGGGAACCTTCCTCGGCATCAATGCCACCTCCGGCCTCACCGGCTTCGACTTCCTCAATTTCCAGGTCAATTCCTCGACAAAGTTCATGGTTGCGGGTGATACCGGGGCAATCGGCGTGGGCACTTCCACCATCCCCGCGGGTTCGCTCTTCACGATCGCCACCTCAAGCCAGATATTCAACATCTCCTCCGGTGGCAACATCATGATCGGGACGTCGACCTCTCCGAACGGAGCATTGCTCACGATTGCGACCTCGACCAATATCCTCACGGTGTCGAGCGACGGCACCCTTACGCTCACGGGCGGACGAATCGCGTTCCCCGCGACGCAGTCCGCTTCGACAGGGGCGAACACCCTCGATGATTACGAGGAGGGGACGTGGACGCCGACAATCGGCGCCGACAGCCAGAGCGGGCAGGTCTATAGCCAGCAGATCGGGTATTACATCAAGATTGGGAAACTGGTATTCGCCGCCTTTGATGTGCGTCTTAGCACGGAAGGCACCATTACGGGCAACGCAAACATCGGTGGATTTCCGTTTACTTCAAGGAATTTCACTAACCGGCCGTGGGTGGGGAGCTACACCGCGAACGGTCTCGCGACGAATTGGTTGGACTTCCACATTGAAATGTCGAACAACGCCACTACCGCCCTCTTGCGAGGTCGAACGGCGGCGGCAACCGGTGATGCGGCTATAACTTCTGCAGATATCACGGACTCGACGTTCTTCTCCGGCACGCTCATATACGAAGCGGCGAACTAATCCAGAGGAGATGTAGGGATAGATGCTATAATTGAAAATGGTAATATGATGAGATGAACAAGAAAGCAACCCTCATACTATTTTTTTCTTTGCTGGCCATCTCTCCGCTCGCGTTCGCCGCGAACGGCACGATCGATTCCACGAATAAATACGCCTGGGGAGAAACCACCGGCTGGCTCAATTTCGGCACGACTGGCGGAGATGTGCGTATCTCCGACGCCACCCTTGTCGGTTATGTTTGGAGCGAGAATTACGGCTGGATCAATTTGAATCCGTCCAATGGCGGAGTCAAAAATAATGGATTTGGTCATCTTTCCGGTTTTGCCTGGGGTGAGCAAATCGGAGCCATCGGTTTCGAAGGAGTGACGATTTTAAGCAATGGCGTTTTTACCGGCACGGCGAGCG
Organism: uncultured Candidatus Saccharibacteria bacterium; assembly: GCA_964387675.1. Taxonomy (GTDB): domain Bacteria; phylum Patescibacteriota; class Minisyncoccia; order UBA6257; family 2-01-FULL-56-20; genus CAYLWL01. The sequence goes on from CAYLWL010000003.1 coordinate 5,442, forward strand.
GCACGGTTGCGGGCAGGATTAATTTTGATTGCGATCACTGCAAGGTGGTAACCGACTGGCGGGCTCCCACGGCATCCTCCGAGGGTGTCGCCGCCGGCGGAGGCGGAGGGGGCGGAGGCGGCGGCGCCGGAGTCGCGAGCGGGCAAGGATGGGCGGTAACCATAAACGGCGGCGCCGGCCGCGCGGAGAATCCGAACGTGACGCTCGCGTTTACGGTTTCTCCGGCCACGACCGCGATGATTCTTTCGAACTTTTCGGATTTCCGCGACGCGCACGTCGAATCCTTCGCCGGTTCCCGTTCCTGGAATATCTGCTCCGGCGCCGCGAACTGCCCGTACGGCAGTTACACCGTCTACGCCAGATTCTTCGATTCGGAGAACGCCGCTTCTCCGATTGTTTCCGCGTCGATTCTCTATGAGCAGGAGCAGGGGATTGCGGGCGCCATCAAAAGAACATTGGAACAGCTGATTCCTCCGTTCTTGCGGCCGGGAACGGGCGCTCCGTCCGTCGCGGCGCTTCCGCCGCGCGTCGCTCCGCCGCCGCTGCGCAGCGCGTGGAACCTGATTCCGAAAGAACCGGTTCGGGAGTTTGTGTTCGCGCCGCTTCCCAAAGAACTCACCCGTCTCGCGGAGAAGTTCCCCCAGCTCGCGAAAACGTTGAAAGACGTGGGTATCGCGCGCCAGTCGGATTTGTCGAAGCTTCTTCCCGTCACGTTGTCGCTTCCGGGACTTACGGAGCGAGTCGGCGTGAGCCGCACGCAAGTTTTGCCGGGGGGCGAAATCGTGTCTGAAGGAGGCATACCGCTTTCGGAACTCGCGCCGGATTTGAAGAAGAGCGTCCCGACGGAAATAGTGTTCGTCCGTTCCAAAGACGGAAAGGTGGATTTTGAGATTAACTTGGGTTTGTCGGAAAGCGGAGTTCTCGAAAAGCGAATCCAAGCCGTAACCGGTTCGGAGCTGGAACTCGCGATCAAGCCGATTGGAGCAGTCCATGGAATCACGGGGCACGTGCTGCTGCGCAACCGCGATCGGAGCGATTCGGTGGGGGTACGGAGCAATCCGTTCACGTTGCGGCAAGCGCTCGCTTCGCTTGTGTTCCAAACTCCGGTGTTCGCCGAAGAGGTTCCTCGGGAAAAAGTTGAAGTCGAGAGGCGCCTCGCGCTTTCCGAGTTCGAATACGCGGATCCCGACAACGACGGCATTTACACCGCCACGATTACGATGCCGAACGTATACGGAGAATACGATATTGTCACTATCATTTCTTACAAAGATCCGGAACTCGGAACCCGACAGATCATGCTTACGGCGGTCGTGGATCCCGAAGGGTATGTGTATGAAAAACAGGGAGGCAAGGAAGCCCGTATCGCGCAAGCCACTGTTTCGCTTTACTCGCTCAATCCCGCGACAAATAAGTACGAATTGTGGCCGGCAGAGGAATACAGCCAGCACAATCCGCAAGTGACAGATATGAGCGGTTCATACGCCTTCCTGGTTCCTCCGGGCAACTATTATCTTGCGGCAAAAGCTCCGGGCTACGCGAAGTATACCGGACAGCAGTTTTCCGTATCCGCGGGCAAAGAAGTACACCTCGCGATCGAACTTCGCCCGCAAGGCATACTCCCCGGCGTCGATTGGGAAACGGCGGTTATCGTACTCGTGATTTTGCTCCTCGTTCTCAATTTCTTGATGGATCGCAGAAGAAATCGTCTTCCGCCACCCGAGCCGCCGCGATTTTATCCCCCCGCTTCCCAAGAGAAACCGCCGGAGATATATCCCAACGCCGACGGGACGCGCCGGCCAATGTAATTATTAAAACCAAAGGTCTTTTGAAAAACTAACCCAACAAAACACTATGGAAAAGAAAGCGTTAACGATCGCCGTGGCGATTCTTCTCATCTTCGGGATATTCTCCGTTTCCCAATACTTCAAACTCCAGCGTGAACTGAAAAGCGCGCAGGCCGAGATTGCTCTCGTGAAGGAAGGCCCGTCGAGCATGGAGGTTCTCGACTTCGCGAGGGCGTTCGTCGAAAAAGTGCTTCGAGCCAAAGGAGAGGTGAGCTTCGAAACCCGGCTGCAGCTCGAGAACATGGTTCGGGATCTGAAAGACCGGGAATTGCTGGATCGGTGGAACGCGTTTGTTGAGAGCCAGACGGAAACCGAAGCCCAGGAGCAGGTGAAGCTTTTGCTCTCTCTCTTGCTGAAGAAGATATAAGATTGACCGATGACACGTTTCTTCGAAATCCTTCCGGGAGCTCTCGCGTGGAGCACCCTAGTTTTGGTGATTGTTTTTTCGAGGGTTTTGCCCAGCTTTGTTTCTATTTTTATCATACTGTTCGACATTTACTGGCTTCTCAAAACCATATACCTCTCTCTTCATCTGCGAGCCACATTTACGGCGATGAAGAAGAATATGAAGATCGACTGGGCAGAGCGTTTGCGAAGGATTCCGCGGTCGCAAGACCTTTACCATTTGATCATCTTGCCGATGTATAAGGAGCCCTACGAGGTGGTGCGGGAAAGCTTCGAGACCATCCTCGGCGCTCATTACCCGAAAGACAGATTTATCGTTGTTCTCGCCACGGAAGAGCAAGGAGGGAAAGAGGCGCAAGAAACCGCCAAAAAAATCGAGAAAGAATTCGGCGACGCGTTTTTCAAGTTTTTAGCGATCACGCACCCTGCCGGTCTTCCGGAAGAAATTCCCGGAAAGGGTTCGAACGAAACATGGGCCGGAAAAGAAGTGAAACGGCTTGTGGTTGATCCTTTGGGGCTGGATTACAAAAAGATACTTGTTTCCGTTTTCGACGTGGACACACAGGTGTTTCCGGAATACTTCGGACGGCTGGCGTATGTTTTTTTGACCTCGGAGAAACCCTTGCGCGCCATCTACCAGCCGGTACCGCTTTTCACGAACAACATTTATCGGGCGCCGGCTTTGGCGCGCGTCGTTTCGTTCTCCGCCACGTTTTGGCAGATGATGCAACAGTCGCGGCCGGAGCGGCTCACTTCTTTTTCTTCGCAGTCCATCCCTTTTCAGGTCTTGGTAGACATCGGTTTTTGGAACACGGACATCGTTTCCGAGGACTCCAGGATTTTTTGGCAGTGTTTTTTGCACTACGGCGGCGATTTTCGGGTGGAGCCGCTCTTGTACCCGGTTTCGATGGACGCGAACGTTGCCCCGACGTTTTGGGGCACGATGAAAAATATTTACAAACAGCAGCGTCGCTGGGGCTGGGGCGTGGAGAACATTCCGTATATGCTCGATGGCTTCAGGAAAAATCCGAACATTTCCCCCGCTCAAAAGAGATACTGGACGTTCAATGTGCTTGAAGGGTTCCATTCGTGGGCGACGAATTCTTTGATGATCTTCGTGCTTGGCTGGCTGCCGCTCGCGCTCGGCGGGAAGAGTTTTAACTACACCCTGCTTTCATATAACTTGCCCCAAGTTACCCGGTATATCGTTACCATCTCGATGATTGGCGTGATGAGCTCGGCGGTTTTGGCGATTCTTTTACTGCCGCCGCGCCCTTCGTGGTTCAAGCCGAAACATTATCTTGTATATTTTTTGGAGTGGATACTGATTCCCATCACGATCAACGTATTCGGAGCTCTGCCGGGCCTTGAAGCGCAAACAAGGATGATGCTTGGAGGGAAGTTCAGATTGGGATTTTGGGTAACGCCAAAACATAGAGCTTAGTAGGTGGTAAGTAGTAAGTAGTAGGTGGTAGAATCGAAATATGGCCGAAAAATTGAACATTAAATCCTATAGAGACCTAATCATCTGGCAGAGAACAAAATCTTCCGCTGTTTTGATATATAAAATAACCGAAAAGTTTCCTACATCCGAGCTTTACGGCATTACGAGCCAAATGCGTCGTGCTGCTGTTTCTATGCCATCGAATATCGCAGAGGGATTTAGAAGAAAGTCGGTAAAAGAAAAATTACAATTTTTGCGTATGGCTTACGGATCTGGTGCCGAACTGGAAACTCAACTGGAAATTAGTCGCGATTTGGGATACTTGAGTGATCAGGATTATAAAAATCTATCTACTGAATTAGACCAGACCATGAAGATGATGAATAGAACAATTAACACGCTGGAGAATTAGGTTTGATATAATGAAAGCATCCGGAAACCAATGAAAAAATCAGATTCTACCTACTACCTACTACTTACTACCTACTCGTCAAGGCGTGGTTTCACCCTGATCGAGCTCCTCATTTTTGCGGCAATTTTTGCCGGCATCATGATCGCTTTTATATCGATCCTGGTCGTCGTGACGGGCATAGAGGCGCGCCAGTCGTCGGTGGCCGAAGTGAATCAGCAAAGCCAGTTTCTCCTCCAGCAGATAGAACAGCTCACCGAACGGTCAAGCGTTATCGAATTGCCGGAGAATACGGCGACGACCACTCTCATGTTACGGATGCCGTCGCCCTCTGAAGATCCAACCTACCTCACGCTTTCAGACGGGATAGTGTACTTACAGCAAGGCGCCGGTTCGCAGAATGCTCTTACCTCCAACAAAGTTGTTGTTTCATCGCTCACCTTTACCAAAAAATCCAACGCGCCGGGCCACGATTCGGTTTCCGTATCATTCCTTGTGAGCTACAACAGCCAAAGCGTGAAACGGCAATTCTCCCAGACACTGAACACCGCGATCGCGAGGGTCTCGGCGGCCACGTTCGATTCAAACGTGATTCCTTCCTCGACGGCAACCTACGATCTTGGGGTATCATCCCAAATTTGGAGATCGATCAACAACAAGATTTATTTCAGTGGCTCGAACATAGGCATCGGTGTTGTCTCCCCGAATGCTCTTCTCCAAGTGTCCGGCGGAGACGTCTATGTGGATACGGTCGGGAAGGGGATGATAGTACGCGCTCCGGACGGCGGATGTTGGCGGATTACGGCCAAAAATGCCGGCGCTTATAATTCTGATTCAGTAGTTTGCCCGTAAGAAAAGGTCTGTGGATAACCAGACTTCCAAACGCCGCGCGAAGTTATACAATAAAAAAGATGGGGTCTAAGAGTAACGTTATCGTAATAGTGGTCGCTGTGGCGGTGATGGCCCTTTTGGTTGTTTTCGGAGTCGTGTTGAAAAATAAAGGGGGCAACGAAGGGCCTTCTTTGGGGGACTCCGCCGTTTCAAGAGACGTCACCGTCACCAGAGAGCCCGCTCCGGCAAACGTTTTTGTTCCGAGCGCAGGCGCGAAAAACGTTCCCGCGAACGTCGCTGTCCCCAAAGCGATTTCCAAGAGCGGCCCTCTTAGCGACGCGAGTTATCGCAGTTTTACCGTCGCGGCTGACGGCGGAAGGTTTATGCCCGATACCGTGATTGTCAAACAGGGAGATACCGTGGATCTGAATATTACCGCGGTAGACGGGGATTATGATTTTACCCAGCCGGATTTCGGGTTCAAGACGGTTATCGCGAAAGCAACCACCCAAAACATTCAATTCCAAGCCACGGCGACCGGTCGATTTGCTTTCTACTGCTCCCTCTGTGGCGGGCCGTCACAAGGGCCTCTGGGCTACATCGTGGTAGTTCAAAAATAGCCGAATATGGTAGAGTAGGACATAAGCATGGAGAATAAGTCTTCAAAAATGACAATTGATAAACTGGGAGAAATGAGCCAGCGGGAGTTTATCGCGATTCGTTCGGAAATGATGGACACGCGCGCAGAACTCAAAGAAGAGATACTTATATTAAGAGAAGATGTTTCTATTTTGCGTCGTGATATGGAAGCAGGTTTTCAGGGTTTAAGCGTGGGTATGAAAGAAATTATGATCAAACTCAACGAAATTCAAGCTGATGTGATTGAAATTCACGATCTCCGCGGCAGGGTTGAGCGGCTGGAAAAGAAAGTCAGTTTATCAAACTAAAGTAATAAAAAATAAATTAAAATTTAAAAAATTATGCTTCCTAAAAAAATCTTAATTCTACTCGTTGCCGCTGTCGTCGTAATCCTGGCGTTCGGCATCTGGCTCGGTTCGCTTATTTTGCGCGAGAAGAAAATTAATCCCGCGGGCTCTTCCCAATACTCCGCCGTGTATCTTACGACAGGCGACATTTACTTCGGCAAGCTTTCCTGGTTTCCGTATCCGCGGCTGAAGAACGTCTGGTTTTTGCAGAGATCGGTTGGCCAGAATAATCAAGTCCAGCTCGGCATCGGTCAATTCAACAACGCGTTCTGGAGTCCGGTGGACGAGGTTCGCTTAAACCCAAAGCAGATTATTTTGTGGGCGACTCTGCGGAATGACAGCCAGGTTATCAAAGTGTTCGACAATCCGAGCTTACTCCAGCAATCTTCTCCTTCCGCTGACGGAAGCGCGCCTCAGATTTCTCCTTCAACGAGCACCTTTAGCGGCCCATCGGGTCAGCCGCCAAGCAGAAATTAGTCCGCCCACCAGGACTTGAACCTGGAACCGTCTCCTTAAGAGGGAGCTGCTCTGCCATTGAGCTATGGGCGGAAGATTATTTACTTCTTATATTGTAGTTTATAGAGCGAGCTTTTCTCTTTTCGAGAAGCTATCGGACCCAGCCGCAGCTTGGTCTCCGACCGGAGTCGGAGTGCGGCTGGGGAGATGCAGGCGCGTTCCGACCGCTGGAGTCGGAACGACGCCGGTTCTCGAAAAGAGAAATGCGAGCGGAGTTATCCACAGCCCTCCCCAACCGATTTGTTATAATAATTCTAACGTAAGAAATGAGCAAAAGAAACCTCGTCGTCCTTATCGTGGTTGTGGCAGTGGTCGCGGGAGCGCTCTATTGGTACTTTGTAATGAACAAAGGGGCTTTTGTCGCTCCCGAAGAGGCCGCACCCGCTCCCCAGACATTGGGCGGCGATATTTATGAAAAAAGCCAGAATCCCATTCAGGATAAAGTTCCAACGCTTGATCCCGTTGCAAACCCCGTTCAAGGTCTCTATAAAAATCCATTTCAATAGAAAACTATGCAAAAGTCCATATCCTTCACAAATGCAAAATTTTGGATAGCCCTCTTTATCGTAGCGGGAGCTCTTTTGGCGAGCTACGCAATTTTAGCAGTCGCTCACGCGCAAACACAAACGAGCGAGCCGACCGACGAGGACGTCAAAGCAAGCGGTATCACTTTTCCGGTTCCAGAGCTTGGCAACTGCGGCAGTAAAGACGAATGTCGGAGTTACTGTAACGACCAAAGCAATATGGAGGCGTGTATCAGCTTCGCCAAATCGCACGGTTTGATGAACAAAGACGAAGCGGAGCGTGCAGAGAAATTCAAAACGGCGTTGCGGGGAGGAACCACTCCTGGGGGGTGTACCAATCCCGGCCAGTGCCAGGCGTTCTGCGGTGATGTCAAGAATATGGAGGTGTGCGTCAAGTTTGCGGAAGAGCATGGCGTGAAAGACAAACACATCGAACAGGCAAAGAAAGTTTTAAACCATATCAAGTCGGGCGGCCAAACGCCGGGAGGGTGCGGTTCCGAACAAAGCTGTAAGCAGTATTGCAGTGATTTCAGCCATGCCGAAGAATGTTTCGAATTCGCCAAAAAGATCGGGATCGTGCAGGCGCGGGGGCAGGCAGGAGTTCGGGCCGGAGAAAGAGCGGGATTTGAAGACGAAGAAATCCCCAACGAGGAGCAGTTCCAAAAATTCATTCAACTCGCGAAAAGCGGCGAGACGCCGGGTGGTTGTAAATCGAAAGATGCTTGCGAGTCCTATTGTCAAGGCGGAAACCACATGGAAGAATGCGTCGCTTTCGGCGAGAAAGTTGGCTTTGTTTCTGCCGAAGAGGCCCAGATGATGAGAAAGTCCGGCGGCAAAGGGCCGGGGGGATGCAACAGCCGCGAATCCTGCGAATCTTTCTGTAATGATCCAGCGCATCAAGAAGAGTGTTTCAAGTTCGCTGAAGAGCATGGATTTGTGAAGCACGAAGAGGTGCAGAGAACGAAAGAAGGGTTTGTGCGTTTGCGCGCGGGTCTTGAGCAAGCGCCTCCGGAGGTTGCGGAGTGTTTGAAAGCGGCCGTGGGGGAAAACGTTCTCGACAATATCCAATCCGGACAGATTACTCCGGGTCCCGAAATCGGCAACAGCGTGAAGGGTTGTTTCGATAAGTTTGGCCACCAGAGCGGTTCTCGCCAGCTCTTCAAGGACGCGCCGCCGGAAGTTTCCACTTGTCTCAAAGAAAAACTGGGGAGTGAGTTTGCAAAGGTGCAATCAGGGGAGAGCATGCCGAGCCCGGAAACGGCAGACACGCTCCGAGTTTGTTTCCAGCAGGCGCAATTTGAAAAAGGCGGATTCCAGTTTGGCGGCCCGCAAGGTCAGGGTGACGAGCGGGGTCAACCGCAAGGCGGACAAGGCGGTTTTCCGCCCGCGCCCGGTGAACGAGGTCAAGGTTTTAGCGCTCCTTCAGCAGGACAATTCTTGCGGAATGCTCCTCCCGGGGTCTCAACTTGTCTTAAGGAAAAACTTGGCGACAAACTCGAGGCGATACAATCCGGAGGAGAACAGCCGGGTCCGGAGTTTGGTCAGACGCTAAAATCCTGCTTCCAGGAATTCAATCCTCAAAACGATAGAATGCCGCCTCCTCGTCCCGATGAACAGCGCGGCGGTCAAGGAGGCGAGGGGAGTGGTTTTCTTCCCGCGCCCGGCGAGCGTGGTCAACAGGGTGGTTTTGAACAAGGCCAAGGGGGCTTCCGGGGAGAAGGACAGTTCGAACAAGGCGGCGAACAACCGCTTTTCAACAAGAGGCCGTACCCTCAATCGGTGCCATCATTTAACACGCCATCTCCGTATCCAAGGCCTCCCGTCGGCAGTGAGCAGTATCCCTCTCCCGCTGGCGGCTACAGTTCAGACCCGACTACTGGTTGCGTTCAAGCCGGCGGAAAGTGGGACGTTGCAACAAAGCATTGTGAGATGCCAAGCACATCGCCAAGTACAGTTCCCAGCGGCGGCTACAGTTCAGACCCAGCCACCGGTTGCGCTCAAGCAGGTGGAAGGTGGGATACCGCGACAAAACACTGTGAGATGCCAGCGAGCACGACATCGCCGAGTAGCCAACCTTCACCGTCAAGCGGCACTCCTCCGCCAAGCGGCGGTTACAGTTCCGACCCGGCTACCGGTTGCGCTCAAGCCGGCGGAACATGGGATACGTCGACGAATTACTGCAAAATGCCGGGGAGCACGTCGCCAACTCCAACGAGCGGCACAACTCAACCGTCAACGACCGATACGCACAGCTGTCCCTCCGGCCAATACTGGAACGGATCCACTTGTATGAGTTCTACGAATACAAGCGGAGGCACAACATATCCGCAGCCATCTACGTATGAACAACCATCCACATATCAACAACCATCTTTATATCAACAGCCGACAACTCAATCATACCCAAGCGGCGGCAGTTACACTCCTCCTCCGTCGGACTCCGGTTCCGGAAGCTATACTCAGCCACCTCCACCGCCCCCGGGAGGAAACTTGTTCCAGATTTTCAAGTGGATAGTGCGATAAGGAAGATAAACCACAAACCGCTCTCGAAGAGAGCGGTTTGTGTGTTTTCGTTATTCAATCTGTTTGTGCGACGTTACAGCTGATCGGCGTTGCTCACGATACTCCGCAAAACTTCGATGGATTTTTCCACATCTTCGATGCTTGCCTCTTCGTGCGGCGTGTGATTATTCTCAACAGGAATTTCGACGGCCAATACCCCCACATCAGGCACGAAAGTAAACTCTATCGAATCGTTGGCGTTGCCCTCCGCGTAACTGACACCGGGTTTCTTCGGGTGAATGATTTTTGCGATTTTCTTCAACATTGCCGCCGGGAAATAGAATTGCTTGCCGGGTTTTTTAAGACCCGAAGAGGTATACACGATGGGGCCATCGCCCACGTTCCCCATTCGTGTAACGTCCACCACGATTATCAACTTCGGCTTATCGGTCTCGGCGGCTAACTTTTCTGCCGCATATCGCGCCCCGGCATTATAAACGCCATCAGGCAATGTCCTTGCTTCGAGATGCGTTTGCCCGCCTTGTTCGACTTCTCGTTCTGATTCCTCTTCAACCGTAAAGAGTACCGAAGGCCGAAGACCTTTTCGGATGAGCTGAAGAATGATCGAGAGTCCCAAAGCGTCATCAAGCCGGCCCCTTAATCGATCTTTTTCCAAAACAGCTTTTTCGCCCCTGCCGACTTTATCCATATGAGCGCATACGAGGACACGCCTCTGGTTTTCATCTCTCGACTTTGCCCAAAGATTGCCCTTATCGTCTACGGAACAGTCCATTCCTAAACTTTCGAGAATGCTTTTCAAGCGGCCCCTTATCGCCATTTCTTCCCCGGAAAAACTGTCGAGCGAAGAAAATTCTCGCAAATCTCCAATCAGAGCTTCCAGATTCTTTTCTTGCTCGATTTTGTCGGACAAGAGATTCTTTTCTAAATGTTCATTCATATTACTTTTTCTCGCCCGTGAGCAGGTAGTGATATTCCTTTTTGTATGCCGGACCGAGTTCTTCTTTAAACTTGTCTATACCTTTGTCGTGCGCCCCCGTGCCTAAAGAGAACTCTTTGCGATCCGCAAACATCCTGGCTCGCTCATGATGTAAAAAACGACTGAGCCCCTTATATTGATAATCTACTTTTAAGTGGAGCCCCACCCACTGATCCGAATTTTCGCAAGCGATGCCCCAAGCCAAACCGGCCATTCTACCGTCGATCTCAACGTACGCTTGTTTGATATCATATTTGTTCAGGTTGTCCAAGCAGAACTGGAAGAACTCCTCGGATTCTTCGAACGTTATGCTCTCGTGTTCTTTTTGAGATTTCCAAAAGTTGTAAAACTCGATTATCTTTGCTTTGTTTGACTCACTGGCTAAGGAATACACATAGCTGGAGCGGAATTTATTCACCCTATTTTTGAGATCTCCTTTCGGCTCGACGAATTCATCTGTCGCGTAAAAAAACTCCGCTCCCATCGGTTTACTCATCAGGATTTCGATATTTCCTTTTTTGATGTTCGTGATATCTTCCTGGGTTGCGAACGCGGTGGAGCAGCGAACCCAATTTTCTTTTTTCTTCGGCATAAAAATACAGGGGAATTCATTCGGGTAGAGAGTATCTTGCCACACGAGGAGCGATTCGCCGTTTCTCTCGAACGTATACGCGGCAAAGTCCAAGTAGGGCCTGGTGCTGAAGTAGGAAAAAGGGAGCCCTTTTTGCAATTCAGAATGTCTATCGCTCGCAAACTTTTCCATATCACTCATTGAATCATTAAAAAGTTCCGGCGTCCACTTTTTTTTCGTCCCCAGCAGGAATCTCACGTCGCCCCGTTTTGCGGGACTCCTTAAAACCCAGCGGTTTTAATACCTGCCTGCCGGCAGGCAGGTTTCCGCCTCGGGGAAACTACCGTTTCCCCTGCCTGCCGGCAGGCAGGCCGGCCCCTTTCCCGTTCGACTCCTGCCGGATTAAGTAAAAACAGGATTACATCAATCTTGTTTTTACTTAATGCGTCCCCGGCAGGAGTCGAACCCGCAACCTCTTGGTTCGAAGCCAAGCGCTCTATCCATTGAGCTACGGGGACATCTTCTTTAACGTTAAAAGGAGGACCGCGTATCGTCAAGGAAGCTGGAACCGAGCGAGAGATTCGACTAGAATAAGGAGATGGGCGATCCAATTCTCCTTATTTTCCAGCTTCTGGTTTTGGTGCTTTCCGTCGTGGTGCACGAACTCTCGCACGGATATGTGGCGGAGCGGTTGGGGGATCCGACGGCGCGGCTGGCAGGACGGCTGACGTTCAACCCCCTCAAGCATCTTGATCCCTTCGGTTCTTTTATGCTGCCGGCTTTGCTTTGGTTCTTGACCGGCGGCCAGATGATGTTTGGCTGGGCAAAACCGGTTCCGTACAATCCGCTGAATCTCAAGGACCCTCTTGCGGGCGGCGGCAAAATCGCCGCGGCCGGGCCGCTCTCAAACTTTTTCATCGCGGCGGTGTTCGGGATTTTGTTCAGGATTCTTTCCGCGTCGGGCTTTGTGACCGAATTCTCGGCCGTCCTCTTTTCGATCGTCATCTATATCAACATTCTTCTTGCCGTTTTTAACCTGGTGCCGATCCCGCCCCTCGACGGATCGAAGGTGCTGTTCTCGGTGTTGCCGAAAAAAGAATCGAGCGTGCGCCTAGCGATGTTTTTGGAGCGTTACGGAATGGCGCTCGTGATATTTTTTATTTTCTTCGGCTTCGACCTTATTCTGCCGATTATCAATTTGCTTTTTCGGTTCATAGCGGGCTGGGGAGCAGCGCTCTAATTTGTTTGACAATACTGCGGTGTTTGACGATACTGCAAGAAGTATTTGCGCCTCATTTTTAGGGAGGTTGGATCTTGAAAAATCAAACGAGAGCCGGTTTTTTGCTGTTGGGGATACTGCTTATAGCGGGCATTCAGAGCGTTTGGGCTCAGCACCTGGACCGAAAGCTGAACATTTTTATTTCGCAAATTCTTTAATGAGATTGACGCATCGACCTTTCCCGTGCTATAATTCCAGGTGGTAAAACACCGGAGGTGCGTATGAGAAAGCGTGAAGCCAGGAGGAAGAGGCAGAAGAACCATGCGGGCAACCGCGAGAGCTGGGCCGCTCGTCGTGAGCGGAAGCGCCGCGAGCATGTGGGCAACCACGTGATCGTGGAAAGCCCTACACCCTCGTCGACGGAAACGTCCCGGGTAACCATGTTGCCCGAGACGGTCGTCAATATCGTCGACCGAGTGGCGGCATCCGCGCGGCCGCTTCCCTCTATCCTTCCGGGGGCGGAAGCGGATCGGTTCGTTCAAACCGGTTCGCATCGCTGACACGCGGCGACGACTTATGGGGCAGGACTTATGGTCCTGCCCCTCAAAATTGTTTCTGTTATAAATGATTAATCTGTTAAGATGTAAACAATTTAGGGTTATTGACCATTAATCTCTTTTCGTATACTATTTCTTAACATACGAAGCAAAGAGCAAAGAGCCGAGAGCAAAGAGCGAGTTTCGAAATATCGAAATCGAAATACCAATATTGCAAGTTTGCCCCTACGCTCTTAGCCCTACGCTCTTAACAAACACCATGCCTACTATTCGACAACTCATTAAACACGGACGGCACGTATTGAAGTCGAAGCCCAAGTCACCGGCCCTGTCTTTTTATTTCAACACGTTGAAAAATCGGCCGGTCGATTCCGGGTCGCCATTCAAGCGAGGAGTGTGTCTCAAAGTGTTCACGCAAACACCCAAGAAACCGAACTCGGCGTTGCGGAAAGTGTGCCGCGTGCGGCTCACGAACGGCATGGAGGTGACCGCGTACATTCCGGGCGAGGGGCACAATTTACAGGAACACTCGATTGTCGTGATTCGCGGCGGCCGCGTCAAAGACCTGCCCGGCGTGCGGTATCACGTCGTGCGCGGCATTTTGGACACTGGGGGGGTGGATAATAGGAAACAACAAAGGAGTAAATACGGCGCGAAACGGGCAAAGAAATAGTATCACCTAACACCGATACATGCGTAAAAAACGTGTCTATAAAAAATACCACGAACCGGATATGACATACGACCGAATCGATGTCGGCCGGTTTATTAATTATGTGATGCGTGATGGCAAGAAATCGACCGCCGAGAGAATTGTTTATTCGGCTTTTGACCGCGTGAAAGAATTGACAAAAGAGGAGCCGGCAAAGGTGTTTGAGAAGGCGCTCGAAAACGTCTCGCCGGTCTTGGAAGTAAAATCGCGGCGCGTGGGAGGAGCGAATTATCAGGTGCCGATGGAGGTGCGCCCCGAGCGGCGTTTTATGCTTGCCACCCGCTGGATCATAGGCGCCGCCCGTTCGCGGAAAGGGAAGGGGATGGCGATCAAGCTTGCCGAAGAGATCGTTGCCGCATCCAAAAACGAAGGCGCGGCGATCAAAAAGAAACAAGACACGCACCGCATGGCCGAGGCAAACAGGGCATTCGCGCATTTCGCGAGATAAGATATGCCCCGACTGTATCCGATAGAAAAGGTACGTAATATCGGCATTATTGCCCATATCGACGCCGGGAAGACCACCGTCTCCGAGCGCGTGCTTTTTTATACCGGCGTTTCTCACAAAATCGGCGAGGTGCACACGGGTGATACCGTGATGGATTGGATGGAACAGGAACGCGAACGGGGGATCACCATCACCTCCGCCGCCACCACGGCTTTTTGGATACCGACGCATGTTAGCAAAGAGCAAAGAGCAAAGAGCAAAGAGGACGAGCACATGATCAATTTAATCGATACTCCGGGACACATCGATTTTACCGTGGAGGTCAAGCGCTCGCTTCGCGTTTTGGACGGCGCCGTCGTCGTGTTCGACGGCGTGGCCGGCGTTGAGCCCCAGTCGGAAACCAACTGGCGTTACGCGGACGAATACCACGTGCCGAGAGTTTGCTTTATTAACAAGCTGGACAGAATGGGCGCGAGCTTCGAGAAAAGTTTCGAGTCCATCAAAGATCGTCTTACTCAAAACGCCATCCCCATCCAGCTCAACATCGGCCTCGAGGGGGATTTTAAGGGAGTAATAGATCTTCTTGAGGATAAGGCCTACGAATTCCAAGGGGAGCACGGCGAACGCATCGTCGAGGTTCCGACTCCGGACAATATGAAAGAGTCCATCAAAAAGCACCGCCACGAACTGATCGAAAAGATCGTTGATAATGACGACGAGCTGATGGCGGGCTATCTTGAGGGAAAAGACATAGACATTGCTTCGCTCAAGAAAGTTTTGCGGAAGGCCGTCATCGAGAACAAGATCGTGCCGGTGATGTGCGGTTCGGCCCTGAAGAACAAGGGAGTCCAGTTCATGCTCGACGCGGTGGTTGATTACCTGCCGTCTCCGCTTGACATTCCGCCGGTCAAGGGCATTGACCAAAAGACCGGAGCGGAAGTGTTTCGGCACCCCAAAGACGAAGAGCCGTTTTCCGCGCTCGCGTTCAAAATAGCGACCGATCCGTACGTGGGAACGCTCACATACTTCAGGAATTATTCCGGCGTGCTCAAGAAGGGCTCGTATATTTTGAACTCCACGAAAGGCCAGCAGGAGCGCGTGGGCCGCGTCGTCCGCATGCACGCGAACTCAAGGGAAGAAGTGGACGAAATTTACGCCGGTGAAATCGCGGCGATCGTCGGCTTGAAGAACACGACGACGGGGGACACCCTGTGCTCTCCCGACGCGCCTTTGGTGCTCGAGAGGATCACGTTTCCCGAGCCCGTCATCGGCATTCGCATTGAACCCAAAACGAAAGCCGACCAGGAGAAAATGGGCACTGCTCTGCATCGTCTCGCGGAAGAAGACCCGACGTTCCGCGTTGCCGGGGACCCGGAAACCGGAGAAACCATCATCTCCGGCATGGGCGAACTGCATTTGGAAATTATCGTCGACCGGATGAAGCGCGAGTTCAGCGTCGATGCCTCCGTTGGCAGGCCGCAAGTCGCGTATAAAGAAACGATCATGGCCGAAGCCGAGGCGGAAGGAAAATACATCAAGCAGTCGGGGGGTCGCGGCCAATACGGGCACGTGCGCTTGCGCGTAAAGCCCCTGGAACGTGGCAAGGGATTCGAGTTTATCGACGAGATCAAAGGAGGCGTCATTCCGCAGGAGTTCATCGCTCCGGTTGAAAAAGGCGTGAAGGAGGCGCTTGACAAAGGCGTGATCGCGCATTATCCGATGGTGGATATCGAGGTGACGCTCTACGACGGATCGTTCCACGAAGTTGATTCTTCGGAGGCGGCGTTCAAGATCGCGGGATCCATGGCTCTCCAGGAAGCCGCGAAGCGCGCGAAGCCGGTGATTCTTGAGCCCGTTATGAAAATTCAAGTCGTGATCCCCACGGAATTTTTAGGAGAAGTTACGGGCAATTTGAATTCGAAACGCGGAAGAATCGAAGAACTTTCCGACCGGCCGAACGTTAAAGTGATCGACGCCAAAGTCCCGCTTTCCGAAATGTTCGGATATGCCACGGAACTTCGCTCGATGACGCAAGGACGAGGGGCATTCACGTTAGAGTTTGATCATTACGAACCCGCCCCCCAAAATGTTGCCCAACTCATAATTGAAGGCAAAAAAAGGTAGGGCAGAGAAAAAATCTCTTTCCTCAACCCGGATTTTTTGTTCCAGCGACAAAAAATCCTTGTCCTCGTGACGGCGGCCCTCCGACATGAAAACGGAGGGACCAAGCCCGTCTGCCGCGGAGTTTTGGAAAGAGTTTCTTCTCTTGCGTGAAGTCCGAGCGGGTAAGTCTTATTTCTCCATTGAGGTATATTTGCAACAAGTTGCCCGCCGAAAAGTCTCAAGCGTGCTGGACGAGTACAGTAAGTATACAAAAAAGCACGCGGCTGCTATACTCCAAGAAGCTCAATAACTTGTAAATAAGGAGGGCGTCGTGCTGCTTGAGTTGAGAATCAGGACGATATTGATTTGCTGCACGATGTTTCTTTTGAGGCCCGCCCTACTTGTGGCCGAAGAACCTGGCAATTCCCAGAATCAGCTTGTGCTCAAGGAAGGGCTGAATTATTTTTACAACAGCGACTCCGAATCCGCGAACAGGAAGTTCGACGAATACATCGCGCTCGAGCCGGACGATCCGGTGGGATATTGGAGAAAGGCCTTGAGCATTTTCCTTCGCGTGAGATCCGAACAGAAAACCGACACGCCGAAGTTCAGCGAGAATCAACGCGACGAGCTTATTACGCTCATCAATCAAGGGATTGGCGGGGCGAATACGAGAATACAAAGAGGTGATCAGTCGGACTTCAACCTCTATGTGAAAGCGTGCTTGTATTCCATCAAGGCCGGTGTGGAGTTCTCGAACGTTTCCATCTGGGCCGCGAGAGGCAGTATGAGAACCGCGATAGGCATTGCTCAGCGATCTCAATACCAGGACGCGAAGTATCTCATCGGTCTCACCAACTACCGGGGAGCCGACCGAAACATCATCTTCGGCCTGGCAGGTCTTCCGCATGATCGCGACAAGGGTCTCAACCTGATTTTCGAAGCCGCGATCCAGAATAACGGTACCTTTGCCGACGATATCTGGTTCGCTGTCTTCAGCATCGAAACGGACAAGAGGAACGAGCGGTACTACAACCGAGCGACCGTGAGCCGCCTCTTTGAATACCTCTTTGCCAAATACCCGCACAACATGATTTTGCAGAGATACCTGAAAGAAAACAGGAAATAGACCTCATCTCGAAAGCGTCCCCAGCTCGCGTTGCTGGGGATTTTCTTGTCCACAGCCCCTCCCTTGACAGAAGAACCCTATCTGGCTTAAAATCCATTAAGATATAAATTAAATAGGTCGAAGAATGAGCTTTTAGGTTTTACCTGCCTGCCGGCAGGCAGGGCTTATAGGTTTTAGAGTCCGGCGGTTGTCGGACTAAAAGCTAGCACCTAGCACCTAACAGCTAAAAGCTAATTTTATGGCAGAAAAAGAAAAATTCAGCAGGGCCAAGCCGCACGTGAACGTGGGGACCATTGGCCACGTCGACCACGGCAAGACCACCTTGACCGCGGCCATCACGCACATCCTTCACTTGAAGGGTTGGGCGAAAAAAGAAGAGTCTGTCGACCAAATCGATAACGCTCCGGAAGAAAAGGCGCGCGGTATCACGATCGCTTTGCACCACTCGGAGTACGAGTCCGAAAAGCGCCACTACGCGCACATTGACGCTCCGGGACACGCCGACTACATCAAAAACATGATTACGGGCGCCGCCCAGATGGACGGTGCGATTTTGGTGGTTGCCGCCACCGACGGCCCGATGCCGCAAACGAGAGAGCACATTCTTTTGGCTCGTCAGGTGGGCGTGCCTTCGGTGATTGTTTTCTTGAACAAAGTTGACCAAGTGGACGACAAAGAATTGATAGATCTCGTCGAATCCGAAGTCCGCGAACTTTTGAAGAAATATGAATTTCCGGGAGACACGACCCCGATCATCCGCGGTTCGGCGCTCAAGGCCTTGAATGCCAAGTCGGCAGACGACGCCGACGCGAAGCCGATCATGGATTTGGTCGCCGCCCTCGACGAGCACATTCCGACTCCTGTCCGCGATCTCGACAAACCGTTCCTTATGCCGATCGAAGACATTTTCTCGATTGAAGGCCGCGGAACCGTGGTCACCGGAAGAGTCGAAAGGGGAAAGGTGAAAGTGAACGAAGAAGTGGAAATCATCGGTTTGAGGCCGACCCAAAAGACCGTCATCACTGGCATCGAAATGTTCAACAAGCTCTTGGATGAAGGTATGGCCGGAGACAACGTGGGCGCTTTGCTCCGCGGTTTGAAGAAAGAAGACGTGGAGCGCGGTCAGGTGGTTGCGAAGCCGGGGAGCGTAACGCCGCACACCGAATTCGAAACGGAGGTGTATGTTCTTTCGAAAGAGGAAGGCGGCAGGCACTCGCCATTCTTCGCTGGATACAAGCCCCAGTTCTACATCAGGACGACCGACGTTACGGGCGAAGTAACTTTGCCAACCGGCATGGAAATGGTCATGCCCGGTGACACCGTGAAGCTCAACGTAAAGCTTATTTCTCCGGTCGCTCTTGAAGAGAAGCAGAGGTTTGCCATCAGAGAAGGCGGAAAGACGGTTGGCGCGGGGGTCGTGACGAAGATCTCGAAATAGTATCAAGTGTCATAAGTATCAAGGCGATAAGTCCTGACACTTGACACCTGACACCTGACACGATATATGGCCAAAAAGAAAGAAATTGATCTCCCGCAAAAATTGCGTTTGCGGATCAAGTCATACGATCACAAGTTGATAGACAATTCCGCCCGCCAGATCATTGAGGCGGCGGAGCGGAACGACGCCAAAATCGTGGGCCCCGTGCCGCTGCCGACGGAGATCAAGCGCTACACCGTGAACCGCTCGACTTTTGTCCACAAGGATTCCCGCGAGCAATTCGAACTCCGCGTCCACAAGCGGCTCGTGGAAATCCTCAACCCCTCGGCCAAAATAATCGAATCATTGTCAAATCTCAATCTCCCGGCTGGGGTGGATGTGGAAATAAAAATGGTCTAAATGAAAAATCCCGCAGTGCGGGATTTTTCTTGATCTCCCATGGACTTCGAGCGCGATTTCCCGAAATTACGGAGCGATATAGTGTTTCAAACCGGCTTGCTGGGCGAGCCGTTTACGTTTCACGGCACATGGGGGCTCTTCAGCCCGACGGCGATTGACGAAGGAAGCAGGTTGCTTTTGGAGAATATAGAAATCAAAAAGAATGGCATATCTCTCGATATCGGCTGTGGATACGGAGCGCTCGGAATACCCATTGCGAAACTTTCCCCCGAAGGCAAAGCGCATCTCGTGGACAAAGATTATGTCGCCATAGAGTACGCCAAGAAAAACGCGAAACTCAACGGCGTCAATAACTGCGAGATATATTTAAGCAACGGATTCAGCAAGGTTCCAAACGTGGAATTCGACCTTATTGTTTCCAATTTGCCCGCCAAAGTCGGCAAAGAGCTTTTCTGGATATTTCTTGACGACGCCAAAAAACACCTGAAACCCGGAGGCAGGATATATGTCGTTACCATCTCGGGACTCCGCGAATTCATAAAACGGAATTTCAACGACTTCTTCGGGAACTACGAAAAAGTGAAACAAGGCAGGAGCTATACCGTCGGCCTGGCGGTGAAGAAATAGCAGAGTTCGCTACACTTGCAGGCTTCTTACTTTTTGATTTAAAATAACTAGCGCAAGCGGGGATTTTGGTAGGAGCAATCCTTGATGATCAAAATGGCAAGATAGAATAGTCAGTGCGCTATACTTTCAAAATATGAAACTCTACCGATTTAGCCCCATAGCAGACAAAGGACAACTCCTCGCGGCGATTGCGCATATCCACTTTGCGTGTTTTGAGTTATGCAAACAGGCCCTTGGTTATATGAGACCAAGAGACACGACAGAGAAAGTCAGAACGAAAATTGCTACGCCCACCACATAACCGCTCCCACTACATGTACCTAATATATAGATGCGATCGCAACTATATATTAGTTTGGTAAATTGTACTCCATTTGATTATGGTTCGGGTTTTGGTACAATCGATGTATGAAAAATATCGCACCGGAAATTTTTAGAAAAAGGGTACTTGTTGACGCAAGGTATGGTATCTTGGTCTCAGAACAAACTGTTCGAGAGTATCTTATCGAACTTCCTAGCGCCCTGGACTTGCGTGTGTATGGCGACCCGATCGTTCATTCCACAAGCGGTCAGGGCAAATTGGAGAACCAAGGATACGACGGATTTGCACCCCTTATAGATTCGGGCATTTACATAGGAGTATGGTCCGGTAAAAAGTTTCTTTCCTCGGTTATCTACACCTGTAAGGATTTTTCCACGGAGAAGGCGATCGAGTTCATCAAGAACTTTTTCAAAACGAGCGAAATCGAGTTTAAGGAGTTTTAGCGGGGCTGTTGACACTCCTTGCGTTATACCCTATCATTACAGTATCTCTTTAATGGACGTTCTTATCGTTAAATAGAGAGCGTTTTCACAAGGATAGCCACCGCCGGGCTACGCCTTGGCGGTTTTTGTTAAGCGAAATACTAATATACTAATTCGTGCGAATGATACTAATGGATACTAATTCGTATTATTTGTATCATTAGCATGCATTCGTATATTGGTATCACATTTATGTTAATCGCTCGCAAGCACAAAATGACCCAAATTTGGAAGGAGAACACCGTGATTCCCGTCACGGTGCTTAAGGCCGAACCGAATAATGTGGCGATCATCCGTACGAGCGAGAAGGATGGCTATACGGCTCTCCAGTTGCAGAGCGGGAAAGCGAGAAAAGAATTCGGCAAAAAAGACAAAACTTTGGATATATCGAAATTTAAGACCGGCGACGAGCTCGCGGTCGATTTTTTTGCCGAAGGAGACACGGTGGCCGTCTCCGGCACCGTGAAAGGCAGGGGATTCCAGGGTACGGTGAAGCGCCATGGCTTCGGCGGCGGACCGAAAACGCATGGGCAGAAAAATCGTTTTCGCGCGCCGGGCTCCATCGGTTCCACCGCGTTTCAGCGCGTTGTTCCCGGAAGAAGGATGGCGGGGCACATGGGCACGAACCGCGTGACCGTAAAAAATCTGAAGGTAGTTGGCGTGGATAAAGAAAAAGGAATTCTCTTTTTGCGGGGCGCGGTTCCCGGCGCGAGAGGCGGAGTCGTTGAAATTGTAAAAATCAAAAATCAAAAATCAAAATGACAATGCAAAATGTAAAAATGAATAAATTAAAAGTCGTGTCCGCAGGACCCCATAATTTTGCATTTTGATATTTACATTTTGCGTTTACCAGCATGAAAGCCACCGTTTACAATTTGAAGAACGAAAAAGTGGGCGAGATGGAATTGCCATCGTCGATCTTCGAAGCGAAGTGGAACCCCGTGCTCGTGGCGCAGGTTTTGCGCGCCCAGCTTGCCAACTCGCGCCGGCCTTGGGCTCACGCGAAAACGAGAGCCGAAGTGCGCGGCGGAGGCAGAAAACCCTGGAGACAAAAAGGAACAGGCAGAGCGAGGCACGGCTCTACTCGTTCTCCTCTCTGGGTCGGCGGCGGAAAAGCGCACGGCCCGAACAAACTCCGCGATTATAGCCAGAAAGTCAATAAAAAAATGGCCCGCTTGGCGCTTTTTTCCGCGCTCGCCAAGAAGCTCAAAGAGAACCAGCTCAAAGTGTTCGAAGACATGAACATTGCGGAGCCGAAAACCAAAGTCCTTTCCGCGACTCTCAAGCATCTTTTAAATTTGAAAAAAGATCACAAGAAGATGGACGTGCTCATGGTCGCCGACCGAGAGAACGCGAACGTTCGGCGCGCCTCATCTAACCTGGTGAAAGCGAAAACACTCGACGCACAATCGCTTAACATCTACGACGTTTTGAACCACAAGAATATTTTCGTCGATAAAGCATCGGTTGGCGCGCTCACGAAACACTATGCTAGAAAACAGAAATGAGAAATGAGACATGAGACATGAGAAATGAGGAACGAAATACACGAAACCTAATCCCTCATATCTCATATCTATCATTATGAATACTTTCATCATCAAAAAGCCATTGATTACGGAACGCGCGACGAATTTGAGCAAACTCGGCAAATATGTTTTTATGGTTGCCGATTTTGCCACGAAGCCGGAGGTCAAAAAAGCGGTCAAGGAAATTTATAAAGTTGATGCCGTTTCCGTGAACATCGTGGTGAAGCCGTCCAAAAAGAAAAGGATGGGATCGCTCAAGGGTCGGCGTAAAGGTTATAAAAAGGCGATTGTTACCCTGAAGAAAGGGCAGAAAATCGAGATACAGTAAGAAACTAGAAATGAGACATGAGAAATGAGGAACGAAATACATAAAACCTAATCTCTCATCTCTAATTTCTCATATCTATAAAATCAATGAAAACCTATTCACCAACAACTCCATCGAGGCGAAGCATGACCGGCGTTGACTACGGCGCCTTGAGCAAAAAGCAACCCTATAAACCGCTTCTTGTTCGGCTCAAATCAAATGCCGGCAGAAACTCGCAAGGGAGAATCACCGTGCGCCACCAAGGTGGAGGCAACAAAAAGCTGTACAGGATGGTCGACTTTATGCAGAATACCCTGAATGCCAAGGCGGCTGTGGAATCGATTGAATACGATCCGTACCGGACGGCGTTCATCGCTCTCATCAAATATCCGAACAACGCGAAGAGTTATATTCTTGCGCCGAATACGCTGAAAGCGGGAGACACCGTTTTGGTGGCCGAAGCGGCGCCCCTCAAAGTCGGTAATCGTCTGAAGATGAAGAACATCCCCGTCGGTTACCAGGTGCACAGCGCGGAACTTTTGCCGGGACATGGCGGGAAGCTCGCGCGCTCGGCCGGTTCGTACGCCGAGGTTTTGGCGAACGCCGACGGTTACACGGACTTGAAATTGTCTTCGGGAGAAGTGCGGCGCGTTCCGTGGGAAGGGTTCGCCTCCGTCGGGCAGGTTTCGAACGCGGAGCATAATCTTGTCGTTATCGGCAAGGCGGGAAGATCGCGGTGGCTCGGCGTGCGCCCCACAGTGCGCGGAAAAGCGATGAACCCGGTTGATCACCCCTACGGAGGAGGCGAAGGGAGCCAGCCGCGCGGCACGAGAAAACCGAAGACCCTGTGGGGCAAGATCACCGGCGGCCATAAAACTCGAAACAAAAAGAAGTGGTCGAGCAAGATGATAGTTAAACGCAGAAAGTAGAAATGAGGCATGAGAAATGAGGAACGAAATACACAAAACCTAATCTCTCATATCTAATTTCTCATATCTTTTACCATGTCCAGAAGTTCCAAAAAGGGTCCCTACGTCGATCCAAAACTCTTAAAAAAGATTTCCAAACTGAAGCCGGAGAGCGCGCCGGTTATTAAAACGTGGTCCAGAGCATCCGAGATTTCTCCGGAAATGGTTGGTTTTATCATCGGCGTTCACAACGGCAAAGTGTTTACCGAGGTCAGAATTTCGGAGGATATGGTGGGCCATCGGCTCGGCGAGTTTTCTCCGACGAGAAAATTCGTGCGGCACGGCGGAAAGATACAAAAAGAACTGGAGCAAAAGACCGCGCAGGCAGCGGCTCCGGCGGCGGCAAAAGAAACCAAAAAGTAATCACTAATAACGCGAATACCGGCAAATAACGCTAAGACGACTCGCATTATTACCTAAAAACGATTAGCATTATTCGCGAATACTCCCATGACGAAGCAAACGGCAAAACTGAATTACTTGCGAATGACGCCACGAAAAGTGCGGCTGGTTGCCGATCTTATCAAGGGCCTGCCTATTAACGAAGCCGAGGCCCAGCTTTTGACGATCCGCAAAAGAGCTGCGGTGCCGCTGTTGAAACTTCTGCGTTCGGCGATGGCCAACGTGAAGAACAATAAAAAGTTGAGCGAAGAGAGATTTTTCATAGAAACCTTGAAGGTGGACGGCGGGCCGATGCTCAAACGGTTCCTTCCGCGCGCGCGCGGCATGGCAACGCCGATTCAGAAAAAAATGAGCCACGTGACGATGGTGCTCGCGGAGCATCCGGACGCGAAGCCGCCTCGGTTCAAGATCGTAGTTCGGAAGAAAACCAAACTGCCGCCCGGTTCCGAGGGCCCGGTCCGGAGACAAAAGCCAGAGAGGCCGAAAAAGCCGGAACAGGAGGGAGCGAAACCGAAGTCGACCGGTTTCTTCAAGAAACTATTCAGGCGGAAAGCCGGATTCGCTAAATAAGAAAACAGAAATGAGAAAGGAGAAATTAGGAACGCTTAACGACCTCATTTCTCATATCTAATCTCTCATCTCTAACACCATGGGACACAAAATTAATCCATTATCACTACGAGTCGGCGTCACGAAGAACTGGCCAGTCAGATGGTTTATTAAAGGTAAGTACGCCAAGTTTTTGGAGGAGGACGAAGCGATACGGAACGTGATCAGGTTGAAAATCGGCCAGGCCGGCATTTCCGCGATCGAGATAGAACGAACCCAAGGGAGCGTCAAAGTTTTCATCAAAGCCGCGAGGCCCGGGTTCGTAATCGGCCGAGGCGGAAAAGGCATCGAGGATCTGAACAAAGCAATAGAGAAGGCCTTGAAAAAGGTCCGCAAAGTAAAAACCGCGATTGCTTTAAGCGTGAACGTGGAGGAATTGAAGAGATCGGAAATCGCCGCGCCGTACGTCGCCCAGCAAATCGCCTGGGATCTCGAGAAGCGTCTGCCGTTCCGGAGAACGCTGAAAAAATATCTTGAAGGAATTATGCAAAACAGGGAAGTGAAGGGAGCGAAGATCATGATGTCGGGCAGATTGGACGGCAACGAAATAGCGAGGACGGAGTGGCTGGCCAAGGGGTCATTGCCTCTTCAGACATTCCGCGCCGACATCGACTATGGAACATCCACCGCTTTTACGACCTATGGAACAATCGGAATAAAGGTGTGGATATATAAGGGCGAGATATTCGCTGACGCTCAAAA
Source organism: uncultured Candidatus Saccharibacteria bacterium (assembly GCA_964387675.1). GTDB lineage: Bacteria > Patescibacteriota > Minisyncoccia > UBA6257 > 2-01-FULL-56-20 > CAYLWL01. Next base: position 30,427 of record CAYLWL010000003.1, read on the forward strand.
TAAAAATTAAAAAATCAAAAATCAAGATGACAATGCAAAATGTAAAATTAAATAAATTAAAAGTCGTGTCCGCAGGACCCCTAAATTTTGCATTTTGATCTTTGCATTTTGCATTTACTGATATGTTGATTCCAAAGAAAGTAAAACATCGTAAGTGGCAGAAAGGCCGCTCGAAGAGACGGCTTGTGGAAACGCGCGGTCTTACTTTGAATTATGGCCAATATGGTTTAAAATCCCTGGAAGCGGCGTGGCTCAATTCTCGCCAGATCGAGGCGGCGCGGAAAACCATAACGAATTTCTTGAAGCGCAGCGGCCGCCTGTGGATCAGGGTTTTTCCGGATAAACCGATCACTCAGCAAGCTCCGGAGAAAACGTTGGGCGGCGGCAAGGGCAGTGTCGAATATTATGTTTTTCCGGTGAGGCCGGGGAGGATTATTTTCGAGATTGACGGCGTTCCCAAAGAAACCGCCACCGAGGCGCTCCGGCTGGCTTCTTATAAACTGCCGTTCAAAAGCAGAATCATAACCAAATAACAAGCGAAATACTAATATACTAATTCGTGCGAATGATACTAATGGATACTAATTCGTATTATTTGTATCATTAGCATGCATTCGTATATTGGTATCACATTATTCATGAGAAAGAAAGAAATCCAAGAATTAAAAATGAAGCCCGCGGCCGAGCTCCAAAAGTTCCTGAAAGACGGACGGGAACGGCTCCGCTCGTTGAAGTTCGATTTGGCCGCAGGCAAAGTGAAAAACGTGAAGGAGCTCCGCACGCTCAAAAAAGACCTCGCGAGAGCCAACACGTTCATACACGCTTCCCGGTCGGGGAATAAATAAACTTATGGAACAAGTCAAAAAAAGAAAAATAACCGGCGTCGTGGTCAGCGACAAAATGATGAAAACGAGAGTGGTTGAGGTCAAACGATCGAAGAAGCACCCGAAGTATCTCAAGTACTACACGGTGACGACCAAGTTTAAAGCCCATGACGAAAAGAACGATTACCACGTGGGCGATGTGGTTATTATGGAAGAAACCAGGCCTCTCTCGAAAGAGAAGAGGTGGCGCATTATTGGAGTAGTCGCTAATAATGCGAATAAAAAGAGGTAATAACGCGAATCCGCGTTATTAAATAAAAATTAGCGTTATTCGCGAATACTACAATGATCCAAGAACGCTCAATACTCAAGGTGGCCGACAACAGCGGCGCGAAGATCGTGCGGTGCTTTAGAATTCTGGGCGGCACAAGAAGGCGATACGCGAGGATCGGCGATATCATCGTGACCTCCGTTCAGGTGGCCGAGCCGCGCAAGACCATCAAGAAAAAAGACATTGTGAAGGTTCTGATCGTTCGGCAGAGAGCTCCGTTGCGGCGCAAAGACGGCTCGTATATCCGTTTCGACGACAACGCCGTCGTGGTGATAGATGCCAAGCGCGAGCCGGTCGCGACAAGAATCTTCGGCCCGATGCCGCGCGAGCTCAAAGAAAAAGGGTTCGATACCCTTATGACAATGGCGGAAGAAATCGTATAAGCGAGATACTAATATACTAATTCGTGCGAATGATACTAATGAATACTAATTCGTATTATTTGTATCATTAGCATGCATTCGTATATTGGTATCACATGTATATGAACATTAAAAAAGGTGACCAAGTAAAAATTCTTTCCGGAAAAGACCGGGGCAAAACCGGAGCCGTGTTAAACGTTTTCCCGAAAGACGGGAAAATTTCGGTGGAAGGATTGAACGTGTATAAAAAACGGGTGCGCCCGAAGCGCCAGGGGCAGAAGGGCGAAACGGTTTTAGTGCCGAGGTCTTTTTACGCTTCCAAGGCGATGGTGATCTGTTCGAATTGCAAAGAGCCGGCTCGTTTGGGTCATCGTTTGGAAGGCAAGAAGAAGGTCCGCTACTGCAAAAAGTGTAAAGCGGCGATATAGTAAGAAACATGACACAGCACAAATCTAAACAATCAAATCTTGGCTTTGAAGCAACAAAGTTTCTTGAGAAAGTTGTGATTGACGTTGGCGTGGGACGCTTGAGCGGCCAGCCGAATTTCGAAGAAAAAGCGCTCTCTCAAATCACGAAAGATCTCTCTCTCGTTGCTGGTCAGAAGCCGCAGGTGAGGCGCGCGAAGAAGTCAATCGCCGGATTCAAAACGAGGGAAGGCCAGATCGTCGGTTTAAGAGTAACGCTCCGAAAAAAGAAAATGGTTGATTTTTTCGAGCGGCTCATTAGAATAGTATTGCCGCGCGTGCGAGATTTCAGGGGGCTCGATCCGAACATTATCGATCAAGGCGGCACGTTGAACATCGGCCTCAAGGAATCAGTTGTTTTTCCGGAAATCAACCCGGAGCAGTCGCCCATTTCATTTTCGCTGGGAATCAGCGCGGTTCCAAGAATAAAAAATCGGGAAAAATCAGTCGAACACTTCAGAGCCCTCGGGGTACCATTAAAAAAGAAATGAGAAATAAAGAAATGAGAAATTAGGATTTTCGTCCTCATGTCTCATCTCTTATGCCTCATATCTTGTCACCATGCCTAAAACATCCTGGATAGCAAGAAGTAAAAAACAGCCGAAACATAAAACACGCGACGTGAATCGGTGTTTTCGATGCGGCAGAAAACGCGGCTATATGCGGGATTTTAATCTTTGCAGGATTTGTTTTCGGGAAATGGCGAGCCATCAAGAGATACCCGGAGTAAAAAAAGCAAGCTGGTAAATTCATGTATTACGATTTATTGCCAAAACTGAAGAATGCCGAAGCCGCGGGGAAAGAAACGGTTTTGGCGCCTTTTTCCAAGATGGATCTGAGCGTCTGCAAAATTCTTGCCGACGCCGGTTATATCAAAGACGCCAAAGAAAAAACACTGGGCCGCAAGAGATTTATCGAAATCCGGATGTTCGGCAGAAGAAAGCGCCTCATCAACGGCGTGAAGATTATGAGCAAGCCAAGCAGGCATTTGTATTTTTCGTATACCGACCTCCGCCCGGTGAAAAGCGGCCACGGGATCGGCGTCATATCGACTTCCAAAGGGATGATGACGCAAAAAGAAGCCAGAAAAAAGAAGGTCGGCGGGGAATATTTGTTCCAAATATGGTGAATAGCTAGAAATCAGATATGAGATATGAGACATGAGAAATGAGGGACGAAATAAAAACCTAATTTCTCATTTCTAATTACTCATCTCTAACTACCATGAGCCGTTTAATCAAAAAACCAGTTCAAATATTGCCCGGCGTCCAGGTAAAAATAGACGGCGACTTTTTGGTTTTTAACGGCCCGAAAGGCGAGAACCGGCTCAGGATACCGGCATCGGTTGAGTTAAAAATTGACGCGGAGAACATTTGGCTCACGGCGAAAACGGAAAGCGAGCTCAATAAGGCCGTGTACGGAACAACGTGGTCGCTCATCAGGAATTCCGTGAATGGCGCCGCGAACGGCTTTATGAAGGTTTTAGAGATTGAGGGGGTTGGCTACCGCGCGGCTCTTGAGGGCAAGGAATTGGTTCTCTCGCTGGGTTATGTGAATCCGGTGCGCGTCAAGGTGCCGGACGGCATCGCAATCGAGGTTGAGAAAAACGTCATAAAAGTTTCCGGACACGATAAAGATTTAGTCGGCAGAACCGCCTCGACTATCCGGGCCCTCAAAAAACCGGAGCCGTACAAGGGAAAGGGAATCCGATATCGGGGAGAAATTATCCGGAGGAAGGTCGGCAAGAAAGCGGGAGCGACGGCCGCCACATAAGAAATAAGACATGAGAAATGAGAGATGAGGAACGGAACACGTAAAAACCTAATTTCTCATTTCTAATTACTCATCTCTATTATATATACCATGAACCCCAGAAAACGTCTCAACAAAATACGGACGCGACGAACGGCAAGAACACGGGCCAAGATTTTCGGCACGGCGAAAAAGCCGCGTCTTGCCGTGTCGCGCAGTAACCGTTATATTTATGCCCAGTTGATCAACGACGAAGCTGGACGAACCGTGGTTCATGGTTCGGGCCAGGAGGTGAAGGGCAAGAAGCCGAAAACGGAAGTTGCCGCCTTGGTGGGAGAGTTGATCGGAAAAAGGGCGGTGGAAAAAGGGGTTACCTCGGCGGTTTTTGATCGCCGCGCGTATAAGTATCATGGTCGAATTAAGGCGCTGGCCGAAGGAGCGCGAAAGGCCGGACTTAAGTTATAAGACATCAGAAACTAGACATCAGAAATCAGAACGTAGCCAACCCAAACTAATTACTGATAACTGATAACTAATCCCTATTAATATGTTTCGACGTCCCGAGAAAAACTTAAAAAAAGAAGAGTTCAAAGATAAGGTGTTGGATCTGCGGCGGGTTACTCGCGTTGTTGCCGGAGGAAAACGCTTTCGTTTTCGCGCCACCGTGGTGCTTGGCGATGAGAAAGGCAGGGTGGGCATAGGCGTGGCGAAGGGGCTCGATGTCGCTCAATCCGTGGCGAAAGCGAAAACGGCGGCAAATAAGAATATGATGAGGATTCCCCTTAAAGACGAACGGACGATAGCTCACGAGGTGTACGCGAAATACAGCGCCGCCAAGGTGCTCTTGAAGCCCGCCGGTTCCGGCCACGGTCTCCGGGCCGGAGGAGCGGTGCGTTCCGTGTTGGCCTTGGTCGGCATAAAAGACGCTACCGCGAAATGTCTTGGCAGGACCCCCAACAAACTGACGAATGCCATGGCAACGCTCGAGGCGTTGAAAAAATTAAAAGCATGAAAAGGAATTAGACGAGAGACATTAGACATTAGGAACGACTTACATAAAACCTAATTTCTCATTTCTAATTACTCATCTCTATTACCATGCAGCTGCACGAGCTCAAAAAATTCAGAAATAAAAACAAAAAACGCATCGGCCGCGGCGGCAAGCGCGGCAGTTATTCGGGGCGCGGCGTGAAGGGTCAGAAATCGAGAGCGGGGAGGAGGATTCGCCCGGCAGAAAGAGATTTGATTATACGCCTGCCGAAGCGGCGCGGTTTTCGAAACAAACCCAAGAGTCCCAAGCCGATGGTTTTCAACCTGAAAGATTTGTCGAAGTATATCAAGACCCATTCCGAGAAAGGGAAAAGTTTGGTTATCGATAAAACGTTCTTGCGGGAAGTCGGTCTTGTGCCGACCCATTATCGCGGTGAAGTGAAAATCTTGGGAATGGGAGAGGTGTATGCCCCCGTGAAAGTTCAAGGATTAAAATTGTCGAAGAGTGCTAAGATGAAGGTTGAGAAAGTAAGATATGAGAAATGAGATATGAGGGACGGAACGTATAAAAACCTAATTTCTCATCTCTAATTACTCATCTCTATTGCCATGAACCGTTTTCTCCAAATATTTAAAATCCCCGACTTGCGCAACAAAATCCTCATCGTGGTCGGTCTTTTGGCCGCGTACCGGCTTCTTGCGGTCATTCCCATTCCGGGAGTCGACGCAATCCGGCTTGAGAATTATTTCAACTCCAACCAGTTTTTGGGATTTTTGAACTTTTTCTCCGGCGGCGGTTTGTCCAATCTGTCGGTCGTGATGCTCGGCGTGGGCCCCTATATTACCGCCACCATCATCATGCAGCTTCTCACCATCATTTTCCCGAAGCTGAAGCAGATATATTACGAAGAGGGCGCCCGAGGCCAGGCCAAGTTCAACCAGTACTCGCGGCTTATCACCGTGCCGCTTGCGGTTCTTCAGGCGTACGGTTTTCTCTCTCTTCTTATCTCGCAAAACGTGATTGATCGGCCGGACTTTTTCAGTTTAGTGAGAAACGTCTTGGTGATCACGGCCGGTTCCATGATCGCGCTCTGGCTCGGCGAACTCATCAGCGAACAAAAAGTGGGGAATGGGATATCGCTCATCATTTTGGCCGGTATCGTGGCGGGGCTTCCAAATGACGTTGGGCTTGCGCTCGCGACCTACACCCCAAATCTCTTGCCGACCTACGCGGGATTTATTATTGTGGCCGTTTTGCTTGTTGCCGGTGTTGTGTATCTCAACGAAGGCGAACGTAAAATCCCGATTGCCTACGCAAGGCGCGTGCGCGGAATGAAAATGTACGGCGGCGCCCAGAGTTATCTGCCGCTCAAGGTGAACCAGGCAGGCATGATCCCTCTCATATTCGCGATCTCCGTCTTGCTTTTCCCGCAATTTATCGCTCAAGCGGCTTCTATTCTCTCTCCGGATTTGGCGGTCCGCATCAATACTTTCGTCACCAACTTTTTGAACAACCAGCTGTTCTACGGATTGTTCTACTTCCTCTTGGTTTTCGTCTTTACGTACTTCTATACGGCCATCACTTTCAATCCGGAGGAGGTCGCGAAAAATCTTCAGCGTGGCGGGGGATTCGTGCCCGGCATCCGGCCCGGCGAGGCGACTGCCACGTTTTTCTCAACCGTCATCAACCGGCTCACGTTCTTTGGGGCGGCGTTTCTCGGCCTCATCGCGATATTGCCGCTTATCATTCAGCGGCTGACCGGCGTTCAGGTTTTGAATATCTCGGGCACCGCTCTTTTGATCGTGGTGGCGGTCGCCTTGGAAACGATGCGCCAGATCAATTCCCAGCTCACGGTTCGCGAATACGAGGGGCTCGAATAGTTTTTTGAAGAACCTGCTCCGGCGGCGAAAATGATATTCGCTCGGCTTAATTTTTTAAGCAAACGAAGCGGTTCCCGTCGCGTTTTTCGCTCCGACCATTTCGTTTGCAGATAAAAAATTCGCGCCTCGTTCGTTCATTTTTATGCCGCCTCCACTTACGGTTCCTCAAAAAGCTATTCTTCGCCTTGGTGAAAACCGTTTCTGTTTCCGATAACCCCACCGCAAAAGAGTTATTCCTGCGCTCGAAAAGAAAACATCATACCAAGAACTTGCGCTACGAGCGGTAGTTTTATAAAATACGAGAAGCCATTTTGTTACAAAGCGGGGAGGCCGGCGTGAGAGAACTGAAAGCCGTGATAATCCTTGCCGTGCTTGTGCTGGGATCGGTGATTGTCTACCGGCCCGTCGCGGATTTCGCAAGATCGTTTCCGTATAAGTTCGAAGCACGCGGCTACGTTGTTGTAGACGCAAGCCGGGAAATTCAAAAGCGATTCGACTCGGCAGTTCCTCAAGGGTCTTATGGAAATGCGAATGGCCCGGTGATTTTCTATTCATCTTTCTACGACGAGTCAACCCGCACTTATTTCTACAGAATCAGAAATAATTCCAACAAGGAATTTTACGCCAGGTCCAGGATCTTTTTGATACTTCTGGGAGAGGCGAGCGTCGCGATTTCTTCGAAGAACGACCTTTATGCGGGGGTTCAGGACTTGCGTCCGCCCGTTGAGAGGGAGGAAACTTTGTATCTCGCCGACGATAGATACTCGCTAAACCTTAGCCGCGGCATTGGAATGAAGCTTGTGATGCCGGAAGAAAAACCGCAGCATCATTTGGTGTGGAGGCCGCGTTATTAACCTTGTTTACCTCGGCCTCTGGCCGAGGAATCTTTTTGGCTTAATTTTTTGATTCTGCTACAATTGTAGAAATGCGTAAAATCGCTATAGTCTTATACGGCCCGCCGGGATCGGGCAAGGGAACGCAGGCGAATCTTCTGGCAGACAAGCTTGGGATCACCCACTTTGACACGGGCAAATTTCTTGAGGCGGTCGTTCATGACCCGAAACGGCAGAGAGAAAAAGTTATAAAGCGTGAACGGAAAAATTTCGATACGGGGATTCTTGTGACCCCCAGTTTTACTTTAAGAGAAGTCGCGCGAGAGACAATAAGAATCGGTAAGTGCGGTTTGGGGATCATCTTTAGCGGCTCGCCCCGAACGGTCTACGAAGCGAGCGGTTTGTACCCTCTTTTTGAAAAATTATACGGTAAGAAGAACATTTATGTCTTTGAACTAAAGTTATCTCCCGAAGGTTCCATCGAGAGAAATTCCAGCCGACTGGTGTGCTCCGTTTGCGGCTACACGTTGCTTACTGCCTACTATCCATCGAAGAAGCCGCGGTATTGTCCGGTTTGCGCGGGGTCTTTTTATCGCCGGACTCTTGACAAGCCGGAAGTGATCAAGGTGCGACTGAAACAATATCGGGATCGCACCGAGCCGATCTTCGATCTCATCAAAAAGCATGGATACAAAGTCCATCAAATAGACGCTCGACCCGCTCCGCACAAAGTTCTGAAAAAATTACTCGGTTATTTTGGGTAATGGTAGAGATTAAAACCCCGTCGGAAATCGAGCTCATGGCCGAAGGCGGCCGGATGCTCGCCGAGGTGCTCAAAGAACTGAAGCGCGCGACCCGCGCCGGCGTTTCCACCAAGTTTTTAGACGAGTTTGCCCATAAGCTGATACAAGACCGCGGCGCGACGCCGGCCTTTTTGAACTATCTTCCGGCCTGGGGCAAGAAGCCCTACCTGTGCAGTTTGTGCGCTTCTTTAAACGACACCGTTGTGCACGGACTGCCGTCGGATTATGTGATAAAAGATGGCGACCTCGTAAAGCTGGATCTCGGCTTGAAGTACAAAGGATTTTATACCGATACGGCGACAACCGTTGCTGTGGGAAACGTTTCCAAAGAGGAAAAACGACTCATCAAAGTTACGGAAGATGCCCTGCAGAAAGGGATTGCCGAGGCGCGGGCGGGGAAAACGCTTGGCGATATCGGTTCCGCGATCCAAAAGCACGTCGAGAAGAACGGAATGTCGGTGGTGAAGAGTTTGACCGGCCACGGCATCGGCCGCGCTCTCCACGAAGAGCCGTCGGTTCTGAACGTGGGAAACCCCGGACACGGCCTTGAGCTTGAAGTCGGGATGGTTCTCGCAATCGAGCCGATGGTCGCGCTCGAATCGGGCGAGATCAAACAGCTCAAAGATGACAGTTTTATAACACGAGACGGGTCGCTTGCGGCTCACTTCGAACACACCGTCGCCATCACCGAAAAAGGGCCGAGGATATTGACCCTTCGATAAACTCAGGGTCAATCCTGAGCAAGGTCGAATGGATTGAGTTTTGAACATCTATTTGCTACAATTTACATCAAGTATCAGGTGGCAGGTATCAAGAAGCAACGGAGGTGAGTTCTTGACGCTTGACACATGACACTTGACACATTGTATGGCCAAATACTATCTCACCAAAGAGCGTCTCGAGGAGCTCAAAGAAGAGTTGGACGATCTGAAGAACAAGAAGCGCGTGGAGATCGCTGAACGGCTGAAGCACGCCAAGGAGTACGGCGACCTTTCGGAAAACTCCGAGTACGCGCAAGCGAGAGAAGATCAATCCGTCGTGGAGACGAGGATTTTCGAGCTCGAGGAGATGCTCAAGAAAGCGGTCATTATTAAAAAGTCCGCGGGCGGGGACAAAGTCGAGGTGGGTTCGACGATAACCGCAAAAAAAGGCGATCATGTGGTGAGTTACACCATCGTGGGAGCGTACGAAGCGAAACCGGAGGAAGGAAGGATTTCGGACCAGTCGCCCTTGGGCCGCGCGTTCTTGGGGCACCGCGTCGGGGACAAAGTGAGCGTTCAGACTCCGTCGGCGCTGGTTGAGTATCAGATTACGAAGATTGAGTAAGCGAAATACCAATATACTAATTCGTGCGAATGATACTAATCATACTAATAACAGATTCGTATTATTTGTATCATTAGTATGCATTCGTATATTGGTATCACATTTTTATGCTTGACGACCTCATTAACGAACGGTTAAAAAAACTCGACGAGATCAAGAAGGCCGGCCTTGATCCGTATCCTGCGAGCGCCGCGAGAACCTTGGAAATTGCGGAGGCGCGCAAGAAGTTTGACGAGTTGAGCGCGAGCAAAAAGAGCGTGGTGTTGGCGGGGCGCCTTATGAGTATGCGGGATCAGGGCAATATTTCTTTTTTGGATCTGGCCGACGAGAGCGGGAAAATCCAGATCGTTTTCAAAAAGGATATTCTGTCGAAGTTCGATTTCTGGAAAGATGTTTTGGATATAGGCGATTTCGTTGAGGCCGGCGGCGTTCTTTTTAAGACGCAGAAAGGCGAGGAAAGTTTGGAGGTCCACGATTTTCGCATGCTCACTAAATCGCTTCGTCCGATACCGAGCGAGTGGTACGGCGTGCAGGATATAGAGACACGCCTTCGCAAGCGGTATTTGGATTTGATCGCCAACAAGGAAACGCGGGAGTTATTCAGAAAAAAAGCCGTTTTCTGGCAGACCATTCGGAATTTTATGATCAGGCAGGGATTTTTGGAGGTGTGGACGCCGGTTCTCGAAAACATTCCCGGCGGCGCGGACGCCGAGCCGTTTGTTACTCACCACAATGCTCTAGACAGGGATTTTTACCTGCGCATTTCGCTCGAATTGCCGCTCAAGCGACTGCTTGTCGGCGGCTACGACAAGGTCTTCGAAATCGGCCGGCTTTTCAGAAACGAGGGTATCGACCGCGAGCATTTGCAGGAATATGACGATATGGAATTTTACTGGGGCTACGCCGATTACAAAGATGGCATGAAGTTTGTGGAAAAGTTGTTCAAGGCGGTCGTTAAAAACGCCGTCGGTTCGATGGAAACCGAATATGAGGGCGCCAAAATCAACTGGGACGGGAAGTGGCCAAAAGTTGATTATTTCTCGGCGTTCAAAAAAGAAGCGGGCTTGGATTTGAACAAAGTTAATGAAGATGCGTTAAGAAAAAAAGCTCGGGATTTGGGGGTTGCCGTTGACGTTACGTCGGGCAAGGGGCGACTCATAGACGCGATTTACAAAAAAACCGTAAGGCCAAAACTAATCCAGCCGTGTTTTTTGGTCGGCCATCCGGTGGAAATATCGCCCTTGGCGAAAGCGGACTCCAAGAATCCCAAGAAAGTTTTGCGTTTTCAGGTTGTGGCGGGAGGCACGGAATTGGGTAACGGTTTTTCAGAGCTCAATGACCCGATTGATCAAAAAGAGCGTTTTCAGGCGCAAATGAAGTTGCGCGAAGCTGGCGACAAGGAGGCGCAGATGCTGGACGAGGATTTTGTGGAAGCGTTGGAGTACGGCATGCCACCGGCGGTGGGCTTCGGCGTGAGCGAGCGACTGTTCGCGGTGTTGATGAATAAGCCCGTGAGAGAGACGGTGATTTTTCCTCCGATGCGTTTGGAGTAATCGCGAATAACGCGAATAATCGGATGAATAACGCGAATAGTAAAATAGTCCTGCCAGAATTAAGTTACTCCATAATCGGAGCCGCCTTTAGAGTTTTTAATGAATTGGGGTGGGGATTTTCAGAAAAACATTATCAAGGTGCGCTCGCGAAGGAATTAGAAGATGCGGGTCTGCTATTTCGCCGAGAGGTTTATATCCCCTTCACTTACAAAAGTTCAACCATAGGTCGTTACTTTGCCGATTTCATTGTTAACGATAAGATTCTCCTAGAACTTAAAGTAGTTCCAAAATTTGGATACGTTCATTTACATCAGGCATTGGGTCACTTGCATAGTGCAAAGTTGAAACTAGGAATATTAATCTACTTTACACGCGAAGGAATAAAGTATCGGAGGGTTGTTAATCCGGATGTATAATAATTCGCGTTATTTAATTAAAGATTCGAGTTATTCGCGATTACTCCATGGCTAAGGTGATGGTTTTCGGTGTTTTCGATGGCATTCATGAGGGCCATCGAGCGCTTTTTCGAGAAGCAAAAAAATACGGCAAATACTTGGTCGCCGTGGTCGCGCAAGACAGGACGGTCGAATACTTGAAGGGCCATCTCCCGAAATATACTTTGGCGAAAAGAATCGAGGACTTGCAAAAAGAAAAACTGGTTAATGAAGTGGCGCTCGGCGACGCCGAGCCGGGAAGTTATGAAGTCATACTCAAGCATCGGCCGGACGTTCTCGCGCTCGGTTATGACCAGGAAGATTTCAAAGAAAACCTCGAGGAAAATCTGGAAAGATTCGATTGGCGGCCGGAGATCGCGGTCTGTCGCTCCTACGAGCCGGAGAAATATCACAGCCACCTGCTTCATTTTGGCAAGTATAAAAATTAAAAAATCGAAACGTAAAGGATAATATCATTTCCGTTATAACATAATATTATGTTATAACGGAAACAAAAAATTTGATTGCGGCTTAGTTTCCGTCTGCTCTTTTTATCTCTGCTCCCAAGATCGTAAAAATAAGCCCCTCCGACGCGCGTCGGAGGGGTGTTCGATTACAGGTGCAAGAGCCGTATGATTCTGGAAACGTGTTTGCCAATCGCCATGGACGCGGAAAGTCCGGGGGATTCGATGCCGATAAGATTGATCCAGAGAGGGTGGTTGTTATCCGCGCGCACGATAAAATCCGATTCCTGCGGAGTGTTCACGATTTTCGGCCTGATTCCCGAGTAGGCCCACCGGAGGTCTTCTTCTTTGATCGCTGGGCAAAACTTTTGGATTTCTTCGAGAAAAACTTCCACGGGAGTTTTGTCTTCTTCGTAATAATCTTTCGCAGGCACTGGCCTGGCATTGGGGCCGAAAAAGAGCCGTCCGCCAACTCGAGGGCTGAAGTGCGCTCCTTTTCCCGGTGAGTTTCGCGGAACTACGGGATACACGAGCCGTTTCACCAGTTCTCGTTTCGAGCCGATGATCTCATAGTACTCACCGCGCCACGGGTAAATCTTGTACTGCACGAATCCCGCAAGGCGCGCCACGTCGTCCGCGTAGAGCCCCGCGGAGTTTATCACGCTTCCCGCGAAAAACTCGAGATTTTCCGTTTCGAGCCGGTACCGTTTGCCGACATTGCCGGCTTTTTTGAGGCCCTCGCCGAAAAAGAAGCGCGCACCTCTCATTTCGGCATCGCGTCGCAGGGAGTTCACGAAGGTCGGCGAGTCGATGACGCAAACACTCGGTATGAATATTCCCGCGAGCGCCCTGATGTTCGGTTCGAGCCGCTGTATCCCGAATGGCGAAAGAAATTTGAAACCGATCTTTTGTTTTCTTCCGTAACGGAGGAGGTGGCGCAGATTTTGCCATTCCTGAAGCCCGCTCATCATCCCCGCGCAGGGAACAGAGACGATCATTCCGCAACCCATTACCGCGAGCGATCTCTCGACCATATAACGCTCGGCTAATTCGCTTCCTTCCCGCGCGAATTTCGATTTGAGAAACGCGGGATTCTGGTGAAAACCGGAATGGAGCACGCCGCTGTTTCTGCCGCTCGTTTCGAGTCCGGCGCCGGCCAGTTTTTCGAGAACCGCGATTTTGCGGCTCCGGTAATCAAGTGCGAGCTGTCGCGCGATGGCGCAGCCCACCACCCCGGCGCCGACGATCACAACGTCAAACTCGCTTTCCATAGCTCCTCGTTCTCGAATAAAGGTTCTTCTGGTATCTTACGACGAGAAGAGATAAAATGAAAATCAATCTTAAAAACATGCGTAAAAGAAAAGTCATTATTTTAGGGTTCGGCGGAACCATCGCGATGGTTCCCGATGCTCACGGGGTATTAAAGCCGGCGAAAGGCGTGGATGAGATTCTTGCTATCGTTCCGTCTCTCAAGGAAATGGCGGATATTTCATTGCGCCAGCTGGAGAATCGCGATAGCACCAATATCAATCCCAACCACTGGACCAATCTGGCGCTTGCCATTCAAGAAATCCACGGCCAGGTTGACGGGATTATCGTGACCCATGGGACCGACACGATGGCATACACGGCATCAGCTATTTCGCTCGCGCTTGGCCGCGGATTGAAAATTCCCGTTGTGTTTACCGGCTCGCAATTGCCGCTGATTGCCTACGGAACCGATGCGCGGTTTAATCTCGAGAACTCGATGAAGACGGTGCTTCGGGCATGCGAAGAAAGAATCGCGGAAGTGATGATTGTTTTCAGCGAACGCGTTATGCGGGCAAGCCGGGCGATCAAAACGAGCGAAGCAAGTTTTCATGCTTTTGATTCCCCGGCATTCCCGCGTCTCGCGCGCGTTGATGCCATCGGAGTCCATTTTATTCCCGAAGTTCTCAAGGTTGACGAGGACGCACCGTTGAATGTGCTCCCAAACTTTGAGCATGGTATTTTCGCGATTGACCTGTTGCCCGGACTTGAGCCGGAGATCCTGTTTGGAGTCCTGCGTTCAGGAAAATGTAGAGGGCTTCTTTTCAAGTCGCTTGGCGCCGGCAATGTGCCGAGTGAGGAAGGTTACTCGCTCCTGCCGGTCATCCGCGAGGCCGTCGGTACTTTGAAGATACCCGTGCTTGTTTCCACGAAATTCGTGGGAGGAAAAGTGCATATGGAAATGTACGAACCGGGTAAATTGGCCCTTGAGGCAGGCGCCATTCCTACGGGGGACTTGACCGACGTTATGGCGCAAGTGAAGTTGATGTGGGCGCTGGCTCAAGGTTATACCTCGATGGAGGATTTAAAGAATATCATCAATACCAATATCGTCGGAGAAATTACGGCCTAGAAACTCCCTCTTAATAGTTTTATGCGCGAATATTTCACCGAAGCAGTTGTGTTGGATCGCGAGCCGTCGGGCGAACTGGATTTTAGAGTTTCTCTTTTTACCAAAAAATTCGGGAAGCTGATGGCGAAAGCAAAAAGCGCGCGGAAGATCACCTCGAAACTTTCCGGGCATCTTCTGCCCGGGAATATCGCCGACGTCCGGCTTATAGAAAAAAACGGGCTGCAGGTCGTGGATGCCATAAAAAAGAGTTCGACTTCTTCGGGCGCCGACCTCTTTCTGCTGAACAAAATTCTTGCCGACGCCGAACCGGACCCCGCTCTTTGGCAAAAGGTTATCTCCGGCAATCTCCGGTGGGGTGAAGTTATAAAAATATTGGGGTGGGATCCCGAATTCGCTCTTTGTTCGGCTTGCGCCATTCCGAAGCCGGAGTCATTTAGTATTCGCGGCCAGGAGTTTTTCTGCCGCACGTGCGCTTTAAGATCCGGTCAAAAAGAGTTATTATATCTATAAGTACGGCACATGTCGCTTGTTACATGTCACTTGTCACATGCCCAATGAATCCCCGTGGGGAACAAAACCGAGTTTGAAAAGAGCGGCCTCCGAAGAAAAATCAATAGGAAGGGGCGTTTTTTGGCTCGTTGGAATAATCGTTCTGGGAATTGCGGCAGCCGGCGCTTATTACTTTTTACAGCCGCAAGGCGCGAATGTGGGACTCGACTTTTCTAAGCCAAACCAGGTGCTTCTTGGGGACCCCTTAACGCTTTCCGTTTCCGCCTCGAATTACTCGGACGGCGTTTTAAGGGGGGCGAAAATCTCGCTTTTTTTGCCGGAAGGAGTTTCTTTCACGGGACAGCCGCAAAGCCAGCGGGCGATGGAGCAAACATTGGGCGACGTGGGGCCAGGGAGCATCAACCAGCAAGGGTTTTCGCTCATCGTCACCAGCGGTCCGAATTCGGTAAAGCGCATAGAAGCGAAATTGATCTATTCCACCGCGGGGAATCCCAATACCCAGTTCGAGCACGCGCAAAACGTCGATCTTTTGGTGGGACAGCCGGCGGTGAGCGTCAATCTTTCCTCGCCGGAGAATGTATTCAGCGGTGAGGAATTCCAGGTGCAAATTACGTATCTGAACAACACAGGCCGTGATTTTAAGAACCTGCGCCTGAAGATTGATTATCCGCCGATTTTCGAGTTCAAGAGAAGTTCCATGGCAACCGAGGATTCGAGCAATAATGTTTGGAGTATTGGCACGCTCACTGCCGGCTCCGGAGGGAATATCTCCGTTACGGGGAGCATCGTCGGTCAGGAAAAATCGTTTTTCAGTTTCAACGGGTCGGTGGTCGCCGACTTTTTGGGCGTGACGTATACCATCAATACCCAGTCGGCGAACGTCGCCATTTCTCCGGCGCCGCTTTCGCTTGGAATCGTTTTGAGTAACGGTTCGGATTATGTCGTCCGCCCCGGAGACATGCTGGATTACGCTTTACAGTTCAAAAACAATTCCGACGTCGCGATGCAGAATGTCAACATAAAAGCCAAGCTGATCGGGGAAATGTTCGATTTTTCGAGCCTGCAGTCGGGAGCGGCTTTCGATTCTTTGACAAACACGGTTTCCTGGTCGCCGGCGACGACCGCGGGGCTTTCGAACGTCGCGCCGGGCGCAAGCGGCTCGGTGGATTTCCGCGTTCACGCGAGACAAACGTTCCCCATCAAATTCATCAGCGACAAAAATTATACTTTAAAAATCCAGGCCCGGATCGAGTCTCCCACGGTGCCGCAGAACACGACGGCGCAAAAAACCGTTTCCGTGGCCGATGTGGAACATAAGGTGGCCGGCCGGTTGGCGCTCACGGCAGAGGCATACTGGCGGGACGCCGCTTCCGGGATTTTGAACACAGGTCCTTATCCTCCGAAGGTCAACAAACCGACTCAATATACCGTTCATTGGCGATTGGCGAATTACGCGACTGACGTGTCGAGTATTATCGTTTCCGCTCACCTGCAATCAGGCGCCCGCTTTACCGGCAAGACGAAAAACACGGGAGGCGGTGTCGTAAATTACGACTCGAACTCCGGCTTGGTCACGTGGAATATCGCCTCCGTGCCGGCAACGAAAGGCGTGGTGAGCGCCCCTCTCGAGCAGGTATTCCAAATCGAAGTAACACCTGCTATAAATCAAGTGAACCAGAATATAGTGTTTTTGAGCGAGAGCAAGGCGGAAGGCAACGACGTGTTTACGGGACTTTCCATAAGCGCGGGCGCGCCGCAACTGGATTCCAATTTGCCGTATGACAAAACGATTGCCGTGTCGGACAGAACCGTAAAACAATAATATGATGAGCAAGATGCGTTTTTCGGAACCGGCGGTTCGTCTGCTCCTGCGGCAGACGCCCGCCTGGCTCTCGGGCTTCTCGACCGAGCACAGAGAGAATTCTCTCTGTGCTCGGTACCAAGCCGAGAAGCCCTCCGAGGTCTTCCTCAAAACGCATCTTGCTCATCATTAGCGCGTAGAATATGACGGAGGACATGAAACAAATCAAAGAAGAAAACAATCTAATGGAAAAAGTAGTTTCGCTTTGCAAGAGGCGCGGTTTTATTTTTCCGGGCTCGGAGATTTATGGCGGCCTTGCGAATTCATGGGATTATGGCCCCTTAGGAGTGGAGCTGAAGAACAACATCAAGCAGCTGTGGTGGAATATGTTCGTCCACAGACGGGACGATGTGGTCGGGATTGACGCGGCGCTCATTATGAATCCGAAGGTGTGGGAAGCGAGCGGGCACACAGGAGCCGGTTTTGCGGATCCGCTCATCGAATGCCGCAAGTGCCATGAGCGTTATCGCCTTGATCAGCTCGAAGAAAAGAAATGTCTTAACTGCGGCGGAAAGGAATTCACGGAACCGAAAATGTTCAACATTCTTATGAAAACTTATCTCGGAGCGGTTGAAGGAGACAAATCCGAGGTTTATCTCCGAGGAGAGACCGCGCAAGCGATGTTCGTTGACTTCAAAAATATCCTTGATACCACAAGAAAAACTCTGCCATTCGGTGTCGCGCAAATAGGAAAGGCGTTTCGTAACGAAATCACGCCCGGAAATTTCATTTTCCGCACACGCGAATTCGAGCTGATGGAGGTTGAGTATTTCGTCAAGGAGGAAAACTGGGAAAATTACTTCGAATATTGGCGGAAAGAAATGAACGGCTGGCTTAAAGAAATCGGAGTAGATATGAGAAAGATTCACGAAGTAGAAATTCCGGAAGGAGAACGGGCACACTATTCGAAACGGACGATCGATTTTGAATACGATTATCCTTTTGGCCAGAAAGAGCTTTACGGACTTGCGTATAGAACCGATTTCGATCTAAAGAACCACTTTAAGGAGCCGCCATACCGCGATCCGGAGACCGGCGGAGAATTCTGGCCGCACGTCATCGAACCCGCGTTGGGCGTAGACCGCTCGGTTCTTGTTGTTCTTCTCGATGCCTACACGGAGGAAAAAGACCGCGTCGTACTCAAACTCAAACCTCGCCTCGCGCCGTATAAAGCCGCAGTTTTCCCGCTTCTCGCGAACAAGCCGCAACTCGTGGAGAAGGCTCGTGAAGTATTCCGAAATCTGAAGTCCGATCTCCGATATCCGATCGCATGGGACGACCGCGGCAACATCGGTAAGCGTTACTACTCACAAGACGAGATCGGCACGCCTTTTTGTATCACAATTGACTTCGATAGTTTGGACAAAAACGACGTTACGGTGAGAGACAGGGATACGGCGAAACAAGAAAGAGTGGCGATAGCCGATCTCAAAGAGTATATCTCCGGTAAAATTCGCTAGATTCAGATGAAGTTTGTTGTAGAGGGTGGAAAAACTTTGCAAGGTGAAATCGAAGTACGGGGCGCGAAGAACTCTGTGATGAAAGCGATGGCCTGCTCGCTTCTTTTTGACGAGCCGGTAGTTCTCGAGAATGTGCCCTTGATCGAAGATGTGTTTAGGATGGCAGAGCTTTTGGAGAACCTGGGCGCGAAGGTAGAAAAAACGGGCGAGCGGAGTTTCCGGCTTGATCCAAGCGCTGCCGAAGGCACCGATTTGAGGAAAGAAATAGCCAAAAGACTGCGGGCATCGATCGTTATCGCGGGACCGCTCCTCGCGCGCAACAAAAAGGTTTCCTCTCCCCACCCCGGCGGATGCGTGATAGGGAAGAGGCCCATCGATCTGTTTCTTGATGGCTGGAGGGCTATGGGGGCGAACGTTACGGACGGCGAAGCCGGATTCGAGGTCGAAGCGGAAAAGTTGAAAGGAACGGATTTTACGTTCCGCGTGGTGAGCGTGACCGGAACGGAAACGTTGATGATGACCGCCGTGCTCGCCGATGGAAAAACGGTCTTGCGGAACGCGGCGATGGAGCCGGAAATTCCGGCGCTCGCGAAGTTTTTGAATGATTCCGGAGCCGAGATCAGCGGCGCGGGTACGCCGACCGTCGAGATTGTGGGTACGGGAGGACGATTGCTTCGCGCCAAAAGTCCTTTCCGGATTATTCCCGACAGGATTGAGGCGGGAAGTTTTTTGATACTGGGCGCGGCATTGGGCCGCAACGTGAAGATCAAAAACTGCAACCCCGAGCATCTTGCTTCTGTTATCGCGACATTGATCAGCGCGGGAGTGCCTATCGGCATCGGGAGAGATTGGATCTCCGTTTCGCGTCCTCCGAAGATTTCCGCTCTCGATGTGAAAACGAAAGAGTACCCCGGTTTCCCGACCGATTTGCAGGCGCCGATCACCGCGCTGATGACCCAGGCGGAAGGCGAAAGCAAGATCGTTGAAACCATATTTGAGAATAGGTTTGGGTATATTGAGGACTTAAAACGAATGGGCGCGAATATTATTTTGTGCGATCCACAGAGAATTTTAGTGAAAGGACCGACGGAACTCCGCGGACGGGAAATAGAAAGCCCGGATTTGCGAGCGGGGCTTGCGTTCGTGATCGCCGCGCTTCTCGCAAAAGGGGGGTCCGTGGTGAGTAATGTGTATCAAATCGACCGCGGATACGAAAAAATCGACGAGCGGTTGCGTTTGTTGGGAGCAGAGATAAAGAGAGTGGACTGATTTCTGCGGCACTGCTCTTCGGAACCGCGGTTCGCTCGCTCCAGCGGCTCGCGCCCGCTGCCTCTCGGCAATTCGACTCCGACTGCGGTTGGAGACCAAGCTCGAATTGCCTCCGAGAGCTTCCTCAAAACAGCGCGGCAGAAATCAATTTTATAAAAGAAATGAAAGCGGCCGCCAAATTTGGCGGCCGATTATTTATGAAAGAAGCGGGTTCTTCGTTATTGGCTTGGTATTTTCTTCAGTTTTTCAGTCCACTCAAAGTCAAAAACAATCTCAGCGGCTCTTACGTTTTTGACTGCTTCTTCAAGATAGGTAATAGTTTCTTCCAGCCGTCCATAGCCAATACTTATTGCTCCGGCGGTGAAGTAAAGGTCGTGAAGCTCTTTTGCTTTTTGATATGCATGTTCTCCTTCGCGGTCGTGAACGGGCTTAACCCCTTTTTCTTCGTAGCCCTCCAGCTTTTTTCTAATCTCCCAGTACTGCCTAAGTAATTTCTTTACTTCTGGGTCAATCTCGACATTCCTTGATGAGAGATGTCTGTAGAATCCGGCAAACATTTCTTCTTTGGCAAACCGGATTTCTTTTCGAGCGTCCTCCACATCTCCTTTCGTGAGAGACTTTTCCGCACGCTCAAGAGCCAACAAACCCCACTTGAGATCGTCTCTGATAATTTCGTCGTAGCCGCTTTTGCCTTGGCCGGGAAATAATCCATGCTCCCTGATTGTTTCCCAGACGTCACGCGGGGTACTTCCCTTGACGCCAGTCTCTTTTTGAATTGTCTGTATAAGCTCGGTGATTTCTTTCTGTTCCGGCGATAGATTTGGTTTTTGCGCAATAGTAGGTTTGTTGTCTCTACAGCCACCCAGACCGAAAGTTACAATCACAATAAGGGCGAGAACTCTTTTCACTTGCCACCCCTTTTATCAAAAACTGGAAACTAATTAGAGTATATAACGAGCTTTTGGCTTGTCTAGGGTGGGTGTGAGTGCCGCACCGTTCTGAGGAAGCTCTCGGAGCTCCGATGGGCTTGGTCTCGAGAGAAGCGAGAGCCATCGGAGCGAGAGGCAGGCCCGATTTGCCGTCCCGACCAGAGGTCGAGGATCCTCGATTCCGCAAAGCGGAATCGGGACTGGAATAAATCGAGGCCGGTTCCGAATGGCGGTGTGGCACTCACGTATCATCTTTACATTTCGATTTTTTAGTTTTACACTTACCAAGATGTTTACCAAGAAAATAGGCATTGATTTGGGGACCGCGAACACGGTCGTTTTCGTGCCGGGGCGCGGTTTTGTGATCAACGAACCCACTATTGTGGCTCTTACGAAGCCGGAGAATTCCGTTCTCGCGGTGGGTGTCGAGGCAAAAGAGATGATCGGCCGGACACCGGAGGAGATTGTGGCTTATAGGCCCCTCAAAGACGGCGTAATCGCGGACTACTACATCACGAAAGCGATGCTCACGTATTTCATCTCGAAGGCGGTCGGCTGGTTCAATATTTTGAAGCCGGATGTTGTCGTTTCCGTGCCCGCCGGCATCACGCAGACGGAGCGAAGGGCGGTCATCAACGCGTCGCGCGAAGCGGGCGCGAGGAACGCGTTTATCGTCCGGGAACCGGTGCTCGCGGCCTTGGGAGCCGGTATTCCCATAAACGCGAGGTCGGGAAACATGATCATCAACATCGGCGGCGGCACGTCCGAGGTGGCGGTGATAGCGCTCGGCAATATCATCTCATGGACCAGCTTGCGCATCGCCGGCAACAAATTCGATCAGGCGATCAGCGACTATGTGAAGAAGAAATATGCTCTCGCGATCGGAGAGCAAACGGCCGAAAACGTAAAAATAGAAATCGGGTCTGCCCTGAACACCAAAGATAAAATGGAATATCAGCTTCGCGGCCGCGATTTGATCACCGGATTGCCGAAGGACATAGTAATCACCTCGAACGAAATCGCGGACGCCCTCAATCCGTTGCTTGTCGAGATCGCGAGCTCGATTCAGAACGTTTTCAATGTCACTCCGCCGGAACTCGTGGCCGACATTATGGAGAAGGGGATTATTCTTTCCGGTGGCAGTGTCCAGCTTCATCACCTCCCCGAGTTTTTTGAGAGATTCCTGGGGGTGCAGGCCTATGTGGCGGAAGACCCGCTTTTCTGCGTTGCCAAAGGTACGGGGCTCATCTTAAGCCATTTGGATACCTATAAGCGCACGTTACTCAATAAACGATAGAGCTTTGAGGTGTTAGCTGTTAGCTTTTAGGGGGAATACTAAAAGCTAAAACTTATAAGCTAAAAGCTAATGTTAATCGGCCACGAAAAATCAATCTCTGATCTTAAACGACTCGCAAAGAGCGGGGCGTTGCCGCACGGTTACATTTTTTCCGGTCCATCGATGGTGGGAAAACGCTTGGTTGCGCTCGGCTTCGCAAATTATCTCGAAACGGGCAAATTCGAAGAAGGGGGTTTATTGCAAGACGCGATTCTTATCCGCCCGGACGAAAAAGGCACCCTGGGAATTGACGCTATACGAACGTTAAAAAACTTTTTATGGCAGAAACCGGTATTCAGTTCTCGCCGCGCCGCCATCATCGACGAAGCGGAATTATTAACAACCGAAGCGCAGAATGCTCTTCTTAAGATCGCCGAGGAGCCGCCACCGTCGACTCTTTTAATTCTCGTGACGAGCGATATCGAAGCATTGGCGCCGACGCTCAGATCCCGCCTGTCAAGAATCTATTTTTCTATCGTATCGAAAGGTTCCATTCTGGAGCTTCTTCAAAAAATGGGACTGCCGAAAAAAACGGCCGATGATATAGCGGAGCGGTCTTTCGGCAAGCCCGGACTGGCTTCTCGGTTGGTGAATGACGACGCGCTCAAGGCCCGATTACAATCCGCGAGTACTCTCTGCAAAGTATCAGGGGATAAAAGGCGCGCTTTTATTAAGGGTTTGTTGGACGACGAAGAATTTGATTTCAACGCATTTTTGGACGCGATGATCTTGAACATAGTTCCCGAGGCGAAGCAGAACCCCCAATTTTGGCATCAATTACTCGAACTGCGGGGCAAAGAGGCCTCCTTTAACCTTAATCCGAGATTACAACTGGATAATCTCACCCGGGATTTATAAAATAAAAGTATGTCATCTGCGGGAGAAACATACCTGAAAGAGTTGGAGGCAGATTTGAAAGTCGTAGCCGGTAAGCTGGGCGAGGAACTTAAGATGATTCGCGGCAACCGGCCCTCGGTTGATCTGATCGAGAATATCAAAGTCAGCATCTATGAACAAGAGATGACCGTAAAACAACTCGGTTCCATTTCCGTTGTGCCGCCGCGAGGGATTCAAATAGCGGTGTGGGACAAAACCGCCGTGGGCGCGGTGATGAAGGCGATCGAAAACGCGAAAATCGGGCTCTCGGTTTCGAATGACGGGAATAATATTATTGCCAATCTTTCGGCCCTGGGCGATGAGCGGCGCGAGGAGCTCTCGAGGATTGTCAAAAAAACGAGCGAGGGTTTCAGGATTCAGGTGCGCGCCAGGCGCGATGACGCGATCAAAAAACTTCGCGACTCCGAGGGCGAAAAGGAGATAAGCGAGGACGAAGCATTCAAGGCAAAAGAGAAGATCCAGAAAGCGGTTGACGAGGCGAATAAGCAGATCGAGTCGGCAGTTGAGGGCAAACTGAGGGAACTCGCAGAGTAAAAAGCAGCCATCTTTATAGTACTATGCTATAGCATAGTACTATGATCTATCATAGCGCCTCGCAGTGAGGCCGTTGCGCTTTACAACTTTATAAAAAGTGTTCTCTTATTCTCTCATTCGCGCGAATTAGCCGAAGAGAAAAAGAAAAATGAAAATCCGCCGCGGTGTTGTTGCGGCGGATTGTGTACGATTTGTGCCGATTCGTTACAACCGAACTTCGTTACAACCGAACCAAGTCGATGGCATGCAATTCAAGCCATCGCATCATTTCCTGAAGCTTGGACTCAGCTTTAGGGCCGAGCTTGATAGTAGGTGGAAGACGAGAAAATTGCTCGCTGTCAATTCCTAATTCTTCTAGTATTGCTGATCTGATCTCCCTACGATACGCGTCAAACTGGGATACGTATTGTGAATTGGGTCCAAAGAAATATATCATTTTTATCTGCATCTGAAGAGCAGAGCAAACATCGGCTAGAGTTGTCATCCAGCTTACCTCCTCGAGCTTATCTTGTGACTATACGAAGAGTGGCATATAAGTTATACTTTTGTCAATGATTATTTTAATCGTCATCGTCGGTCTTTCACTTCTAATTCTCGGCCATGAGGCAGGGCACTTTTTTGTAGCCAAGCTGTTCAAGTTAAGAGTGGATGAGTTCGGTTTCGGTTTTCCGCCGCGGATGTTTGCCAAGAAGAAAGGCGAGACCGAATACAGTTTCAACTGGCTGCCGTTTGGAGGATTTGTGAGAATCGCGGGCGAAGACGGAGAGTTCGGTCTCAAAAACGGTGATGGATCAACCGATAAAAACCGTCTCTTCTTCGCGCAACCGGCCTGGAAAAAAGGCCTCATCATTTTGGCGGGCGTGGCCACGAATTTTGTGCTCGGATGGTTCCTGATCTCCGCGATTTTGATGGTCGGTATTCCCAAAGCCGTCATCATAAGCTCCGTTCAGCCGGATTCGCCTGCGGCTCGGATAGGGCTGCAACCGGCGGACATCGTGAGCAATTTTTCCACCGCCAAAGATTTTACTCGTTTCGTGAAGGAACACGCGGGGCAGACGGTGGATCTTGAAATAAAAAGAGGAGATCGGCATCTTACTCTTTCGGTCGTGCCCCGCAAAGAAACGAAGCCGGGAGAAGGGGCGGTCGGAGTGGTTTTGGTTGACGCCGGAGAAGATCGGCAGGGAATTCTCACCGCGGCCTGGGATGGCCTGCGTCGGGCGCTTATGATTTCCGGCCTTACGTTCCAATCGCTTTACGAACTGGTCAAAACACTGTTCTTCGACGGGTCGCTTCTTCCGGGAGTCGTGGGGCCGGTCGGAATTTTCTCGGTCGCCGCGGAAACCGGGAAAATCGGCTTGATCTATTTGGTGCAACTCATCAGTATCATTTCTCTCAATTTGGCCGTGATCAACCTTGTTCCATTTCCGGCGCTTGACGGCGGAAGGTTCTTGATGATCCTCATAGAGAAAATGAAGGGCTCGCCGATTTCGAGGAAAACCGAGGCGATCGTCAACGCGACGGGGTTTCTGTTTCTCATCGCCTTGATGATCGCGCTCACCGCGCGTGATGTGGGGAAGTTGTTCTAATCATTTTGAGAAGCGGGGTTCACATCTGGCAGCCGCACGATATTCAGCACCTTTTCAGTTTATCTGAACAATGGGCGACGAAAAATCGCCGTCCGATCGTAGTATTCGCTGATCAGTTCGACAATTGGCTGGGAATTCACAGCAACGTGGCGGCCCAGCTCGAAATCGAACTTGACGGTTTCTCCGGTCGGCGAGAAGGAGTATACTTTATAGCCACCGCCCAGCAAGAACCGCGGGAATTCGGCGGATCCATGTTTCGTTCGGGAAGAATCGAAACCGAGGTTGCATTCAGCGATCCTGATCGGCGGCAACAAATCGAACTTTTAGAGGGGTTTTTACATCGATATCCGCATGATCCCGATATCGATATCGGCAACCTCATACACCTGCTTGACGTTCCGACACCTGCTGACCTTAAGGCCTTTGTTGACGACGCATTTGTTTGTGCTCTGCAAGAGGTTGCGGTCGCGAAAGTGAAAAAAGAGAAGGGTTGGGCTTCGAAGGAAGCAAAAGTTACCGAGAACTTGCTTATTGATGTGTTTCTTCCTCAAGTATTGGATCCGAAAACGGGGCACACGATGTCGCCCGAAGAAGAACGTGGTGTGGCCATCCACGAGATGGGCCATGTTGTTGTGGCAAGGGCGCTCGGTGTGCCTGCGCACTCCGTATCTTGCAGGCCGGGACTGGAATCGCTTGGATTGATGTATCAAGGAGATAGCGGTTTGGAAAGAAAAAATCCGTTCGTCGAGGAAAGGTATGCGATGATTTGCATCGGTCTGGGAAGTATCGAGGCCGAGACGCTTCTCGATGTGCCGCCCAATATAGGTTGTAATGCCGATCTCCACAATGCGGCGGATATGGCACAGCGTTTGATCGCGACCGGCGTCGACCCCCAAAGCCCGCTGGTTCCGAAATATGGAAGGTTGCACTTTCATCCGGGCGGCGACGTGGACGATGAAGGCAAGGTGGGTCCACCACAAATCTCCGAAGAGCTGAAAGGGGACCTTGAAAAAGCGGTGGTGCTGGTTTTGAGAGAAAGACAAGCGATGGCCCGCAACATCGTTGCTTTCTTCGGAAAGGAATTGATTGGCATGCTTGCCGACGCCTTGATTGCCAAACCGAACAAAGTGATGCTGCAAAAAGAATTGGATCGGCTCCTCGAGCCGAAACTTAGTGAGTTCAGAAGTAAGCATAACATTGTCGAAATCCAATAACGCAGAAGCCGTTTCATTCCTTGCTCCGACCGCGGTCGGAGCAATTTTATTCCATTTTTCGGGTGTGCATAACTCAACTTCCGAAGAGATCGAGACATTGTATAATAAATAGTATGAGAAAAGTTTTCTCTCTCAAATTCATCCTCGTTGCCCCCTTTTTTCTCCTTGCGTTTTTCTATGCCTTTCATTTGGCGCGGGGATTCACCGGCCCCTCCTCAAGCGCCGGCGTCGGCAGCGGCGTCATTTCCAGCTTGAACGGCAATATCGGCATCGGGACGGCAACACCCGGCGCCTTGCTTCACCTTCTTGGCGCCTCTCCTTATCTCCGGCTCGATTGTACGTCCGCGAACTGCGGCGCGTTCGAGCTCCGCGTCGACACCTCGGGCGGATCCAAATACTTCGCGGTCTATGACGTCAATAATTCGACCCAGCCCTTTACTATTCTGAACAGCGGCAATATCGGCATTGGAACAACCACCCCCGCCTATCCCTTGAGCGTGGCCGGCGCCGTTTACTCCTCCTCCGGAGGATTCCGCTTTCCGGACGGCACCACGCAGACCACCGCCGCAAGCGGCGGCGCCACTGTGAACGCCTCAAATGTGACGGCCGGTGTTTTCGCCTCCGGCAACTTCTCCTTCCCGTCTTCCCTCGGCATCGCGACCACCACCCAGGTGAGCTTGCCCCAAGCCCTCTCGGTCTATGGCGGAGGATACTTCAGCGGCAACGTCGGCATCGGGACGACGGCGCCGGGAGCGAAGTTGCATATCTATGATCCCGTAGGAAGTAGTGCCGATGCGTGGCTTAAAATTGAATCGGACAGCGCTAGTTCTGACGCGAGATTAGATTTTGATGGCGCTACTGGACGTGACGGAATAATACGATTTTTGCAGACAGGAACGATTGAGGCAAGAATCGACTACGATAGTGCTACAGGAGATCTAATATTTTCTAAAGGATCAGCCGTTGGAAGCAACCTTGTTATTGATACATCCGGCAACGTCGGCATCGGGACGACAAGTCCGAGCTATAAGTTGCATGTTGCAGGAGATGTCGGCGCGACCGCTTTTTACTATACCTCCGACGCGCGCCTCAAGGCAGACATCCGCCCAACCGGCGGTCTGGAGATCATAAGCGGTTTGCGCGGGGTGACATTTTCGTGGAAGAATTCCGGAAAACGGAGCGCCGGTTTTATCGCCCAGGAGGTGGAGCAAGTTTTGCCCGAAGCGGTTTCTACTGATTCTGCGACAGGACTAAAGTCATTGAACTACGGCGCGCTCTCGGCGCCGATCGTGGAGGCGATCAAAGAGCTGGAGCGCGACTCGGAGGCGAAAGGTCAAAAGATCGCGGAGCTGGAACGAGAAATAGAGGAATTAAAACAGGTTCCGGGGAGATAATTTTCGTCAATGAAGAGTGTTCGCAAGCTGAATTATTTGAATGTCGCAATACTGGTTGCGGCTTTTTCAATGTTTGGTTTCATCGTTCTGCGCGCGGCTACGACCTATCGGCTGAATACCGGCACAACTTCCGATATCACGGAATTTAACACCTGCAAGAAGGTTGCCAATTCCACCGGCAAAGACCTCTTTATTCCCACCAACTCCTCCGCGGAGTGGTCTTCTTTCTACAATAATATTCCTTCAGGCGTGACGATTTCCACCTGTGACGTTATCGTCACGTATAGCGGGGCGGCAAATGGCACTCACAACCTCTCTGCGAGCGGCTCGCTTGCTCTAACAACCCCGGGCAACTACACAATCTCCTTCGGTCGCAGTGCCAATATCCGGATTAGGGGCGTAGCTGGCGGCGGAGGCGGAGGTTCTGGAAGTTGGGTATATGGGGGCATTGGAGGCGGCGGTGGTGGTGGAGGTGGTGGAAGTGCCAATACAGACGGCGTGGTGGTGAGCGTTACTGCGACGAGTTACTCTGCGTCGGTTGGAGACGGTGGGGCGGGAGGTCCCGGTGGAAACGATGTGGAAACGAACGGTAGTGCGGGTGGCAATACCGCCTTCGGTTCATGGTTGAGTCTGGCAGGCGGCGGTTATGGCAAAAGCCCGGGATCTGGTGGCGGAGGCGGGAGTTCTAACGGCGCCAACGGTGGTTGCGAGAGTCACGGCTCATCGGGTATTACCGGCGGCGGCGGAGGTGGCGGTTCAAGCAGTAATTGCATAGGAGGTAATGGTGGGGCGGGATCCAGTCAGAATCCGGGCTGTGAGGCGAGAAGCGGCGGCAGCGGCACCAGGTCCTATTGCTCTTCCCCCGAAGCGCAGGGTGGTGTCACAGGTAATTGCGGCGGCGCAGGCGGCGGCGGTGGTGGGGGTGGCGTGAACTTGCTTGGTATAACCGGCAATCGAGGCGGCGGCGGTGGTGGCGGTGGCGCAAGCAAATGTGGAGGCAGTGGCCCTGGTGCAGCAGAAGGCGGCAGCGGCGGCAAAGGAAGTAGTGGCGCTCTGACAATTACGCTGGAATAAAAATGAAAACTCGCGGTCTCCAAGAACGGAGCATATTCGCGGCGTTGGGAATCCTCCTCTTCTTGACTTTCGCGTTCCTTTCTTTTTCCCTCTAATCCAATCTTTTCCGTTATAACATAATATTATATTATAATGGAAAAGAGAAAAAAGAGAACGAGAAAAAGAATAGAATAAGAGGGACGCATCCGGATGTTCACTGTCCGTTTGCTATAATAGAAGCATGTACCTTTCTGACACCCCTTCGACTCCGCTCCCTCGACAGAACTAGGGACAAGTCGGGGCAGGCCCTTCGATAGAGCTCGGGGCAAGCCCCTAGGCAATCGCATCTTCATACTATGAAGAAAAGATCATCCACAACCATTCCTTCGAGAGAGAGAGAGAGAGAGAGTAACACCATGCCCCGACTCCGCTCTCTACAACTCGTTTACCTCGCCTCCTTCCTCCTCTCTTCATTCCTCTTTGCCCCTCCACTCTTGGCCGCCCCTCCTTCCTCCCCGTATACCCCCGGAGAGACCCTGAATCCCACCTGCTCCCCCGGAGACGCGAATTGCACGGTCGTCGCTCCCCCCGCGGGAACCGGCTCCGCGGGACTCCTGACCTACTGGAGCGCCTCCTCCACCGTCTCATCCTCCCTCTCCCTCTTCTGGGACAACCCCAACATACGCCTCGGCATCGGCACCTCCCAGCCCTCCTCCACCTTTCACATCATCGCGGGAACGACGGGCGCGACCACCCTGCAACTGATGGGACTCCCCAACCAGACCGGGAATCTTCTCACGGTCGGATCATCCTCCGGACAACGCTATTTCACCATCTCGTCCCTCGGACTTGCATCGTCTACCGAGTTTCGCTCTCCGAGTTCGACGATCGATACCCTCTTCCTTACCTCGGCGTCCTCCACCAACCTCTCCCTCTCCGGCTACGGCCTCTTTCCCACGCTCCTTGCCCAGAACGCCGTGGGACTCGGCTCTCTTTCCACTTCCACCTCCCTCGTTTTCATCCAGGGGACGCAGGTGGCGTCAACCACACTCAACCTCCGAGGCACAACCAACCAAACCGCCAATCTCCTCACGATCGCGAGTTCAACGGGAATCAACTTCTTCACGATTGGCCCAACTGGCCTCGCTTCCTCCACCGAGTTCAGGGCCAACTCGTCCACCATCGCCTCGCTCTACGATTTCAACGGCAACAAGTACGCCACCTCGAGCGCCTTCACCGCTGGCGTTGACACCCAGCTCTTATTTGGCCAACTCGGAGGAGGAGCAACCTCGAGCATTGCTTTCACGATCACCACCTCCACCTCCCAACTCCTCTTTTCCGGCTCCAATGTCTCCATCGCTCCGGTCGGAACCTCCACCTCCCTCGTCTTCCTGCAGGGAAGCCAGATAACATCCACCACGCTCAATATCTTCGGCGCCGCGGCCCAGACCGCGTCTCTCCTCTCCATCTCCTCCAGCACCGGCATCCCTCTTTTCAACATCAATGCCATAGGCCAAGTAGCCATCGCCACCTCTACCTACCCCTCATCGAGCACCCTGCTGACCATCGCCTCCTCAAGCCAGATATTCAATATCTCCGCGGGAGGCAACATCATGATTGGGACCTCGACCTCTCCCAATGCCGCGCTTCTGCAGATCGCGACGACCACCAATATCTTCACGATCTTGAGCAACGGGAGAGTGGGAATCGGAACCTCGACGCCGGGTTCCGCCCTTGACGTGAAAGGCACCTTGCGTCTGTCGGGTTCCGCGTCGGGATATGTGGGATTCGCTCCAGCCGCCGCGGCGGGAGCAACCACCTATACCCTCCCTTCCGCCGACGGCTCATCGGGACAAGTCCTTACCACCGACGGCTCGGGGACTTTGTCCTGGACGACGAAAGTAGAGGGCACCTCCCAGGACTTCAAAGGACTTTCCTTGAGAACCCATCCCAACGCGAACATCGCCACCACCACGGTCTATCTTGACCACGCAGACGAGATCGTGATGGATACCGGGAACCGGGTGGCAACCTGGGACGACCTGTCGGCTGACATCACCGTATCAGGAGCCGGAGGACTGGATACCGGTTCTGAAGCCGCTTCCACTTGGTATGAGATTTATGCGATACGAAAATCATCTGATGGCACAAAGAATCTCTTGCTTCATAGGGCCAAGGATTATTTTTTGGATGAGGATTTTTCAACTGGCGATGATCAGTCACAAGGGATTCGGCGCACGACTAATAGTGTTACTTCTGTTGCTCAACAGTTTGAGGTTGATACTTCCGGGCTTGTTGAATTTGTCGACGTATATCTTCTTCGCGCCGGATCGGTAAGCGGACGGTTGTGGGCCGAGCTCTATGCAGATAGCGGAGGAGCGCCAACGGGTTCAGCGCTTGCCACTTCTGACAAAATCGACGCCTCACTTATATCGACTAGTGCCCAATGGATACGTTTGCCGTTCCGTTCGCCTGTTACATTGAGTGCCACGCCGACAATTTACCATCTTGTGCTGACAGGCGACTGGACACAAAGTGATACGGTAACTATCAGCTGGCGCGCAGACAGCACATCGCCGACCTATGCTCGCGGATCATTTGAGCGTAAAGAATCTGGCAGTTGGGTAGAATATTCCGATATTGATGTGTTGTTCAAAATCTATGTCACCCGCAACGACACCTCGGTCACCATGCCGACCGGCTATGACCAGAAAGCGAAGGTGGGGTATGTATATAACGATAGCGGGAGTAACTTTAGCCCATTCGTGGCCAATGATCGGCGCGTAACCTATCAAACTACGTTCAATACGGGCAGCATCACGGCGACGATTATGACGTTAACCGACGTGTCATCATCACTGCCACCAGTTGCCGTCAGCGACGTGTTCGGCACGGCAGAGAACAGCGCGGTCAACGATTGGCTGCGTATTCTGGGCGTCCCAGACGGCTATTCGGCGAATGGCTATCCAATTTCTGTCCCGACTGCAAATGCCACAGTATTTGCGGGAGGTATCTCAACTGAATATCAAGCGTTATATTTTCAGGTTAGTTCTGGAACTGGAATATTCCGACTGCGAGGCTACACTTGGGGCTCCACCGGCGGCGCGGACCTGGCTGAAGAATATCTGGTGGATGACGAAAGCATCAACGCCGGAGACATCGTGTCTCTGACCTCTTTTGGTACCAACTATGTCGAGAGAGCCGCCGCCTCCTCTTCATACCCGGTCCTCGGCATCGTCTCCACCAAGCCGGGCATAGTCCTCAAGGACTGGTCATACAGCCCCCGGAATACGAGGAATGTGGCTCTCACCGGCCGCGTCCCGGTCAAGGTTACCGAAGAGAACGGCCCGATCAAGACAGGGGATCGCCTCACCCTCTCGGCAACGACCCCCGGCTATGCGATGAAGATGACCGAGCCGGGCCAATCAATAGGTATTGCTATGGAATCGTCGGAGAACAAAGACCCCGACGCTACGGTCCCGACGCAAGGATCGGGACAGGTCGGGACGGGCAAAATCCTCGCCTTCATCAATTTGACCTATTGGATACCGGATATATCTGCATCAACATCCACCGATGCTTCCGCTTCCACCTCAACTGTTGCATCAACCGACTTCTCACTCGACGGCCTGATGAAATACATCGTGAACAAACTCAAAAATGTTCTGGAGATCGTCTTCGAGAAAGGACTCCTCAAGGTGGCGCATCTGATTACGGATCTTGTGGAGACGAAAAAGGTTGTGACGGAAGAAGTGGTGACCGAAAAACTGGAATTGAAAGACGCGGCAACGGGCGGGGTGTATTGCGTCAAGATGCTGAACGGTCAGTTGGCGAGCGTGTCGGGAGGATGCGGGTCAGACGCGCAATCTTCAACCTCGACGGCAGAATCCGATTCCACTTCCAGCTCTGCCACGAGTTCCGTTTCGGACTCCGACAATTCCGATTCTGCCGCAAGTTCAACCGATTCGACGGCCGATACTAACAGCACTTCGACTGAGCCGTAAGTGAAGGATTTTGTCCCTCCGCCACGGCTTTGCGCCGCGGCGGATTTGTTTTATTGTAGGTAGGTATTTTCATTTGTATGCATCGAGAAAACTTATATAAAAACCTCCCCGATTCTCCGGGCGTATATCTTATGAAGGATGCGTGCGGGGCCGTGATCTATGTCGGCAAGGCCGGAAATTTGAAAAGACGGGTATCGAGTTACTTCGCGAGAGCCCACGATTTGCGGATCGAGCGATTGGTAAACGAAATTAAAAAGATCGACTGTCAGAAAACGGACACCGCGCTCGAGGCCTTGATTTTAGAGTCCAAGCTCATCAAACGGCTTAACCCCAAGTTCAATGTCAAAGAAAAAGACGACAAAAGTTTTTTGTACGTCGCGATTACCAAAGAAAAGTTTCCGCGCGTGCTTTTGGCGAGAGGGTCAAGGGTCAAGAGTCAGGGGTCAAGAATTGATGATTGGTATGGACCCTTTACTTCGGCCGGCAGTATCCGCGAGGCATTGAAGATTTTGCGCCGGATTTTCCCGTGGAGCAACCACATAGTGACAAGGGACATGAGACAAGCGACAAGGGACGCCACCAAGCCATGTTTCGATTACGAGATCGGCCTTTGTCCGGGAACCTGCATCGGCGCGATAAGCAGCAAAGATTATTTGAAAAATATCAACCGGCTCAAATTGTTTTTTGCGGGCAAGAAGCTTCGGGTACTGGGGTCTTTGCAAAAGGAAATGAAAGCGGCGAGCAAGCGCCTGGAATTCGAGAAGGCCGAAAAACTCCGCCGCCAGATATTCGCCCTTCAACATATTCGCGACACGGCGCTGATTAATGAAGAGCCGTTTCCACATACTACCTACTACCTACCACATACTTTTCGTATTGAGGGCTACGACATCTCCAACATCTCCGGCGCTTCCGCCGTCGGCGCGATGGTGGTGTTCAGGGGCGATCATCCGCGGAAAGACGAGTATCGGAAGTTCAAAATAAAAACAATCCACGGTTCTCATGATGTCGGCATGCTCCGCGAAGTTCTCGGGCGTCGATTTGGAAATTGGAAATTGGAAATTGGAAATTCGAAGAGATGGCCTCTGCCCGACCTCATTCTTGTCGACGGCGGCATTCCCCAGGTGAACGCCGCGCGATCGGTGCTTCGCGAATATGGCCTTGCCATCCCGATTGTGGGCATAGCCAAGGGGCCAACGAGAAAAAGGAATGACGTTATCGGGATTATTCCAGCGGGCATTAGTCGAAAAACGCTTATCCGCGTGCGTGACGAAGCGCACCGCTTCGCCATCGGTTATCACAAAAAACTCCGCGGCAGAGAATTCATTCCTCGAACTAACGAACGGTCACTTTGAGCTTGAGAGAAGAATAGACGTCCGAGTAAAAGTCGTATATCCCCGGGAAAAGAGACGATGTGTCGAAGGTATACGATGCGCCCGGTTCTACCACGAACGGACTGTAGCTCCCGACAATGATTCGGTGCGTGACCGAGTCGTTGTTTATGAATGTGATGTTGTCTTTCTGCCGCACATTGAGCATGGAGGGCGAGAAAACGTAATTTTTGATCGGGACAGTGTATTCTCCGATGGGGGCCTCGCTTTTATAGATGAGCGAGAACACGCCGCTCGATGCTTCCGGAATCTGGCTCCTGTCGAACTTGATTTTTATGATATAGTCGCCGTGCTCCACGTTTTTCTTTTGGGAGCCGTACCGGCTTACGGCAACATCTTGTCCGTTCCACGCGAATGACGTTTGGTGAGCGCCGGTTTCGGAATTGATCCATCCCGTGACCGACTTGTCGGATGCTTTTACGAGATAGATAGAGCCCGGCAAGCCGCTTTCTTTATTCCAGCTAATTGTATTCGTTTCTCCAATCACCCATTTTTCGGACACGGTTGGGGATACGAGAGAAACGGACTTCGACGTTTGCGGCGCGGGGGCGGGCGATTTGGGCGCGGGCGGCGTCGGCGCGGCGGCGGATGTCTGCGTTTGTTCCTGGGGAGCCGGCGGGTTTTGAGCGGCGGGGTATTCTTGCGAAGGCGCTTCTTTGGAGTATCGTGTCAAAAAACTGACCACGCCCAAAGCCAGTACCACTATAATGAGCACGAGCACGATGAGGGGTTTTGTCCTGAACATGATTTCTATTATAACATAGCGAGCTCGCGGGTCTTTTTATTTTTCGCTATAATCTTTATGATGCTCGCCGAAGAAATAAAAAACTTTTTGCACGGAGACGTCGCGGCGGATGACGCAACGCTCTCGGATTACAGCCACGACTATTCAATTTTTAGGGTTAAGCCGAGTGTCGTTGTCTTTCCAAAGGATACTGATGATATAAAAAACTTAGTCGCTTTTGTTGCTAAAAAAGCAACAAGCGGCGAGAAAATGTCGCTCACGGGGCGTTCGGCCGGAACCGACATGACTGGCGGGCCACTCACGGAGTCCATCGTTGTCTCATTCACGAAATACTTTAATCATATTAAGGAGATTAAGGAGTTGCCCTTCGACGCGGTTCGACCCGGCTCACCACAAGCGACTCAAAGTGATGGCGGCTACGCCATCATCGAGCCGGGCGTTTACTTCCGCGATTTTGAAAAAGAACTTTCGAAGAGGGGGTTGCTGTATCCTCCGTATCCCGCATCAAAAGACATTTGCGCATTGGGCGGTATGGTTTCCAACAATTCGGGCGGAGAAAAGACGTTGGCTTACGGGAAAACAGAGGATTATGTTGAAGAACTGAAAATGGTCTTAAGCGACGGAGAAGAGTATATTCTCAAGCCACTCTCCAAGCCGGAACTTGAAGCGAAGATTCGCGAGCAAACCTTCGAGGGAGGGTTGTATCGCGATCTCTATACATTGATAACTGATCACTATGCCCTCATCATGTCCGCCAAGCCCGACGTTTCCAAAAACTCCGCCGGTTACGCCCTGTGGAACGTATGGGACGGAAAAACATTCGACATAACGAAATTGATAGTCGGTTCGCAGGGAACACTGGGACTCGTGACGGAGGCAAAGATCCGGCTCGTCAAGCCAAAAAAGTATTCACGGATGGCCGTTGTATTTCTGAAGGACTTTGGGCCGCTCGCCGAACTGATCGCGGAGATTTTGCAGTTTAAGCCGGAAGGCCTTGAGTCCTACGACGACAAAACATTGAGCGTCGCTTTGAAGTTTTTGCCGGGGATCATCAGGTCCATGGGCGGAAACTTTTTCAAGCTCATGTGGCAGTTTTTGCCGGAGATACTCATGGTGTTAAGGGGCGGTTTTCCTAAAATGGTGATGCTCGTTGAACTCACTTCCGACGATGAAACGGAGGTCAAGAATCGCCTTGCGGCCCTAAGGATTGCGTTGGGGAAATATAGAGTGCGGGTGCGGATATTGAAAAACCAGGATGAATCGAAGAAGTACTGGACCATCCGCCGGCAGAGTTTCAAGTTACTCCACGATCATTCCACGGGGAAAGATACGGCGCCGTTCATAGACGACATCATCGTGAAACCGGAATATCTGCCGGAGTTTTTGCCGAAACTCAACGCGATTTTGGACAAATACAAAAATGATTTGGTCTACACGATCGCGGGGCATCCCGGCAACGGCAATTTCCACATTATTCCGCTGATGAATTTGAAGAAACCCAACACCCGTTCTCTTATTGCCGAACTTTCCGACGAGGTGTATCGGCTTGTTTTTGCGTATAAGGGTTCGATGACGGCGGAGCACAATGACGGATTGATCCGAAGCCCGTACCTGGAAAAGATGTACGGCAAGGACGTGGTCAAGCTTTTCGAAGAAGTAAAAAAGATTTTCGACCCCCTGAACATCTTCAATCCCGGAAAAAAAGTTGGCGGGAGCTTGGAGTACAGCTTAGACCATCTTGCCGCGGCACAAACGAAGCCGCACCATGCTATAAGCTAAAATTAAGAAGCGCGGTCCGAAGACCGCGCTGTGCGAGTTATCCGTAGATCAACTTGTAGGCCATGATCATGAGCCCAAGAAACAGAGTTATAGAATTGAAGCCAATGAGAACCCTATTTTTTATTCTCGCGCCGTACCACAGCCAGAGAACTACGCCCACGCAAAAGATTGAAAACGTGGCAAGAGAGATGATTTCTGCCGGATTCGGACGGTTTTTCCAAACGGCTATCACTTGCGGAATAAAAGAGGTTGTCGTAAGAAGTCCGGCCAGAAGCCCGATGCGTTCGTCGCTTTTGTGATTGCTCACGCGGCACCTCGTTTTTGATCTTTGCAATGC
Source organism: uncultured Candidatus Saccharibacteria bacterium (assembly GCA_964387675.1). GTDB lineage: Bacteria > Patescibacteriota > Minisyncoccia > UBA6257 > 2-01-FULL-56-20 > CAYLWL01. Next base: position 67,123 of record CAYLWL010000003.1, read on the forward strand.
TGGGTGCAACTTACCATTTTTTATCTAAAAAGTCAATTTTTCGCACGCAACTTGACCTCAATCTGAAAATGCACTAAGATAAAAAATAGGATTTAGGATTTGTAACGCAGGAGTAATAATCCTAGATTCTAGATTCTCGTCTCATGGGCGGCGTACCGGTAAAACATCACTCAAAAGGAAAAGTAGGCCGGAGACGGTCTCATTTGGCGCTCAAAAAGCAGCGTCTTTTCGTTTGTGCAAACTGCGGCGGGCCAAAGGTGGCGCATCGGGTTTGCAGACAGTGCGGGAAGTCGTAGCAAAGAGCAAAGGGCCGAGGGCAAAGAGCATACAGCATGTTTAGATTTGAAAACTTAGAAATTTGGCGCTTGGGCGTTGATTATGGCAAAGATTGTTACAAAATTTCCTCATCTTTTCCCGGGCATGAAAGATTCGGGTTGGGTGACCAGCTTCGTCGAGCCGCTATCTCCATTTCCAACAATATCGCAGAAGGATCTGTTGGCTCCACGGCAAACTTTAAAAAATATCTCGTCACCGCATTGGGTTCAACTCTAGAAACTGTCAATATATTGAATTTTGCTTGCGAAGTTGGTTACATAACCGCCAATATTAAGGAAGAAATGTATGGTAGGGCAGAGTTGTTAATTAAGAAGTTAAGAGCGTTTTCTAAAGTTTTAAACCCTTAGCTCTTTGCTCTTCGCTCTTTGCAAAATTTTATGGCCACGCGGCATCTTATAAGAACAGTTATCCTCCAATCCCTCTATGAATGGGATTTTTACGCCCAAAAAAGAGATATTGTGGCGATTTTGGACAGAAATCTTTCCGAATACGCCCCCGGGATCGACGAGCCGGAATTCGCCTGGAAGATTTTGAACGGCATCGCCGAGCGCATCAAGGACCTGGACAACGTCATCACGAAAGCCGCTCCGGAGTGGCCGCTCGACAAAATCGCCGTTATCGACAGAAACATTTTGCGCATCGGCCTTTACGAACTTTTGTACGCCGATCCGAACGAAGTGCCTCCAAAAGTTGCCATCAACGAAGCGATAGAACTTGCCAAAAACTATGGCGGCCCGAACGCCGCGCGATTCATCAACGGAGTTTTGGGAACGATTTATCGTGAACTCGAGGCAAGCAAAGGAATAACTAAGTGAGATACCAATATACGAATTCATGCGAATGATACTAATCATACAAATTCGTATTATTTAGTATCATATTCCTAATATCATGCAACCAAAACCAGACAACCTTGAGGAAAAAGTCGGGGTAAAATTCAAGAATCCCGATTTGTTGATCGAGGCCCTCACGCACCGCTCGTATCTCAACGAATATCCGAAGTGGCGCCTGCCGCATAATGAACGCCTTGAGTATCTGGGCGACGCGGTTTTGGAACTCATGGTCACCGAAGAACTATTCTCCCGATTCCCGAGTTATCCGGAGGGACAGCTTACCGTTTTGAGGGCGGCGCTCGTGAATTATCAAACGCTGTCTAAAATCGCCGAAGAAATAAAACTGCAAAGTTTTATTTTGCTTTCGCGGGGAGAAAAGAAAGATATGGGCAAGGCGCGAGAGGTGATTCTCGCGAACGCGATGGAGGCGGTCATCGGGGCGATGTATCTCGACCATGGTTTTGAGCCGACCAGGAAGTTCGTTAAAAAGTTCGTTATGGCGCGCCTCGACGAAATTATGAAGACCAAAAGCTATAAAGACGCGAAGAGCGAGCTTCAGGAGATAGTGCAGGAACGATTGAAAGTTACGCCGACGTATAAGGTCTTGGAAGAGTCCGGGCCGGCTCATAAGCGAGTTTTCAAAATCGGGGTTTATTTCGGAGAAAAACTCATTGCTTCCGGCTCTGGCGCCTCAAAGCAAGACGGCGAGATCGAAGCGGCGAAGGAGGCAGTGAAGAGGTATAGATAGAGAGTAGAAATGAGATATGAGAAATGAGGGTTTTTGAATCCTTATCTCCGACTTTGACCACGACTGGTTTATGAGTATAATGTAGGTATGCTCGCAAGTTCCAAGCAAAATTTAATAGTTCCGTTGTCTGTCACGTTACCCCAAATCGCGGACGCCTTGCGGAAACTCTCGAAAAGCGATCTCGAGACCCTTGAGGTTCTTCTTGACAAGCGCGCGATGTCCGCACTTCAAAAAAGCGTGCGGGAATCAAATCGTGGAAAGCGGAGAGAGTTATAGCCATGAAGCAATGGAGGGTTTTTATCACGCCCACAGCCGAAAAGTTGGCGAAAAATCTTGAACCTAAAGCGAAGCATTTCATTCTCAACGAATTCCCGGATATCGTAAGAAAAAATCCGTTGGCTGGCGATAAGCTCTCCGGGCCACTTTCGTGGCTACGGAGTTTTCATTTTTCAAGTGAGGGAAAACCTTATAGAATTGCATATAGTGTCAACCTAGAAGAATCAGAAATAGTCGTTCACTATATGGGGTATCGGGGAAAGTTTTATGAAAAACTACGGAGGCATTTTGGTCGCTAGTAATTTTATGGGCGGCTCCGGCGCGTCAAAACAGGAAATGGAAATCGAAAATTACGAGTAATGGCTCATTATGCGAAGCGTCCCAAAAGGTTTAGAAATTAGATATTAGTAATTAGAAATTTCGCAAGATATGCCCCATCTTCTCAAGCGCCTCGAACTCAACGGATTCAAGTCCTTCGCCGGAAAGACCGTTTTGGAATTCCCGGCCGGGATCACGGCGATCGTGGGGCCGAATGGCTCCGGCAAATCGAACGTGGTGGACGCCATCCGATGGCTTCTTGGAGAACGCGACACCAAAAATCTCCGCGGCGCGAAGGTGGAGGACTTGATTTTCGCGGGCACCATAAAGCGTCCGCGGATGGGACAAGCGCAGGCCAGTTTACATTTTGAAAATAAAAATAAGTTTTTCCCGGTTGATTTTGCGGAGGTTACGGTCTCAAGGCAGGTCTCCCGCGACGGCGCAAGCCAGTATTTTTTGAACAAATCGGAAATTTTACTCCGCGACCTCGTCGATTTTTTCGCCAAAGCCCGGCTCGGTTCAAGGGGGCTTATTATTATCGGTCAGGGGAACAGCGATGTTTTTATAGAGTCCTCGCCCCAAGAGCGGCGAGAGATGATGGAAGAGATTTTGGGTCTCCGCGAGTATCAAATCAAGCGGGCCGACGCGGAACGCCGGCTCAAAAACAGCGTCATCAACTTGGATAAAGTGAAAGCTCTTATCGAGGAAATCCTGCCGCACTTGCGATCACTGCGCCGCCAGACATCGCGTTGGGAAAAACGCGGGACGATGGAAGAAGAGTTGAGATCTTCGGAAAACGAGTTTTTCGGCAGTCAGCTTGCGGAGATACGGAAAGAATTGGTCGAGGTACGGCAAAAAATCGATGCTTCGAAAGGGGAGTTCGGAATTTTGGAGAAAGCGAAGCGTGCTGCGGAAGAGCACCAGCGAAACGTGGAAGGAACCTTGCCGCAAGAACGCAAAGACCTGCAAAAAATCAAAGAGCAGACCCAAACACTCCTGGTCGAAAGAAGTAAATTGCAAAAAGACCTGGGACGCATGGAGGCCCAGATCGAAATGTCGAAAGCGAGTTCTAGTGAAGGGAAGCATTCCGCGGCAAAATTGGTCGGTCTTATAAAAGACATCCGCCGGACTCTTCAGTCGGCTCTTGAGGGAGACGCCGTCGAAATCAGAGACGGCATTCGCCAGGCGATCGAAGACATTGACGACGCGCTCGCGGGCGATGCGGAGGATTCCACGTCATCGCTCCCCGACACCGGCCTTGCGTCGCAATTCGAAAAAATCAACAAAGACCTCCGCTCGCTCGAAGAAAAGATAGCGGCTTTGCGGGATCAGGAACAAAACCTTGAGCAAAGCCAGGAAGCATTTTATACGACGTTCAAGGCGGGAGTGGCGGAAGTCGAAAAAGCAAAAGACGCGCTTGAAAAGTGGGAAGCAAAAAATCGGGAGCATCTTTTCGAGAAAGAGAAAATCGAGTTCAGGCGCGAAGAAATTCATCGCCAGATACTGCAGGCGGGGCGGAATCCGAAAGAGTTCGAATCTGATGAGACGGGCATAGGGAGCGCGGATCTCTCGGGGCTCGACAAGAAGATATTCAAACTGCGCGGAGAACTCGCGAGTATCGGCGAGATAGACGAAGGATTGGTGAAAGAAGCGAAAGAAACCGAAACCCGGTACGAATTTCTCGAAAAAGAATCCGGGGACCTGGAAAAAGCCGTTGCCGACCTCAAAGAATTGATCGAGGAATTAAGCAAGAGGATTAAAAACGAATTCGAAAAATCGCTTCACAAAATAAACGACGAATTCGACAAGTTTTTCAACCTGATGTTCGACGGGGGAACGGCGAAACTAAGCGTCAAGCGTCAAGAGTCCCGCCTTCGCCAAGGCTACGGCGGGCAGGCAAGAGTCAAGAGGCCGGAAAGTGAAGAAGACGTTATAGAGCGGGGGGATGAAGGGGGAACCGAAGAAGAACAAAAAGAAGAAAGCGGCGTGGAAATCGATATAAAACTCGCGAGGAAGAGAATCACCTCGCTTGAGATGCTTTCGGGAGGGGAGCGGAGCTTGGTGGGGATCGCGGCGCTTTTCGCGCTCATATCCGTTAGTCCGCCGCCGTTTTTGGTTTTGGACGAGATTGACGCCGCGCTCGACGAGCGGAACGCAAGGCGGTTCGCCGAGATGCTCAAAGAATTTTCGCGGCACACGCAGTTCGTCGTCGTCACTCACAATCGGGCGACTATGGAGGCGGCAAATGTGTTGTATGGGATAACTTTGGGCGAGGACGGAACGTCGAAGATATTGTCTCTGAAACTGGAAAATTAGGGAATTAGAGAATTGAGGAGGAAAAACAAACCTTTCTATTATAACATAATATTATGTTATAACGGAAAAGTTTCAAAGTTTATCCCCCACACCTTTTGGGTGTGGGGGATCTTCGGGCCCGGGTTGGCGGCCTAGTGGAAGTGCGGGCGGTCCAAGCACAGAAAGTTGTGGGCTGGCGGGCCCGCAACCAAGGCCACGACGGCGATGATGACGAACATCACGCACGCCCAGAGGATCTCCCTCTTCTCGCTTCTCGTCATCATAACTGCCTCCTTCACTTGCAGGTGACGTGATTTTTGTCGAGCTCGACGTCTCTGTAAATTTTGGCGATTGACAACATCCTATTAGTGAACACCAAGTGGATGGTGTTCTGCTCGCAGAGGGCGTACACTTCGAAAGCGTCATCGGCGCCAACGGGCCTCCCAAACGAATCGAAACGTCCGAGCTCCTGGGCGCCAGGATGCGCCACTTTCACGTATGCGTCCATCCGCTCCTGCGGGGCGCACGCCGCGGACGCGATTGCCGCTACGACCGCCAGAACCAATGTCGCCACGATTCGCAGTGCCGTTTTCATGGTTTTCCTCCGTATTCTGAATTCGTGCTGTTTACAGCTTAATGCATCTTTCTATTTTTGTCAAGTGGGTATAGGATTCTTATAGAATTTTGACGTATCTTGAGGAAGCGACGGATGGCCAAAAACGCCGCAAGATTTTTGGCGTGCGCGATAGTTGCCCTTTTCTTCGCGTCTCTCTCGGCAGAGGCCGGGGCCAAACAGCGCAAGCCGAAGCCCGCAAAGAGATCGCCGGCGAGCATCGTGTTCGGAATGTACCCCGAACTTCGAGGGTCGGCCGGAACATTGAAAAAGTTTAACGACATTGCCGACGAAGCCGGTTTGCCGCGCATTGACGACAGGGCAGAGCTGGAATTAAGAGTTGGCTTTCTGCCGTCGCTCCCGCCGTTCCTGGTTCGAGTTCCGGAAGAAACGCCGCACTTTTTTCTGGATAAGAATTCGTTCAAAGAGTGTTTTCTGTCAAGAGTAAGGGTGAAAAAGAGATTGGTTATGCGAACGTTCTGCTTCGGCGACCGGCGGTACCTTGCGGAACCGGCTCTCAACTATTTGAACGGCTTTTCCGAGGCGCACTCCAAGGAGAACGCGCGGTTGCGGACGGAACTGCCGAAGCGGTTAGCGTGGAAGCGATTCAAAACCACCTCTCTCGTACGGACGGTGGAATACCAGGCCTTTTTGTCGCGGCGGAACCGGAACGCGAGACAAGCCCTTTGCGGCGACGAAGAAGAGGAACGCGACCGCTGTTCGGCGCATGTGCGGGGATACGCTTTCGACGTCTCGGCCAAGGATATGAAAATAGACGAATTGCTGTGGATCGCCGGTTTTCTTTCGCGGGACATCGCGGCGGGAAAAATCCTTGCAATCTATGAAGCCAGGACCCAGGCGAATTTCCACGTGATGGTGATACCTCAAGAGATTTCGCAAGAAACCCCATAAGCGCTCCTGTGCCGCGGGGTTTTTCCATTAGAGAGGTGCTATAATGTAAAAGAAGTGACATGTAACACAACACCCTTATCACTTGTTACTTGTCGCGTGTCACACAAATAGATGGCAAAAATCGATAAAAAAATCAAAAAATTCAGTTTAGAAACGAGGTATTTGGGCGAACAGACGGATCTCAAAAAGATACAAGAACATATCAAGAAATATCGCTACCTGAACCGCGATCACCCTTTGGTTATCCAGCTTCTGGAAGGCGAATATGCCGTGTTAACGAAATTCGGCACGGCAACCTTTTGGAATGTGAAGTCGGGATTGGCCAGCCAGTTTATAAAAGAGCTTTTGCCGTTCGTAAAGAGGCACCGGGAAAACTATGAGTATCTCGACACGCTCAAAATCTATGTAGGGGGCGAAACAGAGAAGGCAAGTTTTGAAAATCTGCACATCAAAGACATCGACCTGGAAAAGATAAAGATCATATCCTATGTTTCCGCGCAGTCCGTCGCCCTCGACCGCTACGAAAACGAAATAGACGAACGCCTCGAGGAGCTTGGCAAAGTGGTCGACAACTTGAGATCCGGCGGCAGAACCAAATTCGACCAGCAGAGTCTTTTGCGGCAAGTCGGGAACGTTTTATCGGTCAAACAAAACACGGTGAGCAGTTTGTCTCTTTTCGACAAGCCGAATGAGGCCTGGGAGCGGGAAGAGATCGAGAAGTTGTACGACAAACTGCGGGCGGAATACGAACTTCGCGACCGCTTCGACATTTTGAACGAAAAGATAGATTTCCTGTCCGAAAACAACACCACCCTACTCAATTTCATCGCTTCGCAAAAAGCCAATTACTTGGAGATTGTTATCATCATATTAATAGTCATCGAGATCGTTCTTTTTGTCTTTGATATCTTGACCCCGCACCAAACGGGCGCTTGAGCCGAGGTGGTTGTTCCGATGTTAGAGTAAAGGCATAGATATCAACTCAATACTTTGAGAATGGCAAAGATTTTGGTACGCTAGCGCAGCGCCCGTTGTGGTGACGGGGTTGAAAGTTTTCCCGAGGTAAACGATAGTGGTAATATGCGGCATTTATCCCACCAAATTTCAGGGCCTGTAGTATAGTGGCAATACGCGCCCCTCGCACGGGCGAGACAGGGATTCGATTTCCCTCAGGTCCACAAAATAAAAACCGCCTCTTCGTTTCCGGTTGAGCGAGCGTGCTCATCCGTCAACGAAGAGGCGAATACTCCGCGAAAGCGTGGCGGCGCTACTCCACGCCCTCTTCCTGACCCGCCGACGCGCCGTAGGTCTCGTCGCCTGCGCCTGCCTGCGCCGACTCAGCCATTTCCCTGCGCCGGCGATGGCTTGCCATGCCGCCCTTGCGGCCGGCCTCTCGCGCCTCGTCCGGAGTCCACTCGTGAGCCGCCCCTTTCTGGTGAGCGGCGACGCCTCCCTTGCTGGCAATCTCGCGCTGTTTCGCGCGATCCATGTGGGCGAATCCGCGATATTTCGTTGCCAAGGTGCACCTGCTTCCTTCTGGCCGCTATAGTCGGCCGGAAAGCGCCAGCTCCTCATGAGCCGATGCTACGAGCATTATACACATATTTACGCGTAGGTCAAGAACACCTATCAAAATGCCGCTTTTAGTTATCCACAAGGGCATTTGCCTCTTTTCCTGTAAAATAAGAGGGAAGGTTTCCTTGGCATTTTCGCTGTCGAAAACTGCGGCGGAAGTTCTCGTGCGGAAACCGCGTCTCTCAAAGGTCGAGATACATAAAGATAATCCAAAATTAGTTTATGGTTGTTCAAACTTGGACGGACGTAGTTACCGGTTCTCTCCAGAACCTTTGGATTGGTTTCGTGAACTTCATGCCGGTCTTAATCGGCGCCGTGGTGGTTCTTATCGTTGGCTTGATTGTCGGCGCCGGCTTGGGAGCTTTGGTTGAAAAGATTTTCCAGGCGGTTCGGCTTGACTCATTCTTAATGAAGCTCGGCCTCGGCCCTTACTTCGAAAGAGCCGGTATGAAGCTCCGCGCTTCGATGTTCTTGGGACGATTGGTGTACTGGTTCGTTGTGGTGGCCTTCTTACTCGCGGCCTCCGACATTCTCGGCTTGTTCGCTCTTTCCGGATTCTTGCAGGACATTCTGACCTACATCCCGAACATTATCGCAGCGGTGCTCATCATGCTCGCCGCGGTGGTTGTGGGAGCTTTCTTGAAGAGAGTCGTAACGGCCTCCGTCTTGAGCGCGCGGCTTCACGCGGCGCACTTCTTGGGAACTCTCGCGTGGTGGTCAGTCGTGATCTCCGGGTTCCTCGCGGCCTTGGTACAGCTCAACATCGCCGCCTCTGTCATCAACAGCATCATCACCGGATTTATCGCGATGCTGGCTTTGGCCGGGGGATTGGCATTCGGTTTGGGCGGGCGCGATTACGCGTCGCACTTGATCGGTCGGTTGAGAGATCACACCGAATCCCGGTAAGGGTATCGGCGTTTTCTCGCAAGGACTCCTCCAATATCGGAGGAGTTTTTGGTTATGGCCCTTCGTGTTGTTTATACACGCCTCTTATATATCCCTCTTGTTAAGGGTTGTTGATTTCTTTTATCCGCCTTCGCAGAAAACCACGGGCGTAAGCCCGTGGATGAATGTGAAAAGGATAACCCTCCGAATCCTTGTGCGAAGGAGGGTGTGCTTCGGCGGATTCCGCCGAAGAATTGAAGATACCACGGCCGTAAGGCCGTGGAGCTTCATTCCACCCGCTCCCTCTTTTCCGTTATAACATAATATTATGTTATAATGGAAAAGAGGGAGAAGCGGAAAAGAGAAAAAAGAGAACGAGAACGAGAACTAGAGGGACACGTCCGGATGTTCACTGTCTATGTGCTACAATAGAAGCATATGCCTTCTTGTTGCAGGCGGAGTCGAACCATGTGACACCCCACCCGCCATCGTATCTTCATATGAATCCCCCACGCCCTTACAAGTATAGTATCCTCCGATTCTCGCTTCGCGAGACGAATCGCCCATTCTTCCGCCGTCTCACGCCCGTGGTTTCCCGGGTGTGGGGGGTAAAGAAAAGATTATCCACAACCATCCTCGCCTCCTTCCTCTTCTCCCTGTCGTTCGCGTTCTTCTCTCTCTCTCTCTCTCTCTCTCTTCGCACCTAGCATAGCCAATGCCGCCCCTCCTTCCTCCCCGTATACCCCCGGAGAGATCCTGAATCCCACCTGCTCCCCCGGAGACGCGAATTGCACGGTCGTCGCTCCCCCCGCCGGCACGGGATCAGCAGGCCTCCTCACTTACTGGACCGCCTCCTCCACCGTCTCCTCCTCCCTCTCCCTCTTCTGGGATAACCCCAACATCCGTCTCGGAGTAGGCACCTCCCAACCCTCTTCCACCCTCCATATCATCGCGGGAACGACGGGAGCCACCACCCTCCAGCTCATGGGACTTCCCAACCAGACCGGGAATATCCTCTCCATAGGATCCTCCTCCGGACAACGCTATTTCACCGTCTCGTCTCTGGGACTTGCCTCGTCAACCGAGTTTCGCTCTCCCTCCTCGACCATCGGCACCCTCTTCGACACCCAGGGCAACAAATACGCCACCTCCACCTTCACCGCGGGGATCGACACCCAGCTCCTTGTGGGGCAAC
>CAYLWL010000004.1:0-61814 GCA_964387675.1 uncultured Candidatus Saccharibacteria bacterium
GCGCTTCGGCGGTTCGACACGGCTCACCGCAGGCAGTCCGATGCGGCTCACTGCGAGTGGTTCGGCTGCTCGGTGCGCGGCATCGTTTCCCACGGCAAGCAGAGACGCGGAAAGTTTGTCGGGAGAAACATCCTTTTCGTCGGTATGGCGAATCCCGCCGGTCAGTAGTTCTTTGGCGAGCGCGACGCCTGCCGCTATCATCTTCGCCGCCTCGCGCGCCGTGTCCACCGCCACCGCGACTCCGGCATAGACGCCAACTCCCGTTGCGGCGATGCTTCTGCCCGAAACCGCGACGCCGGTCGCCGCGATACGGGAGAGCGGATCCGCGACAGCGAACATTGCTTTCTTGGAACGGTACGAGAAATCTTCGTCCGGCGGAGTGAAGCAACCGGCATCCGTACCATTGGGAACTTCCGTAGCGATAAGTTTTTTGAGCGCGCCATCGATGTCGGAAACGATGCGGATGGAATCGTGAGCAAGGTATACTCCGCTCAACGAATGCCCGCCCGTGGGCTTGGCTGATTCCTCCGGCGAAAGCGGAATCGCGCTATTTGCGGCGAGGGGTTGCTTGGCTCCCACTTTCGAAGCCGCCACGCGCACCGCGTTGATGACTTTATCGTTTGCGGAAGTAAGATACGCTCCTTGATTCGGAGTGTTTTCATAACCCGCAACGAAGCTTGCCGGCGTTGCAATGTTATACACGCCGATTGCCTCCTTCTCTTCGCCGTGCGCGAGGAGATAATCGTACATTTCATTCGTGTAAAAGGTTCCTTGCGAGTGTCCCACGAGGAGCATTTTCCGCGTGGTAACTCCCGTATGGATCTGCAGAAGAATCGTTTTGAGGTCTTGGTCGCTCAAAGGAGAACCGAGCAACTGCGATGCCGACTCGATAAGATCGCCTGCGCCGGCAAGGTGGGATTCGTTGTAGCCGGTAGTAAATTTGAGAGAATAATCGCCAGTTTTCTTTATATATTCAATCTGCAACGCACTCAAATCTTTTTGTGCATCGGAATAAGTTGTAAGTATTCCATTAACGTAAATTACTGTCGTCCCTGACGAGCTGCAAGAAGCAAGAGTAATAAAAGGAAAAAGTATAATAACAACTACCGGAATGAAAATCCGCATGATCAATTAGCAAACGTTTTAGGATCAATATCACAATAATCCGAACTCGGAAGAGTATATGATGTCATAAACTTCTTAAATAAATCCTCCTTAGTTTTTTTACGAATCTCCGTGTTAAACACAAGTTCTTCTACCTGCTCGGTTCTTTTCAAATCTAAAATACAAACATTACCCCTTCCCTCCTCCTGTATCGCCGCCACCAACGTTTCGCTATTAAACACATTTCCTAATTCATTCTGCAACGCCATCGCGTACTGCAACTCTGCCGCGCGAATTCGAGCGGAATCAGGATACAACTTGAAAATCGCGAGTTCCACGTCGTCGCGGATGCCGTTCCCGTTGGCGTCAATGCCGGCAACGGTTGCGTCTTTGAGAACCGGATCGGGTTCTGGCGGAAGATTTTCTCCCATAACGTCTTTAAGAGTCAATTTCTGTGCGTGGATCTTTGCCACGGCTTCTTCGGTTTTCTTTCGTTCAAACGCGGCGGGAATGCGATAGATCACCAGACCCGCATAGAGGAGAGCAATGACAATGACCGGAATGCGAGCGACGCGCCAGATGCGATGCGGCAAACTGCTTTTTTGAGGGTCCATTAAGAATAATTTACAAAAACGCGCGCAGGGTGTCAATAATTCAGCCGTTCCCGTTGTAATTCCATTTTTTATTCTCTTGCCTCGCAGGCGCTATGACGCGTCATAGGCGGTTCTTTATTTCTCACCTCTCTTCAATCTCCGCAATCTGCGCCAACCTTCTTTTGTACCGCTCATCCCCGCCGAAGGGAGTCGCAAGAAAAACGCGGACGATATTTTTGACTTCTTCTTCGCCGGTAAAGTCCGCTGATATGCTCAAAACGTTGATGTTGTCGTCGTGACGGGCCGCGTGCGCCTGATCCGCGGAAAGAGCCAAGCCACACCTCACTCTTTTGAATTTATTGGCCGCGATGTCTGCTCCAATACCAGAACCGCATACCAAAATCCCCCGGCTCGCGTCTGGATCGGCGGAAACCTTCTCTCCGACCGACCTGGCGAATACGGGATAATCGTCGTCCTTGTTATACATCGCGGCTCCCATATCGGCCACTTCGTAGCCCCGCTCTTTCAGGTCGGCCTTAATTTGCTCTTTAAAGTTGAATCCGCGATGGTCGGCGCCGATGTAAATGAGCATTGTTGAAAATTATTCGACGTTGAGCTCTCCGTCTATCGCCTCTTGCATCCTTCGCTCCCATTCTTTGTCATTCATGCCGATGACAGGATGATAAATCTGCATAGCCGCGCCCGTCGCTCTGGCCTCTTTTTTCCTTAAGCCGGAAATATCCTTCCACTCTCCATCAATAAACCCCTGCCGCTCTTCTTTGCTCATTCGCTTTGCCGGAGGCAGCTTGAATCTTCCCGGAAGAACCTGGAGCGGATTCTTCAACGCAAAAACATATACCGCATTCCTCACTTTTGGGCTTTCGCGAATAACCCTGTCAGGGAATACAAAACTATAATAACCGTTAAAACTCTGGCTCTGGCCCGTAATCCCAAAAAGAACTTTTGGCTGGTTTTTCATGAAGGCGAGGCGGCGAGGATCAATCACGGCCGGCTCTCCTCCGTCGCTTCCCTCGCCCCCGCCTCCTCCTCCCGGAACTTTCTTGGGCTCCGGCGATACCTCGTCATTTACGATCTCGAAAAATTCCAGATCGATGGTCTCCACGGTATGCATAACATCCGCCAGAATATCTTCTTTTGTAACCTTAAGGCCGCTTGGAATTTCTCCGCTTATTTTGCCGCCGCCAAGAAGCGAGAGTGTTGCGTATCTCGCTTCCCCGTTGCTCCGATACGCCAAAACAATATTGATGCTTTCAACATGGCCGGTTTTCTGGCTGGGTTTGGGACGAGCAAGGATAACATAGTCAACGCCGGCAAGTGTTGTCATAAAGTGCCCGCCGGGAAACTGATCAAACCCACCCCCAAGGAGCCGATCAAACTTTTCATTGGGTGATTCTTTGCTTTTTTCTTTCACAACCGGACGCCCCATAGCCCTACCAAAATCTTCAAACCCACCCCAACTTTTTTTATCTTTTTGAGACATATGCCGTAGAGGAATTTTATTTTATGGCCTCCGCGACTTTGAGCACGTGGGCAACGAGAGAATTGGTGTACCCGAACTCATTGTCATACCATGAATAAACAGCGCACAGATCGCCGTCCACGACTTTTGTGAGCGAAAGATCGGCGATCGCGGCGTGAGGGTCTCCTACGACATCCGTTGAAACGAGGGGTTCGCTTGTCGCGCGGAAAATTCCCTGCCAGCGGGGCTCTGTTGCCGCATCGCTCAAAATTTTATTTATCTCCTCTGCTGTCGTAGGCCGCGCGGAAACAAAAATGATTGCTGAAAGCGAACCCGTTGCGACCGGCACGCGCATCGCCACTCCCTCAAACTTATTTTCGACGGCTTTGACCGCCCGCCCGACGGCAATCGCGGCGCCCGTGTACGAGGGCACAATATTCACGCCCGCTGCACGGCCGCGGCGGAAATCGTGCCCCCGAACGGGACCGTCGACGAGGTTTTGAGTCGCCGTATAGCCGTGCGCGGTATTCAAAAACGCTTTTTTGACGCCGATCGTTTCTAACAAAATCTGCAGTACCGGCGAGGCAGAGTTCGTGGTGCACGAGCCGTTCGACGAAATCGAACACGTTTTGAGATCGTCCTCATTAACTCCCATTAAAACCGTCCGCGCGTCTGCCGAATCCTCGTCTTTCGCCGGCGCGGTGATCACCACTCTCTTCGCTCCCGCCTGCTTATGCACCGCCGCTTTCTCAAAACTCTCAAAAACGCCCGTTGATTCCACCACGATATCAACGCCGAGCTTTTTCCACGGAAGTTTTGTGGCATCTTTCTCTTGGATAAATAAGTACTCTTTTCCGTCGACTACCAGCTTTCCTTTTTCCTTGTCACTTGTCACTTGTCCCTTATATTGTCCGTAAACGGAATCGTATTTCAAAAGGTATGCGAGGTTCGCCAAGTCGCCCAAGTCGTTGATCGCCACCACTTCGAGTTTATCCTGAGCTTGTCGAAGGACGAGTTTAAAAAACGCCCTGCCGATGCGCCCGAAACCGTTGATTGCTATACGAGTTGTTTTCATCATCCTCTATTGTATCAAATTGCTTCGAGATAAAAAAGGCGCGCCGACCAGTGCCGGCGCGCATACAAAACCGTAATCGTTACATCAAGAGTGACCTGCTCAAGCCCCTCGCGACAAACGCCTCCTTCACCCTCTTCGCCTGGGCCTCATCGCGATAGAACGCGTAGTTCACGCTGTTTGCGACAAGCCGCTGCATTTCTGCTTCGCCCCAACCGTAGTGATTGAGAAGCGCGAAGAAATTTTGGGAAAGGGATTTCCTCATCAGCGCCGGGTCGTCGGAGATAATGCAAAGCGGCACTTCTTCTGCGAGAAGCACATCCTCGCCCGCACCATCAACACTGGCCACAAGATTAAACGGATCTCGTTCAACGCGAATTCCCCCCGCCTTCACTTGCCGAATAATCCCTGGCGCCTTCCAAAGCGGAAGCGCATGGCCAAGGCCATCAGCGCAAAGATCATAAATGCAAGTTTCTATGTTTCTCAAACAACTTGCATCGTCCCCCATCTCTCCGGCATGCGGATTGCGCCGGATTTTTGACCCGATGGTGCTCTCGAAAACCGGGGCGTAGACGTCCGGTCGATACGTGAACTCATCGCAAGCGAGGTCGAGAGAGACAACGCCTCGATCTTGCCAGCGCATTGCAAGCCGAGCGATATCATACGCGCTCCGCAATCCGTACTGCTTTTTGCACTCTCGCGCGATGCTGAGCGTAGCGTTCACTTCGACGCCCGTTTCTTTATACCCTTGCTCGAAACCCATGAGCGCGTACTTCACGGCATCGTCCAGCGACATCGGCTCGAACGGCTCCACTTCAAAGTCCTCCGGCTTGTACCACGGCGGCGGATAAATGCTTTGATACCCAGGGGCGTCTCTCAACTCTGCAAAAAGAATGTTTTCTTCCGCAAGGTCGCAAACCTGCCGGTAAGCCGCCCAACTTCGTCCCTCTGGCGTCCGCATAAGGGCGATAGCCCAACCAAACCGCTTCAGAAGCTCGTCAATCGACATCGGTTCAACAATCTGATACAACTTGGCGAATTCCGCCGGGTCATCGGTCGGCAATTTTACGCCAAAACGCCTGGCGGCTTTGAAGAATCTGTCGTCTTTGTTGCTCACCGCGCCGTCAAGATGCCGATGAACGTCTGCCTTCGGAAACGCGAGCATGTCGTCCAGAGTCATTATTCACTCCAAATTCAAAATATTGCTAAGAGTCATCCTAGTAGATTTACGGCATTATGCAATGCCATGCTACAACATCCTTACAAACTCCAGTTTATAAGGATATTACTTTAGGAAAACCTCGTCGCCAGCCTTGATTCCGTTCTTCGCAACGAAACCGGCGTTCACTTCAAGCACGGAGTCGATAGCGTCGGGAGGGTAATATATTTTCAAACCCCAGACGTGCTTGCCCGGCTCGGGCACGGCATTCTCGGAAAATCCCGCGACCCTCCCGTCTCGGATCCAAATCATGTCAATGGGAAACTTCATATCTTTCATCCAAAATCCATAGTTGCCCTCTTTGTCGAAAATAAAAAACATCCCCTCCCGCTCTCCCAGGGAATCTCTGCCGGAGAGACCCCACATTTTCTCCGTCGCTCCCCGCGCGACTTCGATAGACAAGGTTTTTCCGCCGATTGAGAGTTCCGACTTGGGAAGAGATTTCGCCCCGCCGCGGAACACGAAAAAGGCGAAGGCAAAAATCAATGCCGCGGAAACAATCCCGATGAAAAGCAGAAAAATCAAAAATTCCATCCTAAAAGAACCCATCCTGTTCGTATTATAACAAAGTTAAGATCGTTTCCGTTATAACATAATATTATGTTATAACGGAAACGATCTTTCTTTTCTTTAATCCGGAGAAAAAATCCCACACAGGCGCGCGCCTGTGTGGACTTCACTACGACTTTTTGAGACCCAATCTTTTGATGTCGTTCAGGAGGCTCTTATATGATCTGCCCGCTCTTCGCGCCACCTGGCGCTTGTTCCACCGGCACTCCGCAAGAAGTTCGAGTAGATATTCTCTGGCCGCTTTGTCGGCTGCGGTCTGCATAACTTCTTCGAGCGATCTCGTCGTATCAACGCCCGCCTCTTCCTCTTTCCGAACTGCGGTTCTCGTCCACTGCGCCACAAGGAACCTTCTTGATACGTCTTCCGCGGAAATCTCCGGCCCTACCGCGAAAATCGAGGCCGCCTCGATCACTTCGCGCAATTGACGGACATTTCCCGGCCAGCGGTACGAAAGAAGAACCTCCTCGGCTTCGGGAGAAAGAAAAAACGGTTTTCCTTTCTGCCTCGGCGTACAATGCTTGAGAAATTCCTTCGCCAGAAACAAGATGTCTGCCGGCCTCTCGCGAAGCGGCGGGACACAGATTTTCACGACACCAAGCCGCCAGAAGAGATCTTCGCGGAACTTCTTTTCTTCCACGAGACGGCAAAGATCCTGGTTGCTCGCCGCGATTACGCGAACATCCACGGTCTTGCTCGTCGGAGAGCCGACCACGGCGATCTCGCCGCTTTCGAGCACCCGGAGCAATCTTGTCTGCACACTCCAGCTCATATCGGCAATCTCGTCGAGGAAGAGGGTGCCTCCATCGGCCGCCGCGAATTTTCCGATTGTCTTTTTGTCGGAACCAGTAAAGGCGCCGCGCTCGTGTCCGAAAATCTCCGATTCGATGAGCGTCTCGGGGACCGCCGAGCAGTTGAATGCTATGAACGGGTTATGCCTGCGAGGGCTGTTCGCGTGAATAGTTTTCGCGACGATTTCTTTGCCCGAACCGCTTTCTCCGTCGATCACGACGGTGCAGTCGGCCGGAGAAACCAGAAGCAAAATCGGGGCGAGTTCTCGCCGCAAATCGTCTCCCACGCTCACTGCCCAATCGAGCCAGTTTGGTTCCGGCATCCGCTTTTCCCCTTCTCTTTCTCGCTTATCGCCTTCCGCACCCTGCCCCGTCGCAGGAGGAACGGTTTCGGTGGCATCCGCGCCTTCTTTTTGCGAAGCTCCCGGAGGGATTGTTTCGATTCCCTTGTCCCCTTCTTCTGTTCGGGGAAGAGGAGAAAACGGTTCGCCTAACGACCTCTGGAGATCAGCCAGGTCAGCTGCCGAGTTCACCGCAATAGCCATCTCTGCCTCACTTATCAAAATTGATTTGCTAGCAACCATTATATGCCGCTGCCAGCGTAATGTCAATCTTTTTCCGGCTTTGACAATGAAAGTCGCGGAGTGTACACTGAATGCAATTATTAACCGGTGAAGATTAACACACAAATAACCGCTCTTGAACTGCGGGTCATCGATGAGCAAGGGAACAATCTCGGCGTTTTGAAGCGCGAGGAAGCCCTCGCCCTCGTGAAACCGGGGATCGACCTCATCGAGATCGTGCCGACGGCGAAACCCCCCGTCGCTCGGCTCATGAGTTTCGACAAGTACCGATACGAAAGAGCCAAGCAGGAAAAGAAGGAGCGGATGGCGCAGAAAAGCACTTCGCTCAAGCAGGTGCAAATCACGGCACGAGCCGCTACCAACGACCTGATGATCAAAGTCCGGCAATTGGAAAAATTTCTCGAAGAGGGTCATACGGTGGAAATCAATTTATTCCTCCGCGGCCGCGAGAAATATAACAAAGAATGGGCCCGGCAAAAGTTAGACGAATTTTTAAAGATGATAACCGCGGAATATAAACGGCTCACCGAGCCGAGATTCGGCGGAAGAGGAATGACGATGCAAATTAGTAAAAAGTAAGTAGACATGAGATATGAGAAATGAGGAACGCCGAACTATTTCATTTCTCCCCCTCATCTCTCATTTCTAACTTCTCATATCTATCATCATGAAAAAAAGCTTATCAAAACGAATCCGAATAACGAGAACCGGAAAACTGATCCGACGCCCCATGGCGGTCGATCATTTCCGCACACGATCCACCGCAAAAAAGATCAGAGGAAAGAGAAAGTCGAGATCGATTGACTATTTGAGGAAAAAAATACTCAATTATTAGCAAAAGGCCGAGGGCGAAGGGCAAAGAGATCGTTAGCGATATACCCTTAGCTCTCAGCTCTTTGCCCTTAGCCAATACACCATGCCACGAGTCAAACGAGGAAAACACGCCCATAAACACCGGGAGAAACTCTTGAAACATACCAAGGGCTTCCGTTGGGGGCGCAAATCGAAAGAGCGGGCCGCGAAAGAGGCCTTACTGCACGCCTGGTCTCGCGCGTTCCGCGGCAGAAAAGAAAAGAAGAGGGTTTTCCGACAACTTTGGAACGTCCAGATTAACGCGGCCTCCCGCGAGCACGGAACCAAATACAGCGCCCTCATATCCGCCCTCCAGAAAAAGAAAGTGAAAATAGATCGGAAGATGCTTGCCGAGCTCGCGAAAAACGAACCTGCCGTGTTCAAAAAGATTGTTGAATTTGTTCGTTAGCGCCGCCGCAGGATATAATCGTTCGCCTGTTTCAACACTTTCTTGGTAGATTCGTATTTGTTACCCAGGGCCTTGAGAGCGTCGGGATAGGTGAACCACGCGAAGCCGCTGTGCTCTCGGGGCAAGATGCGTATGTCGGCCCGCCTGGTTTCCGCAAGATACAAAATGACCGTATCATAAATCCCCTGCTTGCCTACCCGGAAATAAAACCGTTCATACGCCCTGAATCCGTGGATAATGCGCAGGTCGGATTTATGCAATCCCGTTTCCTCCCTCACTTCGCGGAGCGCGGTGTCGATGCTATTCTCGCCCGGTTCAAAATGGCCTTTCGGAAAATTCCAATATGTTCCCCGCCGGTACAAAAGAAGAAATTTAATGCCCTCGTGAGTGCGGCGATAGACCACAAAACCGGCGACGATCTGCTGTTTCACATTTCTAACTCCGGACTTATATGGCGGTTTATCCATGGCTTATTTCAAAGATTTTAACATTTTTAACATCTCCTCTAATGGCCAAGCATTGACAACATCTCTCCGCTTTGCCCAGCCGCGCCTTGCTTGAGCGACACCGTACTCGAGATACGCAAAATGAGTCGGCGAATGGGCGTCGGAGTCGATGGACATTTTCACGCCGGATGCAACGCACTTTCTCACATATTCGTCTTTCAAATCGAGCCGGTCGGGATAGGCGTCAATCTCCATAACGGTGCCCGTCTTTTTTGCCGCCGAAATCAATTCGTCCATGTTGACCTCATAGGCCTCGCGCTTATTGATAATCCGGCCGGTCGGATGAAACAGTATATCGACGTGCGGATTTTCCATCGCTTTCCTAATTCTCTTAGTTTGCGCTTCGCGGGGCAAATTGAAATACGAATGCACCGAAGCCCCCACGATATCGAGCTTCGACAAAATCCTGTCGGGCAAATCGAGCGAGCCGTCTTTCAAAATATCGCATTCGCTTCCTTTCAAAATTTTTATTTTGCCGGCGAATTTTCTGTTCAGCCGATCGATTTCCGCCATTTGTTTCAAAAGCCGTTTTTCGTCCAATCCGTGTGTCATAGCAAGCCGCTTGGTGTGGTCAGTGATCGCAATATAGGCGAGGCCATGTCTGATTGCGGCTCGTGCCATATGTTCAATCGAATCGGATCCGTCGGTCCAGTTCGTCTGCACCTGGAGATCTCCCCTTAAATCACCATACGCTATAAGTTTGGGGAGTTTGTGGTTTTTAGCGGCTTCGATTTCTCCGGTATTCTCCCGCATTTCCGGCTCAACATAATCCAGCCCCAACGCTTTATAAATTTCTTCTTCGGTTTCTCCGGCAACTATTTGCTCTTTGCCCTTTGCTATTCGCCATAATCCGTACTCGTTCAATTTATATCCTTTTTTCATCGCTATCTGCCGCAAAGCGACGTTATGGCTTTTGGAGCCGGTAAAATAGCTCAAGGCCGCGCCGTACGATTCCGGAGCAACCACGCGCACATCGACATCAAACCCGGATTTCATTTTCACGGCGGACTTGGTGGCTCCGTGCGCCAACACGCGAACAACTCCGGGCATCTTGGTAAAACGATCTATAGCTTCCAAGGCCGCTCTTTTTTCCTTTACCGTAACCAGGATGTCGACGTCGCCGATCGTTTCTTTCATCCTCCGCGTGGAGCCGGCGACGACCAGTTTATCAACCCCATGAATCCGCCGAAGCCGATCCGCGATGGCTCTGATCTCGGGCATCACAAACCCCAACACGAACCGCCCTTCGGATTTTTTCATAAAGCCGATCCCTTTCAAAATATTTTCTTCGCTCTTCTTGCCGAAGCCCTCGAGCTTGCCGATACGCCCGGCGAGCGCCGCCTTCTCCAAATCCTTCAAGTCCTTAATCCTCAGCTTTTCGTAAAGTTTCTTGATGGACTTCGGCCCCAAACCCTCAATCCCGCGAAGCTCGGCAAGATTGACCGGGGTTTCCTTTTTCAGTTTCTCGTAGTATTTGAGGCGGCCGGTTTTTATAAGCTCTTCGATTTTTTCTGCAATGGAGACACCGACACCGGGAATGTCTTCGACTGCTCGTATGCCTCCTTTACGGTAGATTTCTCCGGCTTCTTCTTCTAATCCCTCAATCACGCCGGCAACCTTTTCGTACGCCCGTGGCTTGAAGGGCACGTCTTGCATCTCAAGATACGCCGCAATTTCGTAGAGTATTTCGGCTATCTGTTTATTAGAAATCGGCATAGATCCAAATCAAAGATCAAAAGTCAAAATGAAAGATTGAAAATGAAAAAATACTTTGAATTTTGCATTGTCATTTTAATATTTGATTTTTGATTTTTAATCTTCCCTAGTTCACAACGTCTTGTGATCTTGAATCACGGGTTTCGCGGCAGCTGCCTTCGGCAACACAATATCCGGCACCATAATAAGGATGAGGGCCGAAACAGCGGATAAAACTCCGACCGAAACAAAAACCGCCGAGAATCCAAGCCAGCTCGCGACTATGCCCCCCACAAGACCGCTCACTCCTGTCGCGATTCCGATTGCGGTGCTGTCCAGCGCCCAGTCAAAAGAGACCCGATCTTTATCAAGATGTCGCGAAAAAATTGACTGCCAAGAAACCGCGTACAACGCCAACCCCGCGGCGTGCAGGGCTTCCACGATATACACTCCGCCAGCCGTTTGCACCAGAACGAAAGCGAAGGCGCTTAGAGACGCGATAATCAAGCCAACGATGAGGGCGTAAAAATCGTCTTTTTCTCCGTCCGTCCGATCCAAAAAACTTGCCAACGGCAACTGGATTACGGACCTCGTAATCCAATAGGTGGCCGCAGCGATACCTACCGTGACCAATGTGGCGCCCGGAATCTGTTGAACTATAAAAACGGAAAAAACGGGGGACATCATGCCCCAGCCGCTCCAGAAAACAAGGTCACTGATGATAAAGTACTTCACCAGGCGATTCACTTTTATGTCGATATTGATGTGGATGCGCATACTGAGTAGATATTAGAAATTAGAGATGAGAAATTAGGTCGTTAAACGTTCCTAATGTCTCATGTCTATTTTCTTTTTTATCCTTCGACAAACTCGACTTCCTCGCCCACCACCTTTAATGTTATGCTACTCCCTCTCGAAACCTTCTGTCTCAAGATTTCTTCGGCAAGCGGGGCCCGCAATTTCTCATCGATCACTCGCCGCAGGGGCCTTGCCCCGAACGCCGGTTCATAACCCCACTTGGCAAATTGTTTGATGACCGACTCGTCGAACTTGAGTTCGATACCCTGGTTTTTGGCGAGCGAAGCCACGTCCTTTAAGTTTAACACCACGATCTTTTCCAGATCGGCGGGTTCGAGGTCTTTGAAAACCACCACTTTCGTGAATCGGTTCAGCAATTCCGGCCTGAAAACGTCTATCAGTTTTTTCTTGAGGTATTCGGCGATGCCCTTCATCGACTCACCTTGGCTTAGGGCCTGGTTGATAATATCCGAATGGGCATTCGAAGTTGCGATAATAATCGAGTTTTCGAAACTGGCAACGCGCCCCAGGTTGTCGGTCAGCCGCCCGTCGTCGAAAACCTGCAAAAACAAATTCAAAATGTCCGGGTACGCTTTTTCAAACTCGTCCAAAAGAACCAAACTGTACGGCTTCTGCAGCATTGCGTCGGTGAGGGCCCCCGAAACCGTTCCGTCCGGAGAACCGATGAATCGATAAAAACTCTGCTTGTCCTGGTATTCCGTCATATCGAACCGGATCATTTCCCGCTCCGAACCGAACTGTATCTTCGCGAGAATTTTCGCGAGCTCCGTCTTTCCCACGCCGGTCGGCCCGACAAACAAGAAACTCGCGATGGGGCCGCCGGAGCGCGTAAGGCCGCTTCGATATTCCCGCAAAGAATCCGAGACGACGCGCACGGCTTCCTCTTGGTCGATGAGCCGCTCGTGAATCAACGCTTCGAGATTCAGCAACTTTTGCGCCTCTTCTCCTCTCGCTTCGTGGATGGGAACGTGCACTTTCTGTTCGGCAACGCTCTCAACGATTGCCGGCCCCAGAAACTTTTCTTCCCGCCGCTTGGTTTCCGTCAAGGCGCTTTTCAAGAGCTCTTCGGCGCTCGACGGCAAGAATTTGTTCCTGAAGTACTTTTTGGCCAAAAATACGGCTTTCTTCACAGCCCCGAAGCTGATCGTCACTCCGAATTGATTTTCTAGGAGCAAACTTTCGTATATCAGCACCTTCTTGGCGTCAAGCTCGGAAATCTCCTGCACCCGTATCACTTCGAACGCTCCCGAAAAGTCGCTTCTCGGCTCTATCCACTGTTTGAACTCGCGCGGATACGTCGCCCCGATCACGGGAAAACTGTTGCTCATGATAATGGGCATCAGGGCGTCCGCGGCGGACAGATACGCCGTTCCCGACGTGCGAACCAAATTATGAATATTCGGCATGTAAAGGATCACGTTGCCCGCCACCAAAATTTCCTCGACGATCGTCTTGAGGCGCGCGTTCAACTCTTCGGGCGGCGCCCCGGCAACCAAACTTTCGAGTTCCAGAGCGACGAGGCGCTTGTCAAAAAGCGGCGGCGGGACTTCGTCTTTGGATAATCGGAAAGCCAGATGCGCCACCATCGTCTCTTTGCCGATGCCCGCCTCGCCCACCAAAAGAGCATTGGGGCTTATCGGCCGAGCCAATGTGTTCATCAGCAGATCGAACTCTTCCGTATGGCCAACCAGAAATCCGACTTCGTTTTGCCTCGCGAGATCCGTGAGGTCTTCCGCGTACCTGTCGAGCGTCGGAGTAGGCCGGGCCGTCCACGCCCGGTTCATAATCCGATGCCTCACGTTCGTTTGCGAACCCGACACAAAACCGCCGAGCGCTCTCGGTAGCTTTTTCATGAAACCCTGGCGCTTTACGGAACTGAAAATCAAAGCGAGTTCCAAATCGCCGATTTCTATGGAGAACGTATTCAGAACCCTTTCGATGGCGGGATCGCCCGCGGCGGCTAATCCGGAAAAAAGATCGCCGAGCTCGATACACTGGTGCTTGGCCTTCACGGCTTCCGCGAATGATTTGAGAACCAGAAGTTCGACGCTTGCCATCCTTTCTTGTTTGGAGAACATCTTCGAGGCATCGTTCGGTTTCAACAACTCTTCGATCTTTTGTCTGAATTCTTCCGGGGACACGTCGAGCCGCTTCAGCCCTTCGCTTATCTGGCGAAACGCGAGAAGTCCGCGGGCTACCTCGAGAAAAAAGTTCTGCCGTGGAATAAAAACGCTCCGGTCGAACGCCCGTTCAATGACGGAAAAAGACCTCGGCTTCACATACGCCGCCGCGTTGATCTTGCCGAACAAGGGCATTTCGGAGATCTGGCGATCCGCTTCGCTCCAATGTCTCGCTCGCTGGATCAAAAAGAGAACCAAGAGAACTCCTGTGGCGCGAAGCCACTCTACATCCGTCACAAGAAACGTCGCGGCCGCCACGATCGTGACAAGATATCCGATATAGGCGGAGATTCTCACCAAAAGCCGGCCGGGAACCGTCATCCGCAAACGCGGCTCGTCGAAATAGAATTCGCGGTCAGAAGAGGTGGCTTGCGGCATAGATGATTAAAACGAGCGGGACGAGAAGCCACATCACGTAGACGATGAAAAACACGACGGCGATAAAAAGATACACGGCGCCGCCGATGAGAATTCTGCCCGACCTGAACACCATCCCCAAAATTCTGCCCAAGAATGTGTAGTCCTTATAGAGCGGTTCGAAGAAGTGCTGAAGGGTGATCTTGATGGCGAACGTCCGGTCGAGACGCTCAAGAAACGATATAAAGGCGCGGGCGAGAACCCGGGAAGCGTGGAAATACCAGTGATGAAAAAAATCCGCCACGCGGTACAAAAAACGATTGACTATGTAAACCAAGGCGAAGTCCATAGGTTCATTATAACTGACCCTTATAAAAGAAAGAAACGGCCCGTAGGAATACGGGCCTTGTTCTATCAGAAAAATCTCCATGAGCCGTCAAGATAGGAATCCGCGACAAAACGCGCGCGTCCAATGCAGTCCTTTGATTCATACTTGGTAAGTCTTCGTATCACCGACTGATACACCCTCAATTCATCCCCCTCCGCAAGCCGCCCGGCTACGTCGCGCGCTTCAATCGCTATCTTCTTTACGGCATCGTCCACCGCGATTTCCGCAATCCCCACCTCAACCTCGGCCGGCGCGCCGCGCGCTAGTTTCTTTCTTGTTCTCACAAGACCGCTCTCCAGAGCAAACACATACATCGCGCAATTCATGATTTTCGCGAGCACTTCCTGCTCGTCGGGAAGCTGTTTGTGCCACTTTTGGACGCTTGCGCCCAAAAGGAGAACGGTCAGCTTCTTAAGGCCGAGAAGGGCCTCCCATTCCGGAGCAAGCGGATTTTCTTTTCCGAGTTCCGCAAGCGCGGGACCGCCGGTCAGTTCTTCAAAATATTTTTGGGCAGAAGCGAAGATTGGCAGGGTTCCTTTTTGGGTTTGATCCGAACGAATCATTCTGTCCGCCGCAAACAAACGGTTGATTTCGTTTGTTCCCTCAAAAATCCTGTTCACTCGCGCGTCGCGATAGGCGCGCGCCGGCGGCGATCCGTGTTCAAAACCCATGCCGCCGTAGATCTGCAAACACTCATCGATCACTTCATCGAGCATCTCCGAAGCGAAAACTTTGTTGATCGAGCATTCGGCGGCGTATTCGGCGACCGCCGCCATCACCGCCTTCGTGTCTTCCGTGTCAACTCCTTTAAGCGCGTCTTCCAGGAGCCCCGCGGTGCGATACAAGGCTGATTCGGCAAGCCATAGTTTCGCGATCATTGTCCCGAACTTATTTTTGATGAGCCCGAACGACGCGATCGGCTTTCCAAAAGCGACGCGCATCCTTGCGCGAACCGAGGTTGGAACAAGAAGCGCCTTCGCTCCGCCGACACAGCCGGCGGCAAGCTTGAGGCGTCCGAGATTCAAGATGTTGAGCGCTATCTTAAAACCTTCACCGACTTCGCCCAGAACATTTTCTTTCGGAACGGGAGTGTTATCGAAAGTCAGCGGACACGTTGACGATCCGTGAAGTCCGAGCTTGTGTTCTTCGGGACCAATAACGAAACCGGGGGAACCTCTCTCGACAAGAAACGCGGTAATTTTCTTGGGGTCGCCGTCGACTTTCGCGAAAACCGTGAAGAGATCGGCAAAGCCGGCGTTGGAAATCCAGATTTTTTCTCCGTTCAAGATATAGTGAGTCCCCTCCGGAGACAAAATCGCGTTCGCCTTTATCGCGGCGGCATCGGATCCGGCAGATGACTCGGTAAGCGCGTAGGCGCCCACGAGATCCGCCTGCGTCAGACGTTTGAGATATCTCTTCTTTTGCTCGGCATTTCCAAAAAATCTCAAAGGGAGCGTGCCGATGCCGATGTGAGCCGCAAAGGCGACCAAAAAGTAAGAAGAGGCGCCCAATTTTTCGCTAATAATCGCGGAGGCAATCTTGTCAAAATCCAAACCTCCCCATTCTTCCGGGATATCAGCGCCGAGAAGCCCCAGTTCGGCAGACCGCTTCAATAATCCCCTCACTACGTCAAACCGCTTCTCTTCAAATTGAAGTTCCTGAGGCAGAATTTCTCTATCAAGAAACTCCCTGGTTGTCTGCGCAATAAGCCGATGATCCTCGGTAAAATCTTCCGGAGTAAAAACGTCTTCCGGCGAAGCCGATGAAATCAAAAAGGAACAGCCGGGAACTTTTACGGCATCCATGGAAACCTCCGTTTTTCAATCCTTCTGCGGTTAATGTACCGCTTGTCGGGGCGGAGGTCAATAGAACAGCGACTGGCCTTTCTTGGGTTTTTTTGCGGCTTCTACTCGCTGGGGCAATGCTTCTTCCGTGAGCGAACTTCCGGTTTTAATTATCTGCGGCAGTTTGCGAAAACTTTCCCGCAACTGGTTTGTGACTTCCGTTGAGCGAAGCGCGGCCGCGGGATGGAAGAGCGGCACAATCAATCGTCCGCCAATTTTAAAAACCTTCCCCTGATCGCGGCTGATTTTCGCTTCGGGCAAAAAATAGTTCATCGCGAAGCGGCCGAGAGGAACAATAACTTTCGGACTAATAATTTCTATTTGCCGCGTGAGGTACGGCTTATATGATTCTATTTCTTCGGGGAACGGGTCTCTGTTCTCCGGCGGGCGGCGCTTCACGATATTCGTAATGTACACATCCTCGCGCTTCCAGCCGACTTCTTTCATTAATTGGTCGAGGAGCTGCCCTCCGCGGCCCACGAACGGGCGCCGCAATTCATTTTCATGAAATCCCGGCGCCTCGCCCACGAACATCACCACGCAATCGGGACTCCCTTCACCGAAAACCAAACTCGATTCTTGGAGAGGCAAAGATTTGTCGGAGGCGATTTCCGATTCTAACTTCTTAAGTTTTGCGAGCTTATCCATTAATCAAGTTATATTATACGAAATTCGGCTTGTCTTCGAAACAATAGTGACGCCACTATGCTATAGCATAGTACTATGACAGAGAGCATCGGCGGTGCGTGATACATGATAGGGAGTATAGATTTGTAATCAAAAGGTTCTCGTGTTAAAAAGAAAGGTAGAAGAACTTGAAATTTGGGGGTGAAGCTTGGCTCACGAAGCAAAGGTAGAAAAAACCGGAAAAACGGTGATCGTGCATCAAAAGTTACAGTCAGAGCCAATCGTCCTTGAGGACGTATTTAACTCATATGAAAAGGGGTCGTTTTTCTGTGTGATGATGGACGCTGATGGAAGGGTTACCTACAAATTCCCGATAGCAGACATCTGGCGCGTTACCGAAATCGGAAATCGCGTTTACGAGAATTAATATGGAGAATAAACCTGCCATGCCAAAACTAACCCGCGAACAAGTACGCACGATTGTTGATGAAGAAGCGCGTTTTTCCGAAAAGTGGGATCGAGAGCGTCCGCCGGGAACCATCGCCGATGCCGACAAGCCAGTTGAAGTCTGGCTCGCGTGGATGATGGTATATCTACAGGAAGCGATGAAAGCGACCGTACTTGGCTATGACAAGACAGCCGCCCTTCACAATCTTCGTTGCGTCCTCAATCTCGGAGAAGCTTGTGCCCAGCACCACGGGCTACCTCAACGCACTGAAGACGACAAGAAAGATATCTACTGATTGCCTGCGACGTCTCGTCGCACAACGCTATCTCGATCGGCTGCCGCGCGGCAGCCGGTTTTTTATCCGCTTGCTTCGCTCGCGGAGGAGGGTAAACGAAAAACTCTTTTCCCCAGCTCTACGGCAACAATATTCAGCAAACCGACCAGCACGACGCCCAGTAACCAAGAGGGCGGCAAGGCAACGGTGCCGAGCAAGGATTGCAGGAACGGGACGTAGATCGCCGCAAACATAAGCAAGGTCCCGGCGCCAACCCCCGCCAGCAAGTAACGATTCGAGAATACGGGGTACTCCAAAATGCTTTTTTCCAAGCTCCTCACCGAAAAAGCCAGGAAGAGCGTGTAACTTCCGAAGCTTGCGAAAATAAACGTTTTTACCAAATCCGCGGGGAAGCCAAAGCGCAGCAACAGCCAATATAAGACGAATAACAGGGCGCTTGTTGAGATTCCCACGAATACGATTAAAAACCTCACCAAGGGGTCGAATAAGCCCTTTTTCATGCTCCTCGGACGACGGGAAAAACCGTCAACATCTTTTTCAAACGCAAACGCGATAGCCGGGAAGCTGTCCGAAAAAAAGTTTACCCAGAGGAGTTGAAGCGCGTTCAAGGGAAGCGCGAGACCGGTTACGAGGGCGCCTCCGATCAAAAAAAGTTCATCGGTCACGCCCGAGAGCAGATACACCATCACTTTGCGGATATTATTCAGGATTTTTCTGCCTTCTTCGACAGCGGCGGCGATCGTCTCGAAATTGTCGTCGAGAAGCACGAGGTCGGCAACATCTCGCGCCACCTCCGTCCCCGATCCCATCGCGATACCCACATCCGCGCGTTGGATGCTCGGCGCGTCGTTCACCCCGTCGCCGGTCATGGCAACCACCTCTCCCGTCTCCTGGAAAGCGTTCACAATTCTCATTTTGTCCGTAGGCGATACGCGCGAGATAACCCGGAGAAAAGGCAATTTCTCTTTAAGGTCATGATCCGATAATATCCGAAGCTCCTCGGCGTCAAGCACGCTCTTGCCGTCTATCCGCATGCCCACCTCCCGCGCGATCGATTCCGCGGTGCCGCGATGGTCGCCCGTCATAATGACGGTTTTTATTCCCGCCAGCTCAACACGATGCAAGGCGTGCTCGACGCCCGGCCGGATCGGGTCGCGCAAGGTGATCAATCCCCGGAAAGAGAGGTGATCAAACTTCAAGTCCTTCGAAAACAGAAAGTCCTTTTTCGCCTCTATTTCTTTGGTTGCCACTCCGAGCACAAGCTCGCCCGCGCCCGCCAGCGCGTTGATGCTTTCCAAAACCCCGGCTCTTCTTGCGGCATCAAGCGTCGAATGGTTGACGAAAATATCCGGCGCTCCAAAAAAGACCAGCCGATGCCTTCCGCGGTCGTGTATAAGCGAGGCGGAAAACTTGTTGACCGCGTTAAACGGCAGGAAATTGAGCGTGGAGACCTTCCTTCTGGCCGTTTCGAGCGTTATGCCCCGGAGCGCGGCGGATCGCACGAGCGCAGCTTCCAACGCCCGGCCATTGATTCGCCATTCGGGCGGAGGATCTTGCGGGTTCTCTACGAGAACGCTGGTATTCAAAAGCGCGGATTCAAGCACTTCCGCTTCTTTCCCTTCCTCCACCGGCAATATTTTGCCGAGTTCCATTTTCGCCATGGTGAGGGTTCCCGTTTTATCGGTCAGAATAACCGTGGTACTGCCCAAGGACTCCGCGGCAACCAATTTTCTCACCACGCCCTTGCGCCGCGCCATGCGCTGTACTCCTATCGCGAGAATAATGGTCATCGCGACCGGAAGCCCCTCGGGAACCGCGGAGACAACGATCGCAACCGATGTAAGAAACATTTCCGCGACAGAGTGCCCCACGGCAACGCCAATGCCGAAAATGACCAGCGTAAGAACGCCCAACAACGCTCCCGCTTGTATGCTAAAACGCTTAATCGCTTTCTGTAACGGCGTTTCTTCCCTGCTGGATTCGGCGACAAGGGACGCGATTTTCCCCAATTCCGTGGAAAGATCGGTGCGGCAAACTATGGCAGTGGCAACGCCCTGCACCACAAGCGTGCCCGCGAAAATCATGGAGTGCTGGTTGCCCAAAGCCGCGTCGGCCTTCACCGGCTCAACCGACTTGGAAACGGGCAAGGACTCGCCGGTAAGAATCGACTCGTCAACCTGCAAATCGTTCACGAAGAAGAGACGTCCATCCGCCGGAACGCGATCCCCTTGAGTGAGACGGATAATATCTCCCGGCACGAGCATTGCCGAGTCAATTTCGCGTTCGGCGTCGCCGCGAATAACCCGCGACCGCTGTTTCAGATACGTTTTGAGTTCCCCGAGGGCTTTCTCGGCTTTATACTCCTGATAAAAACCCAGAGCGGCGTTCACGACAACGGCGGCAAGAATAAAGAAGGCGTCGCGATGATGAGAAATAAAAAACATAACCACGCCCGCAAAAAGCAGGGTTGCGATCAGCGGACTCTTAAACTGGTTTAACAGAAGAAGCAGGCGGGCGGGCGCCTGCCGTTTTTCAATCACGTTCGGGCCGAAGGTTTTTAACCGCGTTTCGGCTTCATCTTCCGAGATGCCGCTTTGAAGGTCTGTTTGCGCTATCTCGGCAACCTCCTGCGCGGAGAGTGCCCAGAAAAAACGTTTTTGCGATTCACCGATGGATTCTTCCCGCATTACAGTGTTTTCGCAATCAAACCGACCAAAAAGATGCCAACGAAGTTAGAAACCAGCGAAAGAGGGATGAACCAAAACGTCCCCATCTTCGAAAAACCCAAGAGCCCGATCCCCAGCTCGTCGGGGAGGGGAGAGGCGAGGATCAATCCTCCCGCGAAAAACGTCAGCCACCTCACCATTCTCAACCGCAACAACGCCTTGACTCTCTTGCTTGGTTTTTGGTGACTCAACAACTCCGCGAGGTGCTCGGAGGCCATGTCTCGGACAAAACGGAAGATGATTAAATCTCCAACCGTCGCCCCCAACGCCCCGACAAGAGCCGTCAGCGCCACGGAATTCGCTCTCGCAATTTCGCCAAGCGTAACGAGCGCCGGAGCAGTGGTGAAAACCGAGGTAAAAAACAAACCGGCGATAAAGGTCCCTATGAGTTTGGTCTCCCGCGTCGAGGTCAATATCTCCGCAAGAACCCCCGTCTTCACCAACATCAACGCGATAACAATACTAAGAGCAATTATCCCGACATCTCTCATGAAACCGTTTGTGTGATTTTTTTTCATGATCTTTTGTGTGCGCTCGCGGGGAATTGAACCTCGATCTCATCCTTCGGAGGGATGCATTCTATCCGTTGAACTACGAGCGCTTTCCCGTTTATCCTAGAACCCAGCTCAAAAATAATCAATTCGCACAACATCCTTACAAACTCCAGTTTGTAAGGATGTTTTCGAGGTTGCTTCAAGTATTTATTTTTAAAATTGGTTCCACTACAAAATAGTAGATTTCATAAACCGCCCCGAGGATAAACACGAGCGCGGCGAGGTGCACCGCGAGACCCTGGAGGCGCGGCAATCGCAAGGCGCGGCGGGCGACGAAAATAATCAACAGATATTCCAAGCTCGCGAAGAGCCCCCCGGCGAGCCCGATCACTTTCAAAAAGTTGTTCACGCCGGCAAAAACGAGGAGAAGCGGCAAAAAAATCACGGCGGGCACCACGAAACTTTTCGGCCAGCGCAGATCTTCCGTAAGGGCGTTTTTTATCTCAAGCATAATCAAGCCGTAGGACTTCCAAACGGCGACGGCGCCGAAAACGGCGAGGAGCAGTTTAATCCATAGAAAATCTCCCGCGAAGCTCGAGATCGTATCGGGCAAAACGCGGGGCGCAAGAGATAAAATCCCCAAGACGAATACAATATAAAGAATCGCCGCGATGATGGTGCCAAGCGGCAATGACACGTTCCACGAAGAACCGCCCCGCGTCTCTCGACGCATCCCATACAACGGCTCGATCGCCGTCCATCCCGCCAAAGAAAAAAGCAAGGCGCCGAAAGGCAAAAACAAATCGTTAAAACGGGAAGCGGTCGGCGGCAATGTCCGCGGCAAACCGCCCAGTAAAAAAATAGATGCCATAAGAATCGCGGTGAGTATCGCCCCGATATTTTCCAGGAAGAGCGCTTTCTTTTCTTTGAAGAGAAGCGGCGCGGCGCATACGAACCAAAACACAAGCAATGCCGGCTGTTCGCTCCACGACGGCAACAACGCGACAATAAACCTGCTTCCCAAAATGAGGTAGACGACAAGAACCAAGAGGAGTCCGAGTACGATTGTGGCAAACCCAAGAACATACCCGATGCCGCCAAGATGCCTCTTCGCGAGTCCGAGCAATCGTTCGCGCTCGCCGACGGCATCGAGCATTTGCCAATATACCCTGTGCACGAAAATGACGATGACACTCAACACCGCAATATAGAGAACGCTTACCCAAAAACCCGCCGTCGAAAAAACATACGGGAGGGCAAACACGCCCGCTCCGATCGTAGCGGCAACAACAACTCCCGCTTCGCGCAAAACCCTCATCATTACTCAACGGCAAAAACCAAGTCCCCTTCCCGAACCCGCTTTTTTACTTTCACGCCCACCTGTTTGCCTTTGGGCGCGGCGGCAAGCGGCTTGTGGTCATACTGCATTGACTTTGCCGTATCGATAAAGTCCGTCGTCGCTCCGCGAAATTGCAATTTCGAGCCGGCGGGAACCTTTGTATTGAACTTCACGATGGCGACGCGGATGCCGGTATAAAAATGCGTTACTTTGCCGATCGGTTTCTGCTTGCGCGGTTTCCCTCGCGTCTTCGTTTCTTTTGCTTTCTGATTCCCTTTTGTTTTTGCCATATCACTTATTCCTTGTTGCTCTACGAAATTTCTTTTTCTTCTTGCTCCATCATAACAATAACCTTCTCAAGCAACTTTCGAGGATCGGCTTCGAATATCACTTTTCCTTGTCCGCGGTGAGCGGCTTCCAAAATTTGCGGGAGCAAGCTCGTCGTGCCTCCGGCCCCCGAAAGAACTCCTTGGGGCTTTCCGTCTTCGAACGCATCGGTAAATTCGTTAAGCGTCCCGATCCTTCCGGCAAGCGTGATGACGGCGTCCGACGCTCTCGTGAGCAGTAAGTTCCGGCCGGAATATCCGAAACCGGTGTAGATGATGAGATCATGGTAATCGATGGGCAGTTTGTAAACGTTGACGTGCTCGCGTTTCGTGGCCGCCGGAGAAATTCCCACCACAAACCCGCCGGCTTCTTTGGCGCCCTTGGCGGCCCAGTACGGCGCGCCCGTCGTCGCGCCCGTTACCAACGTCAAGTTTTTCTCGGCGATCAATCTGCCTAAAAGCTCGGAGTTCGCAAGTGTTTCTCCGTTAAAATGAGAAGTGTCGGCGGCTCCCGAAACGCACACTTTGTAGCGAGGATAGAACGAGCCCTCCCGGTGAGTTGGGTCTTTATGCATACCACTTATTATAACACGACTTCCCGGCCGATTTCCGGAATAACGGCGTCGACGGCGAGTTTGTCTCTGATTTTTGCGACCAATGCTTCGCTCGACCGCCCTTCTCCCTGCACCACAAACACCTTTTTCAGCGTCGTTCTCATCGGCGAAAGCCAAGCGAGAAGGCGCGGCTGGTCGGCATGCGCGGAATAGGCGGGAATGGATCTTTTCTTGCAAAGAATCTGGATATCTTCTCCAAAAATCCGCACCGTCTCCGCGCCGTCTAAAATAGCCCTCCCAAGAGACCCTTCGGCCTGATAACCAACAAACAAAATGGTGCTTTTCGGATCGGGAAGATAGCGAATTTCGTGGTGCAAAATTCTCCCTCCTTGGGACATACCGGAGCCGGCAATGATAATCTTCGGCGGCGGCACATCGTTGATCTCTTTCGACTGCTCCGTCGTGAGTGTCAAGCGAAGCCCGGGAAAATGCAAAATATCGTCGCCGGAGCGGGCGATGGCCCGCGTTTCTTTGTTAAAATAACGCTCGTATTTTTTATACACGGCGGTCAGTTTAATGGCCAAAGGGCTGTCGATAAAAACCGGCACGCGCGGCACTCGTCCTTCTTCGAAGAGTTGATGCATGTGGTACAAGAGTTCCTGGGTTCTCTCCATCGCGAATGTCGGAATGAGGAGCGTCCCTTTGGTCTTCACGGCATCTTCGATGACGTCTTCAAGGATTTCCCGCCTTGTATCGACATTTTCATGCACTTTGTCGCCGTAGGTCGATTCGATGAGCGCATAATCGGCGGCGTCAATCGTTTCTGTAGGATGAATGATGGGCGCCGGAGAGTTGCCAAGATCGCCGGAAAAAATAATCGTCTTCCCCCCTGCGACAACCTTTATAAAAGCCGAGCCCAGAATATGCCCCGCGTCGAAAAATTCAACCGAAAAACCGCTCACGTCCACGGGCGCGTGATAGTCGACTCCCTCCCATGCTTTCATTACAACTAACACATCTTCTAATCCGTAAAGCGGCTTCTTGCCTTCCCGCTCCGCTTCTTTCGCAAGAATGTGTTCCGAATCCAAGAGTAGTAATTCAGAAAAATCCTTAGTGGCCGGGGTCGAGTAAATCTTCCCCCGAAAACCGTTCTTCACGAGCGTGGGCAGGCGGCCAATATGGTCGAGGTGCGAGTGGGTAATAAAAACCGCCTCGATGGTTTTGGGATCGTACGGGAACGGCTCGAAGTTCCGGCGTTCCGCGTAGTGGCTCCCTTGGTGCAGTCCGCAGTCGATCATAATCTTCCTTGACTCATGCCTGCCCGCCGAAGCCTCGGCGAAGGCGGGACCCTTGACTCCCGACTCTAAAACATAATTCGAGCCGGTCACCTCTCCCACGCCGCCGTAAAAAGTAATCTTCATCCCATTATTATAATCTAACCGCGCGATATTGACACTCGCGACTTGCGTCCTGAAATATCGGGGTACCATCGCGCAAAGGTGGAAATGGGCGTCGTGCGACGACGAATTCGACTGCCAGGAAATATTGAGGCGTCCCGGCGTAAATGAAGTGGAGATACTCTGGAGGAGCAGGGAGTTCGAGGCAACTTGCCGAGAGAGAACCAAAAAAGAGATGTTTTTGAGAAACGCCCTCGAAAAGTCCGAGGCGGGCGAAACGCTCACCGAGAAGGAACAAGGAGCGATCGAGGAAGACGCTTTTGTGTGCTGGTAGAATTCGCGAAGTGAGGACTCTGTCGTCAATCGGCGACCCGATCATCTCGGGCCGCTTTTTTTAGCGTCTCCTCCACAACTTTTCTGTCGTTCCAGGAAATTTTTTTGCCGTGGGCAACGTGGATAAAATCTTCGCTACCCTTTCCCGTAATAACCACCGTGTCCCCTTCCTTAGCAAGCGAAATTGCCTTGGAGATGGCTTCTTTTCTGTCGACGATTTTAAAAAGCTGGGACGGCGGCTTCAACTCTTCAAAACCTCTTGCAAGCTCTTCGACAATATCTCCGGGCTTCTCGTCGTACGGATCTTCGCTCGTGAGAATGACTTCGTCGCAGTATCCCGCGGCAATCTTTCCCATCACGGAACGCTTCCATTTGTCCCGCCCGCCCCCGGCCGCGCCAAGCACGCAGATGAGCTTAGAGACAAGAGCCGAGGGCGAAGAGCCAATTTCACCTTGCCCTTTGCTCTTTGCGATTTGCTCTCTTAAAAAATCATACACCTTTTTAAGGGAATCCGGCGTGTGGGCGTAATCCACAACGACGGAAAACGGCTCACGCGCCACAAACTCCATCCGGCCCGGCACGCCGTCGAATCCGCGCAATGCCTCTTTGATCGACTCTTCATCAATGCCGAGATCGCGCGCCACGACGATCGCGGAAGCGGCGTTATCTTGGTTGAAGTCGCTCGACAAAAATGGATTGTGGCTGTCCGCCGAAGACAGCAAGTTCCTCGTATTCGGATCGTTTCGTGAATATGTTTCCGCTCCGGACCCGCGAAGCTTCTCGGTGAAAAACTCGGAGTTTTTGTCGTCGCGATTGATAAACACCTTGCCTTTTCTTCGAAGCACGTACTCCAAAAAAGAAAGTTTTGCGTTTCGATAATTCTCGAAGGAGCCGTGCGACTCGATGTGCTCGGGCGCCAGATTCGTGAGCACTCCGACATTCCAAGAAATAAATCTGTGCCTCGAGCACGCTACGCCCTGCGACGTAACTTCTAGAAGCGCGTATGTGCATCCTGCCTTCACCGCCCTCCGTAAAAAATGCCTGATGTACGCGCGGCCGGGCATTGTATTGCCAAGCCGATTCTTCTCGCTCGTCTCGCCGATTTTCACGCGCAAAGAAGAAAGCAAGGCGGTTTTTTTGCCGGCTTGCTCCAATATCGAATTCAAGAGCTCGAGCGTGGTCGTCTTCCCTTTCGTTCCCGTGATGCCGATCACGAAAAGCTTTTTGTCCGGCCGGCCATAGAGGATAACCCCGAAGAAAGCCCACAGATAATGATACAGCCACACCAGACCGGGCAGTTTATACGCTTGTTGAACGACCGTGCTGTTTTTTATCTCATCAAGCATAGAACCCATCTCGAAAGTATCTTCAGCCGCGATACGAGCCAATTTCGGCTGACGCAAGGAGCGAGGACGAAGGTGTATCCCTAGATACTCCGAGTCCGAAGCGACACAGCGACAGGTGAAATTGGCCGTATCCCTTCGGGTTTTCGCTATTTTCCCGCTCCGCTGCGTTGCACCTTCGTCGGAGTACCAATGGGTACACCTTCCTCGTCGCGCCTTGCGGAGCGGAGAAAATATCAGAAAACGCGGCTTGAAGCATACTTTTGAGATGGGTTCTGGTCATTTATCGCGAACGAAACCTTTTTAACCAGACCTTCTTCATAACTCCGAGCGACAACGTGGAAAGCGCGAAAGCCGCGGTCGGGACTATTGCGGCAAGCCATGGCACTTCAACACCCAGCACCAGAAACGAAGCCACCGCCACCGCGTAGGTCAAAATCGCGACGGATACCTTCCTGATCCAGCTCACCTCCCACGCCTTGTCGGCTTCAACGCGCAGGTTCCGTTCTTTGATTCTCTGTATCTCGTTTTCTAGTTGTTGTACGTCCATGAAAACCGGTCAATTTATTATACTCTCACCAACCCCGGGAGCGAAAACTTTCGTGTCGGAAGGAGCTCTTGGACCCAGCCGCAGCTTGGTCTCCGCGAAGCGGAGTGCGGCCGGGGAGAGGCAGCGATGGAATTCCGCAGGAGAATTCCAATCGCGGTCCTTCCGACACGAAAGTTTGAGCAACCTACCTGCCACTCAAGACCTTGAGCGCCGCCTTCAGGCGCGCCTCCGTTCCGACAACCGTTTCCTCAACCTTCGAGAGCGCGGCTCGTACCTCGTCTCTCCGATACCCCAAACCCACCAGCGTTTCCACTAAATCCGCGTCGGATTCCATTTTTCTCACAACCACGTCGGACTGTTCCGCCTCGACTTTGCTTTTTAATTCGAGAATAATCCGCTCCGCGGTTTTTCTGCCGATGCCGGAGGCCTTCGTCAAAAGATCCGGTCTGCCCTCTTTGATGGCGGCGGCCAGATTTTTGAGTTCCGCGATATCCAAAATGGTAAGCGCGGATTTTGGCCCGACGCCGGAAACGGAGATGAGCATCTCGAAAAATCGGAGTTCTCTTTCGGAAACAAAACCATAGAGCTCAACGCCGTCTTCTCGAAGATAAAAATATGAAAAAAGTTTCACGTCGGTTCCGGCGCTTGGCAATTTTCCAAGAGTGCGCTTGTTTACAAAAACCTTAAGGCCGAGGCCGGCGGCCTCGACAACCACAAAGTGTTGGCATTTTGAAACCAGTTTGCCGGAAATGCTGTAGATCACCTTTTCATTATACCCGATAATCACCTCAAGAAGCATGCTGCGGGATAAAAATTAGCAAAAAGCTTCGGAACTTTGACAAAGCTTTTGTTTTCATATACAATCTGGGCAGCATTGAGTTCCAAGAAAGGGGGGCGTCCGGATGGACCCGCAACTGAAAACGTTCTGCGCAGTTCTGTCGGTCTTTTTTTCTACGCTCGCGTTCATTCCGTATGTGATCGGGACCTGGAAGATTAGAGGTAGCGGCGACGTTCGTCCGGCCATATCCGGTTGGACTTCTTGGATGTTGTCGGATGCGGCAATTCTTGCGGCCATGATCGCGGCCGGCACTATCTCGTGGCAGATGGTACCATACGTTCTCGGCTCGCTCGGCGTGATTATGCTCAGCTTACGGAAAGGCCTCAAAATCGCGCATATGCGAGGGGGGGCAGTTTCGTGGCGGGACGCGTTCATGGACTGGGGTCGAAAAGACACCTTTTGCGTTTCGATCGTAGCGATAGCAGTAGTGGCGTGGGGAATCAAACATAACCCCGACTACGCCATCTACCTGACTATACTTTCAACTTTCGTCGGCACCTGGGCTGTCGCAAAACCACTCGGCCATGACCCATACCGAGAATCGTTTGCCGCTTGGGGACTCTCCCTAATCGGAGGACTCTTCGGCGTCCCTGCGATCCCGGCATGGAACATTACAGGAGCCCTGCCGCCGATAATGTTCGTCGGTGTCCAAGGCACGATATTCGGACTCACGGCGCGGCGCTTCTTGCCGCGTTACACCAAAGGTTAAAATGGCCGTTCTAGCGATAGAGCGGCCATTTCTTTTTGTCGCAGAACTTGTAAAGATAGTTGACGGGTGGTATTTTTATTTCAGCCCATCCATCAACTCAATACGGAGGCGAAAATGACGAACGAAACCCAACAGAATATAGGCCCGTGGGAAAGAGCGGTTGCGGAAGAGCATAATCTCCACATGTCGTGGCTTGTGCCATCGTACCATGGATCAACATGTCCGTGCTGCAAGAAGCTTCGCAGGTACGACCATTACATCACCGACGTGGGAGTGTGCGTTTTCTGCTCCGCGGCCTGCACAGGAAAGCGGGGCTGTCAGTCGAAAACTTTTTCGGCAAAACGCGCGCAACCCGCAGCCGGCAACAGTGCGTCCCCAACGGAGGGGGCGATGAGCGAACTTGACAGATGTCCGGAGATGGAAAAAATCCCGCGCGTGTTGGGACTTGATAAACCAATTCCTCGATCTCTCATCGAGCACGCGAAGAAGTGCAAGCAATGCCTCTTCTGGTTGTCGTGGAGTTTGGCGATAAAGAGGGCCGTCCTCGCGACGAACCGCCTGAAGTCCTCCGGCTGTCCGAGGAGAGAAGAGTTCAACTGCGCGCTTATGATAGCCGCGCGGAGCATAAGGACCACCAAGGGCTTAATCAAAAAACGCTCGATGAGAAAACTGCAGCACGTTTCTCTCGAAGAACTTTCGGAGATGAACAATTTCCGAGAACACGTTGACGAATGCGGGCTATGTGGCGTGTATTGGGATAATCTGAATGACGCCGCAATCGCCGCCCAAGAAGAATACGCGTCATTAATTAAAACTGGCGGGGAGTTGAGACCGATAGTGACCGCCACAGCTTCTGAACAGGAAATACCTCCGATATATTTTGTGGATAACCCAAGCCAAAGGCCCAACTAATGCTTTAATAAGGAAACAAGCTCCTTCTCGTCTATAGTCCTTACTCCCAACCTGCGAGCTTCATCGAATTTGGATCCCGGCTCGGAACCGACTACCACGTAGTCGGTTCTTTTGCTTACGGACTCCGAAATGTCGCCGCCGAGTTCTCTTATTTTTTGTTTGGCCGCCGCGCGCGACATTGATTCCAAACTGCCGGTCAACACGAATGTCTTACCAGATAATCCTTGACCCTTGACCTTTGGCCCATGACCCATGATACGCACCCCCGCTTTTTCCAATTTTTCAAGCAGTTTTATGTTTCGCGATTCTCGAAACCAATCGTATATGCTTTGGGCCACTTTCGGTCCCACGTCGGGAATCTCCTGCAACTCTTCCAAGGAAAACTTCCCTATACAATCCAAAATGTCCGTCGGCCCTGATGTCTGATGTCTGATGTCTAACATCTGCTTCGCGAGAAGCAACGCCGTTTCTTCTCCTACGTGAAAAATGCCGAGCGCGAAAAGAAATCTGGGCAAAGAGACATTCTTTTTGTTGCCGACTTCTTCCAAGATATTCTCGGCGGACTTCTCTCCGAACCGTTCGAGGGTCGCGACATCCTCTTTTTTCAGCATAAAAATGTCCGCGGCGTCGGAGATCAGTCCTTCGTCCAAAAATCGGTCGATGATTTTCGGACCCAGCCCCTCGATATCGAAAGCCCCCCTCGAAACGAAATGATAGAGCGATTCCCGGTGCCGCGCGCCGCAGTTTTTATTGGAACACCGGTAAGCCGCTCCGTCCCTTACAACGCGCGATCCGTCTATCGGACAGCGAACCGGCATTTTGAACGCCTTCTCGCGCCCGGTGCGCAAATCCGCAAGTACTTTGGTAACTTGAGGTATCACGTCTCCCGCCCGACTCACGATCACCGTATCGCCGATCTTGAGTCCCAGTCGCTCTATTTCGTCCGCGTTGTGCAAGGTGGCGTGAGTAATCGTTATACCGCCGACTTCCACCGGCTTCATCACCGCGACCGGCGTGAGGGCTCCGGTTCGGCCCACTTGGACTTTGACGCCAAGAACGATCGTGGTCGCTTCGCGGGGAGAAAACTTGTAGGCGATGGCGGCGCGCGGCGCCTTGCCGATCGCTCCGGCCTCATCGAAAATCTTGTTCTCGTTCACCACGACCACGATGCCGTCGATTTCGTAATCGAGACGTTCGCGTTTCTTCTCCCAGGCGTTTCTGAACGCAAAAACCTCATTGAGATCTTTCGCGCGGCGGTTCGCGGGATTGGTTTTGAATCCGAATGCCTTCAAGAGCAAGTGTGTCTCTTCGTGCGTTTTCTGGCCCAGATCGGTCACGATATCATACTCGAAGGAATCCAGTCGCCTTTTTGCCGTCACGCGGGGATCAAGCTGGCGAATCGAGCCGGCCGCGATGTTTCTCGGATTGGCATACGTTTTGAGTCCGGCCTTCTTTTGCGCCCTGTTCACCGCTTCGAATTCTTTTTTCGTAAGGAACGCTTCGCCGCGGACAACAAGGTGGGTGGGTTGTAGGTTGTAGGTAGTAGGTAGTAGGCCTACTCGTTTCAAGTTTTTAGCAACTTCGGCCGGTTCCAGGATTTTAAGCGGTATCGCTTCGATGGTTTTCAAGTTTTGCGTCACGTCTTCGCCGACAAGGCCGTCGCCCCGGGTCGAACCCCGAACCAAAACCCCGTTCTCGTACACAAGCTCGATGGCTAATCCGTCGATCTTCAACTCACAGTAGTAAGTAGGATGTACGAAGCCGCCTAAGTAGTTTCGCAACCTCTCGAGCCAAGACGTCATATCCTCTTCCGAGAAGGCGTCGTTGAAAGAAAGCATCCTCTGTTCATGCCGCGCCTTTTTGAATTCGCGGAGCGGCTGGCCGGCGACTCTTTGAGTCGGAGAATCGGAGGTGATCAAGTCCGGAAACTCCCGCTCCAGGTCAAAAAGCTCCTTCTTGAGGGCATCTTCGGCTTCCGGAGAAATAAGTTCTTTATTGAACGCCAATCGCGAGCGGCGATATCTGTTTATTTCTTCGCGAAGTTTTTGTATGCGCTTCTTGGCCTCGGTCTTGTCCACGCATCTATTGTAGCAATTTAATACGACTACAGATCGAGCTCAAACGCCCGTTCGGCATTCGATGCCCTCCCCGCCCCGCGCACGGTCCTTGTCCCGAAATCTTTGCAGTCGGCAACCGGCGAGCACGTCGTGGTAAAACTCGCTCCGTTCGATAGCGTTGGTTTCGGATGCGAAGAGTTCGGTTTGAAAAACTGGTAGAGTCCCCACTCGATACCGGCATCGGCCGCGAAGATGGCCTTCCCCGAATTCATCAAATCCGTTGCTTGGCGGATTTGATAGGTAACCAAAAGGCCGGCAATCGTCGTTGCCCCCAAAAGGATTCCTCCAATCGTAAGAGTTGTAAGGATGAGAACCTGCCCCCTTTCCGACACTTGATGTCTGATGCCTGACATCTGACCTACGGCGCCACTTCTTTCAGTTTGCCTCCTGTCCACTCAAAGGCGCGGATGGTTGTGTTGTAGGAGTTTGACCCGCCACTGCCGGAACAGCTCAAGGTATAAGTCGTGTCTCTGTCCGCGGAAACGTTGGCGCTTCCGCTACTGCCCACAGAACCGACGCCGGATATACTGCAGCCGAAATTGGCGTTCACACAAGACCACGACAAAGTAATGTTTCGAGGCGGAGGGATAAGAATCCTGTCCGGTGACGCCGAGAAACTGCTACAGGAAGCGGGGGGCGGACAAGGAGGACCAGTCCGACTGCAACCATTGTCGCAACTATCCCTGCCATAGGTAGTTTCTCCGCA
Organism: uncultured Candidatus Saccharibacteria bacterium; assembly: GCA_964387675.1. GTDB lineage: Bacteria > Patescibacteriota > Minisyncoccia > UBA6257 > 2-01-FULL-56-20 > CAYLWL01. Next base: position 32,175 of record CAYLWL010000004.1, read on the forward strand.
GGCCGGTGTTGACGCGTCGCAACCGCCAGCGCTACAGAAATTGTCGCCGCCACCGCCACCGCCACCGCACAAGGCAGAGATCATGCGACCCTCGTCTCCAGGATTGTCTGCCAGGAAGCGATCTTTCTCTTCTTGCGACGGGTTGCAGCCACCACTATTGCCGCCGTTGTTATTGTTATTATTATTATTGTTGTTGTTGCTACCACCGCAGTTTCCGGGTCCCGCGCTACTCCAAGTGCGGTCGGAACCGCAAACGTAATCGTAGCCATTCACACAGTTCCTTCTGTCTCCGGGAGTGCAGCCGGACACTGGACCTGGACAACGAGGTTGGCCCGGGTCACCGCATTGCGGCGGCCTTGGACAATCACCGCGCTCTTCGCAGGTGGTAGTTGGACAATCACCGCGCTCTTCGCAGGTGCTAGAACGGGGGCAATCACCACGCTCTTCGCAGGTAAGCTGGGTGGGAGAGGGCGTGGGCGTGGAGCCGCCGCCGCAAAATCCATTTAAACGTACCACGCAGGCGGTAACCACCCCTGCGACCATATCTAGTGCCATAATAGCTCCTACAACCCCGCTCGCCGGTATTGTTGCCGGAATGAGAGTAGCTAAGGCCGGCGCCGCAAATACAGCCACCACCACCACGACAGCTACTACCGCAACAACTTTAGCCAAGCCCTTGAAAAACCCTCCAAAAGAGAAAGCGTAAGCCGGTTGAGGGAAAACAACCAAAACCACCAGCATAAATATAAGGGAGGCCACAAACGCGCTACGAAAATGCTTCATTTGCATATGGAATAATTGTAACAAAACAAATCTATCATTGAAATAGACCGTGCCTGTGGATATCTTCGCGGGATATCTTGGCTTAATATGGGAAGAAAGACGTAAAAAAACGCCCCGGACGAACTTCGTCCGGGGACTGTGCCTAACTCGGCGGCCCTCACCATCGCAGGTGGTACGCCGCGGCCGCGCTGTTCTTGCCGACCGCGAATCCAACCTGACGATTCGCCTCCCTGCTTCCCCGCCGCCACTCCACGATACCGAAGCCAGCCAGAGTTCCTCCGCCAACGGCAAGCCCGTTAGCGATCAGGCCTTTCGTCCGATCGGCGCTGGAGCACTCTTGCCGCTCCAGACAACCTGCCGATTCAGTTGCGCCAACGACAGCCCCGCCGACGCCGATTGCGAGGCCCCAGAAGACCATCTTCTTGCCTCTCGCCTTCCTGGCGAGCGCCTTCTCGCGCGCCGACGCCCTATCCTGCGCCGACGTCGCTTGCGCCGTTGCGGACGCAAGCGCTTCCGACGGAACAACGAGCGACAACAGCGGCTGCGCCGTTGCGGTCGCCGCAGGCGCACTCCCATCATCCGCCGCGCTCACCGTGCCCGCACAGAGCAACGCGGCGAGCATAGACCCGACGAGAATCTTCATTCTCATTTCCCTTCTCCTTTCAGTAAGAGGCCCGGACGCGAATGCGTCCGGGCACGTGAGAGTAGCGGTCGGCGATCCGCTACTTTGTAAGCGCGAACGTGCCGGTGACACGGTCGCGCTCGGGGTTCGGGAAAACCCCGACGAACGACCCGACGAGATTCGCGCCGTCGAACGCCGCCTTTCCCGACACGGAAAGACCGCTCGCGGAGTTCGTAAGGGAAAACGTCATGGTCGTGCCACGAATGGTCCCGACCAGCGTTCCCGACTGGAACTCTCCGTAGTCGTTGACCGACGACCACACCCCGCGAACGTCGCCGCTGTCGTTGACGAGTGTCAGCGTCATCGTTCCGGAGCCGAACGGATCGGCGTCCTTGCCGATGGTCTCATTCACGGAACCCTTCCAGGTTCCGCCGAAGCTCGCCGACGCCTGCGCCGATACCGCCGAACCCTCCTGCCGCGCCGCCGCGGTCACGGAGTTGCCAGGGTTCACGACCGTGGCGAGCGCCACGATCGCGACGAGAAATGCACTCTTCATGATATCCTCCTTGTCGAAGACGGGTTGCGTCCCATCTTCGTGCTGATTACATTGTAGCACGAAATGGATGAAAAAGTCAATAGGTCGTTTTGGCTTGAAAAACAAGGATTAACCGTCGAGCGTCCGCGCGCTCACGGTCGTTTCTATGCGCAGAACGGTCGCGGAGGCGCCCCGCTCTTTCGAAGAAACGCCTAAAGATACGGTAATTCTCGGGGGCCAGCCGTCACCGCTTTGGTTGCCTCGCAAAAGAAAGCTCATGTCTTTGACTACGACGTTCCCGCCCGTAATTTGCTGGAATGTCCCCGCTACGCCCCGCTCGATGGAGACATCGCTCAACCGATACGCTATCGTTTCGCCCGCGGCGTTCGTGAATATAAACTCGTTTGAGCCGGAACAAAGAGGATTGCCGTTCGCGTCGTGGCAAAAGTTGTAACCGGTTCTTATTTCTCTTGCCATCTGTTCCAACGCCAAACTAATGCCGTTCTCGGCCGCGATCAAGCCGGCGATCTGCCGTTGGGCCCCCAATGACTGGATAAAACCGCCGACGGCAATACTCACAATCGCGAGAAAAAGCCCGACAGCGACGATGAGCTCGACGAGGGTGAACCCTTTACGAGTATCTAGTATCTGGTATCTGGTATCTAGGAACTTCATATATTAAGTATCCAGTATCTAGATTCTAGTTTCTAGATACTAAATTCTCATTACGGTCTAAAGTTCAAAAAGTGGTCTTCCAGGTTCACGCTCGACTTGGCAAGCCCGCTCGTCCAAGAAACAACGGAGTTCACCGCGATTTCGTCGGAATCAACAAGCGTGATCCTAACCCTCCTTTGAAATGGCGTCGGAGCGCCGCTCTCTTCATAACCATAGAGGTTGGTTATGGGGTTGAAATACAAACTTCTGCCGGCATACGCGGAAAGGGCGATGCTTGACCAGTCAACTTCAAAGTCCCCGGTCGAAAAACCGCTCGACCACGAAGCCCCGGCAATCGCGTTGTGATCCAGTATGTTTTTTACGACCTCAATGCCTTCTGCCGCAAGATACGTGGCAAGAACATTGTCGGCAATAATGCGGTTCGCGCGCAGTGAACTCGCAAGGAGAGTAAAAATTCCCAGAAACCCGGCAATAAGCACGCTGATCGCGACGATTGCCTCGACAATGGTCTGGCCTTTACGAGTATCTAGTATCTGGTATCTGGTATCTAGGAACTTCATATATTAAGTATCCGATATCTAGAATCTGGCAACCAATAAACGGCGAATACTAGATTCTAGTTTCTAGATACTAAATTCTCATTCAAAAGTCCACTTGGCCCGAAGAGTTGATGGTTATCGTTCTTTTGGCCTGGCCATCGTTCGTTTCGAGATACACCTTGACCGGCGAACCGGTGAGCGACGCTCCCCCGTCGACGCTCAAGAGGGTCTTGGGATTCGGCGGCACGAACAACAGCACGCTCAAGCTATCCGCGTCCGCGTTCCTCAAAACCAAACCGGGGGCAACCGTATATGAGGAAATGGTCTTCCGGAAACCGGAGGGAATAGCGGCGAGAGAGGCGCAGTTCGGAGGATTCGGTTCTTCGTAGGTATACAGCGAGTATGTTTTTTGTGAATAATCGATTTCCATCCCGAAACCGCAGGTGTTGGGATTTCCGTCTTTCAACGCGCCGAGCGCGGAGGACTTCGCCCGAAAAATCACGTTGGCCATTTTTTGGGTTTCGACATACAAAGAAACCTGCCGCTCGCCGGTTTTGCTGTACGTTATCGCAAGCGCCGAAAGAAGCGCGGTAATGGATATGGCGACTAAAATTTCTATGACCGTAAAACCCTTGCGGGAACAAAGAAACTTCGTATGAAAATCCTGTCTTCCTGTTGCCACATTCTCTATTCTACTACATTTACGTTCTATAATCCGAACAATCCGAAATATGCCCTCATCAGCTGGTGCCCGAAGAAAAATACGATAACCGATGACCCCGCGAGAAACGGGCCGAAAGGAAGATGGCTCTTGAGTGTTTTTTCTTTCGAAAATATTTTATAGATTCCGAAAAACGCGCCGATCACAAATGCCAACCCGACGACGAAGATCGTATCCGGCCAGCCGAAGATCAAGCCCAAAGGAACGGCCAACTTCAAATCCCCCGCCCCCATACCCCTGCCACGAGTTATAAAAATCAGCGCCAGAAAAAAGAGGCCGGCGAGCAATACTCCTAAGGCGTGATTCAGCCAGACATTATCGCGGAACCCGAACAGGGGCGCGTAGGGTTCGAAAAAGGATTCGTACGTCAGTCCGAACGCCGGTCCGCTTACAAAAATCAAGAGCGCTCCCAAAACAAAAAGAGCGATATTCAATTCGTCGGGAATGATCGAGAGCCGGAGATCAATCAAGGCAATAAGAAGAAGAACGATAAAAATCAGAATCCAAACCGTAGAGAGAATAGAGAATAGAGAATAGAGAATAAAGGGGGTGTAGACGCGAAACGGAACGAAAACGAACGTTAGGCCGCTTAAGATTTCGACGATCGGATATTGCATATTTAACGCTCCCCGGCAACTCCGGCAACGCCCGAGCTGGAGCATAAAACTCACAATCGGTATGAGTTCGAACCACCGGAGAGTTTTCCGGCACCGAGGACAATGCGATCTGCCCAAAAGAGAGGAGCCGAACACAAATCGTTCGGGATGGTAACGCAAGGAGACTACGTTCAAGAAACTTCCCATCGAAGCGCCGAAGACGAAAAGCAGAAAAGACATTTTTAGTTGAATAAAGAATTAAGAATTAAGAATAAGGAATGATGGACGGGGAATGAGGAATAAAGAATAGAGAATAACGTAACGGCAATTTATTCTTAATTCGTTATTCATTATTCTATAACCTTTATTCTTTATTCATTATTCGTTATTCTAGTTTTGATTTTAACCAAAAAACCGCCCCGATGTAAATCAAAGCGGCTTTCTGAATCGGGGCAATAAGTCCCTACAGTTGCGCGCAATAGACCGGATCGTTGCATTCCACGCCGTTCACCGTGCCGTCCACATCTTGCGCCAACCCGGAATTGCCGGCGTCTTCAAGCCGCGCGCCAAGAACATAGCTCGCGCCGCCAGCCGTGGCGCCGTAAAAGTAATGCGAACCGGCCGTGGGATCATCGGGAACGTTCGATATCCCCAAGTTACTGCCGACCAAAGAACTGGCAAGATTTTCCCAGGTCGAGATCGCGCTAAACGAACCGCAGGGACTCGACGCTTGCGCCGTACCCGGGTAATAACCGCACTTGTTAAAGTAAAGCTCAAGCCCGTTCTGCACCTGCCGCAAATCGCTGATACGCCTCGAGTCCCTCCCCAAACGCCTCGTGGGACCCAAGCCGACCAAAACCACCGAAGAAAGAATCGCCACAATCGCGACCACGATGAGCATTTCGATCAACGTAAAGCCCTTGCGGGAACGAAGCGTGGAAAATCGTGAATAAAAAAATTTCATGTGTATGTTTGTTAAAAGTATTACTTCAACAGTATACCATATCGCGGCTAGCCGCCGCTACCCCCGATGGTGGAGGTGAGATTATAGAGCGGCACGAGAATCGAGGCAAAAAGAAGCGCGACCATGATGCCGATCAATATCATCAAAACCGGCTGGATCAGATCCACGAGGTTGCTGATCAACGTATCCGATTCGTGGCTGTAAAAATTGGCGATGCGAACGAAAATCTGCTCCACCTTGCCCGTCGTTTCTCCCACCGCGACCATCTGTGACACGAGCGGAGGAAAATATTCCGGGTACTGGGCAATACTTTGGCTCAACAGCTCGCCTTGGCGAACCTTCTCCGCCACCTCGTGCATGATATCCCGATAAAGAACATTCCCCACCATATGGCCGATAATTTCCAGGGATTGGGCAATCGGTATGCCGCCGTGGATAAGGAGGGCTGTGGCATTCGAGAACCTGGTAATCACGATGGGCAAATACACTTTGTTTACTATCGGCAATCTGATCTTGGCGTCATCGAGGAGAGCCCTGCCTTCGGGAGTGTGAAGATAATCCAGGAGCATCAAGAATAATGCCACGACGACCAAAAGAAGCGCGGGCCACCACTTACCCAAAAAAGCGCCCGTATGCAAAAGGATGCTGGTGTACAGCGGCAACTCCACGCCCGACTGCGCGAACACCGGCCCGATTTGAGGAAACACGAACGCTATCATAATGAACCCGACGACCGCGAAGAGTCCCAAGACCAAGCCGGGGTAAATAAGAGCGGAAGAGACCTTACTCGCGAGCAAGCCCTCTTTCTCGGCATAGTCGGCCAGAAACCCGGCGGTCTCATTCAGATTGCCGGTGATTTCCGCCGCGCGCACCATCTCGATATAAAATTGCGGGAAGATGTTTTCTTGCCTCTCCATTGCCTGCGAGAGAGACAAACCGGCGTCGATATCTTCGCTTATCCGAAGAACCGCCTCTTTGAGCGTAGGTTGCTTGGTTTGTTCGTATAACGTTTTCAAAGCATTATTGAGCGGCAAATGGGCCTCAAGCAGAGTCGCGAGCTGTCTCGTGAAAATGATCAAATCCTTCCGCCTCACTCGGCCGAAGTAACTTGCGATGGTGTCGGAAAATCCTGGTTTTTCCGCGGACTCCAAGCTCAAGATAAACAGATCGTGGCCTCCCAAAATGCTTAACGCCGAGTCGCGGTTGCCGGCATCGACGAAACCCATCTGTAATTCTCCTTCTTTGGTTTTTGCTTTGTATTTAAACTTCATGTAGTATTCGCGAATAATGCTAATTGTTAGGTAATAACGCGAATGTATTAGCATTATTTGCTGGTATTCGCGTTATTAGCGATTACTCCGCTCACATTCTCTCCATCAATATGCGAAGCTCCGCCGGGTTTAAAGAATAGAGCTCCGCGTTCTCAAGGGAGATTTCTTTGTTTTTTACGAGATGCGCGAGAGAACGGTTCAGCGTCATCATGCCTTCCTGCAAACTCGTTTCTATCACTAAATCGATCTGATAAATCTTCCTTTCTCGAATGAGGTTTCTGATCGCGGGGTTCACGATCATAATTTCCGTGGCCGGCACGCGCCCGCCCGCGACTCTCGGCATCAATCGTTCGGAAACAATCGCAACGAGCGTTGCCGCAAGCTGCGAGATAACCTGTCCCTGCTGGGCAGGCGGAAAGGAATCGATGATCCGATCGATGGTTTGCGAAGCGGAATTGGTGTGCAAAGTCGAAAAAACCACGTGGCCGGTTTCTGCCGCGGTCATTGCGGTGGCGATGGAGGTGGCGTCGCGCATCTCGCCGATCATAATCACGTCCGGATCCTGCCGCAAAACGGTCCGCAAAGCAGAATGAAAAGTGAGCGTGTCGCCCCCCACTTCTCTTTGTGAAACGATGCATTTGTCTTGGGTGAATAAATACTCGATGGGGTCTTCGACGGTGATGATGTGGTCGGAACGGGTATGGTTGATTTCGTCGAGGATGGCCGCGAGCGTCGAAGACTTTCCGTGGCCGGCGGGACCAACCACGATAATGAATCCCTGGGACAGCCGGGCAAAATCATGAAGAAGGGGCGGTAAATTCAATTCGTCGATGGTCTTGATCCGCGCGGGAATGAGCCGCAGGGCGGCGGCAAGATATCCTCTTTGAAAATACACGTTCACCCTGAACCTGGCCTTGTCTTCGAAGCTGTAGGCGAAATCAACCTGCTTATCCCTTTGCAATCTTTCTTTCTGTTCGGGAGTCAAAAATCCGAGAATCAACTCTTCGGCCACTTCGGGAGTCAGGAGCGGTTCTTTTTGGAGCGGAACAAGAACACCGTCGACTCTCAAGGTTGGTCGGCGACCGACAGCGAGGTGCAAATCAGAGGCGTTTTGCCGAGCGGTTGCGATAAGAAGTTCGTTGAGTTTTTCGTTTGGTTCGGGCATAAGTTAATTCAAAATTCAAAAATCAAAGTTCAAAATGACAATGCAAAGTGTAAAAAAAGTGGTAAATTATAAAGTCGTGTCCGCAGGACTCCTAAACTTTGCATTTTGATCTTTGCATTTTGCATTATGAATTAATTATACATCTTCCGTCTCCCGTATCACCTCTTCCATCGAGACCTTTCCATCAAGGGCCTTGAGCACGCCGTCTTGGCGCAACGTTGACATTCCCTGGTTCTTGGCCTCTTTCAATATCTTTTGGATGGTAACTCCGCCGTTGATCGCTTCCTCGAGGACGGGCGTCATCATAAACACCTCGAAAAGCGCTTCGCGGCCGATCGTTCCCCGCCCCTTGCACTTGCCGCAGCCCGCGCTTCGATATATCTTATATGGCTCCTTGTATTTGGAACGAACCTCTTCCGGCAAATCACCCAGCGCTTTTCTGATTAATTTATCAACCGGGGGCGGCGCGTCGTCGGAACGCTTGCAGTCGGGGCATAGCATCCCGACCAATCGCTGGGAAACCATGAGATTCAAAGAAACCGGCAACAAGAACGGTTCCACCTTCATGTCGATAAGACGCGGGATAACGCCCGCGGCGTTATTCGTGTGCAAGGTCGAAAGGACGATGTGTCCCGTAAGCGCCGCTTGCACGGCGAGCGATGCGGTCTCGTTGTCGCGAATCTCGCCCACCATGATCGTATCGGGATCTTGCCGCAATATCTGCCGCAAGCCGGAGGCAAAATCATAACCGATCTCCGGCCGCACCTGCGACTGATTGACGCCAGAAATGAAATATTCCACCGGATCCTCCAAGCTCACGATATTCACGCTTTCCTTGTTCAACTCTTGGAGCATGGCGTAGAGCGTGGTGGTCTTCCCCGATCCGGTGGGACCGGTTACCAGAATCATCCCGAATGGCTTTTCGAGGCCCTCCTTCACGATCTCCGCATTCTTGCCCACAATATCCAAGTCTTTGAAGTTCTTGATGCCTGTCGTCGGATCCAAAACTCTGATAGCTACTTTTTCTCCCAGCGGAGTCGGGAACGTAGAAACGCGGAAGTCGATGTCCTTATCGAACACCCTGGTCCGAAAACGGCCGTCTTGAGGAATCCTGGTTTCGTCTATTTTTAAGCTGGAAATAACTTTAACCCTCGATATGACCGGCTGTGAAAGTTCCGTGGGGAGCGCGGCCACCTCTCGCAGATCCCCGTCAACCCGGAATCGTATCCGCAAATAATTTTCCTGCGGCTCGATGTGAATGTCGGATGCCCGTTCCAACACGGCCTCCCGCAAGGTGTTCGCGACGATTTTAATGATGGGGGCCTCTTCTGCCGCGCCTCCTTCTTCAAGGCGCACGATTTTCTGCCCGCCCTCTCCTCGTTTCAAACTTAACGACCGAACCGCCGCCTCGACTTCCGTGCGATACGGAGAATATTTCCGAAGCGCCCCTTGCCAATCGCCATATGAGATAAGGTACACCCCAAGATTCAATCTGCCTCGGCGGGCGATAAACTTCACCGCCTCCTGGGCTTTCGTGTCATCGGGATTTACCATTCCCACGACAAGCAAATTCTCTTTTTTTTCGAGAGGGGCGACTTCGTAGGTTCTTGCCGTTTCTTCCGGAATCAATTCCAACGTTTCGCTCGCGAGCGATTCCGCGTCGACTTTCTTGTACGGTATCTTGAGAGCCGCGCTTTTCACCTCGGCAACCTTGCGATCATCAACCAACCGCTGGTTCGCGATCAGCTGCTCGACCGACTTGCCCGAAAGCAGCGACTCGCGCTTCAGCTTCGTCACAACGTCTTCGTCCAGGAGGCCTGCTTTCTGGATTTCTTTTAAAAGATCTTCGGAGGACATAGGGTGTCACGCGTCATACATCAGGCATCAGGATTTCTTGACGCTTGATACTTGACGCTTGATGCTTAAGGACTGAACGGATTCGACTTTCCCGCGTTGCCCGGCCTGGGCGGAGTTACATATTGTTTGAGCGCTTGAAATTCCTCGCCGCTTATCACCTCTCCCGGATTCAGGTTGATACCGGCCAGAGGATCGATACTTTTACCCTGAAGATTGGAAGGCACCACCACTTCTATGAGCTGGGGTTGCGCGAAGAAAATATAATAACCGGCAACCGCTATGATAAGAAGAATCAAAAACCACATAATGATTCTCACCACCTTACTCGTCCCGTTTCCTCCTTCCTCAACGATAATAGCCATAGTTATTGTTCCTGATGGTACGTTGCGACCGACACATCGTACGCGTAAGGGGTTTGGACAAACTTGCCCCCCGATATCGCGCCCGGTTGAATAGACAAAGACCGGAGGTCGAAAACTCTCATATTCGTTTCTAGTCGGGCAAGAAACGTTTTCAGGTCTCCGTATGATCCCGCGAGCTTCATTTGGAAAACGGACGTGCCTATCGGCCGCGTGACAAGGCCGCCTCTTGTTTCTTCCGCGCTTTTGATTCTTTGCGCGCCGGCGCCGCCCGCGAGAGATACCGACTGCAAGCTCAATCCGCTGTTTTGAACCAATCCGTACAGTTGGGCGAGCGCTCCAACCGCGTCCTCTCCTTCGGGAAGAGCCAACGAAACTGCCTGTCTCAAGTCGCCCTGGCCGCGATAGTCGCTAATCAAACTCTGCACTTTTGTTATCGCTTGTTTTTCGCTATTCAACAAATTCTCCAAACTCAAACCTTCCGCTTTTAATTTTTGGGCATCCTCATATACCGGTTCAATAAAATCGAAATAGACGATAATGGCCCCCACCAGGAATATCAAGCCCAAAATCATGCTAAGAAATCTTTTGGTTGTTTGCCTCATGGTTGTGTTGTCGTGGCGGCCGCAAGGCCGGAACGGCTGAAATACCCTTCCTGAAACAGCAAGGTGGCCTCGAAACGCCAGACGCCCTCGGAAAAAGAAATATTGCCGGGAGCAACTCGCGCGACCTCCGGTTGCGATTGAAAAAGAACGAACTGCTGATTGATGTCGTCCATTGTCTTCGCAACGCCGCCCAGCGCGAGTTGGTTCGTTTGGGTGTTGAGGTTAAATTTATTAAAGTAAATATTCACCTGGGTATTCCTCTCGAGCGAGGAAAATAGCTGCGAAGAAAAAATATGTTTCGCGAGCGCCGTCTTCAAGTTATAGATTTGGGAATAAAAGTTCACTATCCTTTTTTGATCCTCCGCCGGTATCTGCTGGCTGAAAACCGCGGCTTGACCCCGTAATTTCTGCAAATTGGAATTGAGATACACCGTATAACCGAACGCAAGGCCGAAATAAATCACCAAACTGATAAAAAATATTGTTCCGGAGAACATCAAAACCTGACCGGCCCAACCGGGAGTTTTTGCCGGCTCGCGGCCAAGTTGTTCGATTACTTTTGGAGGTAGTGCCATTTTGTGTCAGGTGTCAGGCGTCAGGTGTCAGGTATTTATATTTACTCTTGATACATGACACTTGATACTTGGCACTAATTAAACGAATTCCCGAAGCGTAAGCCCCAACGCCACGCTCATAATCGGATTTAGTTCCGGGACGAACGGCTCTATCTCCGGGTTGTGCTCAAATTTAAGAAACGGGGAGGCCTTCACCGTCGTGATGCCAAGCTCGCGCTCGACGTACTTCGCAATACCAAGAAGGTTCGCGCCCCCTCCCGTAAGCATCGCTCTTTCCATTTTCCTCGCGGAGGGAAACTGCGCCTCATATTTATAGACCGCCTTTTTCACCTCATTAATTATAGCATCTAAAAACGGCAGCATTATTGTGGATAACTCATAGTTCGGACCAGTTCCCAACACGCCCCGTTCCCGCTTCAACTCCTCCGCCCGCAAAGGATTGATGCCCAAGCTTGAAGACAGGGCTTGCGTCAACGAGAATCCCGCAAAATCACTCTGGACATCGAACTTTAGATCGCCGCCGTCCAGGAAGGCAATGTTGGTGGAGCGGCTGCCAATATCAATGACAACTGTCGGCGTGGGGTCGGAACTGCCGAAGATTCTCGCCAAGCTCAAGCTTTCGATTTCGAGCGCCTTGAGGCGCAAGCCGGCTTCTTTGAAGATCGTTTGATACTTTTGAATGATTTCTTGAGGAACTGAAATCAAAAGTATTTGCTGCCGCTTAAACCCTTTCTCGTCTTGCGCCTCGCCCACTTTCATCCAATCGAGAGCGACTTCCGAGAGGGGCTGCGGCACGTATTGCCGCGCTTGAAAAACAATCGCCTTCGAGAGATCGGATGGCGTCATTTCGGGGAAATCTATAATGGTCGTGAAAGCGGAAAACGCGGGAATTGACGCGAAGGCGTCCGTTGTCTGCGGCTTCATTTCACGGAGAAGCGTTTTTAAGAACTCCTTTGCCTCCTTTTCGAACAGCTTTAAGTCGCTTGCCTGAAGGGCCTGATTGGCCCGCGCCAGATAACTCGACGATTCCAAAAAACCATAGTTCACCACTTCGGGGAGTTGCTTTCCTTGTTTCACTTCGACGACCTTGATCGAGGTCGTGCCGATATCAACTCCCAAGTACGACGGGAAAACGCTTTGCTTGAAAAGATTGAAGATATTTGGCATCCTTGATAATTATAGCAGTAATGACATTTAGGCGCTCCGACCTCGTACGAAAACACGCTATCAATTTCCCCGGCGAGGAAATTGCGCTCTCTCTCGGCCTCGCTCGTCCTCCTGGCCTCTTTGAGGAAGCTCTCGCAGGCAACAAAAGCTTGGTATCTTTCGTAAGAAAGATTTTTGTTGCCGAGTGGCAACGGGCAGTTTCCGCAGGAGAAACTGAACCGTGGTTCCGAAAAGAGGCCAGGAGGACACCATGCCCGCGAGGCCTCCGAGAAGGTTTTCTTAACGAGGTCGGAGCGCCTCATCAAAAACGCGGATGAATTCAATTCTCGACCTCATCTTCCCCTCTCTTTGCCTCAACTGCCGCAAAGGCGTGAAAGGCGGCGACGTTATCTGCGCGAGCTGTTTCTCCGCGATACCGCTCAACCAAACGCTCTTTTGCGGAACGTGCCGGGCGCGCCTCGCGGACAATAAAAAGATATGCCACAAGGACTCAAAGTTTATTCTCGGCAGTGCGGCGAATTACGATAACGATGCCGTAAAAAACCTGGTTCACGGATTGAAGTTTCGGTATTTGAGGTCAGCGGCTTCGCCCCTCGCCGAACTGCTTATCCGATACTTTATGGACCTCGGATTTTCGACGTTCAACTTTGTTGTGGTTCCCGTTCCCCTTTCGCGCGAACGGTTCCGCAAACGGGGTTTCAACCAGTCCCTGCTCGTCGCCGAAATATTTTCCAAACATTTCGACTTGCCGATCGCCGCGGATGCCATTCTGCGAATCAAAAACACCAAGCCGCAGAGCGATACGAAAAATCTAGCGGAGCGAAGAGAAAACGTGAATGGCTGCTTCTCCGTAAAAAATCCCGAGGCGGCTTATGGCAAAAACATAATTTTAATAGACGACGTCATCACCTCCGGCGCGACTGTATCGGAAGCGGTGTCGGCCTTAAAATCCGCCGGCGCAAAAAGAATAATAGTCCTTACGGTAACAAAGGCATAAACATATAAACAAAGAAAAAATGTTCACATTATAAATGATTAGTCATTTATAATGTAAACATTTTTGGGTAGGCGGAAAAAGCCGTGAACTTGACTTTTTGTCGGGCACTATGCTACAATGATCATATATTCGAAAAACTCCTTTTCTGATTTACTCGTGAATACTTTTTCTGCCGAATAACTTTAATATTAGATTAGAAGGCCTTTCTGGTGGTAAGTTTGGTTTTACGCAACAACTGCCTCCGTGGCGAAACTGGAATACGCGCAGCGTTCACCCTGTCACTAAAATTTGCGCCATATCAATCTATACAAAGATAAAGGCTATGCTGGGGTGGCGAAATTGGCAGACCTGCCTGCCGGTAGGCAGGCGCACTGGTTCATCCCCCACTTTTGGAATAATATAATCAAGATATTAGGGGGCAGGTGGTGAAACTGGCAAACACGTACGCTTCAGGAGCGTATGCCGCGAGGCTTGAGGGTTCAAGTCCCTCCCTGCCCACCGAAGGAAGATCTCCCGCGGCACAAGTTAGATATGAAAACAATTTTAGTTGATGCAGTATACACATTTGTATCCGATACGGGAGTAATTTTCCAAGATATGCTTGATTTACTGGAGAAATATCCAAACAAGAAGATAATCCTCACGAATGCAGATTACGATAAATATGAGCAATATGGTTTAAATAAGGTGCCGTACGAAGTTTTTACTCTAAAGCATAACCCCGAAAAGACCGACCCAAAATATTACGAGAAAATGCTTGAACACTTTGGTTTAAAGAAAGATGATGTCATCTATTTTGAACACGACGAGAACGCGGTGAAAAGTGCGCGGTCTTTGGGCATAAAAACCTATCACTACGACCCAGACAAAAAAGATATTGAGGCGCTGAAAACTTTTTTAATCGAAAACTTATAAATAATATGGTCAATAAATCAGAACCTGGCCAACGGACGCAGATACGGCCGCCTTCAATTCCAAAACGCATGCCGCAAGCGCGGCCGCACCGTCCGCCTGCCGGGCGAAGAGGCCAGCAAGGCGGGCATTTTGCGCGCCCGATGGCAAGCGCGAGCCCCGCGGAAGAGTACAACGGCGTCGCGCCAGTTCGCTTTGTGCCGCTCGGCGGCCTCGAAGAAATCGGCCGCAACTGCATGTTCCTCGAATATAAAAATGAGATCGTCGTCATCGACGCCGGACTGCAATTCCCGGAAGAAGGCACGCCGGGGATAGACTTCATCATCCCGAACACAGCGTACCTCGAGCAAAAAAAACAGAACATCCACGCCCTGATCGTCACGCACGCCCACTATGACCACATCGGCGCGATCCCCTATATTATGGCGAAGCTCGGCAATCCTCCGATTTACACTTCGGCCCTCTCCGCCGCGATTATCAGAAAACGGCAGGAGGACTTTCCGAACGCGCCGAAGCTCGACATCCAAATCGTAAAGCCGCGGGATATTGTGAAGATTTCCAACAATTTCGAAGCGGAGTTCTTTATGATCGAACACACCATCCCCGACTCGCTCGGCGTGCTCATTAAAAATCCCGCCGGGAACTTTGTGAGTCTTGGCGACTTCAAAATAGAGTACGACGAACACGGCAAGGCATATAATCTCGCCGAACTCGAGCGGATCGGCAAGATGGGCGTGCACGTGTTCGCGACGGACAGCACGAACGCGGACATCCTTGAACGGTCGCCATCGGAGAGGATCGTCGAAAAAAACCTCGAGGAGCTCTTTACGAAAGCGCAGGGGCGCATCATCGTCGCGATGTTCGCCTCCGTGATCACCCGCATTGCCGAGGCCATTAAAATCGCGGAAAAACTCGGCAGGAAAGTTTCTCTTGCCGGCTATTCGATGAAAGCGAACGTGGAAATCGCCCGCAACCTTGGCTTCATCAAGGCGAAGGAGGGAACGATCATTCCCAACGAAGAGGTCCATAAATACCGCGACGACAAAGTGCTTATCATTTCGACCGGAGCCCAGGGAGAATCGAACGCGAACTTGATGAAGATTTTGACCGGCGAGCATCGGTTCCTCAAAATCAAGCAGGGTGATACGGTGGTGTTGTCGTCTTCTGTCATTCCGGGCAACGAACGGAGCGTGCAGGCGATCAAAGACGACCTCGCGCGGCAAGGCGCCGTCATCTTCCATTCGAACATCGTGGACATCCACTCTTCCGGCCACGCGGCAAAAGACGACCTCCAGCTCGCGATGCGCCTCTTGAACCCAAAATACCTCGTGCCGGTGCACGGCTACTACTACAAGCGGTTCATCAACGCGCAAAACGGCATCGAGATCGGCATCCCGAAACAAAATATCTTTTTGATGGACAACGGCCAAGTCGCGGAATTCACCGGGGATTCTTTCCGCGTTACGAACGAAAACGTGCCCGCGTCGTATGTGATGGTGGACGGACTCGGCGTCGGCGACGTCGAAGAAGTCGTGATCCGCGACCGCCGCACGCTTGCCGCGGAAGGCATGATCGTAATCATCGTCACCGTGGATCGCGACAAGGGGAAACTGCTCAAGAGTCCCGATATCATTTCCCGCGGATTCATTTATCTCAAAGAAAGCCAGGAGATGCTCGACGAAATCAGAAAGCGCTTGCGCGCTTTGATTTCCCGCTTGCCGACCTATCAGCCGGTGGAAGCGGATTACCTAAAAACTCTTATTCGGGATCAGATCGGCCAGTTTGTGTATACCAAAACAAAGCGCCGGCCGATGATTCTTCCTGTTATTATAGAAATATGAAGCAGAATCACTCCGCATAGTCGCAACAAGCGACTCATCGGAGCGATTCTTGCTGTGATTATCGAAATCTAAGAATATTCCGGAGTATTCTCTCGTGTCTCAAATTGTTTCCGTTATAACATAATATTATGTTATAACGGAAATGTTTCGCGGGAAGCAAGAGGTGGCAGGAGATAGAAAGAAAATGGAAAGAAAAACGGCGGCTGCGGGGAGCCGCCGTTCTGAAGAACCCATCTCGAAAATACCTCCAGCTCGCGTTGCGAGAGATTTTCTTGTATCCGCAAGGCGCGGCGAGGAAGCCGTAGCAGTAGCTACGGCGAGGAAGCCGCAACGCGGCGAGACAAGAAAATCGCCGCAACCCGAATGGGATATGGCCAATTTCAGCAATGCCTGTGTCGCTTCGGACTCGGAGCGCACTAAGCGCGCCTTCGTCCTTGCTCCTTGGCCTTGCGGAAATTGGCTCATATCGCGAGCGGAGGTATTTTGAGACGGGTTCTAGGTCTTTCGACAATTTCATCTATGAATCCGAGCTCAAGGGCTTCTTGGGCGGTGAATACTCTGTCTTCTCTGCCCCATGCGGCAAGAACCTCTACGGATTCGCCGCTGCACCTGGCAAGTTTCGTCAGGAGTTGTTGGTAGCTCTCGTCATCTTCAAGGATATCGTCTTCGTGGCAGTTCCAATCCTCGTTGGCGGGAATCCTCGGCGGATGAAACATAAACTCGGAATCCGGGTACGACGACCTACGAGCGCATGCATGCAACAGAAAGAAAGCGGCGGAGTTGGCACAACCGTCTGCAAGGCCATAGATCGGCGAGCGAGAGGAATTGATGACTTCCAACAATGAGAACAACCACACCATAAACCCGCCTTCCGAGTGAATGATCAACTTTATCGGCAAGGCGCTTTCACGATCCAAATCCGCAATCGTCTCACAGACCTGCGGCACAAGAGGGAAATCAATGGCTCCCTCCAACCGAACTTCTCGCATCTCTCCTCCATCCGCCTTCTTGAAAATGCTCCAGAAATTATATGCGAAAAAGGAGGATTTGTAAAGCAGGCGCGAAAAAAGTAAACTTATGAAATGGCATCGACAAAATCGGCTATTGTTCTCACGGGCGACCGGCCAACCGGCAAGCTGCATCTCGGCCACTATGTGGGCTCGCTGCAAACAAGGGTCAAACTGCAAAATCAATATGACCGCTGTTTCTATATGATCGCGGACATCCAAGCGTTGACCGACAATGCCGAAAATCCGGAGAGGGTAAGAAATAACGTTCTTGAGGTGGCCCTTGATAACTTGGCGGTTGGAGTCGAACCCGAAAAAACAACTTTTTTTATCCAGTCCCAAATTCAGGAAATCGCGGAGCTCACCGTGCTTTTTTTGAATCTCGTTACCTTGGCGCGACTAAGAAGAAATCCAACAGTAAAAGACGAAATGAAACAAAAAGGATTCGGCGAAAACGTCCCGGCCGGTTTTTTGGCATACCCGATAAGCCAGGCCGCGGACATTCTTTTCTGCGGAGGTAATATCGTCCCTGTTGGCGAGGACCAACTGCCCGTTATCGAACAGGCAAATGAAATTGTCGCGAAATTTAACTCCCTTTACGGAGAAACGTTCCAAAAAATCCAACCCGTTCTTTCCGACACGCCGCGTCTCGTCGGTATCGATGGAACCGCGAAAGCGAGTAAATCCCTGGGAAACGCCATCTATCTCGATGACTCGGCCGAAGAAATCGAAAAGAAGGTGATGGCAATGTATACAGACCCCGGCCACATTCACGCCAACGACAAGGGTAAAGTAAAAGGGAATGTTGTGTTCACTTACCTGGATATTTTTGATCCAAATAAATCAGAAATTAAAAAATTGAAACAACAGTACGAACGCGGCGGGTTAGGAGACGTTGCGATTAAAAAAAGATTGGCGGGTGTACTGGAAAACTTCATTTCGCCCATCAGAACAAAGCGCAGAGCGCTTGCGAAGAATCCCGAGCGAGTGATGGAAATATTGCGCGTTGGTACGGAGCGAGCGAGAGAGGTAGCCAAGGAAACGATGGCAAAAGTGAGGAAGGTTGTTAAAATCGATTACTTTTAAATAAAATCGCCCCGATACGCATCGGGGCGTTAGTGTTGCTACTCTATCCTGACTCTTCGCGACCTACTCCCTCCCTGCTGGGCCAGTGGCGGTCCCTTGTCCTCTTCCGGCTCCAAAATCTCAAGAGGGGCCGGCAAATACTTCCTGCCACCACCATTGTCGACGCTGAAGATGGTCGCGGGTTCTCCGTCTTCGTGTTCCACATCAATATATAATGTTTCGTTGCCTTGAGAAAGCTGACCAGAATTGATGAGCGATGCAAGCGGTTCATCAAGATACTTGCGCACTTTATCCTCCAGCAGCCGGGCTCCGTTTTCCGGATGATCCAAAGATTCGCGCAAAACCAACTGCTTTACCGCCGGGTCGATAATCACTTCGAAATCAAACCCCTGTTCATGCAGACGACAGAACAAGTCGTTCAGAAAAGTATCAAAAATCTTTGCCAACTGCTCCGGCGCGAGCAAGTGATAGACAACCTTGGAATGTCGGTTAAGATACTCTGTGCTAAAAAACCTTTTAGCTTCCTTCATGACCGATTTATGGATTTCATCGTCGGTTTTCTCCTTCTTCCGGGAAACCATAAGGCCAATCTCGCCCTTTCCCTTGGCGATATTCGTGATCTGCTTTGATCCAACGTTCGAGGTCTCAACGATCATCGAGTGCGAGAAATCCACCTCTCCGCCATTACCGAGCCGCGTTCTTCCTTTGGAAGTCACCTCGAGGAGAAAGTTGTGAAGCGCAGGATGCGCCTTCTCTATCTCATCGAATAAAACGATGCTGTGAACCGTTTTTCGTTGCACACTCCGTTCCACGTGCGCCTTCACATACGCGCGGAATTTGCTAAGTGCGCCGGCATATTTCTTCTCCAAAGTTTTTTTCTCCTCGGGATCGGTGGCCTCCTCTATCTCCTGGTACAATGCGACGATTTCCTCGTGGAGACGCTGGTACTTTTCTTCGGCGTGCATATCATTCTGCATTTTTTCGATCAAGAATCTATCGAGTTTGTCTTGAGCGATGATTGTCGGGTCTTTGTGACCAAGATATCCCGGCGGCGCGCCGATTAATTTTGAGATCTCGTGCCGTTCCACGAAGTTTTCGCATTCAACTTTGGTCATCGCCCGCGTTGAACCGAAAAAGTACAGGTTCAAGACTAGGTAAAAAGGCTATTTCCTCGGCGATTTTTTCTTGAATAACGATAACAGTATAGCATATAAATCATCGCCGCGATAGTTGAATCTGAATTCGCACTCCTTGAGATGAAGCAAGAATGTCTGCGGATGCATGCCTCTGTATTTTGCGAGCCGGACTTTGGCCAGGCCCCAGAAATTCTCGATGCCGTTGATGTGCGATTTCCCGCGGACAAATTCATCTTGTCCATGATGAACTCGGTAGTGTTTGCGATATCCCATATCCACCAGGCCATCATAAGCCGTCCAGCCATCAGAATGGATTGTGCTTCCTGAACGCACTTTTTGCTTGATAATACGGAGTAAAACGGCTTTTTCCGCATTTGGTACAATGCGAGTGTAAACCTTGCCGTTGCGCTTCAAGATGCCGAAGACGATCGTTTTCCTGCCCGCGCCTCTGCCGCGCTTCCCACGAACTCGCCTCGGCCCGAAATACGATTCGTCAACTTCGACTGTGCCGCGAAACGGAGATTGCGATTCGCAATGTTCCGCGATTCTCTCGCGCACAATACGGCATAACCTATTGACAGTATTGCGGTTCAGTCCGGTGGCGCTCGCAAGCTGCACAGCCGTCATATCCAGGGAAAACAACTTCAAAAATTCACGAAATTTCTTGTTCGAAATTCGGGCGTGGGTCAGATAGCTGTTTTGCCTTGTCATTGTTGACTAGAATAGCATTTCACCGATGCTTATCTAGTCTTGAACCAAAGTACAAAGCCAAAAGTTCCGCAAGATACGTCTTGCCGCTGCCGGACGGCCCCATGGCTATCAGGCACAAGATCGGCTTTTCCGGCCGCCAAAGAGGCGACAGAAAGTAGTTATAGGATCTTACTGCTTGGTCGATAGCCCGATGCTGGCCGATCAGCCGGGCTTCAAGAAACTCTTTCAGTTTTTGGGCTTCGGGGTGAAGCACTGTCGGGTCAAGCCGCCTTCTCGCCACAGGAATCACCTCCTTTTCTTATGACGTACTGTTCAAAACTGCTGATTCAATTATACACCCCTTACGATTTTCGCACCGAGAGCCAAATATCCTGACCTTCCAAACGGGAACTCTCTTCGGCGTCGAATTTTTCCGACCGCTTCTCTTCGACGGCTTCGGCGCCAACCTCGCGCTTAATGAACCCTTCATTCCTTGCGATGATGCCGCGGACTGGTTCTTGCGCCTCAACCGAGAGAGCAATGGTGTCTTTCGGCTTAAGTCCGGCTTTTTGCCGCAATTCTTGAATCATCCTCACGAGATCGCGCACGACTCCTTCTTCTTTCAGTTCGGGAGTGATAACAGTATCAAGTTCCACCTCGTTCGCGATAGTGTTGTCGAGAACAATTTTTTTAACATTTATTTCGTCTTGTAATATCACAACAAACTCGTCGTCAATTTTGATTTTTGATTTTTTATTTTTTATTTTGAGCGAAGCGATTGGCTGCCTCACCCTTATTTTCGCTTTTGCCCTCTCCGCGAGCGCCAAACTCGCAAGACGCCGCACCTCCGCCATCGCCCCCAAAAGCTCTTTGCTCTTTGCTCTTTGCTCTTTGCTATATGTTGGCCACTCCGTAAGATGCGCCGATTCGGGCATATCGCCGGTTGCAAGTCCGCGATACAACTCCTCCGCGAGGAAAGGCATAAACGGCGCGATCACTTTGCTTGTCGTCAAAAGACACTCGCGGAGCGTATCGAAAAACGCCCCGTCTCTGCGTTTGCGGCTACGACGCAGGTACCACGTCGAGAGATCATCTATATATTCCTGAATCGATCGAGTAGCATGCACCGTATCGTACGCGTCGAGGTATCCCGTTACTTTTTTCACGAGTTCCGCGGTTCTCTCTTTGATCCACAGATCGAGAACGCTCGGCGCAGATTCATCATTCTTCTTTTCTCCGACATACGTCGTGAAGTAGTTATACACATTCCATAACAGAAGATTTACTTTTCGATATATGGTTGCGGCATCTTTTTCTGTCCAAAACAGATCGTCCGATTGCATGACCACGGAATTCATCAGCTGGAATCTCAACGCATCGGCGCCATATTTGTCGAGGGTGATCCATGGATCGGTGTAATTTTGTTTCGATTTTGAAAGTTTTTCTCCTTTCTCGTTGAGTACATTGCCGGTGGTGACGACATTTTCGAACGGCGCCTTGCCGAACAAAACCAGCGACACGACATGCATCACATAAAACCATGCCCGCGTCTGCGCGATGTACTCGGCAACAAACTGCGCGGGGAATCTGCCGTCGAATATCTTTTTATTCTCGAAAGGATAGTGATATTCGGCAAAGGGCATCGAGCCCGCTTCCATCCAGGAATCGAAAATTTCCGGTGTCCGGCGCATCCCGCCGCCGCACGCGCAAGCGAGTGTGATGTCGTCGATGTACGGCCTGTGGAGATCAACCAGGCCCGTGTCGTCCCTCGGGACGACTTTGAAATCCAGCTTATGCGCTTCTGCGGTTTCCACGAAATCGCCGTTTTTCTTCGTTTCTTTCCGCAGCACTTTTTCCGCAATCGCCCTTTTTTCGCTCCACGCGGAGGCGGTATGCAACAACATCCAAATCGGGTACTCGTGGCTCACAAGTAATATGTTTTTACCTGAATACTTTTTCTCGCATCCCTCGAGAAAACCCCATACTCTCGCCCGCAAATCCCGAAGCGATTCGCCGTCCTCGGGTCTTTGCTCGAATTTCGATTCGTACGTCGGAAAAAGCTCGTGGTACTTTTTGGAATGACACCCCTGCAGTGCGCCCAGGTGTATTTCTTCGAGGTTCGGGTCGAAGACGATTTCTTTAATCCCCAAGATTTCCGCGGCAAGTTCGGCGGTTTCCTTGGTTCGCGTAATCGGGGAAGCCACGATTGTGTCTATCCGCACTCCGCTCTTTGTAAGCTTCTTGACGGACGAGATCGCGGACGTTATGCCGCTCGGAGTCAGTTTGAAGTTCGCCTTGCCCGAGTCGATAATATGGAACACGTTGTTTTCCCCTTCGCCGTGCCGCATCACCCAATAATTATTTTTCGGTTTTCCCGCGCGCGCGGCGAGCTCCTCGATGCTCCCCATCACTTCTTCGCGCTTGCACTTCGGGCATTTCCACACCGGAATGGGATTCCCCCAATAGCGGTTCCGCGAAATGTTCCAGTCCGGCGCTTGCTCAACGCTTTTTTCGTAGCGGCCGTGTTTCAAATGTTCCGGGAACCAGTTGATTTCTTTCGTATTCGATTTCAGCAATCTCGGCTTGATCTTTTGGATATTCACAAACCATGCCGGGATCGCGTTGTAAAAAAGAACGTTGCCGCACCGCCAGCAGTGAGGATAGGAATGGATGTATTTTTCTTTTTTGAAAAGTAATCCGCGTCTTTCGAGATCGGCAACAACCATCGGATCCGCTTTTTTGAAATATTCTCCGCGCAGAAACTCCGGCGCCTGCTCCTCGTTGAACTTTCCTTTTTCATCGAGAAGCGGCACGACGGGCAGGCCGATTTTTACGCCAAGATTGTAGTCGTCTTCGCCATAGACGACCGCCGTGTGTACAATTCCTGTTCCCTCTTCGGTGTTTACGAAGTCGGCGGCGTACACCTTATACGATTTATCGGATTTGACGGCAGGCACGTCAAAAAGCGGTTCGTACTCGAGGTCAACGAGATCTTCTCCTTTTATATCATCATGCACGATTTCTATTTCCTGATTCTTAAAAACAGCTTTCACGAGGTCGCTCGCAACGATATATAATTCTTTCACGCCGCTTACGCGAAGAGCCGTGTAGGCAATATCTTCTCCGACAGCAAGTGCCACATTGCCAGGCAAGGTCCACGGCGTCGTTGTCCATGCAAGAATATAAGCCGTATCTTTGGTCTCATAATTATTGCCCCATCTCTGCCCCGGTTTCAGATGAAACTTCACCGTCACCGCCTCCTCTGTCACGTCTTTATAACTCTGATCCATCGCCACCTCAAAGTTTGAAACGGGTGTCTCGCATCGCGGGCAATACATCAAGACCTTCCTGCCCTCGTAGACCAATCCTTTTTTGTAGATTTCTTTGAACGCCCACCAAACGGACTCCATATAATCGGCGTCCATCGTCTTATACGAATCGTCGAACTCCACCCACCGCGCGATGCGTTCGATCATCCTCTTCCACTCGTTCGCGTATTCAAGCACCATATTCCGGCACGTCTCGTTGAACTTCTTGATGCCTATTTCTTCGATCTGTTTTTTGCCGGAGATGCCGAGCTTCCGCTCGACGACCTCTTCGATGGGAAGTCCATGGCAATCCCAGCCCCACCTTCGGCGCACGAATCTGCCCCGCATCGTTTGATAGCGGGGTATCACGTCTTTAATGGTAGAAGCCAAAATATGGCCGTAGTGAGGAAGCCCGGTCGCAAAGGGCGGGCCATCATAAAACGTGAATGGCTTTCCCTTGGCCGTTTTCTTCAGAGTTTTTTCGAAAATTCTATTATGCTTCCAAAACTCCAACGTCTTCTCTTCCGCTTTTGGCAAATTAAATCCTTCCTCTAGCATACTACAAATTAAAACAGATAAAGCGCTTAATTTCAAAAAAATCGGACTCTTGAGTTGTGAATTCAAGAGCCCTAAAAAAAGTTGCCGCCCGGGTCCTTGGACCGGGCGGGGAAAGAGAAAGAAACGCGTCGCGCCGCGTGTGGCTACGGGTAAACCGTGAAAGTCGCCAGACCATCGCCGCGCGGCGTGACCACGATACGGTGGCTGCCGTACGAGTCGATCGTGTAGGGGCCGCTGGGTCCCGCCACGTCGATCGTCACGTGGCTACGATACGGCCACACCCACCACGGCTGGTTGAGCCAGTTCCAGAACCGGCGAATGTAGCCGGGTCCTGGCACGGGCTTCTGCGTCGCGGCGCAGACCGGGCACGGCCGCTCGTCAATCCACTTCAGCCGGTTCCAGCAGTCGGGCAAATAGATCTGGTCACCTGCTGCATTCACGAGCACGATCGTCCCCGGAGGGAGACACTCGTACACGAACCGGCCGCCCTCCACCTCGCGGTGCTCGTTCAATCCGCACCAACGGTACCGAAGTGGCACCGGTCGCAGACCGAGCTCTGCCATCTTCGCGATGGCCTCGGCGCCCGTGAGTGCCTTCGGCGCGAGCGGGTACTTCACGAGATCCACACCTGCCGGAGTCGCCGCCGTTGTCGAACGGTGGTTTGCGGCTTCAGTCGCCGGTGTCGCACCGACTACCGCCGCCACAAAAAACAGGAACGCGATGAACCACAAAAACGGATTGACGAACAAGCTACGGAAATTTCTCATGTCTGCCTCCTCCTCGAAAATACCTTGAAAATCAAGCTCCGCGCACCCTCACGCATGAGCCATTTTGCTAGTGAGATATTAGCATATAATAAACGGTTTGTCAACCCCCGAGGCGGAGCGGGTTGACGGGTCGACTTGACAAGCCCAGTTCAATATGTTATCCTTTACAATAGTACACTGGTTTCGCGAGGAGGATGCAATGAGAGAGACGAGGCGCAGAAGCAATGGTTGGGCCCCGGTCGTATTCGTGATGTTCTTCGGCTCCATCGTTGGAGACGCGATTCGGACGGCGGCAGTCACTATGCAGGCGCGGTGCGAGAACAACGCGTGCATCGGCGAAGTGACGATGCCGCGAGGCACGGAGACCATTGACGCGGCATCGGCGACGCGCGCCGGTGATCCCGCCAAGGTGATCCTGTTGATCCGGTACACGAACGACCGGGGGCAGGCACGCGACACGGTCTTCGATTACGACCGCATCAAAAGAGGAGGCATGCTCTCCGCTCGATCCACCGCCGACATCGCGAAGGTGGCGACGGTCGAACTCCGGAGCGTTGACGGGCGCGTCGTGCGGACCGTAGACGTCGT
This sequence comes from uncultured Candidatus Saccharibacteria bacterium, assembly GCA_964387675.1. GTDB lineage: Bacteria > Patescibacteriota > Minisyncoccia > UBA6257 > 2-01-FULL-56-20 > CAYLWL01. The sequence goes on from CAYLWL010000004.1 coordinate 57,499, forward strand.
CTCCAACTAGTCCAGTCCCGGTAGACACCGCGCGCGCGACGCGCGGAAGGTCTACCGGGGCTCGCAATTTTAAATTGTCGAAATAGTAACCTGGGCCGCTCTCAATAGTCGGACTTTTTTTAATATCTCCCTCCATCTTAAAATGGCGTAGCAAAACTATGTGTAGGGTCAAATCTGCTCGAGAACCCTGATGCCAAGAAGTCCAAGCCCGGTTTTGAGAACTCGGGACGCCGCTTCTACTAAAGAAAGCAGAGCGGCGCGCCGCTCATCACCCTCCTCTTTTAAGATCGGCGTCGTTTCGTAAAGCTGATTAGAAAGGACTGCCAACTTGTAAAGAAAGTTCGCTATGTTGCTGGTCGAAAGATGCTCGCCGCTTCTTTTTACTTCGTCCGGGAACTCCAAAAGCTTGCGGATTATTCTCATCTCGATGTCTTGATTCAAGCCCGCATAGCTCTTCGCTCTTTGCTCTTTGCCATTTGCCTTTCGCAAGATGCTTCGCATTCTTGCGAAAGTGTACTGCAAGTACGGCGCGCTGTCGCCCGTTAGGTCAAGCATTTTCTCCCAATCGAACACGATATCGGAGGTGCGGTTTTCTTTGAGATCGTTGTATTTCAAAGCGCCGACTCCAACCGCCTCGGCGATTTTCTCTCTTTCCGCCTCAGGAGTATCTGTTGCTTTTTTGTCAACAACCTCGCGGGCAAGCCGAATCACTTTTCCTAAAACCTCCTCCAAAAGAATCGCCCGGCCTTCGCGCGTGGCCAGTTTTTTTGAACCCTCGCCCAAGACCAAGCCATACTTGACGTGCTTGAGTTCCGCTCCTTTTAATCCAAGTATCTCCGCTATCGCAAAAAGTTGTTCAAAATGCAAAGATTGCTCGTTTCCCACAACATACAAAATCTTCTCGGGCTTGTATTTCGAGAGGCGGTATTCCAGATTGGCGATGTCGCGAGTGAGATACAAGCTCGCGCCGTCCGATTTTCGTATCAACGCCGGCGGCAAGCTGATTCCCCGCTTATCAAGCGCCACGATGACGGACCCTTCGCTCGTTTCGGCAACGCCTTGTTCGAGCAAACGCTCCACAAGCGGCTTCAAATCTTTTTCGTAGAAGCTTTCGCCTATCCAGGAATCGAATTTCACCCCCAGCGCCGCGTACATCTTCTCGAATTCTTTGAGCGACTCCTTTTTGAACCAGTGCCACAATGCCGCGTTTTCCTCGTCTCCTTCTTCCAATTTCTTGAATTCTTCTTGTCCGCGCTTTTCAAGCGCCGGGTCGCTTCTCATTTCGTCGTGAAATCTTACGTACAGTTTTTGCAGTTCATCGATCGGATTTTGCTCAACTTTTTTTTTATCCCCCCACAACTTATAGGCGGCTATGAGCTTTCCGAACTGCGTCCCCCAGTCGCCCAGATAATTCCAGCGGATTACGTCGTAGCCCAAAAACTCGGAGATGTTCGCCAAAGCATCGCCAATGATCGTGGTGCGCAAATGGCCCACGTGCATTTTTTTGGCAATGTTCGGCTGGGAGTATTCGACGATAATAATTTTTTTCTTCCCGATATCGCTCCGTCCATAATCCTCGATGTTGTCGCGGATCGCGCCGAACGCTTTTTGCAAAGCTTCGTTCGAAATCCAAAAATTTATAAACCCTGGCGCCGCGACTTCGATCTTCTCAAAAAAATCCTTTGGGGCCGCTTTCTCCAGTTTTTTTTTCAACTCCTCGGCCAGCGCCATGGGCGTTTTGCCCTCCTGCTTCGCGAGCCGCAAGGCAATGTTCGTGGCATAGTGGCCTTGGTTTTCGTGCTCGGGGACGAAAACTTCCGCACCACGCAGGCCAACCCCTTCTAATTCTAATATTTTTTCTATCGTTTTTTTCATAACCTACCGCAACAACATCCTTACAAACTCCAGTTTGTAAGGATGTTGTTATGCGCTTATATACGTTGAAAGGATTCCAGAAAACGGACGAAGACTTTCCCGTATGGAGAAAGAGAGTGTTCGACAAACTTGCCGCGATATTTCTTGTTGATTAATCCTGCTTGGTGAAGCCGCCGCGCGTGCTCGCCTATCGTTTTTTCGTTCGCCCCAAGCTCCCCAATGATGTCATCAAGGGTTATCCCTTCTCGCTCGGAAACAAGAAGCAGTATCGCAATTCGATAATGATTCGCCATTCCCTTGAGATGCCGCTCCATCTGTTTTGTTGTCTTCATTTTTTTAATTATATACAACACAGAACATCCTTACAAACTCCAGTTTGTGGGTGTATTATATAAAACGGGTGGCAAAGAAAAAACTGTGTGTATAATCTCATGATAAAAAGAGAGCTCCGCCAAATATGGCGAAGCTTTTAAGAACCGCTCTTCTTGGCTCGTGGAAAAGTCACGTTCATTTTCTCAATGTGTAAGGGCGTAGAGAAAGATGTTGATGCCCAGCTCGTATCCAATCGGCGAAAATTTGAAAAAATATTCTTTTGTGGTATCGAAACCCTCCCTCTCCCACGCGTCTCCAATGTCGGTGTTGTGAGTCATAACGGCCATGAGCCGTCCCCTCTTGTCCTCAATCCCCCTAAAATGGACATCCTTGCTGTCCTCGCCCCGCTCGGATGTTTGCCCTTTATTCCTGTACCAAAAACCGATGTTCGGTATCTGCGGCACGCGCGGTATTGAAAATAACTGATTCATGATCGGGTGCGTCGCGGGGATGTCAATCATCGAATACGATTCGGAGGGCAACACTCGCCGAATCTGTTGCTCCCAATGATTCCAACTCTGCGACCCCCAAAAGTCGTCCGCCCACAGAAATCCGCCTTTCTCGAAGTAAAGACGGAGATTGGCAACTTCGCTCTCGGTAAGTCCGATTGTTCCCGGGTCGGAAAGAAAAAGCACCGGGCAGTGAAAGAGCAGTGGGCTGTCCAAGCGCACGACCACGTAAACAGGGTCACGGTTAACGTCCCGCCGTATCCGCGCCTTCGTCAACTCGGAAAATCGCACCAAAAAATTGTAATCCGCTCCGGGATAGTCGGTGTACCAACCCCAAACTCCCTTCTCTTCGCGGTTCTGATTGTAATACCCCCTACAAAAAACAAGGGGACCCTCAAAATCAGACAAGGTTGCCCAACGGGGAGGAACCATTATACTGCCATCGACTGGATTAACATCCGTCGGACCGACCCAAATCTGCCCCCATACCGGCTCAAACCCAAACAGGAGCAGCGAGAGCAAAGCGCATAGTACCGGCTTCCGCATATTCATCGCGAACTCCTTATGAACTGTGAAGATTCTTCTTGAAGGATAGCTCCTCTGCGGCCAAGATGGCAAATCCCCGCGGCAACAACCGCTATAATGATTACTATATGACAAAAACGCCCTCGGAAAATCGTCGGGCTTGCCTCGCCGAGAATAGGCGGGCTAGATTCGATTATGAAATTCGCGAGTCGATCGAGGCCGGAATCGAGCTTTTTGGTTTTGAAGTGAAAAGCGCCAAGCTCGGCAGAATGGGAATCGCGGGGAGCTATGTAATCATCCGCGGCAACGAAGGATGGCTTTTGAATTCCCGAATTCCGCCGTACCAAGAGAAGAATACGCCGAAAGATTATAACCCAAGCCGGACACGCCGGCTTCTTTTGCATAAGCATGAAATATCGAAGCTCGTGGGCCTGCTGAAAGAAAAATCTCTCTCGATTGTTCCTCTCCGGGCGTATCTCAAAAACGGTTTTATCAAAATAGAACTCGGCATCGGAAAATCGCGCAAGGCCGGCGACAAAAGAGAACTCTTAAAAAAACGGGCGGCGCGAAGAGAAATGCGGATGGGCGGTTGACAATGAAAGATGGTAAGCAGAAAATAACTACAGCTTAAACTCTTGAAAAGGAGGTGGGCGTGAAAAGGCCCCTGGTCAAGATTTATGTTTTTCCGGGCGGGAAAAGGCCGAGGCGGCAAACCAAAAATGCCGTCGGTTACGATATTCATTTGCGAGCGCTCGTTTCACCGATTGAAATGGATCTCGACAATCCCGCCGTTCGAAAAACGGTCTTCGATTTTGAAACGATGCCTCTTGATCCCGAAGTCGCGCGGCATATACGCAAAGAAGAAGTCGTACCCGGGCGCGGCGAGGAATGGGTGTATGTTCTGAAGCCGGGAGAATCGGTAGTCGGGGGGGTCGGGTTTGCGACTGAAATGCCGTTCCCCACCTACTATCTCGTGGGACAAAGAAGCGGAGTTTCATCCAAGCCCGGCGGAGTGAAGATTACAAATCTTCTGACACCGATAGCCCGCCCGACCCCCTGAATCCGAAAACCCTCACACGAGGCGTTTTTTGTTTC
>CAYLWL010000005.1:0-53485 GCA_964387675.1 uncultured Candidatus Saccharibacteria bacterium
AACCACATTTTGGTAAAAGAAAATTTTTCATCATTTTAATTTTATATGGAAGGCGGAAAAAGATTTGAAACAGAACACCATCCCGAAAATGAAACTGTTTTTGAAAATAAGGAGTTAGGTGTCTCATACAAGGAAACTGTAACTGAATTGCCACAACACCGGAGAGAAGAAACCGGTGTTGTTCGCATTAAGAGGCGTGAACTTTTGACATTTCCCGAGGGATTTTTTGGGAAAACGCAAAAATATGAAGGTAGGCCTGTAGGTGAAGAAGGATGGAAAGACCCCCAAACTTCTCCAGAATCTATTCCAGTGTGGGAATTTATAACTGATGATAAGTTTCCTTCGGGCGCAAAGATGGCACATTACATTGATATTCATAATAATTCGGGTGAAGGTTATGGCAGAAATGTTGCTCACTTATCCGACGATGAACAAAAAGAATATTTTAGAACCCGATTTAAGAAAGATAAGGAACTTTATCCCAGAAGTTGGATTCGCCACAAAGATGAGGGTTTATATTTTCAGTCGATTTTCCCCGAAGGAGATATGGGCGATAAAAGAATGTACATAAAGACCGATTCAGGGGAGCTTCAACCAAGTTCAGATAGTGACACTCCTTATGGAGTAACAAAAATGTATACTTGGGAAAGTTGGGCCTTGTTTAGAAGTCCTATTAGGCACCCTGTTTATTTATTCGGTGCTGACAATAGTGCTTTTAGGAATTATTGTGCTTCTATAACTCAAAACCGTGAGATCATGTCTTTACTTCAGAAAAACGGTTACACCGACCAACCTACTAATTTAGTTGTGCCTGGTTCTCCAGAATTCGATGAACAATTTTCAGAATATTTTCAACGCACCCAAGAATATAATCGAAAGCATGGTTATAAGGATTCTGATTTTGAACTTGAAAATTTGAAGAAGCAGGAACTTATAAGGCATGGGGTGCCCCTAGAAGTAAAAGATAACTCTGCCAGAAATAGTGTTGAGTTTTTGAGACTAATTGCACGGGGAATATCTTCTTCTGGTAGCCCAACTCTATTGGGCGGTGCACGGACTATTCCGGTAGTTAAACACCCGGAAGTCAGACCTCTCAAATGGTTGCATTCTGATTTAGCGATTGTTCCTACAAAGCGTTCTCTCAATATTTTATTTTTTGAAGGAGCATAAAAGAATTTGCCGCCAAACAGAATTATTTTTCAGCAATTTCCAACTGAAAAATAATTCTATAATGAGTTTAAAACTCATTAGAAAACTTGAAATTGTCATCCCGACGGCTTTGGATTTTTTTCAGAGCCCGCCCGCCCGCCAAAATGGGTCCGAACTAATTTCAGAATACTCTACAGAAACGTAATGAGTGAAGTCCGGCTTACTGCCACAACTTCAAAGCGTTGAGATATGCTCTTGTTTTTGGTCCGAAATAGCCGCTCGGAGGAACGATGCCCACGCTCTTTTGGTATTCCGCGAGCGCCTTCTTGGTAACCTTTCCGTAATAGCCGGTTGCCCCGTAGGTAGCAAGTTCTTTCGCGGCAGGACCTGCGGCGCTATTTATCAAAAAGGTCTGAAGGTCTTTGACTTCTGCGGCAACCGAACCGACGTTAAGGTTTTTTTGGAATTTCAACTGGCCTGGCGGAAGGGCTTTGGGAGAAGTCGCCGCGTCTGGAGCTTGCGCTTTGAGAAGCAATGCCTGCAAAGCTTGCTGAAGGGCGTCTATTTTTGCTTGCAGTTCCGTTTTACTTAACGTTGTTGTTGGCGCAGGAGTTGTTGGCGCAGGAGTTGTCGGGGCTGGAGTAGATCCCCCTCCACCGCCGCCTCCGCTCGAACCACCACCACCGCCGCCGCTTCCGGTGCTAGCCGCGGCTACGGTAGTAGCCGTACAAACCCCTCCGCTCGGCGAAATGGTGTATACCGTAGAATCAGTAGGCGCCGGGAAAGAAGCGGTAGCCACTCCTCCGCTACAACCGTTAGAAGAAGCTCCCGGAGCATCAATGCTTGTGGAAGCCGATGAGATAGAGAACGACCCCCCGCTCGTAGACGAGAGAGTAACCATAACACTTGTGGCGTTCACTTGAAGTTGGTCCGCGTACGAGGTTGCGACAATCGTGAAGATGACGCTCTGAGAGGTTAAATTGATCTTAGTATCGGATGTCCACGTGAGAGGACCGGCATACGCGCGGTTGACGTTTACTCCCACCAGCACGAACAGACCTACCGCAAGGATCGCGCACAGAGTAATTCTTGATGAGAAAGGCATGGTTGTTATTTACCGAACGATTAATTTACGGGTAGCTCGCCGAACGGAAGGGGAAAAGTTGTATTTTCCCATTACCACGCTAAGAAACTAGAACTGCGTGTAACAAAGCGTTGTGGTTGCATTTCCCGCCGGAGCAAACGTAGCGCTGCTCAAGTTCCTGAGATAGAGGTCAGCCCTCGGGGTGGCAGAGGAAATTGTGGAACTTACTTGAACCGATACAAGTTCGAGGTCGGCAAACCCTGCTGAAGTGCTTGCAATGTTCCACCAATATGCCTGGTTCGTTGAAGTGCTAAGACCAGCCACTTCGATACCAACCGTGCTTGTGGCCGTAGTTGCCGTGCTCGAAAACTTGGAACTCGTTGAGTTGCAAACCATCTTCGTCATCGCGGTGCCTCCGCCGAGCGTTATGCTCGTTGGTACTGCGAGCACGTCAACACTCGAAGACGGGCTTCTGAACTGGGTTGAAGAAGCGACTCCCGTCGGAGCAAGAATTTCAAAGAATCGTTGCGCTGAGCCCGAGGCAACCGTAAACAAATTTCCGGTTTGCGAAGTCGTGGCTTGAATAAGCAGGGTGGTGGAAGCCGCCTGTTGCGATTGCAAGTATGCGATGGCAGAATTTGTGGAATTAGCTCCTATACCGAGCACGCCAGTAACAGATAGCGTACCGTTCAGCGTGGCAAAGGTGGAAGACGTACTTCTGAAGTCGCTGGAGGAAGCAACACCACCACTCAATATTTCAAAAGTATTCACCCCCGAAGACGAGGCAACCGCGAATAACCGAGCCGTCTGCCCGGCTAAGCCCTGCAACTGCACGGTTGTAGTGCCAACGCTCTGCGACTGAACATAAAAAGTGACGCCCGTCGTGGTGGCGCCAACTCCAACTAATCCGCCGAAAAACCCGACAAAGTTGTCGGTCGTCATCGACGTGCCGGTAAACGTCAAGGTGGCCAAAGCAACCGACGTTCCCGATATGGAAAGCAAAAGAATGAAACCCAATGACCTTTTCAAAATAACGCCCGCTTTTTCGATGAATACCTTCATGTTGTTTGTTATTTTTTATATTACTTTTAACATCGATGAGGAACTAAGGGACTGGCTTAGCCGCCTCGTAGAATTTATATTAAGAAAATTGTAGCATATTCGGCTTTGGGGGGGCTGTGGATAACTCCCGCTCGATACTATTTCGCAAGGACCGGCGTGATTTTTCTCCGGCGGAAAAATCCGCCTGACTCTCATCCTGATTTCTCTCCGATTGCGATCGGAGAGACCGAGCAAATCAGAATTCCGAGACCTCCTTGCGAAACAGCATCTTCGCGTTTTGATATTAGACCAAGCCGGCGCGCCTCCGATAATGCCCGCGAAACAACATTCCCAAGCCATTTTATGTATTATAGTTGCTGCAAAGGCGCACCTTCGCTCATAATGTAACTACTCGGTTGTCGAGCCGTTGTAGTTTCAAAGAATCCTCAATATCATGCCCAAAAAGCAAAGTCCAACCAAAAGGATCATAAAACTCATACTCCGCAAGAAAAAGACGGTGGCTTTTTTGCTGGTTCTTGTTTTGTTCACGGCGACGGCCGACATCACAGTTCCTTTTATCTCGCAAAAGCTGATTGACACTCTCATCCAATTCTTCAAGGACGGCGGCGCTCCCCCGATAAGCGTCCTTGTGCTTTCATCAGTCGCGATCCTCGCGGCAACGATCTTCGCCCAGGTTATCAAGTCCGTGTATGACTACAACGTATTCATCACGGTCACGAAACTGGAAGATGAGGTGCGGCTCCTCGCGTTCGAAAAGTATCTCAAACTCCACGCCATCTTCCACCACAAATCCTCGAGCGGGCAGATCATCGGCCGGATCGAGCGCGGCACGACCGCCATCTACTCCATCCTCGGCGACATCATCGGCCAAAATCTGTTGCCGCCGCTCGTCACGTTCACCGGAGTATTCATCGCTTTGCTCTTCAAGAATGTATGGATCGCGACGACCGTCATCCTCCCCTTCCCGATATACCTTCTCGCCATCCGGACCTTGAGCGAGCGGATTTATCAAATCGAGAAAAAATCGAACGACGAATTCGAAGCGGTATCGAGGGACGGCTACGATGTCGCCTCGAACGTGCTCACGGTCAAAAAGTTTTCCCAGGAAAACGCCGAGGCCGCGAACTACTTCCAGCTTCTCAATAAAGCCCGGCAAACCCAATACGACGGCGAGCGGTTGTGGAACATTATGGGCAATGTGCAGTCCATCATCGCGACGCTCGGCAGAATCAGCGTGATCGTCTTCGCCGGCTTCCTTGTGATAAACGGAAACAGCACTATTGGTGAATTCGTTCTCTATATCACTTTGCAGAACATGGCGTACGGCCCCTTGTGGCAACTCTCGAACGTTTTGCCGCGACTGCGGCGCAACAGCTCGAGAATCGAACGGATGTTCAACCTTCTTGACGAACCGGTGCGAGTGAAAGACGCTCCGAATGCCATAGTGCTTCCTCCGTTCCACAAAACGATCGAGTTCCGCAGGGTGAGCTTTCGTTATTCGGAAGAACGAAAATGGGCGCTCAAAAACATCAACCTCAAAATACCCGCAGGGACCACGGTTGCGCTCGTGGGCCGCTCCGGCAGCGGAAAAACGACGTTCATCAATTTGCTCTTGCGCTCGTATGATCCGGATCGGGGAAAAGTTCTGATTGACGGCCGCGATGTGCGGGAGGTAACGCAAGAGAGTTTGCGCAGTCAAATCGCGGTCGTGCCCCAAGAAGTGGATCTCTTCTCGCGCGCCATTTCCGAAAACATCGCCTACGGCAAACCGGACATCGGCCGCGAGGAAATCACGAAAGCCGCAAAGACCGCGCTTGCTCACGACTTCATAATGAAAATGGAGAAGGGTTACGACACTGTGGTCGGCGAACGCGGAGTGCGGCTCTCGGGCGGAGAACGGCAGAGGGTCGGGATCGCCCGCGCGGTGCTTCGCGACCCGAAAATTCTTGTGCTTGACGAAGCCACGAGCCATCTCGACACGGAAAGCGAACGGCTGATTCAAAAAGCGACCGGCGCGCTCATCAAAAACAGAACTTCTTTCATCATCGCCCACCGGCTTTCGACGGTGCTCCACGCCGATGTGATTTTGGTTTTCAAAGACGGCGAGATCGAAGCGGCGGGCAGGCACTCTGTCATCTTGAAAACAAGCCCCACCTACCGCAAGCTCCACTCGCTTCAATTCTCGGAACCGCCAGCGGAATAAATCCTTTCCGTTATAAAATAATATTATGTTATAACGGAAAAGAGTTGCGGGCTTGTAAAAGTTTTTGAACCTGTTACACTAAAAGTTCGCGAGTGGGTGAAGTGGTCCTTCGCCTCTGGGGCGACGGATATGCCCCAAAGAGAAGGATACCAAAGCGGAAAGGAGCCGCGCCACTTTACCCGCTCGCCCCCAGCACCATGCTGGGGCGTTTTTTTATCTCAATAGAAACTCCGTGAGCAGGCTCACGGAGTAACAACGGGTGCAAGTTCCGATTGAGGGAGTTCCATCGGATGGATCACCACCCTGGCATACGCGTCAGTAGTAAGGTATTTATTCGCAATCTCAACGACCTTTGACCTCGTCACGCCTATCAAACGCCTTGAGTATGAATTCAACCCCTTCAGCTCCTCGTCGCCGTTCGTCGCGGCCTCTATAACCATCTCGGCAAGGCCGCCTAACATCATCGAATACTGAGAACGGTGGTGATTAAGTATCCCTTGCCGCAATCTTTTTACCTCTTCGTTAAGTTCGGCCTTGTATCTTCTAACTAGGCGGCGGCGTCTCTCGACTCGGTTGCTTTCGGCAACGGATTCGACCGCTCTTTCTATCTCGGCCTCGATAAAACCGTTGCCTTTTATGCGCTCGCATTCTCGGATAACAAGCCCTTCTCCCATCTCCACCGACTCCATACTGGGAGTCGGCCACCACACGCAAAAAAGTCCGTGAACGAAAGAACGGTTGATGCGCACTCTTGGGTGATACGTGCCCTTGTCCCAGGCGCGATTCTTGCCGCGCAGAACTTCTTCGATTCGATACTCGAGAACTTCCTTGAGCACTTCAAGCGCCACATCTTCTCCGTCATCGGGAGTGATTGGCGATAGGGGAAATCCCATACCCACATGATGCACGTTAAAACCGGGACGATGAACGCTGTGGTGTTTCACGCCCGTCAGCACCGGCCGTGAATCGGAAAAATCGTAATTCAGCTTGGGGATTTCAACCATCGGCAGATTGCCAAAATGCTCCTCGGCCATTCGCCTCGCTTCAGAAAACTTCGGCCCGAAGATAAGAGCAAACATATTATTCGCAACATAATGCGCTTTCTTGAATGCGCGGACCCTCTCCACGCCCAACCTTTTCAGATCGTCCAGCTCACAATCGAGGCGGTTGCGAATCGGGTTTCTCTCGTACACAAGCTGATGGAGGTAGATACTGACCTCGTCTTCAAGAGAATCCTTCCCTCCGTGGAGATATTCAACGAATATTGCCCCTTTTTCACTCTTCCACCCGGCTTCCGTCATCAGTGGTTCTTTCACTATACTCGCAAAAACAGGAAAAAGTTTTTGCATATGTTTACGGTACATAAGCATGTCTGTGCCGAAGAATGTGCTCGTATCGGTCGTTTGGATCTTGATACTCCCGTGGGGACCGCAATCAAGCTCGCGAAAAATGAGTTCTATCTCGCGGGCGTTGTGACTTTCGGTTTCACGACAGACGTGATGTTCAACGCCATGGGCCATCCCGCGGGCATCTTCCGGATCGTGAATGAGTCCTGCTTTGACGCCGACACCGCAAAGGTGAACGTTCGGATCGAAAAATGAGTAGAAACGGAAGCCGTTTTTGAGGACGCCTGTTTTTACTTCTTTCATATGACGACCCCCTTTTTTAAATTCAAGATTTAGCTGATTTGAATATAAAATCTAACTCAAAAATAAGCAAGAGTCACCAATCTTCCAAATAAAAGTTAATTCGCGTATAATATCCGCATGAGAATCTTGGGCATCGAAACCGGTTGCGACGAAACCCCGCACCAAATCGGGCGCTGCGCCTTTCGCTTAACCGGCGAGGCGGAAAAATGTAGCGCCCGATTGGTGACGGGGCAAGCCGGACTCAATTCAAATTCATGCGTATATTAGGAATTGAAACTAGTTGTGATGAAACAGGATTGGCTCTTGTAGGGGCAAGTGGCGGAATTCGAGCGCCGAAATTTAAAGTTCTCAAAAATCTCGTCGCCTCGCAAATAAAAACTCACCGGCCGTTCGGCGGCGTGGTGCCAAATCTCGCAAAACGGGAACATTTGAAAAACCTTCCGGTATTATATCGGAGGGTTTTTGGCAAAGAGCAAAGAGAAAAGAGCTTATGGAAAAAAATTGATTTGATCGCGGTTACCGTCGGCCCCGGGCTCGAGCCGGCGCTGTGGACCGGAATTAACTTCGCCAAAGAACTTCAAAAAACCCTATTGGCCAAACCCTATACCCTATACCCTAAAATAATCGGCGTAAACCATTTAGAAGGTCATCTGTACAGTTTTTTGCTAGCGCAAAAAACTGGCGTCAAGTGTCAAGTGTCAAGTATCAAGAAAATTTTTCCGGCCATAGCCCTCATCGTCTCTGGCGGGCACACTATTCTCCTTCATGTGAAATCATTCTCAAAATGGCAACGATTAGGTGAAACGCGGGACGATGCCGCCGGCGAGGCCTTCGACAAAGTGGCGCGGCTTTTGGACCTCCCCTACCCCGGCGGGCCGGAGGTCGAAAAACTTTCGGCGCGGGGGAATCCGTTCTCGATCACATTCCCGCGACCGATGCTCAATGACAATTCGCCAACCGGCAAATACGATTTCAGCTTTTCCGGCCTCAAAACGTCGGTGCTCTATTATTTACGTGACAAGGGACAAGGGACAAGCGACAAGGAAAAAGCGGATATTGCCGCGGGCTTTGAGCAAGCGGTTGTCGATGTCTTGGTTGCGAAAACCCGCCGCGCCGCCGAGGAGCATGGAGCCGAATCCATCATCCTCTCCGGCGGGGTCGCGACGAACAAACACCTGCGCCGCGCCTTGAAGCGCGCGGCCGGGCTCATTGGCGCGAAGTTTTTCGTCCCCGACTTCAAATATAATCTCGACAATGCCGCGATGATCGCCGCCGCGGGGTACTTCTCTTATTTGAGAGAGAAAAAAAATAAACTCGCCGCGCAAGGAAATCTCGATATATAATGAATAAATGCCAGATGTAATGGACCATCGCTACGATCACAAAGAAGTTGAGGGAAGAATTTATAAGGCCTGGGAAGAATCGGGGTATTTCAATCCGGACAATCTGCCCGTCTCTCAAAGCTCGGGCCGAAAAGCCAAAAGCTTTGCGATCATCATGCCGCCGCCGAACGCGAACGGCTCACTGCACGTGGGCCACGCGCTTTTTGTGACGCTTCAAGACATTATGACACGCTTCCGCCGCATGCAAGGATATAAAACCCTCTGGCTCCCTGGCGCGGATCACGCGGGATTCGAAACGCAGATCGTCTATGAAAAAGAGCTGGAAAAAGAAGGCCGCTCGCGATTCAACATGAAGCCCGAGGATCTGTATAAAGAAATCTTGGAATTCACGCTTGAAAATAAAAAATATATGGAGAACCAGCTCCGCGCGCTCGGCGCCTCGTGCGATTGGTCCAGAGAAAAGTTCACGCTTGATCCGGATATCATAGAGAAGACGCAAGCGACGTTCAAAAAAATGTACGGCGACGGCCTCGTCTACCGCGGCAAACGCGTCATTAACTGGTGCGCCAAGCATCAAACATCGCTTTCTGATGTGGAAACCGAGTTCAAAGAAAAAATCGACCCGTTCTACTATTTCCAGTATGGCCCGTTCGTCATCGGCACGGCGCGGCCCGAAACGAAGTTCGGCGACAAGTACGTCGTGACGCATCCGGACGACGCGCGCTACAAAAAGTATAAGGATGGCGAAAAAATAGAACTGGAGTGGATCAACGGCAAAATCACCGCGACGGTCATAAAAGACAAAGCGATCGATATGGAATTCGGCACGGGCGCGATGACCATAACACCCTGGCACGATGCCATTGACTTTGATATAGCAGAACGGCACGGCCTCGACAAGGAACAGATCATAGACAAGCACGGCAAGCTTCTTCCCATCGCCGGCGAATTCGCGGGGATGAAAACCGAGGAGGCGCGCCCGAAGATCGTCGAGAAACTCAAAGAAAAAGGATTGCTCGTGAAAGTCGACGAAAAATACGAGCATGCCGTTCGCGTGTGCTACAAGTGCGAACGCCCCATCGAACCGCAGATTATGGACCAGTGGTTCGTTAAAATGCGACCGCTCGCCGACCTCGCGCTCAAAGCCGTCGCCGACAAGAAAATAAAGTTCATCCCGGAACGCTTTGAAAAAATCTTTACATACTGGATGGAGAACACGCTCGACTGGAATATTTCGCGCCAGATCGTGTGGGGCATTCCGATTCCGGCTTATTTTTGCATGAATTGCGGCGAACCGCGCATTGACGCAAAAATAAAATCGCGGTGGTTTTTGGTGCGGCACGGCGAAACGGATTGGAATAAAGAGGGAAGATATCAAGGGCATACCGATATCCCGTTAAATGAAACAGGGATGAAACAGGCCCATGTTGCCGCTGAGCAACTTAGAAATAAGGGGTTGGATCTTATTATAAGTTCGGATCTCAAGCGCGCCTCTCAAACCGCAGATATTATTGGAAAAACATTGAATATAGAAGTTATTCACGATGCTCGTTTACGGGAGGTTTCCGGTGGCGTCGCAGAGGGATTAACGCGAGAAGAGAGGCCTCAAGAATTGAATAAAATTCTTTCTAGCTATGATCGCAGGCCCGAGAACGGCGAGAGTTGGCAAGACGCCGAATTAAGAGTGGCAGAAGCTATTGCGCATCATAAATCTAATCATGCTCATCACAATATCGCCATCGTTACACACGGCGGAGTGATGCGAACAGCCCGTAAAATATTTAAAAATTTGTCATTTGAAGAAGCGCGTCTTTATCGGGCAGAAAATCTGGGGGTTTTAGAATTTGAGATTTCCGAAAATCCGTGCAAGAAATGCGGAGGGAATCTTTACGAAAAAGATACGGACACCTTCGACACGTGGTTCTCGTCCGGCCAGTGGCCGCTCATTACGCTCGGCTTCCCCGACGGAAAGGACTTCAAAACGTTTTATCCGACGGATGTGATGGAAACCGCCTACGATCTCATTTTCAGGTGGGTTCCCCGCATGGTTTTCTTCGGGCTTTATCTCGCGAACGAGGTTCCTTTCCGGACGGTCTATCTCCACGGCCTCGTGAACGACGCCCGCGGCAAAAAAATGTCGAAGAGCAAAGGGAACGTAATGAATCCTCTCGACATGACCGAGAAATACGGCACGGACGCTTTGCGGATGGCACTCATCGTGGGGAATCCGGCCGGCAGCGAAATGGCCCTCTCCGAAGACAAAATCAGGGGCTACCGCAATTTTTCCACAAAAATATGGAATGTCGCGCGGTTTGTTCTCGCGAACAAACCCGTGTCAAGTATCAAGTATCAAGTATCAAGTAAAGACGAAAAGGACTTAGAAGAGCTTTCTGCTCTGAAAAAAGAAGTTGGAGATCATATTGAAACGTTTGAGTTCCACCTCGCCGCCGAAAAATTGTATCATTACTTCTGGCACACGTTCGCGGACAAAATAATCGAGGAGGCAAAACCGAGGCTCAAGAGCGAGGACGAGAAAGACAAAGTAGCCGCCTACGCGAAGCTTGAAACGATACTTCTTGAATGCCTGAAAATGCTCCACCCATTCGTTCCGTTCGTCACGGAGGAAATTTATCAGAAGTTTCGCCCCGGAAAAATGCTGATGATCGAGAAGTGATAGAAATAGTAGGAATGCAAATTTTTTCTCTTATCTTCGCCTTCCTCCCCGGCTTCGCCTGGCTTTTGTTTTACTTGCAGGAAGATCTGCACCCGGAGCCGAAAAAACTGATCATCCTCACGTTCGTTATGGGAATGTTCGCGGCTTTTTTCGCGCTCGGGCTCGAACTTCTCTCGAACTCGGCCCTCGTCGGCGTCGGCATCGCCTATCTCTCCGTATCCTCGCTCTTCATTATGGCTTTTATAGAAGAAGCGACGAAGTTCTTCGCCGCCTACCTCGCGATCCATAAAAGCAAATCCTTCGATGAACCCGTCGACGCGATGATGTACGCCGTGATCGCGGCGCTGGGCTTCGCTACCGTGGAGAACATCGGCGTCCTCACCGGCGGCGGAGGAGGAAACGAGCTTGCGCTCGTAAGCGGCGTGTTCGCCACGACATCGCTCCGGTTCATCGGCGCGACTCTGCTCCATTCGCTCACCTCGGGGATCGTGGGGTACTTCTGGGCAATGGGGATACGGGAGTTTCGCTTGAGGCCGCATGTCTGGGGCGGGCTTCTTGTCGCGAGCGTCTTGCATAGCGTCTTCAACTACCTTATAATCAAAAACGGAAGCATTATATACACCGTCGTTTTTCTCACCATCATCGGCTTCTTCGTACTCAACGATTTCGAGAAATTGAGAACAAAAAAGGTCTAACAAAAATGCGAATCAACACACTTTCATGAATAACGATGACGAAAAGTTCTTCGAGGCGCTTGTGGAACAAAAAGCGAGCGCGGACGAAGAATACAAAGTAGAACTGGCGAAAACGGCAAGCGGCGTCGCCCAAAAGCCGCACGTCGTTCACAAAGAAGAAAAGAGCGCGGAGCGCGAGGGCGATTCGGAGGGCCAACTCACGGTGGACGTCTATCAAACCCCGGCGGAAATAGTGATCGAATCGGCCATCGCGGGAGTAAAACCGGAAGACATCGACATAAGCGTGAACAGCGACTCCGTCACCATAAAAGGCGCGCGCCATAGGGACAAAGAAGTAAAAGAGGAAGACTATTTCTATCAAGAGTGTTATTGGGGAAGATTTTCAAGATCGGTCATCTTGCCCCAAGAAATAAATCCGGAAGAAGCGACGGTGAACTTCAAAAACGGGATTCTGACGGTTCGCTTGCCGAAACTTGACCGCAAGAAGTCGAAGAAGTTGAAAGTGAAAGTGGAATAGTAAATAGAAATGAGACATGAGAAATGAGGGGCGAAACAAAGGTGTAAAAACCTAATATCTCATATCTAATTTCTCATCTCTAAAACTTATGCGTCACTGCACGTTATGCGGCCGGGGATCAAAGATGGGCGGTACCCGAAAACTGCTCCGCGGCCACTACAATCCGGTAAATTGGTCTCGGAAATATCCCAACCTCCAATGGGCCAAGATTAAGGGCGTAAGAAAATTGATCTGTGCGCGCTGTATCAAGACGCTGCATAGAAAGTAAGCGAACGCGCCACGCGTTTTTTGGAGTGCGCTCCGGACCGCTAGGCCAAGTCTTACCCTCCAAGAAAACGTGTGGCGCATTCGCAATAAATAAAAACACGGGCTGTCGTATAGTGGTAGTACGCGAGGCTGGGGGTCTTGAAGCCCGGGTCCGATTCCCGGCAGCCCGACAACTGCGATTTTCTCTTGCGAGGGCACGGCGTCGCTTCGTTCCTGCGACGAAGCGCGCCTCGCTCTCGCCCCGATTCCTCCGCTTCGCGGAGGCCAAGCAAATCAGAACTCCGAGAGTCCCTCGACAAGAGAAAATCTCCGTTCGGGAAAACAATAAAATTCCGAGAGTCCCCTCGAAGAAAAAATCTCCATCTTTGAAAGGGAAATTTGACATTTCTCCTTCTTGCCGCTACATTTAATGTATGAGTATTGACTTAACGGTAAAGCAAAATTCGAAAAGCAGAAGGGTTACTGTTGAGATGGATGCTAATAAATTGGAACGGCTTGTGGCAAGCTTTGGGTTTTTAAGCCGCGACTTTGTTGAAAGTTTAAATCGGGCGGAAAAGGATTACGCGTCCGGACGCTATCGCAAGGTCAAGTCCTTGCAGGATTTAAGGCGATAAACCTATGAAAAAAGATAAGGCATATATCAAATTTGGCAATTTTAAGGGGGCAACTACTCGGAGCTGTTTTTGTATTGGGCAAAATCTCAAAATTTTTGAATCTATAGCGGTAAGCTAAAATATTTTTCAAAGATTTTCCGAGAAAGCCCAGTACGCGCTGGGCTTTCTTAATTGTTAAAAATAACACGATGATTACCATAAAAAATCTTACGAAAAGTATTTTAGGCGAAACTCTTTTTGAAGAAGTGTCTTTTGCGTTGCATAAAGGAGATAAGGTTGGACTTGTTGGACCGAATGGTTGCGGAAAATCAACACTCTTGAAAATTATACTTGGCGAAATTGAAGCCGATGACGGCGATGTCCGAGTTGAACATGAAAACATTGGGTATCTATCGCAAGAACTGCCTTTTAAGAGCGGCGAAACAGTAGAAAGTTTTTTGTCCACTTCCGAAAATCCAAAGGCAAAAACTGCTCTTGAAAAAGTTGGGCTTGGTAATATTCCACATGATATTGCAGTCAATAAACTTAGCGGTGGACAAAAAACCAGGTTATCGTTGGCAAGAATTTTATTGGACAAACCAAGTATCCTACTCTTAGACGAGCCGACAAACCACCTCGACCTGAAAGGATTGGAGTGGTTAGAAAATTTCATACGTGAATTTAGGGGTGGTGTTTTGATTGTGTCTCACGACCGGAGATTGCTTGATAATTCGATCAATAAAATTCTCGAAATTGATTCGGTAAATCATAAATTTGCTGAATATCTTGGCGGATATACCGAATACATGATGGAAAAAGAAAAGAAGTTGGCGAAATGGGAAGACGAATATCAGCGACAACAGAAAGAAAAGCGACGCCTTGAATTGTGGCTCGCACTGAAACGGCAAGAAGCCCATATCCATCCTGATCCGGCGAAAGGCAGACTTATTCGAGCAAAGGAGAAATATCTGCAACGAGAAATTTACGACAAAGAAATTTCTCGACCTAAAAGCCAGAAAAAAATGAACGGCTTGGAACTGAAAGGTGAGGCGGCTTCGGCGAAACTTATCGTGCGAGCTAAAAATATCGCAAAGAGTTTTCCCGGCAAGCAATTGCTTCGCGGAGTTAGTTTCGAATTGCGGGGTAGAGAGCATGTTTTATTAGCTGGAGATAATGGGTCGGGAAAAACTACTTTGCTCAAAATTCTTACTGGGGATTTGTCGCAAGACAACGGAGAATTTAAGCTTGGCGAAAATGTCCATTTTGGCTACTTCGCGCAAGAGCATGAAATTCTTAATCCTGACAAAACGGTTATGGACGAATTTTTGAGCACCGACCGATTGCTCAATTCGTCCAGAAACCCACGCTCTGTTCTCGGTGCTTTTCTCTTTGGCGGACAAAGCGCGTTCAAGAAAGTTTCGAGCTTGAGCCTAGGCGAGCGCGTGCGTCTTATTTTCGCCAAGCTCACCAATCAAGAAAACGAACTTCTTATTCTTGACGAGCCGACCAACCATCTCGACATTCAGTCGCGAGAAGTTATCGAGGACGCACTTCTTGGATATAAAGGGGCTATCCTTGTCGTGTCTCATGATAGGTATTTCCTTGATAAAATTTCCATCAATCGAACGC
Organism: uncultured Candidatus Saccharibacteria bacterium; assembly: GCA_964387675.1. Lineage (GTDB taxonomy): Bacteria > Patescibacteriota > Minisyncoccia > UBA6257 > 2-01-FULL-56-20 > CAYLWL01. The sequence continues at coordinate 14,866 of CAYLWL010000005.1, forward strand.
TTACAATTCAAAATGGAATTATCGAGGAAAAACTTGTATGATTTTTCGGTCTCGCTCGAATGCCTTGGGGAATTCGTTAATTGAGAGAAAAAAATGTTACAATATTCAGTAATGCCCCAAGATCAAGTCGTCTCGACAATTAAAAGAGTGATGCCGGCGGTGGTTTCCATCGCAATTTCCAAACATCTCGAGGATTTGGAAAAAGAGGTGCCGAAAGAACTCTATCAATTTTTGCCTCAAGGGAAAGACGGAAAAAGGTTGAAGATCCCCGACATTCTCGTGGACAAGCGCGGGATGGTGCAGATCGGCGGCGGCTCGGGATTTGTGGTTGATCAAGGCGGGATTATTCTCACGAATAAACACGTGATCGCCGACTCAAAAGCGGAGTACACCGTGCTCTTAGGCGATGGCAGAAAATTCGGCGCGGAGATTTTGAGCCGCGACCCGATCAACGACGTGGCGATACTCCGTGTTCCGACGACCAATCTGCCGACCGTGCAGCTCGGAGACGCAACCCGCCTCGAGCTTGGAGAAACCGTGGTCGCAATCGGCAACGCTTTGGGAATCTTCAAAAACACGGTTTCTTTGGGAATCGTTTCCGGGCTTTCCCGATCGATCGCCGCTCAGGCGGAACCGGACGCTCCCCCGCAAGAAATGCGCGGGCTCGTGCAGACCGATGCCGCCATCAATCCGGGAAATTCAGGCGGGCCGCTTGTTACCCTCGACGGCCTTGCAATCGGCATCAATTCGGCGCTCATCTTCGGCGCGCAGAACATCGGCTTCGCGATCCCCATCAATGCCGCGCGGCGCGACCTCGAAGACATCAAACACTATGGCCGCATCCGCCGGCCGCTCCTCGGCGTGCGGTATATGATGATCGACGAAAACCTGAAAGATAAATACAAATTGCCGGTGAATTACGGCGCTTTGATCGTGGGCGAAGGGCCGCAAGATCACGGCGTGGTCAAAGAAAGCCCCTCGGACAAAGCCGGGATAAAAGAAAAAGATATCGTTTTGGAGTTAAACTCGAACAGGTTGGACAAAGATCATCCCATCCAGGATTTCCTTGAGAATATGGCCGTCGGAGAAGAAATAGAACTCTTGCTCTTGCGCAACGATAAAAAGTTCAAAGTAAAACTGACGCTCGCGGAGAGAAAATAGAATCAGTATCTAGTATCCAGAAACTAATAAGAGTACTTATCCACCAGAAGTCCTTGGCGGTCGAAGAGCAGGATAGTATCGTGGCGCGCGTCCAAAAACCGCGAATTCGTCCAGGCGCGCCACTCGCGGCTTAAAAAGTCGGGGTCGTTCCGGTGTTTTTCGAAACAGCCGCGGTAATTGATCGTATTCAAAAACGATCTGCACGCATAATCGTCGGGGGGCAGTTTCGGATTCGACGGCGGGAGTTTGCATGACCCCACGGACAGGATAACGTCCTGGCACGCGCCGCTGAAGCCGGAGATTTCCGAGCGATCGATGGATGGGCAACTCAAGGGAAGAGAGGGCATAAAATGATTGCTGTTCTCAAGATACCCGATACACTTGTTGAGCCGCAGATTTTCTCCGATAGCGCTCTGCGTTGAGTACATATTCAGCGTATCCCCGCTTCGCAGAACAATGTCGCTCTCTAGGGTAAGCCCAGAAGGGTCATAGACGTTCACCGCCTTCGGCACAAACTGGCTGCCTTTGTTGGCCTGGAAGTACCAGCCGCTCACGTTCACGGAGTCACCGCCGCCAAAATTCGCCGAAAGCGAAATCTGGCCATAATAAGAATCCGACCCGGGAGAAACCGAACCGATTCTTATTTTGTGGAAATGCGGGGAGAGTTTACTTGCCGTAAAGCCCTCGGGAATGTCTTGCGGGTTTATGGCGCCGGAACCGCTGTAATTCGGCTGGATTTGCGAGCCGCCGGGAATCCACTGCGACGGAGAAAGAGCTCCAACACCGCCTTCCGGTTGCCACGAATAGGTTTGCCGGGAAGACGTGGCGCCGAAAAGAGAAAACGGTTTTGTCGGAAAGTGTAATGTCGAAAGAGCTCCTGACCTGAAAAAATACAGGCCCGCTCCGAGCGCTATCACCAAGAAAAATATACTCGCTATCCTCGCTCCCATAGGTCTACGTTACAATATTTACCAGTTTTTTGGAAACGTAAATAACTCTTTGCGGCGCCCTCGATCCTAAAAAGCTCCGGACTTTCTCGCGTTCAAGGGCAATCTTTCCTGCTTCCGATTCGCCGATATCGACTGACACTTCCACGCTGTCACGGACTTTGCCGTTCACTTGGATGACGAGCGTGAACGTATCTTCTATAATCAAACTCGGCTCATGTTTCGGCCACGGCTCGAAATCCAAAATCGTTGTGTTGCCAAGGTTGTCCCACAACTCCTGCGCGAGATGCGGCACGAAGGGATGCAGCAACTTGAGAAATGAGAGATGAGAGGTGAGAGATGAGGGGTTTTGTTTCTCCATCTCATTGAAAAAAATCATGAGCGCGCTTATCGCGGTGTTGAACTTTAGATTCTCGATGTCCTCGGTTACTTTCTTAATTGTTTTGTGGAGAAATTTTTTTATTGCGGGGGCTTTGTTCTCATTTCTCATTTCTAATTTCTCATTTCTGTTCTGCATCAAATTCCAAACTCTCCGCAAAAACCGCTCCACGCCCAAAATCCCTTTTGTGTCCCACGGCGCCCCGTCCTCGAACGGACCCATGAACATTTCATACATACGAAGCGTATCCGCGCCGAACTCATCGATCACTTCATCGGGGTTCACCACGTTTCCTTTGCTCTTCGACATCTTTTGACCGCCTTCTCCGAGGATCAATCCCTGATGCCGCAGTTTCAAAAACGGCTCCTCGAAATTCAGATAACCTTCGTCGCGCAAAAACTTCGTGATGAATCGCGAATAGAGCAAGTGCAAAACCGTGTGCTCCGCGCCGATCACGTACAAATCGACCGGTAGCCAATGCGCCGCTTTTTTCTTATCGAAAATTTCCTTGTCGTTTTTCGGGTCGGTGTAGCGCAAGTAATACCACGATGAATCGACGAACGTATCGAGCGTTTCCGGATCGCGCTTCGCCTCACCCTTGCACTGTGGGCATTTTACTTTCAAAAACTTTTCCGAACTCGCGAGAGGCGCCACGCCTCTCGGCCGGTAGTTCTCAAGCTCGGGTAGAAGAACCGGTAGGTCTGCTTCGGCAACAGAATGAATGGCGACTTCTTTGCCGTCAAGAATCGTATAATCGAGTCCGTATCTTAAACTTGACGCTTGACGCTTGACACTTGACACTTTCCAACATTTACGACAGTAAATGATGGGTATCGGCGCTCCCCAATACCGCTGGCGGGAAACCGACCAGTCGCGGATTTTATATTGAAACTTCCTTTCTCCCCCCACAAACTTTGTGATTTCCCATTTTGCTTTCTCGGAATCCATCCCGTCGAACTTCCCCGATCCGGTGATAATCCCCTTCCCGGTGTAAATTTCACCCAAAACCAACCGGCGGAAACTCAAAAGATGATTCTCGTCTTCCATGTTCCGCAGTACTTCTTCTTTTGTGAGCCATTCAACCTCGAAGTTGCCTTTTTCGTGAGCTTCGTGGTTTTGAGCTTCTTGTTCGTTCCCTATTAATCGGAAATGCAACCCGACCACCTCAATATTTCGCGGAACGTTTTTAGAGAAAGCAAAATAGTGATGGTGCATTCTCTCGGTTTTTCCCACAAAAGCAAGGTTGGTATATCCCGTTTCTTCTCGAATTTCTCGAAGTGCGGTTGCAATCTCATCTTCTCCGCCTTCTCGTCCACCGCCGATAAAAAGCGTACCCCCCAGTTTCGGCCCCCAGTTCAACGTGAGGAACTTGCCGGATTTCGGATCCTCCACGATGGCAACGATACTGCTCCGAAACTGCTCATCGGGCTTTTTATCTCCCGTCTCCGGCTCGATCACCGTTTTGATCGGCAGATCGAATTTCTTCGCGAATTCGTAGTCGCGTTCGTCATGCGCCGGCACCGCCATAATCGCTCCCGTGCCGTAACCCATCAAAACGTAGTCCGCAATCCAAATTGAAATTTCTTCTTTCGTTGCGGGATTAATCGCTTTCACGCCTTTCAACTCAACCCCGGTCTTATCCTTGGCCTCTTCCTGTCTCATTAATTCTGTCTTATGCTTCGCTGTTGTGATATACTTTTCAACTTCTTCGACGTTCTTGACCCTTGACCCTTGACCCTTGACTCCAATGAGCTCGGCAACAAGCGGATGCTCCGGCGCGAGCACCATATACGTCGCGCCGAAAAGCGTGTCCGGCCGAGTGGTGAAAACTTTGATAGAAAGTTGGGAATTGGAAATTGGAAATTGTAGCTCCGCACCTTCGGAGCGACCGATCCAATCTTCCTGACGCTTAATGGTCGAAGTGGGCCAATCCAACCCTTTCAAATCTTCCAGCAACCGCTCCGCGTAATCGGTAATCTTGAAAAACCATTGCTCCATCTCGCGCTGCTCAACCGGGGTTTCACACCGCTCACACACCGCAACGACACTTTGCTCTTTGCCCCTTGCTCTTTGCTTTTGTATCACTTGTTCGTTCGCCAAAACCGTTTGATCTTTCGGGCACCAATTTACCCTTCCTTTCGCGCGATACGCCAATCCCTTTTTGAAAAGCTGGAGAAAAATCCATTGTGTCCATTTATAGTACTCGGGGCTTGAGGTGTTTATCTCTCTGTCCCAATCATAAGAGAGTCCGAACATCTGGACTTGCCTCTTGAAGTTTTTCACATTAGCTTCGGCGACTTCCTTCGGACTCTTGCCAACTTTGATGGCGTAATTTTCCGTGGGAAGCCCGAACGCGTCCCATCCCATCGTATAGAGAACCTCAAATCCCTTCATCCGCTTGTAGCGGGCATGGATGTCTTCGGCAATATAGCCCTTCGGATGGCCGACATGAAGCCCCGCCGCAGAAGGGTACGGGAACGTTTCGAGTTGATAATATTTCTGTTTCTTCGATACATCGCTGGCCTTAAAAGTTTTATTATCTAGCCAAAACTTCTGCCAGCGTTTTTCTATCTTCTTGAAGTCGTACGTACTCATTAAAAATATTATATGCGGAAAACGGCTCTGGCGCTATTCATAATCTGCTCGGCCATTTTTTCCAAAGAAACACCTTTCACATCCGCGAGCTTCTTCACGACTTCGACAACGTAGGCCGGCTCGTTGCGCTCTCCGCGATGCGGCACGGGCGTCAAGTATGGCGCGTCGGTCTCGCTCAAAATCCTGTCTATCGGCAGAAATTTGATGACATCCGCCGCGATGGGTCGGCCGGGCCTCGGTTTAAAAGTTATATTTCCGGCGAAAGTAAACGAAAAGCCCATATTCAGTAACTCTCTTGCTTCGTCGATGGTGCCATCGAAGGAGTGGATGACGCCAGGCGGAGTAACAAGTGACATGTGACAAGAGACAAGAATATCAATAAGGTCGCTAAACGCCTCGCGGCAGTGGATCATGAGCGGCTTCCCTACCTCGCGCGCGATCTCGATCTGTTGTATAAAAACTTCTTTCTGCTTTTCCCTTGATGCTTGATGCATGACGCCTGACGCTCGGTAATAATCCAGCCCGCACTCCCCTATCGCCACCACTCGCGGATGCCGGGCGAGCTCCCGCAATCTTTCCGCGTCAAACGTTTCGGGCGTTGCTTCTAATTGCTCGTTTTTGTCATGAAACCAATCAATGTTCGCATGCGCGGGATGGAACCCAACGGTGGCCCAGATGTCTTCCGGGTGTTTTTCGGCAAGTTCAATGCCGGTTTCCGAAGTCGCCGCTTGCGTTCCCACGGTAATCATCCGCACGCCCGCGGTTTTCGCGCGCTTCAAAACCTCATCTCTATCGGATGCATAAGCCAGGAATTGAACGTGGGTATGAGTATCGATATACTGCATAATCCTCAAGTTTACAATAAAAATGCCGCTCCCGCAAAAAACGGGGGCGACCAGGACCTAGATCATAGTCAAATTTTTTGTAACTTCGGTTCAATAATTTAACGCAACGGATATGAATATACTATATCCGTATGCAAACCACAAAACAATACCGGCGGCTCTCTGCCGCCGAGCGCGAGGAAATCAGCCGAGGCATCGCGCAGGGCGATACCATTTCGGCGCTAGCGAGGCGATTAGGTCGAGCGCCAAGCAGTATATCCCGAGAAGTGAAAGAAAATAGCGGCACGAGCGGGTATCGGGCGTTCTCTGCGGGAAATCGTGCCCGCGCATCAGCCTCGTCCCGCAGAAGCGGCAAGCGTCGATTGACCGCAGAAGATCGTCTCCGCGCGTATGTTCTCTGCAAACTCAAGAAATGCTGGTCCCCGGAAGAGATCGTGAAGCGCATGAGAGAAGAGTATCCTGATGATACGGCCATGCGTATCTCGCACGAAGCAATCTATCAGTACGTCTACGTGCTCCCGCGCGGCGAGCTCAAGCGAACGCTCATCCATGCGCTTCGCCAAGAAAGGAAGTACCGGCGCAAGAAACAGCGACGCGGAAATGTTGAGGAAACACGGGGGAAAATCGCCGACATGCGCTCTATCGAGGAGCGCCCCGCAGAGGTTGCTGGCCGGGTTGTCCCGGGACATTGGGAGGGCGATCTCATCCTGGGAAAGTACAAGCGAACCGCTCTGGGCACGCTTGTCGAGCGCGCCACGCGCAAAACCATCCTTGTCCCTCTCGCCGCAAAAGACGCCGAGAGCGTGAGGAAAGCATACGCGCGAGAGTTTCGCATCCTGCCGCGCGAGCTTGCAAAGACCCTCACGCACGATCAAGGCAAAGAGATGAGCGGGCACAAGCAGTTTACGGTTGATACCGGTATTCAGGTATACTTCGCCCATCCCGGAAGTCCGTGGGAGCGCGGCACCAACGAGAATACCAATGGACTTGTCCGGCAGTATTTCCCCAAAGGCACGGATTTCTCAAGAGTGTCCGCGCGAGAGATAAAAAAGGTCGAACGAGAACTTAACTATCGACCGAGAAAGGTGCTACACTGGAAAAAACCAGACGAGGTTTTCAATCAACTCGTTGCGCTAAAAGTTTGAGACCAAGAAACTAATATATACGCGCAATCGCAATTATAAGCTGGTTGGACAAAATATGGAATTCCCGGCTTGCAACGCCAAAGAAACCTTTGTAGTATAAAGCCAGTTCTCGGATTCATTGCGAGGGGGAAAAATATGCGCGTGCTGATTGGACTCGTCGGACCGCCGCTTGCCGGGAAAGAAACCGTTGCCGAGTTCATCGCCCATATCGCAAGCGAAAAAGGCCTGGCGTTCGGACATCATCGGTCGCGGGGAATACTCGAAGCAACCCTGAAGCTCTGGCATAAAGAAGTGAATCGCCCCAATATGCAAAAGCTCTTAAGGGTGATGGAAGCGCCGGGTGCCTTCGGAGAAGGATCTCTCTCGGGTGCGATTCGTCAACGTTTGGCTGGAAACGAAGCGGATATCGTGATTTACGATGCCGTGAGATTGCCGTCGGACGAAACAATGATGAGAGATCTCGACGGCTTGATCCTCGCGATAACAGCCGATGAAAAAACGCGCTACAACCGCGCGAAACAAAGGCGCCGCGAAGGCGAGGCGGAATTGACCATTGAACAGTTCCAGGTCGAGGATACCGCTTCAACAGAAATCCATATCCCCAATATCGCGAGCCGAGCCGATTGGACTATCGACAACAACGGCAACGCCGACGATCTGCGGCTGGAAGTGAAAAAGTTCTGGATCGAAAAAATCGATCCGCTACTCACGGCGAGGAAATAACACCTTATCCCGCACCAACCAGAAACAAGCGTCCCTATGGAGGGACGCTTTTTTAATCAAAACTTCATTCCGAAATCTAAACTTAAAACTCTTCCATTATAACATAATATTATGCTATAATGGAAACGATCATTTTAGTATTTTAGGCGTTAGGCGCGGGAACAAGTTCTCTAGTTTCTTAATAAAAAGCTTATTTCCATTCCACTCGATGCTCTTGGTAATCTTCTCCGATGTTTCCGGTAGAAACGGCAGAAGCATTGCGGCGATATTGTCGAGAAGCACCACAAGATTGAACAACGCTTTTTCCTTCGCCGCGCCGCTCAATTTCCACGGGGCTTCTCTGTTCACGTATGCGTCGCCGAATGCCATCAAGCTCCAAAGCTCCGCGAGCGCCTCGTGCAGTTTGAATTCCTCTATTTTTTTGTAAACTACCTCCTTCGTCTTTTCGATTTCAGTTTGTATTTCGCTGTCTAAAAGTGTATTCGCATCATTCGCATGTATTTGTAAATTTGCATCGCGCTCTACGAGCGCAAGCACCCGCGCCGCGAAATTGCCAAGGCCATTCGCCAAATCGGCGTTGTATACGGTTTCGAGCCGCGAAATACTGAAGTCCCCGTCTCCATATGCCGGTATCTCACGCAAGAGATAATACCTAACGGCATCCGTGCCGTACTTTTCAACCAAGGATAATGGGTTTATAACATTTCCAACCGTCTTGGACATCTTCCCGCCATCAACAGTAATAAAGCCGTGTACGAAAAGGATTTTCGGCAATTCTAATCCCGCCGAAAGCAACATTCCCGGCCAAATGGCAGCATGGAAACGTAGAATATCTTTTCCTATCACCTGGACGTCTGCGGGCCAGAACAATTTATAGTTTTCGTTTCGGCCGTAACCGACCGCGGATAAGTAGTTTGTCAAAGCGTCACACCAAACGTATATTGTCTGCGACTCGTCGCCTGGCACCGGCACTCCCCATGGCATAGCTTCTCGAGACCTAGAAAAGCTAACGTCTTCCAATCCTTCGTTTTCAACGAGAGAAAGAATCTCATTGGCCCTTGTCTCTGGTACAATCTTTAATTCTTTGTTCTTTATTCTCGATTCTATTTCTTTTGTATACTTGGACAACCGGAAAAAATAATTTTCGTCCTCGACAAGCTCGGGCTCGCGCTGATGATCTGGACACTTGCCATCAACTAATTCTTTCTTTGTTATAAACGCTTCGTGACCAACACAGTACAACCCCCTATATTTGGCCTTATAAATATCTCCGGATTCAACCAGCTTCTCCCACATAAGCCGAACTCCGGGCCAGTGACGCTCTTTATCCGTCGTGATGATAAAATCGTCCCAGGACAAGTTAAAAGCTTTTTTAAGCGACTTAAACTTTTCTGATATTTCCTCAGCTAAAACTTTCGGCTCTTTGCCGGCCGCTTTTGCTACCCGAAAGACTTTTGCTCCATGCTCGTCGGTGCCCGTCAAAAAGAAAACGTCGCGCCCGCGCGCGCGATGGAATCTCGCCAAAACGTCCGCTTGAATCTTCTCAAGGGCGTGCCCCAGGTGAGGCGGGGCATTGACGTAATCAATAGCGGTCGTGATATAAAACTTTTTTTCGCTCATTCTGCGGATTACAGCGCCGGCTCAGGCGCCGCTCTCTTTCTTGTGGACCACTCGTCTATTATTTCCTGAAAGACAGCCGCGGCGGGAACGGCTATCAGAACCCCTAAAAATCCACCGACTTCCGCTCCTATGAGAAGCGCGACAATCACAATGACCGGGTGGAGACCAACGGTCCGCCGTGTCAAAATCGGCACAAGCACATGGGACTCAAACTGATGAAGCGCCAGGAACACGAGCAAGGTATATAAAGCGAGGGACGCGGAAGTGCTCAAAGCCATAATTACTGCCACGGCCCCGGAGAGAATCGGGCCGACAAACGGCATCAACTCGAAAATTCCCGCCAGAATACCAACGATAAAAGCGTGCTTTACTCCCAAGATAAGGAGACTAACCCAAACGAGGATCCCCATAACAAAGCTAAGGAAAACTTGGGTCTGAAACCAAAAACCGATTTTCTTGCGGGATCGCTCGTAAATCCTCAAGGCCATTTTCTCATAATCCGGCGGGAAAACGGTCTTGATAAATCTCTCAACGCCGTCGCGGCTTAAACTAAGATAGAACGAACTCACTAAAACAGCGATTGCCAGTCCGAAACTGCCGAGGGTTTTCGAGAAGAAGTCCAGGGGCGATACGCCGCCGGAGAAAAAGTCGGAAGAGAGCTTGCTCAAGAGCGCTCCCGCGGACTGGGAGGTTTTGATGTTCACGAGGGATTTTAGCAAACTATTCGTCGATGATTGATTGAGACCGGAAAATATGGTGTTCAACTCAACGATTGCGAGCGGCAAAACGGCATAGACCAAAATGATGAGAAGGATAAGCCCGAAAAGGAAAATCAAAATGACGCCGAGCGTCCTCGGTATCCCATGTCTTTCCAAAAAATCAACTATAACATCGAGCCCCGAGGATATGATGATCGCCAAAAACAACCCCAAAAGTATCTGGCTCCCTTGGAAGAGCACAAAAACAAAAACCCCGAAGAACAGGAGCCGCCAAAGACTAATCCAGGAAATCTCGAAGTTTCTTCCGTCCATTGATTACTTTATATCTATAACGTTAAAAGCCTCTTAAAAGATACGGCTTTGCTTTCTTTATAAGGACCGATGATAGACAAATTGAGCCGGTTGTTCTTGAGGATCGAGTTCGCCACGCTCCTTATTTCCTCCGCCCTCACCCCATAAATTTTGTCGATTAATTTGCCCGGCGGCAGTATGCTAGCAGTCAATATCTCCTGGCTTCCGTAGAATGCCGCGAGCTCATCCGCGGTCTCAAGGTCAAGAATCAGATTGCCAACCAAGTGGTCTTTCGATTTCTGAAGCTCTTTCTCTCCGACCAGCTCCCGTTTGATCCTCAAAAGTTCGCTCATCACGGCTTCAATCACTTTTTCTATTTTGCCGTGGTCCACTCCGGCGGAAACGGCGAGGTATCCGTGATCGAGATAGAGATCGGCCCCGGCGTTCACGTAATACGCCGCGCCGAGCTCTTCGCGCACCCTCCGAAAAAGCCGCGAGCTCATTCCTCCGCCCAGCACGTCGGAGAGAACTTGCAGGGCGTATCGCCTCTTGTCGAAAATGTCGAACGCCCTCGCGCCAAGCACCAAGTGGCTTTGGTCGGAACTCTTGTGTTTAAGAAGCAACCCCGGCTTCGTTTGGCGTTCTTTGGTTTTCGGCTTCGAGGGAGCGCCCCGCTTTTTGAGACCGCCAAAGAGCTCGCGAATCTGCCGCTCGATTTTTTGCGGATTGAAATTTCCGGCAACGACCACCAAAGTTCTCGGAGCGACATAACGAACGCGGCGGTAGTTTATAAAATCGTTTCTCGAAAGCTTTCTGATGATTTCTTTTTTGCCCGCGATGTCCCATCCCGCCGGTTGATCTCCGTAGAGAAGCGACGTAAACAGCTCCTGCACGCTCCGCATAGGAGTGTCTTCGTACATATTGATCTCTTCGATGATGACTCCCCGCTCTTTTTCGATTTCTTCCGGGTTGAAAATGGGGTTGAGGTAGAGATCGGAGACGATCTCAAGAATTTTTTCCACTTTGTGGCTTTCGGCTTTGGCCCAATAGCCGGTGTATTCCTGGCCGGTAAAGGCATTCGACTGCGCGCCGAGCGCGGCGAGCTCTTCCGCGATCATTCCCGGCTTCGGTCTGTTCACCGTTCCTTTGAACATCATGTGTTCGAGGAAGTGCGAGAGGCCGTTTATTTTTTTCGTTTCATATTCTGAACCGGCCTCAACCAAAATTAAAACGCTCGCCGCCAAACTCTGGGGGCGAGGGATCAAAAGAACGCGGAGGCCATTCTTGAGTTTGATTTTTTTGAAGTGGTCGCGGGGCATTGGTTATAGTATCAAGGGTCAGGTGTCGGGTGTCAAATGGATGTTCTTGATCGTGGCAGCACTCCCGCTTAGCGCACCCTGCCACGGTGTGTTTTCGGAAACGACCTCGATTTGCTCCAGCGGCAAGGCAAGTCGAGGTCGTTTCCGAAAGGACTGCGCGGGGCGCATCTTTGCCCTCACCCCGTAATCGTATCGATGTCGCTCTGGAAGCTCCGCGCGCGGTTCACCACGGCCTCGCCGTAGGTCCACAGATAACTCCTCCACCGGCCGCCGGCATAATACTTGGCGGCGACGCACCGCTCGCGGCTCGCTTCCGAACTGTACACGGAAACGCAACCGGCCATCGCGTCTTTGAGATACAGCGCCGTCGCCACAAACGCATCGGAGTTGTTCCAGGGCGACGGCGGATCATTTTTTGTCACACTCGAAATTCCTTTTTTATACAAATTCCACGTCGAGGGAATAAATTGCGCCGGCCCCATGGCTCCCCCATAGACGCCGTCGCGATTCGGGCAAGAAACCGTCACCACTTCGGGATTGATGTTCAGGGACTTCGTAATTTCAAGAAAAAGAGCCTGGCTGGAAGGACTCATCGCGGTTTTGTAATTGCATCTCCCGACGTTTTGCCCAAGCGCGGATTCTCTGTCAAGAACCGCCAGGAGCAATGCCGGCCTGATCCCGGTCGCCGCGCCGGCGAGCTTGGCATATTTATACGCCTCTTCGAAGCTCAACTCGCCTCCGCCCAAAAGCTGGAAGATCCTGCTTCTGATTTGAGCGGCGGTTTCTTTGGTTTGTTTCAGAAGGGCCTGATACTTTGACTCCTGACCTTTCGTGATATCAAGAAGCTTATTTTTTTCCGCTTTCACCGAATCCACTTCGATTTTTTGAGCGGCTTGGTACACCCGCACGCTTTCCGCGTCCGCCTTGGCCAAATAAAACTGGTCTTGCTTTTCTTTGAGCTGATTCCGCAAATCGGTAATTTGCTCTATCGCCAAGCGAAGGTTGTTCTGTACGAGAGCGGTGTTATTAAGGTCGCTGAAAAAGTCGGAGAGGCGGGGATTTTTGAGAAACAGTTCTACCAGCGACACGCGCTCGTCTTCGTACAGGTTTTTGAAAAGCCCCGCGAGCGTTGCCCGTTTGGAATCTATCCCCTGCTCGGTGGTAACGATCTGGGTCTGGGTTTCGCCGATTTTTTTGTTGAGTTCGCGGAGTGTCAAGGTAATCGCCTGAATCTGCAGATTGAGCTTGGCAATTTTCCCGTTCAAAGTCGTTATCTCCCCTTTGAGGGTTTTGCCCTGCTGTTTGTAGCTCGTCACTTGGTTCTCGTACGCGTTGATTTGACCCTCCAGTTCCGCAAGCTTCGCTTCGAGCGCCTGCCGCTCTTCTTCGCTCGAAGAGCCGGCGGCCTGCAGGAATATCGTCGGCGCCGTGACCGACCCGAGAACGAACAGCAAAAACGAGCCGGCCACGATGACCGCCTTGAGAGCGACACTCAACTTCATTCTCACGATCTTCTCGCTCGAAAGATTAAGACGATACGGCAAACGAGTGAAAGCGTCGCCTCCCTTCGAGGATATGTCCCTCACAACCCTGGGTTTAAGAAGTTTTCCCATTTCAAGAAGCCGCAACGGCTTACTATTATTTTATCAAAATCCGCCGCCCCCAACGACCCTATTACTCTTTTTGCTCTTTTTGCTCTTTCTCCGCGGTGCGTTCCATTTTTTTCTCCTCCGTCTCCACCTTAACCGCCGTTACGTCAACAACAGGCGCCTCGATCTTCTCCTCTTCCGCTACGGGTGGGGTGATAGTCGCGACAACTGTTTCCGGATCAACCAATACCTCGACCCCTTTCGGAACGGCGATGTCTTTCACGTACATACTCTGGTTCAGATCAAGAAGGCGAGAAAGATCAACGCTGAAACGATGAGGCAGGTCCGAAGGCAGAGCCTCGACCTCGATTTCCGTCATCGCTTTATTTAAGATACCGGCTTTTTCCTTGACGGCCGGTGACTCGCCGACGAACTCCAGGGGAATCTTTGCTTTCAGTTTTTCGTCCATCCGCACCTGATAAAAATCAATGTGAGCGATTTCGTCGCTCAAATAATTCCTCTCGATATCCTGAATAAGAACGGGCTGTTTCTTGCCGTCGACCAGCAGATTCACCACCGTATTGGTGCCCGCTTCCTTGAACACTTTGGCGAACTCCCTGACGGGCACGGAAACGTGGATGTTCTTTGTTCCGTGTCCGTAAAGCTCGGCGGGAATAAGCCCCGCGCGCCGGAGCTGTTTCACCGCTTTTCCAAACTTTTCTCTTGGTTTGACCGATAAATCCATGACTTTATTACTATGATAATTTAGCAGAAGCTTAAAAATTCCGCAACCGCACGAAGATAATAGACTGGTTTCTACGGCTTTCCTCCAATTTTTCCAAATTTATCGGCAATCCGGAGCGCCAAGTCAACCAAAAGTTTCCTCGCTTTCTTTTTCGCTTCTTTTTGGGATTTGGTGGCGTGGCTCAAAAGTTTGCCTCCGCCAACGTGGTCCGAATGGTGCAAGATGGCGACTGTTTTGAATCCTAGCTTTTTTGCGGCGGAGAACACCACGCCCGACTCGAGATCAAGCCCCGCGAACCCGCCCCGCTTCCATTCGTCGATCATATCGCCGGTCTGCCCCGCCATCGTCGACACCGTTTTGATGACTCCCGTCGTATACGGAATTCTTTTTTGCTTCAGATAACTTTTCAACCAATTTTCGATTTCTTCGCTCGGGTAGACAAAACGATCTTCTTTTCCCAGAAGATGGAAACTCGCGCCGTCGGAACGATACGCCGATGAAGGAATAAATATCTGGCCGACTTTGAGACCCGGCTGAAGCCCTCCAAAATGCCCGATGAGAACCACGGTTCTCGCGCCGATTTTGGAATACTGAATCACCTGATCCAAGCTGAACGCTCCGCCGTAAGCGTGGCTCACGGCAACTTTGACCCCGTTCCGTTCCCCGATAAAGGCATGCGGCAAGCTAAGCTTGCGGATATTTTGCAGATGGGGTTCAAAATGATGCATCAAAAAATCCGGCACCGACCAAAACCCCTCTTCCGCGATACTCTTAAAAATTCCCCACAGAATCAAAACATCCGGCTTGTCTTTTTTGCTTACCTTCCACCACTCCTGCCACTTTTTCTTCGAAAGGTCGCGGTACATAAGTTAAGTGTCAAGTGTTAAGAGTCAGGAGTCAAGTAACGCTCGATATTATTTCGCAAGGACCGGCGTGATTTTTCTCCAGCGGAAAAATCCGCCTGCCTCTCGCCCTGATTTCTCCGCTACGCGGAGACCAAGCAAATCAGGGCTCCGAGAGCTCCTTGCGAAACAACATCTCGCGCTTGATAAAAACCTCCTAATGCCTCACAAAGAAAAGCCCATCTCTTATTTAAATCAACTCAGTAAGATTTATAAAAACAATAATGGCCGAGCGGGTAAGGCTCGGCCGAATCGTGTGAGCGACTCGATCTATTCGTTGTAGATGACTGGCATCCTGCAGTTCGCCAGGGCCCAGCGAAACCAATAGTCCAGCCAGATGAGTCGCGCAAGGTGCGGATCTTGCCCCTCGCGAAACCCTGGGTTGTGACGCGACAAACGGAGCTTTTCGAGCGCGATGGAAATGGTCTTCACGTAGTCCTCGACAATCAACACGCACCTCTCGACCTTTGAGATAAGCCCATACGTCGGCTGAAAGAAAAACTCTTCGAGACCAACCTCGTGGCAAAACTTTTGCCACGACTCCTCGGTTTCGCTCATGTGGTTTGTTCCCCACACGCGTTCATCCCTGTGCCTGGGCGCGTCTTCGAGCGTAACTCCCAAGGGATTGGCTACCACTACGAAGATATGACCGCCTCCGTACGTTTCCGTCGAGCGCATAATTGGCTCGCCAATCCAGATTTCACGAAATCCATTCGCCATTTCTCACCTCTTTCAAAAGCAAAAAGCTGGATAAATTATGGCGTATAATATTCGCGGTGTCAACGTTGCCGCGCCGCGAGTAAAATACTATGCTTATACCAGAACATCGTCAAAAACCATGAAAGGAAAATTCCGAAATATGAATATGGAAGCGTTGCGGAAGTCGGCGAATGATCCTCTCTGGGACGAAGAAGCGGCGCGAGGCGCGTATTCCCTACCCTTGACAAGAGACAATGAAGTCGCGCATCGCGGACGGGAGTTCGCCACCGGCATTTCGCAAAACGAACTCTATGAGACGGACGTATTCCTCTGTGCCAGGAGTCCGCAGACGCATATCGGGCCGTTCCGCTGGGCTATCGATTTCCTGGTCCCCGACGGAACGCCGGTGCTCGCCACGCGAGACGGGAAGATCGTGGAGGTGAAAGAAAGCTCTGATACCTGGGGCGATGGTGAGGAATTTCGGGATGCTCTCAATTTGATTACCATCGAGCACGCGGACGGCGAGTATTCCCAATGTTGCCACCTCGCGAAGAACTCTGTCGCCGCCCGTGGCCTTCGCACGGGATCACTCGTGCGCAAGGGCGATCAGATCGGGCTCGTCGGCAAAAGCGGCTGGACCGACCGCGATCACCTGCATTTCATCGTTTTCCGCTCGGCCCACAGACCGCAAAACCCATTTGGGTTCAAAAGCTTGAAAGTCTGGTTTTCCTAGAATTGATCTCGCGTGGCCCTCGTTCTGAAAAGCAACGCGGGCTGTTTTATTTTCTATCCTTATCCAAGCCTATTTTTAACTTCAGCCACGTCTACTTTTGTGTACTTACCGAAATACTTCACGATATTCCCCAAATCTCTCTCCAAAATTTCTCGCGAACTCGGATGCGTTCTCCTGTCTATGGATTGCGGGAAATCGATGATATAGGGCTTAGATTTCCACCAGAGGATGTTGTATTCCGAAAGATCTGCGTGGACTATTCCGAAATTCCAAAAAATTTCTATGCTCTTAAGCACCGCGTTAAAAGCTTTCTTGACTTCAGCGCCATCCAATACAACGTCGCACAGACGCTGAGCTACATTGCGTCGATCCCCAAGTAATTCCATAAAAATAGCACTGTCTATTTGCAAAATCGGTTTGGGAATGTTGGCCCCAAGATCAAACAATCTTTTCAGCATAAAAAACTCCCTCTTAACCCAGTTCTCGTGTTTCAGCTTTTTTGCAAACTTATTGTTTTTTGCAATCGCTCTTCTCTCCGATGGTCTTCGATAATACTTTCCCGCTAGATACGTTCCCGTATTCTTAAAACTTCTTTCTTCCGGATTTTTATAGACCTTCATCGCCGCCAAATGGCCGTCCAGCATCACTCTATACACCACAGCTTCTTTTCCGGATTTTATATTCGAAAGCACCTCAAGTTTGTGGCTAAGTCTTTCCGCTTGCTCAATGACATGATCAAGATTATACATTACACAGCAGTGCAACCTGCCGATCTCTTTGAAGAAGCTCTCGGAGGCAATTCGAGATTGGTCTCCGACCGCAGTTGGAGTCGAATTGCCGAGAGGCAGCGGGCGCGAGCCGCTGGAGCGAGCGAACCGCGGTTCTGAAAAGAGGTCGGCAGGTTACAAAAACTATCTGTTGTTAAAAAGTTTCAACCTCGCGAGCGCAATCTTTTTGATTGCTTCGTATGCCGGCGGGAGGATTTTGTAAGGCGCCACTTCGTCGGGATTTTTTGCGAGCCCCTCCTCCACGCCGCGCCGCCAGGCGATGCGGATTTCCGTGTTGATATGAATGATGTTGATGCCTGCCTTGATCGCCGCCACAAAGTCCTCGTCTGCCGTGCCCGAGCCGCCATGAAGCGTAAGCGGAATTCTCACGGATTCTTTGATCGCGCGAATGCGCTCTATGTCTAATTTCTTATGCTCTTTGCCCTCGACCATTTGCCGGAGTAAACCGTGCATATTGCCTACGGCAGGGGCCAGAACGTCCACGCCGGTTTCTTTGACGAATTGCGCCGCTTCCTCCGGAGTGGTAAGCTCGATCCCCTCGGGCCTCTTTTCCATCACCTCCGACGAACTTCCGATGTAACCGATTTCGCCCTCAACAAGAATATTCGGATTGATCGACTTTACGATTTCCACCGCCTGTCGCGTCAGCTTAATACTCTCTTCGAGTGACGATTGTGAACCGCTTGCCCCTCTCCCAACGAAGTTGGGTGTGGGGTCGAAAAGAATTTCATCATAACCGGCAAGCGCCGCTTCTTTTACTTTATCCAAAGAGTGCGTGTGGTCGGCATTGATAAAAACGGGATAATCGCATTCATCGCGCAAGCTCTTCACCAACGCAACGGCTTGTTCGAGACCGATAAAATCACGCTCTCCTTCCGAGACGCCGATCATGACGGGCACGGTAACATTTCGAAGTTTCGATGTTTCTCGCGCCGCATCAAAAATAGCCCGCAAGGCCGTGATATCGGCAATATTAAAGTGGCCGATTGCCACGCCTCCGGAGACGGTATCATGTAAAATGTCGGATAACGTTCTCATGGTGTTATTAAAACATGTTTAACTTCGGAAAAAGAATTGAGCCCTTTTCAAAGTTTTCGATAAGCAGTTTCTCCATCTCGAATTCTCCGCCGACGTACTCCGCGAAAATCCTGGTCCACAAGGCCTCTCTCTGATGATAGCTGAAAAACTCTCTTTTGCCTTCGGCGGCGGAGACCTCGGCCATGGCATTGTCTTCAAGATCGAAACTGACGAGTCCGCCGTCATCGTGGACGATAAGCCCCACCCAGTCCAAATTGTTCCACAACGCGAGCTTCATATTTTTCTCCGCTTCCCCTAATTCTACAATGTCCCGCTCGCCGCGAAACCAATGCATCGACTCCGGATTGACGCGCGGAAGGAACAAACGGGGATCCCGCGGATTCTCTTTCCACAAATAACGCTGAACGATGAGCCACTCGCCGTCTTCCATCCGCTCCACTTCTTTTACGTCGCCTCGCAAGAGGGATTTGAGGCGCTCGGCGAATCCGTGGTTCGCCGCGTAACGGCGGAAGAGTTTAGAATAAAATTCGATCTCGTGGAAATAGTGAAACAAAAGGGCGAAGTCGCGCAGAAACTTTCCGGGCACGTCTTTTTTTATTGGGTTCAGAAAGATGACGCCGAACTCCTTCAGATGGCTCACGTTGTGGTGCTTTTTCGCGACGAATTTTTCCGCCACTTCGCGCCATTCCGGCCCCAGCACCCGGAGCTCGATATCGCGCTCTTCAAAGTCGGCCGGGGTAAGACCGCTGTACGCTCTTTCGAAGGTTTCGTGCATCCACTCGTCGGATTCCATAAACCGAAGCGCGCTGAATATTTCTTCGATTTTGTGGTGCGCAAGAAGTTCGCCGACCGTTTTGTAGCCGAAAAACTCCATCAGATGCTCCGGCGGTCTTTTTTCGAGAATTGCCATGCCGTAGTCCTTTTTCAGAAAAAACCCTTTTCCGACCCGCGCGATTTTTCTCGCGAGCGATGCTTCCCGCTCGAACTCATCCTTCCCTTTCTGCTCGTCGACGTATTTGAGAAGCTGGGTTTCGTTATCGATAATGACTTTCCGTAAAAAAGCCCGGATAATGCCCGGATCGTTCTTGTTTTCGACGCCAATGCCCGCGAGAGCCCTCTCGATAATCACTTCGTTTTCGTTGGCAACTCGTTCCAAAACGCCCTCGCGCCCCACCCGCTCCACCATAACGGCGTCGAGATGTTTGAGAAATTCCGGCCCGACTTGCAAGATCGGAGCCAAATAGTCGCCCCCTGTTCCCCTCATATTTTTCTTACGGAGATGGAAAGATGTTTCCACCTCGGATTGAGAAATTCTTTTTTTGTCAGCGTTCCCTCCGTCGCGCCGATTCGTTCGACAACGGAAGTGGCGTTCGCGGTCGCAAGCCGCGCGGCGTAGCGAATATCATCCGGCTTCACGTTCGGGATATTTTTCAAAGTAATGCCGCGGCGCATGAGCCCCGCGACGAATCCCGAACCGAACGCGTCTCCCGCGCCTGTTCTGTCAACCAGTTTTTTCTCCTTGAATGTTCCGACTTTGTAGACAAAACGCCCGTCCGATATGGTTGCCCCCTTCGGCCCCTCGGTAACCGCAAGAATGCCGGGCATAAGCGCGTCAAGTTTTTTAAAAACTTGCCTTTCTTTTTTCCAGGGCACCCCCGTCATCATCGCCGCTTCTTCATCATTCACGACTAAAAATGAAATATCCCGAAGAGAAGACAACACGTCCCTTTTCCGATGGCGAAGATGATGGCCGCTCGGATTAAAACCGACAGCAATTTTTTTTCTCCTTGAGAACCCAAGCATTGGCTTGAGCATTTTATCCGATTCTCCGGCGAGTGACATGTACCACCACCTTGCCTTCATATGAGCTAGTCGCCCGCCTTCGCCTTGCTTCGGCGATGCAAGCATATCGCTCATCGCAAACGAGTCGGAGGCGCCGTGGTAGCCCAAAATGGTTCTTTCGCCTTTCTGCAGTAAAAGCGCGGAGTATGCGGTTGAAAGGTTTGGTGCGCAGGCAATCAAATCCACATTCACGCCTTCTTTTTTCAGGCGATGCTTGAGATCCTCGCCGCCAAAATCACACCCGATTTTTGCCACCGCAGCGGCCTTAAATCCTTGCCGCGCGAAAGTAACACTTGCGTTAACGGCATTGCCTCCGACAGTAGAAAGAACTCTTTTCACCTCCAGTTTCTCGCCGAGCGGTAGAGCATACGCACGCCTTGAGGGTGTCTTCGGCCAAGGAATGGTCTTAAAATCAACTTCCAAAAAGTTATCCCTCGTCGCCGAGCCGATGGCTATGACGTCAAACATAATTTAAGTTTCAAGTATCAAGTGTCAGGTGTCAAGAATCGAACGGAAACAAAACCTCTAACAAATCGCCGCAGGCGTAACTATCGCAATAATGATCTTCTCTTAAGATTCTTCCCCAGAGACGGGCTACTTTTCAAGTGTTTGAAAAACTCAATCTGCCGCAGGCGCCGCTCGGCTTCCATTTTCGTATCGTATGTTCCGAACCTTCTACCCGTCGTCTCGGAAAGAACCACGTATTGGCCTTTGATTTTTTTGATCACTCTACTTTAAGATCAATGCCCACTTTCTCCGCAACCTGATGGATCCATCGCTCCAAACGATCCACCTTCCTTGAGAGCAGTACCATTTCTTGAAAATAAGTGTCGGCTTTGTAAGCATAGGCATCAATAGCGATCTGTAAGTTTCTAAAATCACCGCGCAAATCTTCAAAACTATGTTCCAGATGATCAACCCGTTCGTCAACTGTTGTAATTGCCCTATCCAATCCTTCAATGCGTCCTTCTAATCTAGCAATGTCTTGCTTGCTGGCAGTTTCCTGAAACTTTTTATCCAAGTACTCAACTAATTCACTAAAATCTTGCTTCATGGATTTTATTGTAACACTATTTCTTTCTTTTCAATACCTTATGCACGGCCGCTTTAACGTCTTTCGCTCCCATGCCATATTTTTCTAAAAGTTGAGCTGGCGGGCCGGATTCCCCGAAGGTATCCTGCATACCCACAAACTCCATTGGCGTCGGCGCATGCTTCGCGAGAACTTCGGCCACAGCACCGCCCAATCCCCCGCTTACCTGATGTTCCTCAACCGTCACGACCGCTCCGCATTTCCGCGCCAATTCGACAATTTTTTTATCATCGATTGGCTTGATGGTGTGGCAATTCAGAACAACGCTGTGAATTTTCTCTTTTTCTAAATCGCGCGCCGCAAGCAAAGCATTATAAAGGAGACCGCCGCAGCCGACGATCAAAACATCAGCGCCTCGCGATTCCCAAAAAACTTCCGCTTTCCCCGGAGTGTACGGCGTGAGGTCAGACGTTATGACCGGCGACTTCTCGCGGCCGAACCTCAAATAAATCGGCCCCCAGATTTGCGCGGCGGCGAGAGTCGCTTTCCTCGCCTCGATCGCGTCGCACGGCACGAATACCTTCATATTGGGAAGCGCGCGCATCATGGCGATGTCTTCGGTTGCTTGGTGGGTCGCGCCGTCCGGTCCCACCGAAATTCCGGCGTGATGCCCTCCGATCTTCACGTTCGAATCGTTGTACGCGATCGTTGTCCGAATCTGCTCCCAGTTCCGGCCGGGAGAAAAAGTGGCGTACGAAGATATGAACGGGATCTTTCCGGAAACGCCGAGGCCGGCCGCGATAGTCGCCATATTCTGTTCGGCAACGCCGCACTCGAAAAACCGCTCCGGAAACTTTTTGGCAAATTGCTCGGCGCGCGTGGACTCCGTGAGATCGGCGCACAAAGCAACGACGTTTTGATTTTCTTCGCCAACGAGCACCAAGCCCACGCCGTAGCCGTCACGAGTCGGCTTTTGGTCTATGTCGGGTTCAAAAACTTTCTCCGAAAGTTTTGCGTCAGGGTTCAGCACCCTATTATTTTACCACAAACTACTCGGTGACGATTATGAAAATCGGCGCGAGGCCTTTGCGAAGAAGCATAAGTTTCTATCAGTTTGCCTTGGTCTTCTCAAGGAACTTCACGCGGTTATCAAGTTCCTGCACCTAATCATGCAACTTTGAAAAGTCTTCCGACCAATGAGAGGCATATGACGATAAGTGCAGATCAACGCCCTCAACGACACGTAAAACAGTTTTGGTACCCTCTTTGGTGCCCATCTCGCTTCTGATGGCAGTAAATTCTTTTTGTGAAGCAACGGCCAGTTTTTCAATCTCTCCGTGTACGGCGGCGAACTTCCTTTCGGAATCAAGAGTTAATTTTTCAAACTCCTTGTGGACAATCGCGAATTCTCGCTCCGAGGCTAATGTCAACCTGTCCACGCTCTTCGCAAGCTCTGCCACTATTTTGCCAAGCTCATCGATAGTCATAATTTTAGTGTAGAGTAGCCAGGGGCAACGTCAAGCGCCTAAAAGCTAGTTTATAAACTTGAACGTTCCGAAAATCTGGTCCAACAGGTTGTTTGGGGCGCTTTCGGTTATGACGACAAAAAAGTTCCCCGGCTGGATGACGATAATTTTGTGCGGAGAATTTATGCCCTGGGCTTGCTGGGTTATTTCCACAGCGGCTTTGCCGGCAACCGTTCTGTTTTTGCGGGAAATGCCATTCACGGCGAGAACATATTTTGATAAATTCCGGTCCACCCAGTCGTCAAGCCGCATATCTTCGTTCACCATGGCGATCTTCAGAACAACCGCTTGCGCCGGAGCCGAGAAAAGCGCCTGTTCGTTTTCTGCCACCATAATGACATCGGCAAAGGCGTCTGCGGACACCAACGTTTTGCGCTCGCCGTCGAGACGCGCATAGGGTGTATGATCCTTGGGATATTTAAGGAAAAACCCGTACTTGAGATTTTGATACTTCTCCCAATCAGCATACTTGTCTTGAGCCGCGGCTGGCGGCAAGACCCCGCTTGTGCTCGCCGCGCCAGGAGGAACGACTTTTATATTCTCCGGCGTTGAAGCGCTCTCTTCGGCTACCCACGCCGGACACTTTTCAAACTCACAGCTCGGCGCCATTCTCGAAACGTAACTGCCGTCGGGACATTGCTTTTGCTCCGCGGTGCACACCGTAGCTATCGGCCGAATCTTCGCTCTCTTCGCGTAATACGCGGCTCCGCCGCCAAAAATGAGAGCGGCAAAAATGATAATAATGATCGGGGCGAAGCCCTTATTGCTTTTATATTCCATAGACAACGGTGTTTCTTCTACGAAACGTCTTTGGTCTTCTGGTCGAGGAGGACTGCGGTTTCCGCGTTCACTCCCTGCTTCATATACTCTATGTAGTCCTTAAAAATCCCGATAAAGGATTTCTTCTCCTTTGCCTGGTATTCTTCTTTGCTGTGAAGCTCTTGGAGGAAGGCCTTCATCTTCACCACCATCGGATGCCGCGGATCGGTGACCCGCGAGCCCTCTTTGGCAAGAAAGTTTCGGTATTCCTCCGGAAGCTCTGGTTTGATGGATTTCAAAACCTCCGCCGCTATTTTTTTCTTGAAATCCAGAAGCGCCTTGCCCTTTTCCTCTTCGGAGAAGCCGAGGATCGAAAAGACGTCCATCAAAAGTTTTTGAGATTCCGGGCTCATGATTCAGTCGGTTTATTCGAGGATAGAATCCAACAAGAGAAACGGGAGGATGGGAACCGCCATGATAAACTCCCACGATTCGTGCTGGTGATACGCGGAAGAAGAACCCTCTTTTTCGAAAGACATGGTGTTTATGCGCCTTTTGCGTTTCGCCCTTTGCCTTTGCCGTACCGTTCCATTAACCACATACTACCACCTACCACCAATAACGCAACCGCGAGCCCGACAAAAAACTTCAGCTGGTCGTTCACGCTGTTCCAGCCGCGGGCATAGCCGTAGATGATGCCGTAGAGCCCCGCGACCATCACGCCAATCGGCACACTCCGGCTCGCAATCGCGGTTCGGAAAAGCACCAGGAATCCCGCCACAAACACCACGATGCCCACGATATTCGCGGCCACGAAAACATCGCTATTGTACACTTTCATTTCTTGCTCGTACGCTCTGTTTTGCTTGTCCATCTCTTCTTGCCGCGCTTGCTGTTCTTTATAAAAAGCGTTCCGATCGGCAACGCACTGCGCGTCGCTTTTATCACAATTGAACTCTTGGTAGAGAACCGGCTTCGGATACCTGCCTGCATCGTACGGAGATTTCGGCTCGGGGTGAAACGCCCGAATGCCCAAGTGAATCAACGCGCCGATAATGATCGCCGTCCCGAGGCCTAAAATTATGTTGATGATCTTCATGGTAAAAATGCAAAATGCAAAGATCAAAATGCAAAATTGTGGAGTCCTGCAGACACGACTTTATAATTTACCGATTTTACATTTTCATTTTGATTTTTGATTTTTTAATTTTGCATTATACTATTCTCTGTGTCCCGCCAATATCTTACCACGATCCTCTTTTAATTCATCAAGCGCCTTGTCCGCTTCCCCGGGCTTGAACGGCTTGCTGTGCCACAGATAATCCCGTTCCATAAAACTTACGCCTTTCCCGGCGATAGTGTGAGCGATAATAACCGTGGGTTTCTCGTAAATAGCGTGCGCTTCGGCTACCGCTCCGATGATCTGATGAAGGTCGTGGCCGTTGATTTGCACGACGTGCCAGTTGAACGCTTCATACTTTTTGGCAAGAGAATCGAGCGGCATCACATCTTCGGTGAATCCGTCTATCTGGATATTGTTCCTGTCGACGACAACCGTAAGATTGTTCAATCTGTTTTTCGCGGCGAACATCACCGCTTCCCAGGTGTTTCCTTCTTCGTGCTCGCCGTCGGAGGTCAAGCAGTAGATGCGGGTTTTTTTACCATCGAGTTTCGCGGCAAGCGCCATTCCTATGCTTTGCGATATTCCGGATCCTAAAGGCCCCGATGTGGTTTCGACCCCTGGAAGCGCTTTTCTATGAGGATGACCCTGGAGCCGAGTGTTGATATGCCGCAACGTTTTCAATTCTTCATGCGGAAAGTACCCCGCCCTCGCAAGCGCCGCGTACTGCACGGGGCAAATATGGCCGTTCGAAAGCACCAGCCGGTCGCGCTCCGGCCAGCCGGGATTTTTGGGGTCGTGGCGTAAAATGTGGAAATAAAAAGCGGCGAAAATATCCGCCATATCAAGCGGTCCGGCAATATGCCCCGAACCGGCGCCGGAGACGAATGTAATCACGTCTTGGCGCAAGAGATTCGCCATTTCTTCCAAGAACTGTATTTTTTTCTCGTGTAAATCGTCCATGATGGATAATGCAAAATGTAAATATCAAAATGAAAAATGACAATTAAAAAAATATAAAATTTTTACATTTTACACTGTCATTTTGATTTTTGATTTTTTAATTTTAAATTCTGGTAAGCTCCTCATACGCCATTCCTTGATCCGCGCTTTCCAGAATGTAGCTCGCGACCGCAACCGCGTCCGCGCCGACCGCTTTTACCGCCTTCGCGACTTCGGGGTTGATCCCCCCGTCAACTTCAATTGTAGCATCCGGCGCTTCGCGCCGCAAAAATTTTATTTTCTCGAGCACGATCGGCAGAAACTTTTGCCCGGCAAGTCCGGGATTCACCGCCAAAACTTGAAAATAATTTGTGGCGCGGAGGTACGGACGCAGCGCCTCGGGCGGCGTTTCGGGATTGCTCGAAAGCGCGAGTTCCGCGCCGGCGCCGCGGATCATGGCGGAGAAATCTTCGAGCAGTCCCGGTTTCAAGGTTTCGATATGCACGATGATCCGTTTCGCTCCGGCCGCGAGCCACGGCCCCACGAACCGTTCCGGCTCCTCGACCATCAGATGCGCCTCGAGTTTGTATTGCGGCTTGAGTCCCGCCCACGCCCGCGGATCATTCCAGGTTTTGTGAAACGTAAATCTGCCATCGGCGATGTCCATCGTGATCCAGTCACCCTTATCAAGGAATAGCCGGAATTTCCCAAGCGTCGACTTCACGCACTCGAAATCCAGACAATTGATAACCGGAAGAACTTGCATGGTCTCAGTATACCAAAGGCGACACGGGTCAGCGCGATATCAAAACAGATCACCTTGCCCCAGCAACGATCTGGCTTCTCCGTCCCGTTTGTGGCATACCGCCTGTCTGCCGCAGGCAGGGCTGAGCGCCGTATTCAGAAGCGATCGTTTACTCTTAGGAGATTCCGGCACTTAATCCACTATCGTTTCACCTTTTTTGGATACAGTTTCCTGGCCTCCGCTATAACTTCCTCTGCTGCAAAATCCGGAAGTTCTTCAAAGCTCTCAAGGTTTTTGCCATCCGGATAGTACGTCGCTTCCACCTCTTTCGCGCCCGCTCCAATTCCGGCAGCTTTTACTACGGCACCCACGGACTTGAGCGATTCTTTCGCTTGCATGGTGGCAGATGTACTGTCGCTGCCTCCATCGGCACCAACGATCACAAGTCGCAAACGTTTTTTCTCTTGTGGATTTTGCGCAATATCTTCTTCGATGATTTTCTGTACCGAACCCAGCCCTAAGTGGTCCGGTGTGCCGCCGCCGACATTCTTTTGTAAAGCTTTCCAAACCTGATATTGTTCCTTTGGTCCCCATTTAGAACCGAGCGGTAATTCAATAGCAGCACCTCCAGCCTGAAAACTTACGAGTCCCGACCGAATATCAATCGGCGAAATAAGTCGGATTCTCTCTCGTTTGAATTCTTGGGCCGTAAAATAAAGGGCGTCCATGAACACAAAGACGAACTTCTGTTGCTCTTTCCATTTTGGAGAACCGCTCTTGGGATCCGTTTCGCCCATCGAGCCGCTTTTATCGACAACGAAGATAGCATCAAATCCTCCGTAGATTTGCTCCCGCTCTGTTTTTTGTTCGTATTTTGCAAAACCTCCCGGCTCGGCTTCTCCAGCTTCAATATCGAGTGCCGCTTCCACCGGATCGGCGAGCTCATGAGCATCCGAGAGTCGCACCGGCGCCTTGTAGCGCGAACGTTCAACGCTATTCTCTTTAATGATCTTTTGAAATTCCGATACGATGCGATCTCTTATTTTTCTGCCGCGCCGATCGCGAAGCTCTCGGGCTGCATCGATCTGCCGCAGAATTTCTTTTGCCTCCTCCGGAGTGCAACCAGCGTCCTCGGCGAAACGAAGCGCAGACACTTCTCCTTTCTTATCTTCTTTTTTCCCTAGTTCCGCTTTGGCTTCGTCAATCAGTTTTTCCAGTTCTTCATTCGAAATTTCTTCTGCTTCTTGCTCGGCAAAATCTCCTTCGAGCGCGGAGTCGTCTTTATTCTCATCCATTTCCTCATCGTCCATATTTGGATCGCCGGGCGGCGTCGCATCAAGCTTTTGCCATGACCCTCCATCCCAAACTTCAACCCACGCATGACCGGTGCCGGAAGAAATAGCCGCATTCCCGCTGCGATCTTTTACTTTCACATAATGGCCCGTTACCATCCTCACCGGTATCAGAAGACGCGAAAGGAGCGCGGCGAAATACGTATTTGCCACATCGCAGTCGGCTTTTTTATGTTCTTCAATGCGCTTGAAATATTCTTTTGGATTGCCTCCTTGGTACACCGCGTTCATAGCCGACTCATTGGAGTAACGGAGAAATTGGCGAACGTAGGCCTTGAGGAGTCGCGCTTTCTCAAAAGGAGAAACATTCAACTTTTTGACTTCATCGAGCTTTGATTCGGTGTCTTTAGACAACTTGCCAGAGTCAATTTTGAGAACTGCGCCTTCTTTTTCCGGTTGAGAAATAACGCCGCGGCCAAGCTCTACAGAAAAAGATGTCAGTTTCTCACCCCTCGTATCAAGAATGTATCCACCACGGCCATCTTCCAAGATTTTTACTTTGCCGCCTCCGTGGACCCCCACACCTCCCGAGGTGAGGGGATAAATTTTCAGCCTGCTCACATCTGGATAGAAACCGTATGGCATAGGAAGTGCGGTTTGAACACTCGGACGCACCGTCCCCGCAATCACGCGCCTTGTTTTTTCGTCGAGCGCCGTTGTTTCCAATTCTTGAAGCGAGCGGCCGCGCCTTTCCCAAGAAAGCGTTTTCGGATTCCAAGCATCGTAGTCTCCTTCTTTATAGTAGCCGCCGTAAAATGGGGCGATGGTGAAAAACGCGCCCGGTTCGCCTTCTTTTGAGCGGCCCGTCTCTTCCATGGATGGCCTGAAAGAATCGCTCGCTGACGGAGGCACGTTTTCCGTCGGCGCTTCTTCCTTCTTTTGTAATATCTCATCGGACGGAGGCGCTTCAGCTTTTCTTCTTGCGTCAGCAAGGTCTTTACGTTCCAAAACCTTAAGCCCCGAAAGGAGTTGCGATTCGAGCCAAGATGATTTTGTTTTGAGAGCCACTCTTGACGATGACAAAAGTTCAGCAACGTCAACCTCTCCCTCGCTCGAGGAGACGTGAGACAAAGAGTCAAAAACTCTTTGTACCTCTCTTCTTACCTCCGGCAACCCTTCTCCAAGTTTTTTAGCTAAAAATAATCTTTCAAGCTCATCTTGTCGCGTAGGAGCTTCTTCCACGCTGGTTGCTGATTTTCTTATTTCTCCCGCGATCGCATCTTTAGCTTGAGGGGATTTCCGTATCGCCGCGTCGTATGCCGAGAGTTTGTCGAAAAACCTTCTCATGCCGCGAGTCGCTTTTCCTCGATCGTCGACTCCTCGCCACGCTTCAAGACCTTCGATTCCTTCGCGCGAAGTCAAAGAATTAGCGACAAGCTCGCGTTCGGCGTCGCGCAAAAGACGCGCTGCGCGTACTTCTTGCGCCTCTTCGGAAGATTCAACTGGAATTTTTTCTCTGTCGTTCATGGTAAATAAGCGAGTCGCAGCTTTTCTCTCAAAAAGAAACTCCTTGTCCGGCCCAAAAGTCCGAGATAAGAAACAGTGCTGCGCCAACCACTTGCAGTATACCCTTTCCGCAAAACCGACGCAGTAGTCCTATCAACTGCTTTTCTCAGTCGCGAGCGCGGAACAACTCCCCATGGAAAAACCACCGTTCCCAGAACGTCGATGCCTTGAGCTAATGACTGTATTTTGATT
The DNA here is from genome assembly GCA_964387675.1 of uncultured Candidatus Saccharibacteria bacterium. Classification (GTDB taxonomy): domain Bacteria; phylum Patescibacteriota; class Minisyncoccia; order UBA6257; family 2-01-FULL-56-20; genus CAYLWL01. The sequence continues at coordinate 44,121 of CAYLWL010000005.1, forward strand.
TTATGTTGCGGGAGATTAAGCTTGAGTTCGTCAACAATAAACTTCCTAACCATCGAAACTAAGCTCACAAGCTCGCCGCGATTGTCCGCGACAATAAAGAAGTCATCGTTATAACGGATGTAAAAACGAATGCCAAGTTTTTGCTTTACAAAGTAATCGAGTTCGTGAAGATAGACGTTTGCAAAGAGTTGCGAGGTAAGATTGCCGAGCGGCAAACCTCTGTCCGGAGCACACGAAAAGCTTCTTATGATTTTATCGCACAGTTGGAAATAATTTTGTTCCGGGATGAGTCTTTTGAGTTTTGTGAGGAGAATTTCGTGGTCGATCGTGCCGAAAAAGTCATCTACATCGCCGTGAAGCACCCATGCCTCTTGCTTCCCATTACGATTTGCTCTACGAATAAAGGTGAGGAGGCGTTCAATTGCTCTCACGGTGCCCTTCTCCGGTCTTGCAGAGTATGAATCAAAAAAGAATCTCTTTTCAAATACAGGCTGTAAGGTGTCATGGAGCGCCTGATGCACCACGCGATCTCTCACCACCGCCTTGTGAATCATGCGATATTTGGGGTCACGTATGTAAAACCGGTGGTATGCGTCGTGTGCATATCGACCGCTTGCGAGGTCCGCCGAAAGAGGTAAGAGTTCGTCCTCTAAGTGGCGCTCAAAAGCTAAGATGTCTTTACGCAGGCGTTTGCCGAGTCGAAAGCGCCACCACGAGGCGTAAAGAGATCTTGGATCGCAAAATTCTTCAAATGTTTTCATAAATTTATATTAAATTATATGACCAACGATACCTTCGAACCGCCGGTGGCCATAGCCATCTACAAAACATATATGTCCTTTGCGCCACATCTTTACCGGTTCCCCAAACTTTACAGGTACTCGCTCGGTGGCGCTATCGAAAACAATATCCTCGTTCTCTTGGAGCTCATTTTTGAAGCAAACGCCTTGCCCCGACCGCTCCGCGAAGCTTCCCTCATCAAAGCCAACGCGAAATGCGAAATCTTGAAGATGCTGATTCGCATGAGCTTCGAATTGAAGATTCTCGAGAACACTCAATACTTTCAGCTTTCTTCAGAACTTCGGGAAATTGGCAAAATGCTTGGCGGCTGGATCAAATTCGTACGCAGCGGCCCGTATGTAAGATCCGAGTAGTTTGACTGCAACAACGACCGCGGGACGCGCGCCCAACCTCGGATTCGAACCCCCGGGCGTATCCCAATCCACCCTGACCTGGCGACCCCCCGGGCTCCCATTCGCGTGGACAACACCCCCGGGCACGCGGGAGTCGAGAAGCCACGTCCATTGGGACTGGGCGGCAGTATCAGAGTAAGCATCGAAGCTATGGTTTTTCTTCGCCTCTAATTCTTTTCGTTGAATCATGAAATGCTCTTCGAGCGTGAGTCCGTTCCATTTTTTGCGCTTGAAAAGTGTGTCAAGGCCTTCTTTTGCCGGTTGCGCAGGCTGGCCCGCTTGGGCGGGACGAGCCGGTTGATCATCTGGCGAAAGACCCTTCGTCTCATCCGGAATCGGCCCAGATTGATACAGGAGAAGGTAGGCCCTTCGCGCCGGGCGATTCCGCGACGTGGCAGCCTTCGTTGTATCCGGTTGATACATATAATGAGCAATGTATTGGTCGGCATCGGAAAGCCCTGGGTATGGCTTATCGGCAAGCTCCCCAATGAGTTTGTTTATATTTCCCTTTTGAAGCTCTGTCGAGGGCAGAAGCATTGCCTTATCAAATCCTTCCCGGAGCGCCTCTCGGAGTTTTGTTTCCGATTGAGATGATAACCTTATTTCTTTTGGCAGGTCTTTAAGGAAATCTTTGAGGTCGTGAGTGGTATAAAATCCAACGGATTCTTTGAGTACTGCCTCGGTGTCAAGTTTCACTTCTTTGCCATCTCGAGTTCTTTCTGTATAGATTCGGCGCAAGCGCTCATAACCAGATTCGAAGTCGTGCGAGGAGATAACAATCCCTTCGCCATCTTCGTTCTCGAGAACCACGTTGCCTTCTTTCGTCTTGCCCTTGAAAATCAATGGTTGCTTTTTCCGATCACCGCTTTTTATGAATTGGGTGTCCGGGACTATGCCTCTCAAAGATTCCGGAATATATACTATTTCGTTTTCATCTGCATCGTAAATCCTCGCTTCAATAGGCTTTGGCGCGTCTCGCAACATTTCGGGCCTCCTCGGCACGCGTGGCGAGAGCGCACCGATCTCGGAAGGCGTGAGTATTGTATCCTCTCGTTCCATCGGTTCGTTAAAATTTTCTGGTGTTTTCTTCATGGTCTATGTGTTTATAAAAATCGCGGACGAAAAAGAATAAATAAAAGTATAAATATCAAATCTCTATTTCGACAACGACCGCGGGACGCGCGCCCAACCCCGGATTCGAACTCCCGGGTGTAAGCCAAAACACCCCGACCTGGCGATTCCTCGGGCTCCAATGCGCGTGGACAACACCCCTGGGCACGCGGGAGTCGAGAAGCCACGTCCATTGGGATTTTTTCGCATCGCTCGAATTATAGGCATCAAAACTGTGATTTTTTCTTGCTTCAATCTCTTTCATCTGGAGTATTACATATTCTTCAAGGGTAAGACCATTCCATTTCTTTTGAGCAAAGAGCGTGTCAAGGCCTATCTTTGCGGGACGCGCGGGTTGATTACCTTGAGCAGCCGCAGCGGCTTGATCGCCGGGAGACAATCCTTTTGTTTCGTCCGGAATCGGTCCCGATTGATACAGAAGCAAATATGCCTTTCGTGAAGGACGGTTGCGCGAGGTGGCGGCTTTTGTCACATCGGGTTCATACATATAGTGCGCTTGGCTGTACTGCTCGGCATCCGGTAGTCCGGGAAGTTGTTTGTCTGCTAAGTCCGTGAGGAGTTTATTGATATTGCCTTTCTGCAGTTCGATTGAGGGCAAAAGCATCGCGCTGTCGAATCCTTCTTTGAGGGCTTCTCGCAGTCGAGCTTCTGATTGAGCTGATAACCTTATTTCTTTTGGCAGGTCTTTAAGGAAATCTTTGAGGTCGTGAGTGGTATAAAATCCAACGGATTCTTTGAGTACTGCCTCGGTGTCAAGTTTCACTTCTTTGCCATCTCGAGTTCTTTCTGTATAGATTCGGCGCAAGCGCTCATAACCAGATTCGAAGTCGTGCGAGGAGATAACAATCCCTTCGCCATCTTCGTTCTCGAGAACCACGTTGCCTTCTTTCGTCTTGCCCTTGAAAATCAATGGTTGCTTTTTCCGATCACCGCTTTTTATGAATTGGGTGTCCGGGACTATGCCTCTCAAAGATTCCGGAATATATACTATTTCGTTTTCATCTGCATCGTAAATCCTCGCTTCAATAGGCTTTGGCGCGTCTCGCAACATTTCGGGTCTCCTCGGCACGCGTGGCGAGAGCGCACCGATCTCGGAAGGCGTTAAAATTCCGTCTCCATCTGTTTCCTCCAATTGTCTTTCGGAATTTTCTGGTGTCTTTTTCATCTATTTATACCAACTGGAACTCCTCTTGGAATTTCTTTATAAGGTTGCGGTCTTCTTCGGGGTAGGTTTCTTGCAGGCTCCATTCGTTCAATTTTTTTACCAGAAAGCTTTTCAAGGAACTCCGCTCCCTCTTCTTCCGGTATTCCTGGAGCCACACTAAAATTTTTGGCGAGAGCACGGCTTCGCGGAGATAAGAGGCATCTCCCAAGCTTGGGGTGAGCACGTTTGTTTTTCCTTCGTAGCTCTTTTGGATTTCTGCGACAAAACTGGCAAAGCGCCAGAGCGTTCCGCCGACTTTGGGATCGGTATCGAGTTCCAGTTGTTTCGTATTCGTTCTCGTATCAACCACCTCCTTCCATGCCGGTGGCAACTCGTCTTTCGGAACGCGGATCTTGTCGTTTTGATCCATAAGCGCCGCAAGCATCATCTCATATAATTCAGGATCTTCCGGTGTTTGCGGAGGGTATTCCACTTTGATAGTGCCGTTAATTTCCGCAAATTCCCGGGTTACTTCAACCGGTAATGGCTGTCGATCCGGATGTTTCTCCGAGGGGAGATTAGTAGACTCGATCAAGGCAAATTTGGGAGCAAGTTTTTCCTTTGCGCCTGCCCAGGAAGTAAAACTGATCTCCTCGCCTGGTTTTCGACCGGCAAGTTGCTTGATGAGCGAACGCTGAGCATCCGGAGGATAAGCGCCTGCGTCATCCATGTAAAAAATTCCACCATCGCCGGCTTTTTGATCTCGTGAAGTTTCTTTCCCGGTAGCGGCTTGGCCCAACTGCCCGTAAATTGTGTACACCCCATCCTTATCGATACTTCGTACGCCCAATATTGGCCGGATGTCGCTTTTGGCCTCTTCGCTGACTTCGTAGGGAGGTTTACCGGTAAGTCGTTTAGATGCCGCTCGAACAAGTCTGGTTTTTCCCGTTCCGGTTTCCCCGTAAAGAAGGAGCGGGTTACTTTGATTGACGATCACCAGATGTTCCAGGATCTTCTGAAAATATTTCTCTCGAGAAGGCGTCCAAATGAATCCGCTTTTTTTGAGCTCGTCTCTATACGTGCGTAATCGCTCAAAAGAAAGTCGCGCTGCCAGTTCCGGATCTTCTTTTTCCATGCGCTGCATTTCCTTACCCGCAACCTTTATGCGAACTCCGAGATCTGCTATTTCAAGAAGGGTAAGCTCGTCCGGATCTTTTTCCCGATGAGAGAAAATTTCTGAATAGATTTCGAGGCGGCGAGCAACGGCTTCGTCCCTTATCTTCCTTTGGTGCAAATAGTGTTCCCAAAGCGGGACTTCGCGCTTCCCGCCATCCTCCTCGATCTCGATTTTTTTCCGGTGGAGTTCTTCTTCCGCTGTAATTTCTCTTTCGAGATTTCTTTTGAAGATTGCTTGTACTTGAGGATCTTGAAATCGGGCGCGCATAGCCGTACGCAATGGAACAAGGCGCGGATCTGATTCAACGAGAGATTGTATCGCTTCGCGCTTAGCTTCGTCCACTTTCACTCGTTTCCGTTCTTTGTTTACTCCGCCGGATTTTTCGATTGCCTCTTTATATACTCCGATCTTGCGCCGATTGTAGTCGCGCCAGAGGGCGTACAGCTCTTCCGCGCCTTCTTCGGGCGACGCCCACTTTTCGGCAAAAGTCACGCCACCCTCTTTTTGAGAGGCTTTTCCTTGGGCACGCTCTATTTTGCCTACTGTATCCTCAAATTTGCCTGATTTTTCTTTCATGAGAACAAGTTTATATTTACCTTGAATTATACAGTGCAAAATCATATAGGTCAAGTTTGATGATGTAACCTCTCATAATGTTAATTATGCAACAAAAACAGCCCCATTTCAAGGATTAAGAACCGATACGTAAGAACTGACACAAAAAAACAGGCCGCAAGACACCTCAAGGTTTCTCAGAACGCTTACGGGGCTTGAACGGTAATGGTTCTGGGCCGGAGGGGCTTCTTTCTTGATATAATAAAGTTTGTCATGTTCACCGGAGGCCAAGAATTGCAATCGAATATCTGGAAGTTTTACGTCCTCAGGATCTTCGTAAGGAGTTTGGTGTTCCCGATTTTAGTCGTTTACTTTTTGCGTTCCGGCCTCTCGGCGGCGGAAATCGGACTCGTCTTTGCCATCGGCATTTACGCCGCCTTTCTTTTGGAACTCCCGAGCGGATACATTTCGGATACCATAGGCCACAAATACGCCGTCGTGGTTTGTTTTTTTATGAAAGCATTGTCTATGCTCTGTTACCTCGGCGGAACTTTTTGGTGGTTCGTTGCGGCGGAAGTATTGTTTGTGGGAGGAGGCGCGTTATGGTCCGGCACGGGAGAAGCGTTTTTATTTGAAACCGCAAAAGACTTAGAACCTATCTCAAAATACCCTTGGCCGCGATATCGGCCAATTTCGTCTGATCGCTTCGTCGATTTTGAAAAACTCTACGGCAGGTCAATGTCTGTCGGATTGTCGTTGAGTTCGGTTTTTCTGATACTCATGCCGTTTCTCTATGCCTACGACAATCAATCGGTGTTTTTTGCCGGTTTCCTGCTGTTGCTCATTCCGTTCGGAATCGCATTAACGCTAAAGCAGCCCTCGTACGGCAAATCGGTCGCAAAAATAGAAGGGTGGTGGGGTGTCATGCGCGAATGGCGAACCATTGGAACATTCATCGCCAAACAGAAAAGATACAGAGCATTGGTGTTGTTTTACTCATTCTGGCAGGCAACGCAAGACGCCATCGATCTCTTTAGCCAGTTGTTCTTCGCGTTTATAAAAATCCCGGTTCAGTTTTTCGGAACCCTATATGCCGCCAATCGAATCCTCCAAGCGCTTGGCGGGCACATCGCCTACCTTTTCACGAAAACCATGGGTTCAATAAAAGTTCTTGCCTTGTTTAGCGTGGAACTGGCGCTTTTCTTTTTCTTTGGAGCTTACGCAAACCAGTATTTTGGCATCCTGTTATTCCCGGCAAGAAACTTTTTTGAGGGTGTGTCCGGCCCGACGAGCAGTGGCATGATCAACAAAGAAATTACCGAAGGGTACAGAATCACGCTTCTTTCGGTAGAACCAACCGTAACGCGCTTCATTCAGGGAATTCTGGTCTTTATTCTGGGTATCTTGTTCGATGCTTTCTCCGTGCCGCATGTTTTTCTCATAACCGGCGTCGCGGTGTCCGTAATCATGGTCATCCTGTATCTCGGCGCGGCGCGATCTCTGGCAGCAAAGGGGGCTTAAGTAAGCTTTCTCGCCCCCTTGACGAGCTCTCTTTAGTTTGCTAAAGTGACCATTATGGACTGGAACACAAAAGAAAATAAGAGGTTGATCGACGCGATGTTGGCCCTCCAAACGAACGACGAAGCCAAGAGGTTTTTGCGCGATTTGATGACGAAGCACGAGATCGAGGAGCTAGCCAACCGGCTGAAAGCGGCCGAGATGCTCGCAAAAAAGCTGCCGTATTCCATGATCCAAGAAGAAACAGGCTTGAGCTCCGCCACCGTCGCCCGCGTCTCGAGATGGCTCAAAGGAAAAGAAGGCGGATACAAAATAATTTTTAAGAGGATGGGGCTTGTTTAAAAACAGTGTCCCGCACCCTGTAAAATTCCATACCTAACTTTTTTATCTTTCCCCCGTTCGCTTTAGTATACTAAAGCGAACAGAGTTAAAGCGCCGGGACGTTTTAGTTCAATGAATAAAGTTTACGTGCAGAAGCTAAAAATCTTAAAACCATGAAAAAATATAAAGTTGAAGGAAAATTGCATCGTCACGACTCTCATCCTCTCGGGAAAGGGTCTCATTAAACACGTCTTTCGACGCAAAAAACCCTTCCCGAACGGAAGGGTTTTTTAATTTCGAATTTATCATAAAACCATGAATCAATCGTCATTAGTAGACAAAATCATAAGAGCAATCGGTCGGTACGATGCAAAAGGGAAAGAAAACGAATGTCGCAATGCGATCCAACGAGCGGTCGCGAACGCCGCTTCAAAAAATCGGCCCCTCAACTTCATTATTTTCACCTGTTCAACCATCAACTCCGAATATCTCTGGAGTAATACGCCGTGGCTATACGTTGACACCAATCCAAACGGCAACAACCTCGAACCGGACTTGCTTCGTATCGCGCAGGTGATCCGGGAACTCAAGGTGGTTTACCCGCTCGTTCAATTGAAAATCCTCATAGGCAACACCGACCCCTACTATGTCTATCTTCAACAATTCAAAGATTTCCCAAAATCGGAACGCGGTGAACTGCTACAGAAATTCAACGCTCGATGGGAAATGTATCGGGATAACTTCGGGCAATGGGTAAACGACTTTGTTCCTGCGCTGAATCCGGAAATTATCAGCTGGTATCGGTTTGAGAAAAACATCGAGGCGCAAAGAGGAGCTTCCTTTGAGGTGGAATATGAACGGGTGAAAAAGAATATCTCGTCATATTTCACAATGAATCAACTGAACTGGGAATTGAGGAAATTACGAACGCAATTCGGCGCGGGTAAATATTTTGAGAAGCTCGAAAAACCGGGCGACGCCCTACTGAATGATTGGGTCGTGAGGAAGTTCGCGGAATATGCCACGCAGGCAAAATGGATCTACGAGAATATTCCGAATGCGATTTTGATTCAAAATGAAAAACCGAGCAAGCTGCGATCTCAAATGTATCAGCCGCTGGTGCGTGAAAAATATAAAACCGATTTTCCCATCGCGTATTTCCTCGGCATCGACCATGCGGGGTATCAATAAACTGGTCTCTTCGGTACGTGCCGCGAATTTCTCGTGGCACGTTTGAGGAGGGCAGTTCTTTGACAACCGTACAGCCGCAGCGTGTTTTTGACTTGCTCATAAAATACGAGCAAGCAGTCGGTCTCATCGACAAGAAAAACCTGTATGCGGCGATTGTATCCGCGATCGATCGTCCGCCGCTCACGTTCACCCTCTTCTCTTGTCTTGCGACAGAAAGAGAAAAAGAGGAGTTGGTGCTGGATTTCTCAAGGACGATGTTCTTCAACGGCGGCGGCAAACGTTTAAGCGGCAATGCCAAGCGAGCGATACGATTAGTCCAAGAAATCGAGGATCGAGCTGGAATAGCTGTAAGCGTCATTCCGATCCTCGTGGACACGGAGCCGCGGCGAACGTGGGGATGGCAAGTTCCGCAAGAGGAACTCACGCTTGCCTGTGAGCTTATGGTCGAGGAAGCCGTCGCATCGAAACTCCTGCCAAAAAATTGGCAACCGATGCTGTGGTCTCTCATCGAAAAACGCTATACGGGACAGATGGCCTTCGAAAGATCGCTCGAAATCAGCCGGGGCTCCGGGAAATGCCAACTCCTCGTCACGCAACAAGAAAGGCATCTCCGCGGATTTTCGGAGGATTACTACTTCCCCGCCGGCATTCATGCGGCGGCGATAAGCCAAGTAGCCGCTTACGCCTTCGAGGGAGTTGTTCTCGAAAACGTTTTTCCGCACGCCATCCTTCTGCAATCGGAGTGGCCGTGGTCGGAGAAAGATTCTCTCTACCAGTGGCTTCGGCTTCTTGAAAAGAAAAAGCCGCTGCCGATTATCCACCCGTTTCCGCATTAGAGAGGAGGCGCCATGTTCCGCTCCATCCACCGGGCCTGCGGCGGCATGCCGCTGCATGAGCAACGAGGGGCGCAAGAAAATTCTTGCGCCCCAGTTTTTCTATTTCCCGCATCGCTAACCGAATAACATCTTCCATACCGCCACTTTATCAAACTAAAGCGAATGGGTCAAATAGTTATCTAGTTATCGCAAAAAAATAAAAATGGTTGGGGGCGGGAGCGTGGATAGTCAGTCAATTCTTAATGCGCGGCTCTTCGGCCCTGCCTGCCGGCAGGCAGGTCGAAAACAACAACGGCTCG
>CAYLWL010000006.1:0-46930 GCA_964387675.1 uncultured Candidatus Saccharibacteria bacterium
GGATACCGGACATATCTTCATCAACATCCACCGATTCTTCCGCTTCCACCTCAACCGTTGCGTCAACCGCCTTCTCACTCGACGGCCTCATGAAATACATCGTGAACAAGTTCAAGGATGCCCTGGAGATCGTCTTTGAGAAAGGACTCCTCAAGGTGGCGCACTTGATTACGGATCTTGTGGAGACGAAAGATATCAAAATTCAGAATGGGGTTACGACGAATGACAAGCTGACAGGCGAAGAATATTGCATTAGTGTTCAAGGAGGCCTGTTGGGAGCAGTGAAGGGCTCTTGTACATCTTCAGCTGTGGCTATCAGTGAAACCCCAACCTCAACAATTTCGGAGGCAACCTCAACAACCTCCGAGGCAACCTCGACAATCGAAACGACAACAGAGGAGACATCCACATCAACGCCCGAAACGGCGCCGTAAAGCCGAACCAGATTTTGTTGACATACGAGAACGCCTTGCTATAATGAGGCGAACCTATTTTATGCCAGACGATATTCCGCAAACAACGGACATCCAGTCCGCGTATCCCAACGAGGCCTCAAAAGAAATGATCGAGGCCGGTGTTTTCTATGGCAGAAAAAAAAGCAAAAGCAATCCCAAGATGAAGCAGTATGTACTCTTGAACCGCGCTGGAATAGAGATAATCAATCTGGGGAAAACCGCCGATGCCCTGGAGAGCGCCACCGGATTTTTGAAGGAAAAAGTGCGCCAAGGGGGTTTAGTGCTTCTCGTCGGCACCCAGCCGGCGGCGGAAGCGGGAATCTTAAAACTGGCCCAAAAGTTCGCATTGCCATATGTGAATCTGGGATGGTCGGGAGGGACCCTCACCAACTTCAAGATCATTTCGAAACGAGTGGAATATCTGCAAAAATTGAGAAGCGATTTCGCAACCGGCGCCCTCGGCAAGTACACCAAAAAAGAGCGGTTGGACCTTGAAAAGGAAATGCGGCGACTCGAAGAACTCTTCGGCGGTTTGGAGAACTTGCGTAAAGTGCCCGATGCTGTGGTTATGATCGACCCGAATCTTCACCTCACGGCTCTTCGCGAGGCGCGGCGGCTCAAAATTCCTGTCATCGCGCTCGGTAACGTGGATTGCGATCCCGACCTCATAGAATATCTTGTTCCGGGGAACGACAAGGCCCGAAAGAGCATTGATTGGTTTTTAGGGAAAGTGGAAACGGCGATTGAGGAAGGATTGGCCGCGAGGACTGCCGAAATTGCCGCCGCGGCTGCGGCCGCGAAGGAAGTCGAAGCGAAAGCATAACTTCTATTTCTGTTGAGCTTTTTGGAATCGCGAAATTGCGAGGTGGATTTGTTACAATAATTGTTAAGCTAAAAATGGAAGATCAATTTAAGGAAAATTTAAGAAAATTAAGAGAAATTACCGGTGCAGGTGTAATGGACACGAGAAGGGCATTTGTGGAAGCAAATGGTGATTTTGATAAAGCTCTACAGATTATTCGCGAGAAGGGTTTGGCTAAGGTTGAAAAACGTGCTGGGAGAAGCGCGGGCGCGGGCCTTGTTCATTCATATGTGCACAATGGGCGCATCGGCGTGCTTCTTGATCTGCGGGCGGAGACGGATTTCGTGGTGCGCTCGGAACCGTTCAAGCAGTTGGCCCACGAACTTGCGATGCAGATAGCGGCCGCCGCTCCGAAAGACGTCGAAGCGCTGATGGGCCAGCCCTATATCAAAAACGAATCAATGCCGGTGAAAGACGTGGTGGGAGAAGTTATCGCGAAAACAGGGGAGAATATCGTCGTCAACAACTTTTATCGCATGGAGGTATAATGGATATTTTTCAATTCATCATCACCAACATCTTTATGTTGTCGGTGGGCGCGGTGCTCTATATGGCCGTGCGTACCTTGCCGCGGATCGAAGACGAACCGGCAATCGAGAAAAGAGGAGCGTTCGAACGATGGCTTACGTCGGAAGTGCCGGAGAAAATCGACGCGGCCTTGAATGGTTTCTTGTTTAAGTCCCTAAAGAAAACGAGAGTATTGCTTTTGAGATTCGATAATACTTTAGGAGAACACCTGAAGAAGATCAAACCGGACGGGAATGGGAGTGGCAAGTCGCGTTTGGATTTCAGCGCGATGAGCGGCTCGGTCGCGCAGCAGGCGGACTTGCCCGCCGCGGCGGGAGAAAAGAACGGCGAAGCGGTTGCGAAGGAGTCGGATTTGGACAATAATCAGTAGTGAAATCTTGCCACCCAGATGCGTCGGTACTCAAGTGGTCAACGAGGGCAGACTGTAAATCTGCTGGCTTTATGCCTACGGAGGTTCGAATCCTCCCCGACGCACTAGACATTTCAACAGGTCAAAGGTCGATCAAGAAAACACGTTAGCGAAACCAAAAATTCAAAACAAAATGAAAAAAACAATTCTATGGGTCGTCGCCGCTGTTCTCGTCGTCTGGGGCGCGTGGACGTTGTGGGGGAACCAAGGAGCTTCCGGCGACACGTACAAAATCGGCTTTATTGCGCCCTTAAGCGGAGATGCCGCAGTGTACGGTGAGCCGGGTCGGAACATCGTTCAGCTTGCGGTCGAGGAGATCAACGCCGCTGGCGGTGTCAATGGGAAAAGATTGGAAATGGTGTACGAGGACGGCAAATGTAACGGAAAAGATTCTGCAAGCGCAGCCCAAAAATTAGTGAATGTCGATAAGGTGCAGATAATAATCGGTGGTTTTTGCAGTAGTGAATCTTTGGCGTCGATCCCGGTTGCGGAATCAGCAAAGGTAGTTTTATTCTCCCCCGGATCCAGCAGCCCCGATCTTACCGGAAAAAGCCCTTACTTCTTTAGGGACTATCCAAGCGATGCTTCGCAGGGAAAAGTTCTGGCAGAGGTTGCGTACAATCAGAAAAACTGGCGTAAAGTGGCTTTTATTCAAGAGCAGCTAGATTATCCATTAGGAATCTACAAGGCGTTTAGTTCCACATTCCAGGGCCTTGGCGGAACCGTTACGAAAGAAGAATTCCCAAGCGCAACGACAGATTTCCGATCGATTCTTGCGAAGATCAAATCTCAGAAGCCGGACGCGATTTTCGTGGATACACAAACGCCTGCCGGTAGTGATAGAATTCTGAAGCAAATGAGCGAACTTGGTTTGAAGTTCCCGATATTGATTTCTGACGCAACGGCGGGAGATGCAAAAACGGTCGCAGACAACGCAAAAATTCTTGAAGGAGCTCTTGCTGCAGAATTTGGAGTTGATTCCTCGAGTGCAAAGTTTCAACATCTAAACGATGCCTACAAGCAGAAGTACGGTGTTGACGCTCCTTACCAGAGTTATGCCCAGACAGAATACGATTCCGTTTATATTGTCCGTGACGGTATCGCCGCAGTCGGCTACAACGGAGAGAAGTTCGCAGCTTGGTCAAGAACCATAAAGGATTGGCCCGGCGCTTCTGGTTTAATAACGATTGGTCCCGATGGTGACAGAGTGGGCGGACACACGGCGAAAGTGATTCACAACGGCAAAGTAGAGATTCTAAAATAAGCTGGTCAAAAAGTCCGTCCCGCCGCTCGGCGGGGCGGATTTTTGATTTTCTGTTACAATCAGGAGTAATCGCGAATAACGCGAATCTCTAAATTAATAACGCGAATAATTAGCGTTATTTAGATCCGTGCATTCGCGTTATTAGCGACTAGTTCATTCGAGTTATTCGCGACCACTCCATGTCTATTCTCCCCCAACTCATCCTCAACAGCATCATCGCCGGCTCAATCTACGCGCTCATCGCGCTCGGGTTTAATTTGATCTACGGAGCCACCAAGTTTTTCAATCTGGCTCACGGCGTGATGGCGGCGGTCGGCGCGTATACGGTGTTATGGCTCATGCGGCAGGCGATCGGAGTCAATGTCATTATTATGGTGATCATCGGCGTCCTCGTCGCGGGTTTCGTCGGTTGGGCGCTGGATAAACTCATATATCTTCCTCTCCGCAAAAGAAAGGCCACCAATATGGTTCTCCTCGTGGCCTCGCTCGGCGCTTTCACTGCTATTCAGGCAATCATCGCGATTCTCTTTACAAGCCAGTTTCAAACCCTTTCACAAAATGTCGGCGATCAAATTATTTATCAGATTGTGGGCGCGGTCATCACCCAAACGCAACTTATTATTTTAATCTCCGGTTTGGCCATCATGGGGGGTCTCGCTCTGCTCCTCAAAAAAACGCTCTTCGGCAAAGCCATCAAAGCGATCAGCGACGACGAAGAAGTCGCGAGGATTGTAGGCATAGACACAAACAAAATTATCGGCAAAGTTTTTTTCTTGGGTTCAGCGATTGCCGGTCTCGGCGGGATTTTGGTCGGTTTCGACACCGGCATTGAGCCGACGATGGGCCTCTCGTTGCTCTTAAAAGGGGTTATCGGCGCGATCGTGGGCGGCGTGGGGAGCATTTACGGCGGAGTGCTGGGATCGTTCCTCCTCGGTTTCGTAGAAAACTTCGGTATTTGGCAGATATCGGGAGAGTGGAAGGACGCGATAGCTTTCGTTTTGTTAATTATATTTTTGATATTCAGACCAAGAGGAATAGTGAAGAAGTAAACGCGCGATATTGATTTTTGCCAGTCGTATGTGTTAGTATAATTTAGATGAAACAACAATTTACAGCGGTATATAAAAAACATGGCAAATGGTACAGCGGTTGGATAGAGGAGGTTCCTGGGGTAAATACCCAGGGGAGAACCCTTAGAGAAGCCAAAGAAAATTTAAGAGAAGCCCTTTGGCTTATTTTGGAAACAAATAGGATTATTAACGAAAGAGCCGGAAGCGGAGTTATTCGAGAGTTCATTACGGTTTCTCGTTAATGAAGCGGCGGCAGTTAATTGGCCATCTCTTGAAAGAAGGTTGTATCTTTGTGAGAGAGGGTGCGAGACACACCATCTTTTTTAATCCGTTCACCAAGAGGTCTTCTACGGTGCCGCGCCATAACGAAGTTAATAATTTTCTAGCAAGAAAAATTTGCAGAGATTTGGGCGTTAAGGAAATAAGGATTAAATAATCCGGTGGAATACATCGTTCACCTCGCAATTCTTTTCGGCATCTACGGCATTCTCGGCTTGGGTCTCAATCTCGTAGTCGGTTTCACGGGCCTCTTATCTGTAACCCATGCGGCATTTTACGGCGTCGGCGCATATGCCACCGCCATCTTGATGACGCAGTACGGCTTTAATTTCTTTTTGTCCGCGGGAATCGGCATTATCCTTGCCGGGGTCTTGAGTTTGCTCGTCGGCCTGGTGTTAAGCAAGTTTAAGGGGGATTATTACGCGCTCGCCTCCATCGGTTTCAATGTGATTATGTTTTCCATTTTTCTCAACTGGCAGAGTTTGACGCGCGGCCCGCTTGGGATCCCAGGGATTCCCCGTCCGGAATTGTTTGGAATAAATTTCGGCGCAAATTCACAATTCTTAATTCTTGCTTCTTTATCCTTGCTTCTCGTCTACTTCTTATGCCGCTTCATCACGACCTCTTCCTTCGGCCGCGCGCTCAAAGCGGTGCGCGAAGACGAAGAAACCGTCAAGGTTTTTGGCTACAACACTCCGCACTTCAAACTCGTGATTTTTATCGCGGGAGCGATGATCGCGGCTGTCGCCGGATCGCTTTTCGCTTCTTATATAACCTTTATAGACCCGTCTACTTTTAATATCACCGAGTCGATCTTTATTTTGGCGATCATCATTTTAGGGGGACTTGCAAGCTTGCGCGGCTCCGTGCTCGGCGCGCTCTTCCTCATACTCCTCCCGGAATTCTTGCGTTTCGTGGGGTTTCCATCGGACATCGCCGCCCAAATGCGCCAAGTCGTCTACGGAGTGATTCTGATCTTGCTTATGCTCTACCGTCCGCAAGGACTGGTAGGGGAATACAAATTATAAACTGTTTACATTATAACAAGAATATTCATTTATAATGTAAACAATTTAAGATATGGTTTATAGTTGTGATTCGAGCGGGGTATGGTATCATAAGTTCTATGAATAAGAGACTAATGTGGTTTGTAATTTTAACCATTGCTATAGTTGGGGGATATTTTTTGTTGAATAAAACACAGAATTTATCAGGGAATCAACCTATTAAAATCGGGTCTATTGAGTCATTATCCGGAGTCGCCGCATATTACGGAGAAGAAAACAAAAAAGGCGTAGAAATTGCTCTAATCGAGATAGCAAAGAAATATAACAATCTAAATTTACAGATATACCATGATGATAGTTTATATAGCGCCAAAGGAGGAGTAGATGCTTATCAAAACTTGAAAAATAGATACGGTCTTCATGCCGTAATAACTCATGCTAGTCCTGTAGCATTGGCGATTCAACCTCTCGCTAAGACCGACGGAATTCTGCAAATGGCAGTATCGGCATCGGCAAAGAAATATAGTTCACCGAATGATTTGTCTTTTAGGGTAAGTCCCACTACGGACGAAGAGGTAAAAGTGACGGCCGATTTTATAAAAAGTAAAAAATATAAGAAAGTAAGTATTTTATATTTTAACAACGATGTTGGGGTGAGCGCATCAGAATCATTAACTAACGAACTGGCAGGTTCATCATCTGCCGTTGTAACAAAAGAGGCTTTTGCTTTAGACGCTACCGATTATCGTACGCATCTGCTTAAAATCAAACAAGCTTCTTCTGACGCCGTGTACGCGGTCGGAACCGCCGCCCATCTAAGCAATATTTTGAAACAAGCAGATGAGCTTAAATTGAAAGTCCAATTTTTAGGTTTTCGTTCCAGTGAAGACCCCCTCCTTATAAAAAATGCAGGACCTTTAGCAGAAGGATTTATTTATACATATGGTTTTGATTCTCAAAGTGATACCCCAGAGATCAAAAGCTTTGTTAGATCCTATAAGACCAAATACAATTCAGTACCAGATGGATATTCTGCCGAGGGCTACGAAGGAATGATGCTTGTGGCCAGTGCTTTTGATAAATGCAGAAAGGATTATGTATGTATTCAGAAATATCTATCCAGCTTAAAAGAATACCCGTCAATTTTCGGGCTTTTAAGTTTTGATGGCAATGGAGATGTGTCATACCCCTTTTTCCTAAAAGAAGTTAAAAACGGCCAGTTTGTAAAACTGGAGTAACGCAAAAAGTGATTCTCCAAACAACCCCACCCATCAAGCGTTCTGAAGGCGTTATGTTGACTAACCACGACCCTTTTATAAAATGAATCTATGGAGATAAACGAGAAAAACCTGAAGAGTATCCTTTCTGATCAGAGAGAAGAGTACCAGCGATATCTGGGAGTTCTTACGGAAAGCTTTGGGTCTCAAGTAAAGCTTGTTGCAGAATCCACGATAGGAATTCAACAACAACTGGCGAGTATCCGCGATATGGTTGCAAAAAATACGGAGGACATTGAGGAGATGAAGATGGACTTGCATATCATCAGACATGATCTTAAAGAAAAAGTCGGCCGCGATGAGTTTGTTGTCCTGGAAAATAGAGTTGCCAAACTGGAAAAGGTTTCGCGGGGCCACTAGTTTATTATTTGGAGAAAAATGAGAAAACTGACGTGGCTCATAATTTTGGCGGTTGTCGCGACCGTCTTTTTTATTTCTAGGAAATCTTCGCAAAGCGAAACGATAAAAATGGGAGTATTGATTCCGCTCACGGGAAGCGGCGCGGATCAAGGCGAATGGGTGAAACGGGGATTAGAGATGGCTGCGGGTGAGATCAATAAAACAAGAATACAGAAAGTAGAGCTGATTTTCGAAAACACCGAGGGCGATTCGAAAAAAGCAGTTTCGGCGTATGAAGGTTTAAGGACTCGCCACAAAATGCCCGCGGTGTTTACGTGGGGATCCGGAGTGGGACTCGCGCTCACGCCGCTCGTCAACAAAGATAAAGTGATCCAAATGGGTGTCGCGACAGCGGCTCCATCGTATACCACGAAAGGCGATTTCACTTTCAGAAACTTTCCATCCGCGAATCAAGAGGCGGACTACGCGGTGAATGCTATTCTGAATGATTTGCGCGCTAAAGAGATCGCCATTTTGAAGATCAATAACGACTACGGCATGGGCTCGGCGAAAGCGTTCCGGGATCGATACGAAAAAAGCGGCGGGAAAGTCCTTGCCGAAGAATCATTCGATGCGGGCGCGACTGACGTGCGCACACAACTCGCTAAAGTAAACAGCAAGCACCCCAAATTCGTTTTTATCGCAACGTATCCGAAAGAGGGAGGGCTGCTTTTGAAGCAGGCGAGAGAGCTTGGCATGACATCGCAATTTGTCTCCTCGGTCGCGATCCTCGGCGGAAGAGAGTTTTTTGATATCGCGAAGAACAACGCGGATGGATTGATTGTGGTAACATCAGCCACGCCGTTCGATAAAAATAACACCCCCGCCGTTCAAGGTTTCGTAAAAGAATATCGCAACAGATACGGAGAGGAATTAGGCGCGCAACATCTTTATGCTGCAAGATCATACGATGCGATGAAAATCGTTGACATGGTTCTTGCCCAATGTAGTTCTTACGACACAGATTGCATTAAAGAAGGATTATTCAAAATCAAAGATTATGACGGTGTGGCTGGAAAAGTATCGTTCGACGAGAACGGCGACATTTCGGCAAGCTTCAATCTGCAAATCATCAAAGACGGAAAGTTCTTGCCGTATAACTACAAATAAGCGGGGGATTGACGCTGTAATACAATATGTTACGCTCTTAACCATGAGAAGCATCATCAACATATCTTTGCCCCCGGAACTTAAGAAGGATATTGATAAAGCCGTCAAAAACGGTCGCTACGCCACAAAAAGCGAATTTTTCCGGCACTTGATGCGCCTATGGCAGGAGGAAGAACTTCTTGCCGAAGTGAGAAGGGGGCAAAAAGAAATAGCCGAGGGGAAGGGGAAAAAGTTGAAGTCGTTCAAAGACCTGCGCTAGCACCGACTTTTATAAAAGTATCCGACTTTGAATTTGTTGGGAGGCAAACCGCACATTTTTACGCCGTCGGCAATCACGAAATTTACGGATAGTATACTTACCTTATGACCAAAAAATTATTGATCTTTTTAATCTTGGCGGTAGTCGCCGCGGCGGCTGTGGTTGCGCAGGTTACCAAGAAACCCGTCGAGCAGGGGACGATTAAGATTGGCGGCGCGATCGGTTTGACCGGAGACATTGCAACATGGGGAGAAGGGGAACTGAAAACCATCCAGTTGGTTCTCGATGAACAGAACAGAAAAGGTGGCATAAACGGAAAAAGTATCGAACTCGTCGTCGAAGATACTCAAGGCACGTTTAACGGAACCGTAAACGCCGTCAACAAATTGGTTCATTTCGACAAAGTCCAGGTGATTATCGGCCCAACGTGGGGAGATTCATTCGGCGGTGGCAATCCGATTGCCGAAAAAGCGAAGGTGGTTATGATTTCTCCGTCACTCGCGATCGAAGCCGCCAAGTCGGATGTACAGTACGATTATCTTTTTTCGACGTGGTTCCCGCAGAAGGGCGAAGTTGACTATCTGCAAAAGTTTGCCGCGAAGAACGGTTACAAGTCATTCGTCGTCGTTCATGAAACCGAACCATTCGGCGTGATGATGACCAAACTGTTTCAGGATTTAGCTCCGACGAACGGGATCACGGTTGATAACGTGTTGGAATTTCAATCGAATGATTCTGATTTTGGAACTATCGTAACCAAGCTAAAGGCGCTTAAACCAAAAACCGTATTTTTTGAAAATTCATCACTCGGAGTTTCTGGGGCTGGTTTCTTTATGAAAAAGATGAAAGATCTAGGGGTACCTGTGCAGGTTTTCAGCACATCGTACATCGAGGATCCGCAAATCTTTAAGTACGCCGGTTATGTGAATGGCCTCATATTCTCGCACGCAAAACCCGCCCTTGAAATTGAAAAGTTGAAATCCATCAATGGGCCATCGGTTACCAATGCTTACGACGCGACCCAAGCGGTTATTGAAGTTCTCAAGAGAGGTGCTCGAACGGGCGAAGAAATCAAGAACGAACTGCACAAGATAAAAATTCCCGGAGTAGCTTTCAAAGAAATCTCTTTTAATGATGTTGGGCAAGTAGCTGGCGGTGAATTCGAGATGAAGCAAATTAAAAACGGCCAATTTATAGGACTATGAACAAAAAACTGATCTGGCTTTTGGTTGCGATCGCAGTCATAGTTGCTGTTTTTGTGTCTGTTGCTAAAAAAGCAACAGACAGTAAAAACAAGACCATCATAAAGATTGGCGCGGTTTTACCATTAACCGGCATCGCCGCGGCTCATGGCGAAAACGAAAGAGACGGAATTAATTTAGCCATCAAAGAAATAAACGCCGCGGGCGGTATTAACGGCAAGTTGCTAGAAGTTGTCTTGGAAGACGATCAAACCGACCCAAAAACAACCGTAACCGCAGTTACTAAACTTATAAACGTGGATAGGGTGGAAGTTATTATCGGAGCAACGTGGGATTTTCTGGCGAACGCCGCCATTCCGGTGATTGACCAAAACAAAAAAGTCTTGATTACGCCCTCGGCTTTGCCTGATACGCTTGAGGTTGCAAGCCCTTATTTATTCAATACACATTCTCCTGTCGCTATCAACGAGAGCGTTTTCGAAAAGTTCCTGGAACAGTTTACCAGCGGGAAGATTGTCATAATAACCCCGAATATTCCATGGGGCAAAGCTCATGCCGATACCTTTAAGAAGGCGATAGAACATACCGGCAACACGTTGGCGAAAGAAATTATTTTGCCGAAGTTCGATAACAATGATATTCAGCGAGAATTGACGCTGATAAGAAATTTGAGACCGGATGCGATTTTGACAGCTATAAACTTTTCCGACACCGTTTCGTTTGCCAAAAAGAAACAGGAATTAGGAATAAAAGCTAAGGTTCTAGCCGAACAGAAAACGGAAGATATGTATACGAGAGACGAACTTAGTGAAAGCAATTTGAGGGACTTTTATGTTTTTCGATTTTCTGTTCCGAGTCAAGAGTTTATTCAGAAGTACAAAGCAGAATACGGTAAATCCCCGCAAGAATACGCCGATACTGCATACGATGCGGTCTATGCCATAAAATTGGCAATAGAAAATGCCGGAGAGTACGACGCAGAAAGCATTAAAAATGGTTTGCACAAAATAGCTCACTTTGACGGTGCTTCAGGCAAAATCGACTTTACAACTAACAACTATCCGGGAAACAAGTTGCCAGTTCTCGAAATGTTCAATGGCGAGCGTTTTGTGGAAGTTGACTAATGCCCATTCTCCAAACCAAAAATCTCATTAAGCGTTTCGATGGCGTCCACGCGGTGGACAATCTTTCGATCGGCATCGAGAAAGGGAAGATTACGGGTATCGTGGGTCCGAACGGCTCGGGAAAGACGACGCTCATCAATCTTTTGAGCGGGATGCTGCCAATTGACGGAGGGGCAATTTTTGTGGACGGCGTGGCGCTCCAGGTCTATTCCAGAACCCATCTCAAAATACCCTCCAGCTCGCGTTGCGAAAGATTTTCTTGTATCCGCAAGGCGCGGCGAGGAAGTTGTAGCTGTAGCTACTACGACGACGCCGCAACGCAGCGGGACGAGAAAATCTCCGCAACCCGCATGGGATATGGCCAATTTCCGCAATACCTTTGTCGCTTCGGACTTGGAGTGCATAAAGCACACCTTCGTCCTTGCTCCTTGGTCTTGCGTAAATTGGCTCATATCGCGAGCGGAGGTATTTTTGAGATGGGTTCTTATATTCTCAAGAATATTGGAATAGATAGCCGGAGGCCGGTGCGGGCAGAGGAGGTCGCGGCATACGGCATCACGCGCACGTTCCAGAACGTGCGGCTTTTCGAGCAGATGACGGCTCTCGACAACATTTTAGTCGTGCTCACCGAGCGCAACGTGTTTGCCGCGCTTTTTGAGAAGCACGGCGCGTATCATCTCAAACGATCGCAAGAGGTCTTGGAGCGCGTAGGGTTGTGGGAAAAACGCCATCAGCTTGCGGTGAATCTTTCATATGGCCAGAGGAAGCTTTTGGAAATAGCCCGCGCGCTCGCGATGACCCACTCAACGGCGGGACAGGCAGAAATCTTTTTATTTGACGAGCCATTCGCCGGCCTTTTTCCGGAGATGCGCAAAATCGTGGCGGCGGTTATGAAGGAACTCCGCGCCGAGGGCAAGGCGGTGGTGCTGATAGAACACGATATGGGACTCATCCGTGAACTCTGCGACCATGTGTTTGTGATGGACTCCGGGAAGCTTCTCGCGGAAGGAAAACCGCACGAGGTCCTGGAAAAACGGGAGGTGGTGGAGGCCTACCTTGGAGAATAGACCTTTTCCGTTATAACATAATATTATGTTATAATGGAAAAGATTGTGAATTGATAATTTAAGATTTATGATTTAAGATTTAACCATGAAAAACAAAAACATTGTTATAGCGATAGTCGTTGCGGTGATCGTAGGAGTGATATTTTACGGCCTGTGGACGAAGCAAAAACCTGCTGGCAATAGTAGCCCGGTCAAAATCGGCGTCATCCTGCCCCTCACCGGAGACCTTGCGGTGACCGGCGAAAAGATTTTTAACGGTTTCAAAATCGCGGAGCAAGAATTGGCCGGTAAAAATATCCAATTTATCGTTGAAGACAGCCATTCCAAGCCGAGCGACGCGGTGAGCGCGGCTTCGAAACTGCTTAACGTGGATGGCGTAGGACTGCTCATTGGCACATACAGTCCGGACGAGACGCTCGCGGTCGCGTCGCTCGCGAAAGACAAAGGCGAAGACGTTTTTTCTTTCTCGTTTTGCAGTGACAGTTTTAAAAAATATGACAACGTGTTCTGCGCCTATCCCGACGCTTCTCATCAACTTGATACGGTTGTGCCGGTCGTAAAAGAAAGGGGAGTGAAAACGATGGCTTTGGTGAACCAGAATTCCGATTTCGGCTTGAACTCCCGGGACGCGATGAGGGCGAAAACCTCGGTTGGCGGATATGCAATTGCGCTCGACGAACTTGTGAGCGGCGGACAGAATGATTACCGAACCGTTGCCGCCAAAGTGATAGCAAGCAAGGCCCAGAGCGTATTTACCGCGACCGACAACCCCACTGACGCATTGAAGTTTACGAGCGAACTCTATCAACTCGGTTTCAAGGGAACGAGGATAACGTTCGTGGATGTGGACAATAAAAACCTAAAACAATTCGGAAAATCTGTTGACGGAACTCTTGCCCCCGGCATCGCTCCGAGCCAATTTTCTTCTGTTTTCAGTGAGGCCTATAAGCAAAAGTTCGGCAGTGATCCCGACTACACTTCGGCGCTTGGCTATGACATCACGCGTTATGTGGTCGGGGCCTTGATAGCGAAAAACCAGGTGTTAGACTATAAGTATCCGGATCCGGCAATCGCAGGATTTCGCTTTTTGCCCGACAGAACTGTCATGTATCAATTGGAGCTTCAAGTCGCAAAAGACGGAGAATATATGAAGTATGAAAAATAAGAACATTATTATAGCGATAGTCGTCGTAGTGGTGATTCTTTTCGCGGCCTATATAGTTTTTCGGCAGAGCCAGCAAACTTCTCTTAAAATAGGCGTTGTCGGGCCGCTTACCGGCAACCAGGCATCTTATGGCATTGGAGCAAAAGAAGGAATTGACTTGGCCTTCAATGAAGTCGGCAGCGTTGCGGTTCAGGGCAGGAAGATCGAATTAGTTTATGAAGATACTGCCGGAGAAGTTAAAAATGCCGTTTCCGCGGTCCAGAAATTAATAAACGTGGACGGAGTTGTCGCGTTAGTCAGCATCGGGCCTTCTCAAGAAGCCGTTGCCCTCGCTCCGGTTGCGGAAAATTCTAAAACCCCTCTCTACACTGTAGTTTCACAAGCCCCCGACTTAACTGACGCGGGAGATTATGTTTTCCGGGGCATGCCTGAAATTTCAGGGCTGGGGTCAAGGATCGCGGAAGTTTCTTTCGGTACAGGTTTAAGGCGCGCGGGAATTATCGTGGCGAGTTACAATCAAGCCACAGTTGATGCCGTTAAGGCATTCAAAGATAAATTTGAAACTCTAGGCGGTAAAGTAGTTGCAACGGAAACTTATGGGAAAGACACGGCAGGTTTTAAGACATATCTAGAAAAAGTCAGCGTCAAAAAGCCGGACGTAATATTCTTAAGTTCCCTGACCAATGACGTGGCAATTATACTGAAACAAAAACAGGAGCTTGGAACGAAACATCTTTTTGTGAGTTTGGGTGGGGCAGAAGATCAAAAAGTTGTGGATGTTGCGAGAGATGGAAGCGAAGGGTTAATATTTACAACTTTTAACGGATTCGCTCCAGAAAGCTTCGCTACTCTGATTGAAAACGCAACTGGCGGCAAACTTAAGAGATGGAATGTGGAAGGTTATGAGGCCTTAAGGTTTTTAGCGCAAGCTTTGGGTCGGGCTAAGGTTTTAGACCGCTCGAGCGTTCGCGATGCGATGGCCAGTATAAAAGAATTTAACGGCGTGACCCAAGTTATAAAGTTCGACGAGAAAGGAAACGCCAGTCGCGAGGTGTATGTGAAGGTAATTCGTAACGGCCAGTTCGTAAGGTCAGAGTAGGGCAGCGAGACGATTCTCCAAACCAAAAATCTCGTCAAGCGTTTTGATGGCCGCTAGGCGCGCTTTTCAAATCGGCTTTGATTTGCTACCATTGTTAATATGAGCAAGGCAAAACTAAAAACAATAGCCAGAGATGCCATCATTACAAAAAGAAGACAGGTTCCTCTTCTCGTCGAGCGTGGCGAGGATGGTTTTTATATAGTAGAATGCCCGTTATTTGACGGATGTTATTCGCAAGGGAGAACGATTGATGAAGCCCTAAAGAACATTCGAGAGGTAATTCTTATGATTCTTGAAGATAGAGGCGCTAAAGACGTTTTGAAAAACTACAAACCGAGGGAATTAAGTTTGCACACGATTACCGTATAACGATGTCTGGATTGCCGCTTCTTTCTGGTAAAAAGTTGGTTTCGATTTTGAGTAGACTTGGTTACCGGGAAGTCAGACAGAGAGGTAGTCATATTCGTTTATCCTGTCCCAACAGAAAATCTGTTACCGTTCCTGATTACAGAGTGATTGATAGATCGCTTTTGAGGAAAATTTTACGTGACGCAGAGATTTCTGCGGACGAATTTGAATCGTTGATGAACGACTAAAATGCAAGAGGCCTTATTAAAACTATCAGACCTCCACGTCCACTACGGCGGTGTGCGGGCGCTCGACGGCGTGGATGTTTCGCTCGACGAAGGCGAGATCGTGGCGCTGATGGGCCCGAATGGAGCAGGAAAGTCAACCATTTTGAAAGCGATCTTCGGCCTCGCGCCGATTTCAAGCGGAAGCGTCCGCTGGCATGAAAAAGAATTTAAGCCGGTTTCTCACGAAGTGGTGGGGATGGGAATTTCTTTTGTGCCGCAAGGCAGGCGTGTGTTTACGCACCTTACCGCTGAAGAAAACCTGGAAATGGGCGGATTTGTGGTGAAAGATAAAAAAGAGCTCAAGCGCAGAATGAGCGAGGTGATGGAAACGTTCCCGGTTTTGAAACACAAACGGAAACATAAATCCGGCGCACTCTCCGGAGGCGAACAGCAGATGCTCGCGCTCGCGCGCGGACTGATGACGGACCCGAAAGTACTACTGCTCGACGAACCATCGCTCGGCCTTGCGCCGAAGATCGTCAAAGAGGTCTTCAGAAAAATAAAAGAGATCAACGAAAAACACAGGACGGCGATCATGGTGGTGGAGCACAATATAAAGTCATTACTCGAAGTCGCGAGCCGCGCGTATGTTTTGGACAAAGGCAAAGTGGTCGCCGAAGGGCCATCGAAAAAAATCGGGGAAAGCGATATTCTGGAAAAGGTTTTTACAGGGAAATAGAACCCATCTCAAAATACCTCCAGCTCGCGTTGCGAGAGATTTTCCCGTAACGCAAGGCTTGCCGAGGGAGCTGTAGCCCGAGCTACTGCGACCGAGGCATAACGCAGCGGGACGGGAAAATCTCCGCAACCCTTGCGGGATATGGCCAACTTCCGCAATACCCGTGTCGCTTCGGACTCGGAGTGCATAAAAGCACACCTTCGTTCTCGCTCCTTGGTCTTGCGGAAATTGGCCTATATCGCGAGCGGAGGTATTTTGAGATGGGTTCTTGCTTAAAAGTTAAAAAACGAGGCAGTCGGTTCATGCCGACAGCCCCTCATCTTACTTTTCGTAAGATGAATAATTTCTAAAACGGAGACACTCCCATGCCTACCACATTCACCGTGGATTTTGCCGTGAATGACTTATCGTCGCTCCGGTAGACCGTTGCTCTGATTTCGTAGTTTCCTGGCGTGAGCTGTATGAAAACCTGGAATTTCTTTTGTGAGTTACCGTCAATCGTGCGGCCGCTTAAACCCGCATCGCCTTCGTTGGAGTCCCAGGACCATTCAAGGTAAACATTCTTCGGGTTTGGATCGACAATGACCGTAAGTCGGACGCCGGCCGTTCTGGGAGAAGCCGTTGCGATTCGCGGGTAGACATCCAATTTGACGGGGTCTTCCTGTTTTTCCGGCGGTTTCGGTTCGGTGTTGATTTTTCTGCCAGCACAGGCGTTGACTGTGAAGGCAACGGCCATGAGCCAGAGGATGAGCCATATTCTGCCACGCATGCCGCGCCCCCTTTCGGGTATGAAAATATAAACCTACTAGCTTCAGTATAGCACCTCCCGTGACAAGTCAAGCAAACGAGGGTTAGGCCTCCAGCTTCTTCGCCGCTTCGCAGATGAGCTTCGCTTCGCCATCCCGCATAGACACTCTGCCGTCAACGATGACCACGTTGTTCTCTTCCCAGCACTGGATGGTTTTATTGAGGACGCTGTTGAAGACCACGACCTCGATCGGTTTCTGGGCCGCGTCCTCGATTTTCGCGAAAAGCATCGGCTGACCGGCTTTAGTGAGAATCTTTTTGACGTTGGAAACGATACCCGCGGTCCGCACCAGAGCGAAGCCGTTTTTTATGGAGCGGAGTTCCGCGATCGACTTCGCTTGGGCGGCTTTGATCTTGTCGGCGTAAGAGTTGATCGGATGCTCGGAAAGATAAAATCCCAAAAGCTCCCGTTCCCAGGCGAGTTTTTGATCATTCGTGGTTTTGGGAGCCGGCTTGAGTTTGAGCTGGAGCGGAGCGATCGCGGATGAACCGAACAGCGACGACCCGCGAGTCGGTTCCAAGGACTTTCTGGCGAAAACGGCGAACTTCAAAATATCATCCAGATTTTGAATGGCCTGGTTTCGCTCCACGCCCAATGAATCCATCGCGCCGGCTTTGATGAGCGACTCCAGCGATTTTTTATTGAGGTCTTTGTGCTGGACTCTCAAAAGCACATCCTCAAGATTTTTGAACGGGCCGCCCTTGATCCTTTCTTCGATAATGCTTTTCGTGATTTCGCCTCCGACGTTTTTGATCGCGAGCAGCCCGAAACGGATGCTTTTCCCCTCGGGCACGAAATTCACGAAACTTTTATTCACGTCCGGCGCCAGGATTTCGAGGCCGGATTGCTTGGCTTCCTGGATGAGGATGGCGATGCGGTCCAAGTCGTTCACCTCGGCGTTCAAAAGCCCCGCCATGAATTCTTCGGGGTAGTGCGCTTTCAGATACGCGGTTCGGTAGGCGATCGTGGCGTAACAGGCGGCATGGGACTTGTTGAATCCGTAGCGGGCAAACGGAGGGAACAGTTCCCAGATTTCTCCGGCGGTTTTTTTGTCGATGCCGTTCGCAAGCATACCGTTCACGAGCCGTTCTTTCTGTTCATCGAGGAGCGATTTAATCTTTTTGCCAATGGCTTTGCGCAGAGTGTCCGCTTCGGCAAGCGTGAAACCGCCCAAGTCACGCGCAATCTGCATCATCTGCTCCTGATACACGCCGATGCCGTACGTTTTTTTAAGGATCGGTTCGAGGCGGGGGTGCATATAGGTTATTTTCTCCTCGCCGTTTTTCCTTGCGATGTAATGAGGCACCATGCCGGCATCGAGCGTTCCCGGGCGGTAGAGCGAGATCATGGCGATAATGTCTTCAAGCTCTGTTGGCTTTAGTTCTTTAAGATACCGCCTCATGCCGCCGCCTTCAAGCTGGAAAACGCCGGTGGTGTTTCCGGCCCGCAAAAGCTCGAACGTCTTTTTGTCATCAAGCGGCAGTTCGGAGAGTTTTATATCTCCGCCTTGCGTTTCTTTCACGAGACGAATCGTCTCTTCGATGATCGTAAGGTTTTTGAGGCCCAAAAGATCCATCTTTAAGAGTCCCAGATCTTCCACGCTGTGCATTTCGAATTGCGTGATGATGTTCGCTTTGTCTTGCGGGGCGAGCTGGAGAGGAACGTATTCCACGAGCGGTTTTTTGGAGATCACCGTGCCGCATGCGTGCACCGACGCGTGGCGGGCGACGCCTTCGAGGTGCAATGCCGCGTCCAGCACTTTTTTGGCATCGGCGTTTTTCTCGTAGAATTCGGCGAGTTCCGGGACTTTTTTGATCGCGTCGTTCAGTTTCAAGTTAAAAGGAATGAGTTTCGCAAGCTGGTCGCAAAAACCGTACGTGAGTCCCATCGCCCGGCCGGCGTCACGGATGCCGGCGCGCGCCGCCATCGTTCCGAACGTTATAATTTGCGCCACATGGTCCTCGCCGTACTTTTCCCGCAAATACGCGAGCACTTCGTCGCGGCGGGTGTCCGCAAAGTCGATGTCGATGTCGGGCATCTGAATCCTATCGGGGTTCAAAAACCGTTCGAAGAGCAGGTTGTAGTCGAGCGGATTGATGTCGGTAATGCCGAGCACATAGGCCACCAAGCTTCCGGCGGCCGAACCCCTGCCGGGACCCACCGAGACACCGTGCATTTTCGCCCAGTTGATCATATCGGCGACGATCAAAAAGTAATCCGCGAATCCGGTTTTCTCGACGACGCCGATTTCGTATTCCAATCGTTCGTGGATGGTTTCGGTTTGCTGTTCTTTTTTGAATCTTGTTTCGAGCCGCTCGTTCACGAGTTCTCGGAGATATTGATTTGCCGTTTTTCCGGCCGGTTTCGGAAAATCCGGAAGGATCACTTTGCCGATTTGAATTTGCACGTTGCATCGCTCGGCGATTTTTACGGTGTTGAGGATCGCTTCCGGCAGGTCTTTGAACTTTTCCGTCATTTCTTCGGGCGAGGTCATCGAAAAGTCATCCGCTTTGAGCGTCAAGCGGTCGTCATCCGACATTTTGTTGCCGGTCTGGACCGCCAAGAGAATGTCGTGGTATTCGGCGTCTTCTTTGCGGAGATAGTGAATGTCCTGGGTGGCGACAAGGGGAATGCCGGTGTCTTTGGAAAGCCGTACGATGTCGTTGTGAATTTTTGTGACTTCGGGAATATTCGGATGACTGCCGATCTCAAGGAAAAAGTTTTTCGGTCCGAAAATCTCTTGGTATTCAAGCGCGACGCGTTTCGCCTCTTCGTATTTGCCATGCAAAAGATTCCGGTTCACCTCTCCTGAAAGACAGGCGGAAAGAGCAATCAACCCTTCGTGGTGCTCCCGAAGCAAGTCCTTGTCGGCGCGCGGCTTGTAGTAGAATCCTTCGATGTGGGCTTTTGTGACGAGCTTTACGAGGTTGTGCCAGCCCGTGTCGTTTTCGGCAAGGAGGATCAGGTGGAAATACCGTTCACCGGGTTCGCGGCTCGCGCGATCGCGCGGCGCGATGTAGGCCTCCACCCCGAGAATCGGCTTGATGCCCGCCGCCCTCGCCTTTTTATAGAACTCCACGGCGGCATACAGAACGCCGTGATCGGTGACGGCGAGGGATTCCATCCCGAGTTCCTTCGCGCGCAGAACAAGGTCGTCGATTTTTGCAAGGCCATCGAGCAGGGAATAGTGCGAATGGGTATGTAAGTGGACGAATTTTGGCATAGCGATTTCAAATTGATTATAAAGGAGGTCTTCAAGTTTTGGAAGAGCTTTTATCTTAAAAATTGCATCACCGCGGACCTTTTGATACCATAATCAGTGATTGATGCCGGAGTAGCTCAATGGTAGACCTGCCTGCCGGCAGGCAGGGCAACGCTTTTGCTCCGATATTGTACAAATCTCTGATTTGGTTACAATATCGAGAGTCCACGATTTTGTATAAAAATTTGCCTGGGTAGCTCAGTGGCAGAGCAGCTGTTTTGTAAACAGCAGGCCGGGAGTTCAAATCTCCCCCCAGGCTCATGATGGCAAATTTTACAAAATCGGGATAAAGCGTGGGTTGGGGGTTCGATTCCTCTCTCCGGCTCCGGTACGCCGATGTAGCTCAGTGGTAGAGCAACTCCATGGTAAGGAGTAGGCCGGGAGTTCAATCCTCCCCATCGGCTCCATATGAAATACAAAGAGGAATTACAACCTATTGAGCCCGCCCAAGAAGCGCCTCGAGCACATGAACTTATTAGACGTTGTCTGGTTGAGGCAGATGATCCCAAAAGTTATGTTATAATCTTATAAAATATGCTTACAAAAATTACCCGATACGTTTTTCAAATTGTTCTTTTGGTCATACCCTTTGTATTGCCTCAAGTCCAACTTCATGATGATAGTGGAATACTTTTAACGGCCGTTTCATTATTATTTGCTATTTTGGTCGGATTCTTTATTGCTACCACGACCTCAAACTATTTACGTCTACAAACTCTGATTGCCGACGCGAATGCGGGATTAATTTCCTTATCCAATTTAATTAAAGGCATCGAGCCCAGTAAAAAACCTTCAATAGAACAAGCCATTGATGAATATATGATTGCTGTGCTCGATTTCGAGCTATTAGATTACACAGAGAAGACCCGAAAGGAATTCAACCAAGTGCTGAAAATTGCTGATGGAACAGAGCCGACAAATGAAAAGGGCCTTGCTTTGATTCCCGAGCTACACGTTCGAATGGACGAATTGCTCACCAACGATCAAGAAATTGCTTTAACGGCCAAAAGAATCGTTACTCCTCGACACTGGTTTATTATTATTTTGTTAGCGATTTTATTGGCCACATCTTTGTTAAGTTTTAGAACTGGCAGTTTTCTCATATCATTATTCGTCGGAATAATGTTTATTACGATTTATCATATAATGATTTTGATTCACGAAATAGATACAAACTTATTTTTAAGCAACCAACTTTCGTTTGATGATCCCCAGCAAGTTTTTCAGGGAATCGGCAGACATAATTATTATCCCGAATATGCCCTTAAAAAGGGATACGCAAAACCGAAAACAGAAGTTTATAGAATCGGGATTTACAAAAATTACCCTAATTCTTTTGAAAAAGAAATAAAATTAGTAGAACCAAAATGATCAATAAAATAGGAACGATCGACTGCGTTTATTGCAATTCACCGGATATAAAAGCACGCACCATCATTCAAGATGATTTGGCATGGGCATTCCCGACGAATATTCCTATCACGCATGGCCACACTCTCGTTTGTCCGATTCGGCATGTCGAGAAATTCGAAGAGCTGACTGTCGATGAAGCAAAGGCCGTTTTGGATATGAGAATGAGGATGCGTAAGGCGTTGCGGGATGTTTTTGGCGCGCAAGGATTCCATTACGTTTGGAACGAAGGAGGCGTTGCCGGTCAGACCGTTCCT
Source organism: uncultured Candidatus Saccharibacteria bacterium (assembly GCA_964387675.1). Lineage (GTDB taxonomy): Bacteria > Patescibacteriota > Minisyncoccia > UBA6257 > 2-01-FULL-56-20 > CAYLWL01. The sequence continues at coordinate 21,628 of CAYLWL010000006.1, forward strand.
CATCTCCATCTCCATATCGTGCCGCGCAAAGAAGGCGATTCAGGCATAACGGAATATGAGCCCAGAAAGTTCTTGTATCGCCCGGGTTCGCGGGAAGCAACTCCCGAGGAAGAATTGCGGGCGGTTGCAAAACAATTGCAAGAAAGTTTGATGTAATTTTTCTGCCAAGGAAATGACATGACGGGGAGTTGCGACTCATGGTGCATTGTGCTATATTTCTCTTGATTCTTAAATCATAAATCTATAACCAACATGGCCGCAAAATCCAGACACTCCGAAAACTTAATAGCGCTCAAATGTTCCGTCTGCAAACGGCGCAATTATTATACGACGAAGAACAAGAAGAAAGTCGAGCGGAAACTCGATTTGAAGAAGTTTTGCGCGTGGTGCAGGAAGCACACGGCGCATAAAGAAACGAAGATAACAGGCAAATAGCAAAGTGCAAGGGGCAAAGAGCAATAGCGAAATATCGATATTTCGAGTTTGCCATCGGCCCTAGGCCCTTAGCCGTGCTATGGGAGTTTAGGTAAGTGGTATACCTGCTGTCTCCAAAACAGCGATCGGAGGTTCGATTCCTCCAACTCCCGCCACAGAAATTACCCACCCGTTCAGAACGCCAATTGCCCGATTATTCACGCAGATTTCACTTCTCCAATATGTTATTATAAAGTGCATGAAAAACCTGACGACCATACTGTTTCTGATCTCTTTTTCCCCTTCTCTTGTTTTCGCCCAAAGCGCTAATCAAAGCAACCCTCAAAACGTTACTCGGGGCACCGGCCAAAACACCTCCATCGCCGACCTGCAGAAAATAATCCAAGACCTCGTAAAGCAAGTTCAGGCCTTACAACAGCAGGTATCAGCGCTTCAGGGAGAACTAGGAAAACAGCTGGAACCGGCAGAACCCAAAGAGGAAAAATTGACAACAGCTCCAATAACCGAAACAGCAACGTCAGAGCCAACCCCGCCCGAACTCAACCGCTCTTTGTCTCGTGGCTCTTCTGGTGACGATGTTCGCAAACTCCAGGAATTCCTCTCGAAAGATAAGGATATCTATCCCGATGGCTTGATTACTGGTTTCTTTGGGCCTCTCACCGAATCAGCCGTCAAGAGATGGCAGGAGAAACACAATATTGAATCGGTAGGTGTTATCGGCCCCAAGACCATCGCCAAATTCCAAGAACTGGGGAGGGGGGTTATCCAAGGATTGATCGATCAAGGAGTCGGTCTCTCTGGCGTTGTTCCTCCCGGAATCCAAGGCAAACTAGGCATCACCGCAACTACCACAATCCAAACTGCGACGATTATTCCATCCCAAGCATCAACAACAGCCCAAGCAACCACCACTCCTTCGGGGACGACGCCGGCAATCCCCGCTATCCCGGCGCAACCCTCCCCGGGCACCGGCGGCCTCACCATTCCCGCCGAACCGGCAACCCCCGCGGTTCCCGCGGCTACGTCTACGACCGCGACCTCCACAGACACCGTGGCTCCATCCGTGCCAACCAATCTTGTTGCATCTGCCGTTTCGACAAGCCAAATAAATCTTTCGTGGTCGGACTCTACCGATAACGTGGGGGTAGTCGGATATAAAGTGTATCGTGGCGGCACGCAAATCGCGACAGCCGTTGCGTTAGCCACATCCACAACAGTTGTACTCGCTTCTTATTCGGACACGGGTCTTCAGGCCTCAACGACGTATACGTATGCCGTCGCCGCCTATGACGCGGCGGGGAATACGAGCGCCCAATCGGCGAGTGCGAGCGCGACAACGAATCCTCCGCCACCGCCCGTTTCAACCATACCGGACGCGCCAACCATTTCTTCTATCACTCCCCATGCTCCCATAGCTCTTAATCAGTTCTTAATATCCTCGATCACTTTACAATGGAACGCGGTGACCAACCCCACGTTTTATCTCACCTTCTACAGAGTGTATCGAAAGTTTGGGGGCGGAGAATGGTTACTTGTGGGAGACACTCAACAAACCAGTTTTTTTGATCTCAACATAGGAAGGGGAACATATTCTTACCACGTGAACGCTTGCGATTCATACGGTTGCAGTCCTGATTCGAACATAGTGACCGCGACACTCACGGGGGGCGGCGGTTCTGATACGACTCCGCCCTCGACGCCGACCAATCTTAAGGCCTGGCCCGATCCTTACAACCGGAATTTCATGTCCTGGACAGTATCAACCGACAACGTGGGTGTAGCGGGGTACAACATATACCGCAACGGCACGTATCTGAAATCGGTGTGTTGCACTCCCGCCGAGGACGGATTCCTTTTTTCTTCTTCGACGACGTACAGCTACGCCGTTGCCGCCTATGACGCGGCGGGGAATGAGTCGGCGCAGTCAAGCTCGGTGTTGCCCGCCCCGCTTTCTCTTGGGGCGCCGCCGTCGAGTAGCGCGGCTTCGTCGCTCGCCAGTATTCTGGAGTCCTTAAGCTTGACACTCCAAAAACTTCTTTTGATTCATTGACCGCACGATAACAAAGGTGCTATACCTTAGGTAGTTTTTCCGAGGCATTCATAACTGAAGAAGGGAGGTTTTTGTGGAACATGGCCACTTTCGACGTTGCGAAGGTGCTGAATGCGGATGCGAGATCAAACGGTACTGGATTGTGGCGCTTGTTACGTTCTCCGCTTTCGTCGCGGAGATCGGCGGAGGATTGTCTTCAAAAAGCTTGGCGTTGCTTTCGGATGGCGCGCACGTGGGAGTCGATTTGAGCAGTGTGATGATGGCAATCGGGGTGGAATACTACGTCCGCCGAGGCGGAAATGAAAGCAAGAAAGCGAAGATCCGCGGATGGGGAGGTGTTTTGAGCAGTACTCTTCTCTTCGTTTCCGTGGCGCTCATCTTCGAAGCGGCGGTTCGGCGTTTATTTGTACCCGACTCGGTACATTCTTTGCGGATGATCGTTTTCGCGATCATCGGCCTTGCGGGCAACGCCGTCTCGCTGCGATTGCTCCACGCGAGCGAAGAAGAGCACGTTACTCACGCGGCGCTCACGGCGCACGTTGTTTCCGATTTGGTGCAATCCGTCGGCGTAGTCCTCGTGGGATTCGCGATTTTCTTTACGCGTTGGGAGATACTTGATCCCGTAAGCTCGTTCGTCATCGTGATATTCCTCACCCGACTTTCCGTGAAAACTTTCGCGAAATCGTGGAAATCTGCACGAAGTGCCCGCACACAGTGAACGCGGGCTCTTTTATTATCGAGACACCTTCTCGGCAACGATGGTTGCCTTGAGCGTGACAATGTTATCCACGCTTGCGACGAAGGGGACGCTTGGAATCTGCAGATTATAGTCGGAGCGCTTTACGGTTGCCTCAGCCGTTCCGAGGAGCTTGCCGTCGGATTGAACTTTGAACGTACACTTGAAAACCGCCGGGCGGGTAACGCCGCTTATCGTAAGATCGCCTGCCAATTCGAAGCGCGACTCAACTCCCCCGACTATTTTTTCCGGCATATTTTTGAGTTCCGTTGTCCGGAGTTCGATGTATTGGTTTTCGGGATTTTCCGACTTTAAGATAAACCGCGCAATCGCTCCGTCCCGTCTGGAGTCGTCTGTTTTAAGCGCGAGAGCATCGATACGGATAAGGCCGACTCGGGACGCGGAGGGGTTGTTGATGTTGAGTTCTATGTCGCCGGCGATCTGATTGGTAACGCCGACCGGCGAGAATGGCGCGCCGTTCAGAATTTCTTTCGCGGTAAACTGCGCTTTCGATTCGGATTGGGAAATGCGATAGAGAACGGTTGAGGCGCCGGCCATATTCGACGGTTTCAGTTCTTCCGCGACACTTCGTACGTTTTCTTTTGGCAATGCCGGCGGGCGAGTGAAGTATAGAAATAATCCGACACCGGCGAGCACGACTACCCCCAACCACATCACGACTTTCAGTTTCTTGTTCATACATAAGATGGTATAATAAAAGAAAGGATATGAGAAACCAAGAAACAGCCCGCTGGGTTTTGAGAATTGCCATCGCGGGTGAGTTTATCGGCCACGGCCTCTTGGCGATCGGAGGCAAACCGGATTGGATTGGCTGGATCCAAAAATTTGGCATTGCCGACCCCGTTCTTGCGGGCCAGCTTCTTTTTGGCTTAGGTATTATTGACGTTTGCGCCGCACTTGTGATGCTCATAAAACCATTTCCGGCAATTCTTCTCGGCGCGACAGGATGGGCTTTCTGGACGGCTCTCGTAAGGCCGCTTGTTGGCGTCGGCTGGCTCGATTTTGTGGAACGTTCCGCAAATTGGGGTGCGCCGCTTGTTTTACTGCTGATTACGGGATGGCCAAAATCTTTTCGCGAGTGGTTTCTCTTCCGGAACGAAACCCACGGCTCCGCTCTAAGGGGTGGTTGAAAAAGTAAAAACCTGTTTACGGCCGTGAACGCCGTCTCCCGAATGCCGAATATGCTACAATTAAGTTAGACGTTTGTGATTGATAGATACAAGGAGAGTTCCATGTATAAAGGGATGCTGGCTTTGGTTTTGTTCGTTTCGATGTTCGTTGCGACGGGAACACCGTCGTTCGGGGAAGACAAGCCGGATGGCAAGGCCGTTTTCTTGAAGTACAACTGCAATAATTGCCACTCGGTGAGTACGGCGGAGATTGAACAAAAGACAAAATCGAAGGCGCCCGATCTCGTGAACGTAACCGTACGGCATGAAAAGGACGGCGGAAAAGTGTTTGTGCACAAGTACATCCGGCAGGAACAGGGCCATGTTTCGTGCCCGAAGGTGGACGCGGCCCGCGAAGGCAAACTGCACACAGGAGGCAAATTCAAAGGAACGAAAGACGAGGAAGATGCGCTTGTGGATTGGCTTGACCAACAGCGCAAATCGGAAAACTAGAAACTTTACACACGGCCCGAACCAGTTCGGGCCGGAACTTTATCCGCTCGGAGTGGACGAAAATTGGTTTTGAGGTATTATAGTAAGTAGGTTTTTTGTGGTAATACGCAACGGGGACCGCTTAGAGGGCTACAAAGAGAGCACTCAACTTATTAATAGCCCGTTTAGTGAGCCGCAAGGAGAGCACTCATTCAACACAAACAGAATTGGAGGTCACCACTTGCGGCTCACTAAGCGGGTTGAAGAAACAGAATTGTTCCCGATTTTCTTAATGAGCAAAGCGAGTTTAGAAAATCGCAATCCCGCTTTGCGGGAGAGGCTTCCCGCCGAAGCCTTGGCGAAGGCGAGTCACCCCTGCCTGCCGGCAGGCAGGACTTGTAGCCCTCTAAGCGGTTCGTCTTAAATGCCAAAATTTCTAGAAAACATAAACCTATCCGAATTCAGTAATTATAAGATAGGCGGGCCGGCGCGGTTTTTTTTCGAGGCCAAGAACGTTGAAGAAATCGCGTGGGCGACTCAAGAAGCCAAGCGCAAAGGACTGGCCGTTTTTGTTTTGGGCGGAGGCACGAATCTTTTGATAGGCGATGAGGGATTCGAGGGGCTTGTTCTCAAACCATCCCTGAATTTTTTAGAGGTTGAGGGAGAAACGATCCGCGCCGGCGCGGGCGCGAAGATGGCGGATGTTCTTGATGTATCCGCAAAAGCGGGTCTCGGCGGTTTGGAATGGGCGGGAGGCCTTCCGGGAACTTTGGGCGGAGCGATCCGCGGCAATGCCGGCTGTTTCGGCGGAGAAACGAAAGACGTGGTTTCGAGCGTGGAAAGTTTTGACGCCGAAACAGGAAAAACAATCACAAGAACGAACCAAGAATGCAACTTTTCGTATCGAACCAGCATTTTTAAAGAAGACGGCCCCTCGAGACGCTCGAGGCAAGCGGGAGAAATTATTTTATCCGCGGTGCTTGCCCTGAAGAAGGGAGATGCTTCTCGCGTGGCAAAAGCCATCCAGGAAAAAATTGATTACCGATTGAGCCGCCATCCGATGGAAAATCCAAACATAGGCAGTATTTTCAAGAACGTTTCTCTTGCGCGGATAAACGCGGATGTCACGCAGATTGACGCTGATACCATCCGCGTACATCTGCGTAGTAATCCGCGTACATCCGCGTTCACCGTTCCGGTGAAGATCGATCCGTTTCCGGTTATTCCGGCGGCATATTTGATTTCCGAGGCGGGGCTCAAGGGCGTGAGCAGCGGGGGCGCGATGGTTTCTCCGAAACATCCGAATTTCATCGTGAACGTTTTGGAAGCGAAGGCGTCCGATGTAAAAAGCTTGATCGGACTCGTCAAAAGCGAAGTCAAGAGCAAGTTCGGATTGGAGTTGGAGGAAGAGGTGATGGAGGTGTAGTTAAGGTGCCGAAATATGTTTCTGCTACCACTCGAACTCCCAGCGAGAGCTCTCGTTGGCGCTCCTGCCTGCCGGCAGGCAGGTCTCCTTCGCTCTCCTTCGACACGGCTCAGGAACCATGCCCGCTCAGTCGAAGAGCCGCGCGGAAACATACTTCAGCACCTTAACTTTTTGAGGGGTTGAATGAAAAGCCGAACCAAACTTACTCCAGAGGACACCAATCTTTTTGGGATATCAGATGAGGGGTTCTTTATTTTCGAACGTTTAATTGGTAAACTGGGATTATGAAGATTGACATCAAACCGATCGATTTTGACATAACCCCGAGTTTTGAGACGTATGTAAGAACGAAGTTCGGTTCTTTGGGTAAGTTGGTCGGCAGATTCGACTCGATGGGCGGGGTTGAGATTCGATTCGAGATTCGGCGAGCCACGCGCCATCATCGGAGCGGCGATGTGTTTTGGGCCGCGGCAGATATGCGGCTTCCGAAGAAGATTTTACGAGTGGAAAAACAGGGGGCTGACGCGCGAGCGGTCGTCGACGTTATCAAGGATAAAATGCGACTCGAGATAGAAAAATACAAAACAAGGTTTGCCGAGGTGAAACGGAGCCGCCTTTCAAGAAAATGACCGGGTTGTTTAAGAAGTTTTTTGGCGGGCGGTCGCTTGACGCGCTCCGGTCTAGGGTCTTGGAGATTAACGCGCTGGAGCCGGAGATTGCGAAATTGAGCGACGAAGAACTGCGTTCGGCGGGCGTTGCGTTGAAGTCGGAAATCACCAGTGGTTTGGCTTTGGATGACGCGCTCCCTCGGGCATTCGCTCTAGTTCGCGAAGCGGCCAAAAGAACTCTCGGCCAGAGGCCGTTCGACGTCCAGCTTATGGGCGGGATTGTGTTACACCGAGGCGCCGTGGCGGAAATGGTGACCGGTGAAGGAAAAACGCTATCTGCGGTTGCTCCGGTGTATTTAAATGCTTTGTCGGGAAACGGAGCGCATGTGGTGACCGTGAACGAATACTTGGCTCGCCGCGATGCCGTCTGGATGGGGCAGATTTATCGAATGCTGGGGCTTTCGGTCGCAGTCCTCGTTCCCAATGCCGCGTTTATGTACGACCCAGAATGGAAAGTCCCGAAAGAAGCGGAGAATCTTATCGACAAAGAGCGGGATACGACGGGAAGTTTTTTGGTTCAGCAGGAGTTTTTGCGGCCGGTTTCGCGACGCGAGGCGTATTTGGCGGATGTGACGTACGGCACCAATCATGAATTCGGCTTCGATTATTTAAGAGATAATCTTGCCTACAACCTCGAAGGGATGGCGCAGAGAGAGCATCATTACGCTATCATCGACGAAGTGGACAGCATTCTGATCGACGAAGCGCGCACGCCGCTGATTATCGCGGCGCCCGACGAAAAATCCGGAGATTTTTATAAAGTGTTTGCCCGTTTGGTTCGCAATCTCGAAAAGGACAAGGATTTTACCGTGGACGAAAAACTGAAAAATGTTTCCATTTCCGAGTCGGGAATAGAAAAGGTGGAGCGGATGCTCGGCCTCGCGAACCTGTACGCGCCGGAGAATCTGCGCCTGGTGCACTCCATGGAAGAAAGTTTGAAAGCCCACGCCCTTTTTCACCGCGATCGGGATTATGTGGTAAAAAACGGAGAAGTGATCATTGTTGACGAGTTCACGGGGCGAATGCTCCTCGGCCGGCGGTATCAGGGCGGCTTGCATCAGGCGATAGAAGCCAAGGAAGGGGTTTTTGTAAAAGAAGAGTCGAGAACGTACGCGAAGATCTCCATTCAGAATTACTTTAGAATGTACAAGAAGATTTCGGGAATGACGGGCACGGCGCAGACCTCCGCCGAAGAGTTCCACAAAGTGTACGGCCTCGAAGTGGTGAGCATTCCGACGAATAATCCGCTCGTGAGGGACGATAGAGACGACCTTATCTACAAAAACTTCGAAGCCAAACTCGATGCGGTTGTGAAAGAAGTGGGGGAACGCCATACAAAAGGCCAGCCGATGCTTTTGGGTACGACTTCGATTGAACGGAATGAACTTTTGTCCGAACGTCTCACGAAAGCCGGGATTTCGCACGAGGTTTTGAACGCGAAAAATAACGAGCGCGAGGGAGCGATTATTGCCCAAGCAGGCAGAGTTGGCGGAGTTACCGTTGCGACGAACGTCGCGGGGCGAGGCGTGGACATCATCTTGGGCGGGAATCCTCCTGATACGGAAGAAGCAAGAAAGGTGCGTGAACTTGGCGGACTGCACGTGCTCGGCACGGAGCGGCACGAAGCGCGCCGCATCGATAACCAGCTCCGGGGTCGGGCGGGGCGGCAGGGCGATCCTGGCTCATCGCAGTTTTTCCTTTCGCTTGAAGACGATCTTTTGAGAATTTTCGGCGGCGACAGGGTGAAAAACTTGATGGGACGCTTCAATCTGCCGGAAAATGAGCCAATCCAGCTCGGAATGATCTCGAAAGTCGTTGCCCAAGCCCAGGCAAAAGTGGAAGGCGCCAATTTCGATTTAAGGAAACATCTCTTGGAGTACGACGATGTGCTCAACAAACAACGCTCGGCGGTGTACCGGCGGCGGTTTGAGATTTTGTCCGCTCTCGACAAAGAGATAATTACAAACGTGATTTTCGAATCGTCCAGTAATCATCTTGAAAAAACGATTCAGCAAATGGAGGCGATGAGGGGAACGGAAGCAGAGGGGGAATTCGATTTGAAGAAAGTTCTCGTTGAAGCGGGAATTATTGATGCTACCTACTACCTACTACCTACTACCTACGCATTCACAGACGAACTGAATAAAGTTTTCAAAACGAAGTCACGGGAAGCCGCCGGCCACGCGCAAGCGGTGGCACACCTTCTTTCGATTATCGATATGCTCTGGGTGAATCACCTTGAAGAACTCGAGGCCCTGGGCGGCTCGGTGGGCCTCCGCGCGTACGGCCAGAAAGATCCGCTCGTCGAGTATCGCCACGAAGCGCACCGGCTCTTCAAGGATTTCTGGATCAACTTCGACGGCCTGGTATTTGCGAATATTTTTAAATTAGGCAATCAATCGCAAGGTGGTGGTTCTTCCGTTAACACTAAAACCTCAAAGCTAACAGCTAACACCTCCGGTAAGGTGGGCAGAAACGATCCGTGCCCATGCGGAGCGAAGCATAGTGACGGGCGTCCGATGAAATACAAGCACTGCCACGGAAAATAAATAATATGTTATATCAGGTAAAAGCCACACCGAATTCCAAGCGGGCGTCGGTCGTGCAGGAGGGCAATACCTTAAACGCCAAGATTGACGCGCCGCCGCGAGAAGGGAAAGCAAACCGGCGGTTGCTCGAGATCTTGTCCAAACACTTTGAAGTCGGGCAAAACCGTATCAGAATTATTTCTGGCCATATGTCGCGGAATAAAGTAGTTGAAGTTCTAGTCGAGTAAACCACATCTAGTTATCCACACCAACAGATAGTTGACATCAGGTTTACCTTAAGATAAACTTAAAGTTATGAAAAACTCAATTGTCGGGCTTAAGGACCTGCGCGAAAATATTGATACCTACATCGCCAAGGTTGGAAGGGGCAAATCGTTTATTGTCGTTAGGAAATCAAAGCCGATTTTTAAAATCGTGCCGTCAGAACGAGAGGAGCAATGGGAAACAGTGGCTGATTTTACACGGATTAATAAGCGCGGTGTTCCTGCTTATACTATTCTGAAAGAACTTAGGAAATTGAATGACTAGATGGGTTCCATTAAGAAGCTTCTTTCCAAGTTCGGCAGAAGAGAACGAGAAGATATTGAATTACTGATCGAAAAGATTAATTCTTTCAAATGGGATGCTCTGGATGTCAAAAAGTTAAAGGGATATAGTAATCTTTTTCGGGCGAGAAAAGGAAGTATTCGAATCATCTATCAGCTTGAAGACCATAAAATATTCATTTTAGCCATCGAGCGGCGCAACGAGAGCACGTATAAGTTTTGACTTTTCACTTCTCTCGCATCTCAAGAAGTGCCATGGACAGCAACCTACTAAACATCGTTAATGAGGAAGGGGATATTCTTGGGGAAGAGACGCGAGAAAAAATTCATCGTGAAGGATTATTGCATCGCATCGTTCACGTGTGGTTCTATACGCTGGATAAGAAGATTGTTTTTCAAATCCGAGGGAAGAACGCAGAAACTCATCCAAACTTATTCGATGCAACGGTGGGGGGTCACGTTGAGATCGGTCAAGATTATGTTCAAGCGGCCATTGCGGAAACGCGCGAAGAAACGGGAGTACATGTTCAGCCAACGGAAGACGGAAGATGGGAATTTCCGGGCGGTGGTTTAGAAAAAGGAGAGACCCTTGAGGAAGCCCTGCAACGTGAATGTCTGGAAGAAATTGGCGCCCGTGTTACTATTTTAGAAAAACTTCCTTGGGTATCTAACAATAGCCACATTAATAAAGATGGCGAAGAAATCAGCTTCATCGTGCATTGTTTCGCGTGCTTGATAAAAGGCGTCGAAGTCAAACCATCAAACAACGAGGTTGCTGAAGTTAGGTGGTTTAAGGAATCCGAAGTGGACCGATTAAGAGTTCCTGAAGGCAACAGAGAGTTTCTTAAACTCGGTGGCTATAAATTCTAGAAAATGAAACTACTTCTCACATCCGGCGGCATCACAAACAAGTCAATAGCAAATGCTCTTTTTGACCTGGTTGGCAAAAAACCACAGGACACATCGCTCGTTTTTATTCCCACGGCATCCAACGTGGAAAAGGGAGATAAAGAGTGGCTGATTGACGATCTGGTTAATCTTAAAAAGCAGGGTTTTAAGTCCATTGACATTGCGGATATTTCGGCGGTGGATGAGAAAATCTGGCGGCCAAAGATGGAAGAAGCGGACGTTCTATTTTTTGAGGGCGGCAACACCTATCACTTGATGGAATGGATCAATAAGTCCGGCCTCGTTCATCTTTTACCGGAGTTACTTAAAACGAAAATCTATGTCGGGTTGAGCGCGGGAAGTATGGTGACGAATCCGGATCTGGACGTAAGATTGTCCCAAATCATATACGGAGAAGATTTTGAAAAGGTAACCATGAAAGGACTTCATTATGTGGATTTTTACTTTCTACCGCATCTCAATTCTCCACACTTTCCGGCGCGCATGGAAGAAAATATTAAAAAGATGGCGGAGGAGTTAACGAGAAAAATCTATGCTCTTGACGACAACTCCGCCCTCAAGGTTGTCGACGGAACGGTGGAGGTCGTGAGCGAAGGCGCGTGGTTCGAGATGAACTGAACAGAATTGAGCCAATGCTGAAAGGAAAAAAGAACTTGCTCTGGCTTTTCCCGATCGTCGTCATCACCGTTGTTTTCTTATTGCCCGTTTTCTCGGGGGAGTATTTTGATCGCGCCGCTCATTTCGTCAAACTGCATCCGGTGGCGGCCCCGTTTATTGTTATTTTCTTTCGATTTATCGGGGTCGTGTTGGCTCCGCTTCCCGGCGCGCCGGTTTCATTCGCGAGCATCGCGGTTTTTCCGTGGTGGCAGGCGTGGGCGTATAACATGATTGGAGCGGAACTTGGCGTGGTGACCGCGTTCTTCATCGCAAGAAGATTTCGCGAACCCGTTGTGGCCCACTTCGCTCCGTTCCAAAAAATACACGAGTGGCAGGACAAAATTTCCCATGCGAAGCAATTTTGGGCATTTGCGGGGTTGCGTCTTACGGCGCTCGTTGCGCTCGATTTTGTGAGCTATGCCGCGGGATTATCTAAATTGCCCTTCACCTCGTTCTTGTTGGCTTGTTTGCTGATTGATATACCCACAAGCTTCCTTTTTTTCTTTTTCGGCGGCGTCGCTTTCCAATACGGTATTCTGCTTTTCATCGGGTTTATTATCGCCGTCTTCCTGGCTGTTCTGGCATGGAAATACGTTCAAAAAGTTTCATGAAAGCCGTTGTTTTCGACATTGACGGCGACGATGCAAAGGAATTACTGTGATTCTATGCGCGAAATAGAAATAAAAGTTAAGGTGAAAAATGCGGGCGAAGTTCAAAAACAGCTCGAAGAACGAGGGTGCGTGCTTTCCGACCCGATTAGCCAACACGACGTTACATATTCGAAGGGAGGGAGCACCAAAGAATGGCAGAGTGCGAAAGAAGGAGATGTCATCCTGCGCATAAGATATCTGAAGAATGGGGCGGAATTTAACCTGAAACAGCAACGATCGAGCGAAATGGACAATATCGAATACGAAACGGAAATTAAAAACCCGGAAGCGATGCACAAGATGCTTCTCGTGCTTGGATATACCCCCGAAGTGGAGGTGAAGAAGATGCGCCGCAAGGGGAGGATTGGGGAATACGAAGTTTGTCTTGATGAGGTTGAAAAACTCGGAAGCTATATGGAAATCGAAACGCTGACTCAGGACGACGCGGATCCGCAGAAAGTCCGAGAAGAGCTTTTTGCGGTATTGGAATCCTTGGGATTATCTCGAGAAGACGAAGAAATTCGCGGTTATGACACGCAAGTGTATCGGCTTAAGAACACCACGGAGAATTGATCAAAAAATGACCCACGAAACGAAACCCGATAATTTCGATCCTCGTTTTGAAATTGTAGCTTGTTTCGCCGAGCACGACGGCAAGATGATCGTGCTACGCGGCATGAAAATAAGTCGCAAGGCGGGAAATGGGGGTTGCCGGCCGGAAAAGTGGAACGGGGCGAGGATTTGAAAGCGGCGGTTATGAGAGAGATCGAGGAAGAAACAGGTTTGCGCATACCGGAACAAAAGATTATCTATTTCGGGAAAACCTTCCATCGTTACAGAGATTATGATTTCGCCTTCCATATGTTTTCTACGAAGTTTGATTTTTTGCCGGAAGTGACGATTAATTCATATGAGCACAAGGAATACGTGTGGAAAACGCCCTCTGAAATCCTCGCAATGCCGAAGGATGAAGTAGTAGAAGACCTTGACGATATCGTAAAACTTTTTTATGGGCAATAACCCAAAAGTAAACGTCGGTTCGCGGAACAAAGCGAAGGTGGACGCGGTGGCCGAGATCCTTCTCGACTATCCCCATTTGGCGGAGTCCGTTGTGGAGGGAGTGGAAACAAGTTCCGGAGTTCCGGAGCAGCCGATGTCTCTTGAAGAAACCATCCGGGGCGCTATGAATCGAGCAACGGGCGCATTTAAGAACTGCGATTATGGCGTAGGAATCGAATCCGGGCTTATGGCGGTGCCGTATACGAAGAGCGGCTATATGGATGTTTGCGTATGCGCCATCTATGACGGGAAAGAATTCCACCTCGGAATGTCTTCGGCTTGGGAATTTCCCGATAAGCGCATCATGGAGGCGATCCTCAAAGAAGGATTGGACATGAGCGAGGCGATCAACCGCGCCGGCCTTACCAAAAATCCGAACATCGGTTCAGCGGAGGGCGCGATAGGCATACTCACCAAAGGGAGGATGGGCCGCAAGGAATACACGAAGCAGGCGCTTCGCGCCGCGCTCATTCATTTGGAGAATTTCGATTTTTAAGGATCTCCGTTTATGGCGAAAGGTGATTCATTTTTTTGTTACGGGCGGGAGTGCTAAACTTAGGACACGGCCCTTTTACATAAAGAACTCGCCGCAGGAAGATGGCAACAGCTTTCCTTGGCCGAGCAGATTGGCAATATTGGGAGCGAGGTGGGTCGTGCAAGCAAGCGGCAGGTCAAAGATGAAAAAATCTTTCATTTTGCTTACGCCTCTAGACGCGATTTTTGATGCTACTACACTACCTCACGATCGTGAGATAGTGTAGTGATAGTGTAGTGGATGAAAATGTTGGTGAGGTGGATGAAAATGTTGGTGAGAATGTAGATAGGGGCATGGATCACGTAGCCATCATGCGGAAATCGTGGAGCTGACGGCGTGGATAACGACGTCGAGCGTCAATAAAATTAAAAAATGATAAAACCATACATTTCGAGAAAGATACGAGTCCGTAAAAGTTCAGTTCATGGCCACGCAATGTTTGCGATAAAGTCAATCAGAAAAGGAGAGAGTGTATCTTTTTAATAAAGGAATGGTGATAACCGGTAAAGAGATAAAAAGCTTGTCTGCGCAAGAGAAAAAACACCTTGATAAGATTAGAAAGGACAGATACGAGATTATTAAGCCCCCGTTTTGCTATATAAATCATTCCTGCGAGCCGAATGTAAAAGAAAAGCATCGGATCGGATATGCCGCTCGGGACATCGAAAAAGGAGAAGAACTCTCGCTTGACTATGATATAATGGCTTATCTCGAGCGGCCTTTTAGGTGTCGTTGTGGATCAAAAAGCTGTAGAAAATATATTCACGGAACTGCAGAAGAATAATGATCACCATAATTTTCGAAGCGCACGGGACAACCTACGACAATGAAGCGCATCTTGCCTCCGGGCATTACGACGTGGATTTGTCGCCGCTCGGCGAGGAACAGGCCAAAGAGCTTGGAAATAGATATAAAAGCGACTTGCCGGATGCAGTTTTTTGCTCGGATTTAAGAAGATCATACAGAACTGCCGAAATAGCTTTCGCAGAGAGAAAGATTCCTATCATAAGGGATGCTCGTCTTCGAGAATGTGATTATGGGAGTATGACGCGCCATTCAAGCGCCGGAGTTGATGCCGAAAAGCAGAAACGAATAGACAGGCCTTTCCCGAACGGGGAAAGCTATGAGCAAACCACGGAACGGATGAAGAGTTTTTTGAAAGACCTCTTAAGGGACTATGATGGCAAAAGGGTGATGATCGTGGGGCATCGGGCAACCCACTACGCGCTGGACAATCTCATCAACAAAATTCCACTCGAAAAAGCAATCACCGCGCCTTGGAAATGGCAACCGGGGTGGACTTATAATTTGAATGAAATATCTTAAGAATGCTTTGATTTTTATTTTGAAAACACCGGCGGTCCTCCGATTCCAGCGATTGGAGTCCGCCTGCGCTCTCGCTCCGACGGCTCCGACCGTGGTCGGAGACCAAGCCCGTCGGAGCTCCGAGAGCTGTTTTCAAAACAAAAATCTCAGCTGCGTTATAACGCGGGAATATGAACAATCTTAAAGGCGTAGAAGAAAAAGAAGCCAAAGCGTGGCTTGCAAAAGCCGCCGAGGTTGCAAGAAAATCTTTCTGCCTCAATCGAAAATGCGGAACAGTCATTGTAAAAGACGGCGAGCTTATCGGCGAAGGATATAATGCCCCGCCGCTTGATGATGTAAGCAAGAGGAGATGTTTGGTTACATACGACTTCCCGCAGAAGCCGAATTTCGACCGGACCTGTTGCGTCCACGCGGAATGGCGCGCGATCATAGACGCCTTGCGCCGAAATCCGGAAAAAGTGAAAGGGTCGCGACTCTATTTTACGGGACTCGACGAAAATGACAACCTCAAAAAATCCGGCAAGCCGTCGTGCACCGTATGCAGCAGAATGTCGCTCGATGTGGGTATTGCGGAATTCGTGCTGTGGCACGAACAGGGGATTTGTGTTTATCCCACCGATGAGTACAATGAACTCTCGTATGAATATGGAAGAAATTGAAGTTAAATTTTTGAATATCGATCCGGTCGAGATGGAGAAAAAACTGGGAGCCGTCGGAGCGAAAAAAGTAGGTGAGTACTTTTATCGCCGCCGGGTTTTTGATTATCCCGATTTGCGGCTGAATGAAAAAGGGGCATGGCTTCGGTTGCGGGATGAAGGAGATAAAGTAACCCTGACATTTAAGCAAAGAGTGGGAATCACTGCCCACGATGGAAGCTCCAATGATTCCGGTATGGAAGAGGTAGAAGTGGCGGTAAGTGATTTTGATAAAACCGCTGCCCTTCTCTTGAGGATTGGTTTTATGGAAAAGTTTTACGAGGAGAATAAGCGAGTGCGGTGGATGAAAGACGGCGTTGAGTTCGATATCGATACTTGGCCGGAGCTCGAACCGTATCTCGAAATAGAAGCCCAGAGTTGGGAAAAAATCGATGAGGCAATAAAACTTTTAGGGCTCGATCCCGCCGATAAAAAAATATTCTCCACGTTTCAGATTTATAAAATGAAGGGCATCAACGAACTTGATTATAAAAGAGTCGCCTTTGATGGTTTAGTAAAAAAATAAAATGACCATAGACGAATTCAGAAAAGTTGAATTACAAGTCGGTAAAGTTCTCTCGGCGGAGCGCGTGGAGGGATCGGAGAAACTCGTAAAATTAATGGTTGATCTTGGGGAAAAAGACGAGGCAGGCGAGGCAAAACCCAGGCAAATTTTGGCGGGAGTTGGGAAGGCCTACGAGCCGGAAACGCTTGTGGGGCGGGAGATAGTTGTCGTCGCCAATCTCGAGCCGCGGAAGATGATGGGCCTCGAAAGCAATGGGATGCTTTTAGCGGCAAACGATATAGAAGGAAACCCTGTTATTTTGGCGGTGGAGCACGAAGTGCCGCCGGGGGCTATAATAAGTTAACACAAACCTACCGTCCCTGTTTCTTCTTGGGAGGGTAGAGATAAATTATCATTTTTTGTTCTTTGCCACCAACACCTCCGTTTTCAACCAAACGATCGTATGTACCTATATCTTCATTGCCACTCGGACCTCTGGCTATAACTTGGCCATTTTGCGTCCAACGAATTTCATAACCTAGGATTTGAGCGCCCCTGGGTATTTTACTTCCTTTCCACGTGAGTAGAAACCTGCGTCCGCCAGCTTTACGAAGGGCTCCGATAACTCCGCTGAGTTTTCGCTCGATATCTCGTTCGCCGAGATTAACCCTCTTTGGCTCGTTTCCTTCAACAAGTTGTTCAGCTTGTTCGTCAGTAACCTCCTTAATGTCTACGACTGGAAGTTCTTCTTGAAATGGCTCCCAAGCACTTTCCTTTTTCTTCATACTTATGACTTTAATCCCATGAGATAATGATGTCAAGTTTGTGTTTATCCACAGAAAGGGCTTTACTATACTGGCTTATTTGATACAATAGCTAAGACAATTTAAAAAGTATCAAGAGTCCGGGATTTCCGACTTCGGTCGGAGAGGGGAACTGGTCCCATAATCCGGCAACAACCTAGCCGCTTTCTATGTGAGGTAGAGAGAGGGGAAAAGGTGTTACATCCAGCCCGTAAGGCCCTCCTTCGCATAAAGCTTCGGAAGGGCGGGGAAAGATAAGTTTGTTAAAACTAAAATTCTTTCCCCTCCGGGAAAGATTTTTAGTTTGCTGATAAATCAGGCGTTATGAGTCAAGTACATAAAAACACAAACCCGACTCCTGACACCTGACACTTGATACATGACACTTACACTATGATCTACGACCCAAAAAACTACACCGTTGAGTCCGTAACCTCCGGCCATCCGGACAAAGTTTGTGATCAGATTTCCGATGCCGTTCTTGACGAGTGTTTGAAGCAAGACCCCAAAAGCCGCGTGGCGGTTGAGGCATTCGGTTCTCATGGAACGCTTGTTATTGGCGGCGAGGTTACGACAAACGCCGATTTCGACGCGGAAGCCATCGCGAGGAACCTCTACAAAAAGATCGGTTACGGAAGCGGACTTGAGATACTCACCAAAATAGTGAAGCAGTCGCCGGACATCGCCCAAGGAGTGGACGCAGGCGGCGCGGGAGACCAGGGGATTATGTATGGCTTCGCGACCGATGAGACGCCGGAGTTTATGCCGAAGGCAGTTGTGCTGGTGCACAAGCTCGCGTCGGGGCTTGAACATCTCCGCCGAAGTGGCAAAAACTTTTCCTGGCTCGGGCCGGACGGCAAAACACAGATTACTATGCAGGATGGGAAAATTAGAACAGTGCTGGTGAGCACCCAGCACAGCGAAGTAATTCCGCCCGCAGTGAACGAAGTCGAACTGCAGGATTTTATAAAAAAAGAACTGATCGAAAAACTAATCGGCCCTGCGATAGGCGATGTTTTGGGAGTGGAAATCTTGGTAAATCCCACCGGCAAATTCGTGATTGGTGGATTTGACGCGGACACAGGACTCACCGGCAGAAAAATTATGGTGGACACCTACTGCGGACTTGCGCCTCACGGAGGAGGAGCATTTTCGGGCAAAGATCCCACGAAAGTGGATCGCTCAGCCGCGTATATGGCACGCTTTGCCGCCAAAAATATCGTGGCAAGCGGAGCGGCAAAAAAATGTCTCGTCTCGGTTGCGTACGCGATCGGCAAAGCCGAACCCCTGATGCTCCAGGCCCTAAACGAAAAAGGCGAGGACATATCCTCGCTCATCGTCGGCAAATTCGATTTCCGTCCGGCGGCCATCATTGAACGCCTCAATCTGCGCTGCCCGATCTATCTTCAAACAGCGGCATACGGCCATTTTGGAAAGCCGGGGTTGCCGTGGGAAGAGATTATAGAAACATAGAGCCATAAATCGGGCGCAAGAATGAAAAAGTTTGTTATCATAGTAGTGATAGGAATGGGCGCTTTCGGAGTATACTATTCTTTATCGCCCAAAAACTTGCCCGCAACAATGACATTAACCAGCCCGTCATTTAATAACCAAGAACCAATCCCGCAAAAATTCACTTGCGATGGATTTGATGTGAATCCAGAACTTCGCATCCAAAATGTTCCGAAGGACGCAAAGAGTTTAGCCCTCATAGTGGATGATCCCGACGCGACGGGAGGAAAAACCTTTACGCACTGGCTCGTGTGGAACATAGACCCGAAAACAACAATTATCAAAGAGGAAAGCGTGCCCTCCTCCGCTAAGGCTACGGCGGGCAAGCAGCCCTCTGCGATTGAAGGAAAGAATGACTTCCCCAAGATCGGTTATGGCGGCCCGTGTCCTCCCCGTGGCTCAAAACAGCATCGTTACTTCTTCAAGCTTTATGCCTTGAGCAGTATGTTAGAATTAAAAGAAAGAGCGGGTAAGGCGGAACTGGAGTCGGAGATACAAAAGTATCTTTTGGCGCAGACGGAACTAATTGGTCTCTTCAGTAGATAGTTTTCCGCGTGAATCTGCGTGATGTCCGCGTAGATCCGCGGTTTTGCAAAGCAAAACAGATGTATAAACACGGCGCGGTAACAATTTTGCGATGGGGATTGGCGTTCGTCTTTTTTTACGCGGCGGTGGCGGGTTTGCTTCGGCCGCAGGACTGGCTTGGTTATTTGCCGGAATTTGTGGGCAGGATCGTGCCGATCAATATCGCTTTGACGGTATTTTCCATTTATCAGCTCGTTTTGGCCGCCCTGCTCTTCACCGGCCGCAAACTGCGTGTCGTAGCGCTTGTTTCCCTCGCAACCTTCGGAGTTATTGTTGTCTTTAACATAGGAACTCTCGACGATGTTTTTCGGGATGTCGGCCTCGCGATGGCCTCGCTCGCGCTTTTCGAACTGGTGAAAAAGCAACCCGCCGAAAAAGACGACGAACTGATCTAAAATCCATCTCACATGAAGCTCTCCATCGGCATCGTCGGTCTTCCCAATGTCGGGAAGTCGACTTTATTCAAGACGCTCACGAAACAAGACGTTACGATCGCGAATTATCCTTTTGCGACGATCGATCCGAATGTGGGCGTGGTCGCGGTTCCCGACGAACGGCTTTCAAAGCTCGCCGAATTAAGCCATTCCAAAAAAGTCATCCCGGCGGTTGTGGAGTTTTACGATATTGCCGGACTTGTGAAGGGCGCCTATAAAGGCGAGGGTTTGGGCAACCAATTTTTGTCGCACATACGGGAAACGCAGGCAATCGTGGTTGTCCTCCGCGTGTTTCAGAATGCCGAAATTATCCACATTGAAGAATCGATTGATCCTTTGCGCGATCTCGAGATCATAAATTCGGAGTTGATGTTCAAGGATTTGGAAACCGTCGAGAAGCGCTTGGCGAAGGCGGAATCCGAAACGAGAGGAGGGAACAAAGACGCCGCCGCGCTCCTTGAATCACTAAGGAGAATAAAAGAATCCCTGGAGCAGGGAACGCCGCTTTTCACGCTCGCCACACGCGATCAAATCTATTCTGGTATTCTCAAGAATATTGGAATAGATGAGTTGAACCTTCTCACGGCGAAGAAGCAAATATATTTGTTGAATGGCGAAGAAGGAGAGGTAAACGAAGATTTAAAAAACAGGATTTATAATTTAAGAAGTGGCTATATCGTGGCCGATTTATCGAAAAGCGAGTCCGTGCCGGATTCGACAAACTCGCCGCTGGCTCAACTCATCAAAAAGGCCTACGAAGTTTTGGACCTGATCAGTTTTTTGACTACCGGCGAGGACGAAACAAGAGCGTGGACGGTGAAAAAGGGGACTCTCTTGCCGCAGGCCGCGGGCGTTATTCACACGGATTTCGAGAAAAAGTTCATCAGAGCCGAGGTTGTTCCGTGGAACAAATTGCTCGAAGCCGGAGGATGGAATCAGGCCAAACAAAAGGGCTGGATAAGAGTAGAAGGCAAGGAATATCTTATTCAGGACGGCGACGTGATCGTGGTGAGGCATTCATAGGGCGTTTTCACCCTCTCTTGTCGATCGCGCCGCCTAGCGTTTCGTCGTCCGCGAACTCGATCTCGCCGCCGGAGGGAAGTCCAATCCCGAGGCGGCTGATTTTTTTTGCAAGCGGCGCGAGTTCCTTGGCAACAAGAGACGAATTGAAATCACCCACGCTGGTCGGATTGAACGCCAAAATTATTTCCTCCGCCTGTCCATTTAATCCGCCAGCCGACGGACTTTTCGTGATAAGACTTTTCAAACTTTGCAGGCGCAGTTTTTGCGCGTCTTCGAGAACGCCCGTTTTGGGAATGGGGCCGAGAATAAAATATCGGCCGTTGAACTTGCCGGTGTTTTCGAGCGATATGAGATCCGTTTCTTTTTCGACCATCATAATGACACCTTGATTCCTCGATGGGTTTTTGCAGATATCGCAGAGAGAATCCTGATTTTGATGCACGAAGAAACAGCGCTCGCAAGTTTTTATTTTTCCCAGATTCGAGATCGCGCCCGCGAGAAGAGCGATATTTTCTTTGCCTTGGTCGACAAGATAGAGCGCGAGCCGCACCGCCTGGCGCGGGCCGATGGAGGGGAGTTCGGCAAGTTCCGCGGCAAGCTTCCTGATTGCTTCGGGCAGTTTGGTGGTCATAAATAAAGTGTGATACCAATATACGAATGCATGCTAATGATACAAATAATACGAATTAGTATCCATTAGTATCATTCGCACGAATTAGTATATTAGTATTTCGCTTGCTACTCTAACGGCGGGAGATCGTTGTACCTTTTCTCTAAACTTCTGAATGATACTTTTTCGGGATCGAATCTCAAGTCGACCGCGCCCACAGGCCCGTTTCTGTGCTTCGCAACGATAATCTGGGCGATGTTTTGTTCTTCCGGAGAGACGTCGTTTTTGTCGCGATCTTTGCGATAGATGAACATGACGATGTCGGAGTCCTGCTCGATGGATCCCGATTCGCGAAGGTCGGAAAGTCGGGGCATTTTGTTGTCTCTTTGCTCCACGCCTCGGGAGAGCTGGGAAAGAGCAAGCACCGGCACTTTGAGTTCGCGCGCGAGCGCCTTCAAACTGCGCGAGATTTCCGTGACTTGCTGAACCATGCTGTCAATATTGTTGCGGGGGCGTATGAGCTGCAGGTAATCAACCACAAGAAGTCCCAATCCGTGTTCGGCCTGGAGACGCCGCGCCATCGACCGCATTTGCATGATGTTCAACGAGGGCGAGTCGTCGATAAAAATAGACACTTTCGAAAGCCGGTCGAGGGCTCCCTGGATCATTTGGAATTCCTCGTCGCGGTTAATCCGGCCGGTGAGTATCTTCCACAGCGGCACCTGGGATTCCGCGGCGATGAACCGGTCGATAACCTGCTCGCGGGACATTTCGAGCGAGAATACGCCCACCGGAACGCCGCCTTTGAGAGCCGCGCCGCGCGCGATGTCGAGCGCGAGAGATGTTTTTCCAAACGAGGGCCGCGCGCCAAGAACGATCAAGTCCGATTTCTGAAGGCCGGAAAGCATTTTGTCGATTTCTTCGAATCCTGTCGGAACTCCGCGAAGCTTATCGCCGCCGTGCTGCATCTTTTCGATGCGCTCGAACGCGGTCGAGAGTTCTTCTTTGAGGGGCGTAAAGTTCTGCGGCAGGAACTTTTGGGAAATGGAAAATATTTTTTGTTCGATACCGTCGAGAAAATCCTCGATGTCTTCGGATGAATCGAACGCGTTCTCCGTCATTTCGGCGGAGGTTTTGATCACATCCCGAAGCGTCTTTTTCTCTTTGACGATGTCGGTGTAGTGTTCCACATGGGACGCCGTTGCCACTTGGTTCGTGAGTTCGGCGAGATATGCCGATCCGCCGACATCCTTGAGCGCGCCGTTTTTCTTCAGGTGTTCGGTGACGCTCAGCACATCTATCGGCTGGCTTTTGCCGTAGAGCTCCAGCATCGCTTCGAATATCTTTTCGTTGGCGGGGGAGTAGAAATCCTGCGGCGTAAGGCGGTCGGCGACTTTAACAATCGCGTTTTTGTCTATCAGCAAGCTTCCGAGCACGGCTTGCTCGGCTTCTATGCTTTGGGGCGGTATTTTTAAATTAGATCTCTTGGCCATAGGATGGGTCCGTGGGGCGTGTCGTCCACTTCATATCCTAAAGCATCGATTTGCTTTCGCAAGTCATCGGCCTGCATAAACTGTTGATTGGCTCTGAATTCCTCGCGTTCTTCGGCCAATTTTTTGGCATTGCCGCCGGTTTCGAGGTACCTCTTGAGCGACTTTTTCGGTTTTTCTGCGAGTTCTAAGCCAAGGATACGGTCGAATTTGGCCAACAAGTTCATCCGCTCGGAACCACTAATATCTTTTCTCTGGATAACCTTGTATATGACAGCTAAGGATTTCGGGGTGTTCAAATCGTCGTTGAGGCCTTCGAGAAATTGGTTTTCAAATTCTGCCGCTTTCCGCTCGTTTTCTTCCGGCATTATGGCAAACCCGGGCTTTTCAAGTTTTTCTACCGCAAGGAGCATAACGTAGATGCTTCTATATAGATTTTTTAAACCGCTGCGCGCCGCATCCAATCCTTCCCAGGTAAAATTTAATTTCGATCTATAATGCGTGTTCAAAACAAGATATCGAAAGGCGAGGGGATGGTATCCCTTATTAATCAAGTCGGAGAGGGTGATAAAATTTCCCTCCGATTTTCCCATTCGTCCCTCGTTGATGATCAAATATTCCCCGTGCATCCAGACGTTTGCGAGAGGGACGCCGTACGCCGCTTCGGACTGGGCGATTTCATTCGTATGGTGCGTGCCGATATGATCCACGCCTCCCGTGTGAATATCGAACGGTTGCCCCAAAAAATGCTTCGAGATAGCCGAACACTCAATGTGCCAGCCGGGGAACCCCTCGCCCCACGGCGACGGCCAATGGAGAAGATGGTTTTTGAATCTCCCCGCGAGCTTAAACCACAGAGCAAAGTCCGCCGCGTTCCGTTTCTCCGCGTCAACCACCACTTCCGCTCGCGCTCCCGTAAGTTTTTCCGAGAGAGGTTGGCCGGAGAGCTTGCCGTAGTTTTTGAACTTACCGACATCGAAATACACAGCCGTTCCGGTATCATAGGCGAACCCTTTTTTGAACAACTCTTCGATGATTGCAATTTGTTCTTGTACGAATTCGGTTGCCGGCGCGATGATTTCCGGTATTTTAATATTCAGTTTTTCAAGATCGTCGAGAAAGGCCCTCGTATAAAACCGGGCGATTTCTTGGACCGGCTTGTTTGCGGCGCGCGCCTCGCGGTCGAGCTTGTCTTCGCCGGCGTCCGCGTCGCTCGTGAGGTGCCCCACATCCGTGATATTCATCACCCGTTTTACCTTGAAGCCGTTGTAGGTGAGCGCGCGCTCCAGGATGTCTTCAAAAATATACGTTCGCAAGTTGCCGATGTGCGCGTAGTTGTACACCGTCGGTCCGCATGTATAAAGACCGACCCATTCGTTATGCAAGGGACGGACTTCCTCTTTCTCTCTCGAGAGAGTGTTGTAAAGCTTGATTGCCATGAACGAGCTTTTAGGTTTTACCTGCCTGCCGGCAGGCAGGGCTTATAGCTTTTAGTGGTTTTTTTATGGGTCGTTCCGTTTGACTAATACCTGACACCTAAAAGCTAAAAGCTTGCTACTAGATCCACTCCCGTTTCTTGAAATAGACTATAAGTATCACCATCACCGCCGCCATCGAAGAGAAAATAATCCAAAATCCGTGAGGGTGATTCACAAGGGGCGTGTCCACCGTGTTCATGTCGAAGATTGCCGCAGTGAGCACAAAAGGGAAGGTTAAGAAAGAGAGTGTGGTGAACGTCCTCATCACTTCATTTATCTTCGAATTCATCAGTTGGTTGTTCGTATCCTCGAAGTCACAAATCGCTTCCCGATAGTCGTCGACTTGGTGCATCACTTTGAGGTGGTCTCCGACCAAATCCCTCAGATATGGCTTTTCTTCCTGCCCCCAGAAAATCGGCCCTTTCGTGAGGAGCGAACGGAGCAAGTGTCCTTGATACCGCACGATGATTCTGTACTCGGAAACGTTCCGTTTGAGGCGGGAGATTTGTTTGAGCACCTCGCGTTCTTTTTCTTTGAAGAGTTCCCGACCGATGGCCTCCGTCGCTTCGCCGATGTGCCGAAGCTGGCGTTCCTGGAACTTCAGTATCGCCTCGATGATGCGATACACGAGCATCAGCGAGTTCTCGGCGGTTTTTTGAGAGAACTGTTTGAGCGCCTCGATTTCTTCGTAATGAACCGTTACGACGGATTGCGGCGTAATGATAAAATCGATCTCGGCTTTTCGCGACGTTTGTTCCTTTGGGTCATAGGCGGGGAAATAGTAGATGAAATAAATATATTCTTTGAAAACTTCAACGGTGGCGCGAGCGGACGGCTCTTTCAGCTCTTCCACGATAACCGGATGCACATGGAATTTTTTACCGATCCAGTCAAAGTCTTTTTTGGTTGGGTTTATGATGTCCACCCATGACGCGCCGCGCAGTTTTTGTGCCATGGGGTTATTATAGCAAAAATAAAAAGGCGGGCGCGCAATCATGTGC
>CAYLWL010000007.1:0-43532 GCA_964387675.1 uncultured Candidatus Saccharibacteria bacterium
CACCAAACAAAAAACGGCCGCAAGTGTGCCGTTCGGATTGAGGGTCTAATGTACGTTCAAGGAACCATTTGTATGCTAGCACGAAATCCACTATTTGTCGAATTTCTTTGTTGTCACCCCTGTTCGCTTTAGTTAAATAAAGTGGCACGAAATGAATTATTAGTAAAAAGTTAGATATAATAAGTGCTCCGCCGCGGTGTTCTTGAGGAACATCCCTGCCTGCCGGCAGGCAGGTCGGAGTCGGAGCCCCGGACGGCTCTGTGCGTAGATGATCAACCGTACTAGCCAGAGAAGGCGTGATTATGTTTCTGCGCGGCTCTTCGGCCGAGCGGGCATGGTCTCCGACCGCAGTCGGAGGAGCGAGGCCGAAGCGCCAGCAAGAACTCACGCTGGGAGTTCGAGCGGTAGCAGAAACATAATCACGCCTTCTCGCCTACTTTTTTAGGATCTCCCGGAACACCTCGGGGCTTAACTCTACGCGCGCCATTTCCTGCAGTTTTTCCTTGCCGCGCCGCTGCTTTTTCCACAGCTTCATTTTGCGCGTCCTATCGCCGCCGGTCTTGCCGAAATTGCCCAACAGCTTCTTCATCGCCGGAATCGTCTCGCGGGCAATGATGCGCCCAGCCGCTTTCGCCTGAATCGCCTGACTGAACTGCTCTTTCGGCAAAAGCTCTTTCAATTTCTCGACGCTTTTCCGCCCTTCCCTCTCCACGTCTTTTTTGGCAACGACCCTCGTCAAAGCCGGCACCGGCTCGCCGACGATCAAAATTTCCAGTTTTTCCACTTCGGCTTCCTGCTCGCCATCAAGCTCGTAGCTGAATGAAGCGAATCCGGCGGAGGCGGACTTCATCCTGTCGTCGAAATCCCGAATCAGTTCGGCAAGCGGCATGCGCGCCTCGATGACCAGGTTCTCTCCCAAATTTTTTATCTCCCCCACCTCCACATCAAACGAATTTTTGAGGCCGGCGACCTGGCTCAAATATTCTTTGGGAGAAATGATCTCCAGTTTTATCATCGGCTGCCACACCCTCTCTGGTTTGTCGGGAAAATCCTGTGGCTGGTTTATGACCACCGTGGTCATCGCGGATTCTCGCTGATTTTTATCTGCACAGATCTGCGCAGATGGTAATCCGCGATCATCCGCAGTTTTACGAAGTAAAACCTTATACGCGATGGAAGGGAAACTCGTCAGAAACTCCAGGTTGAATTCTCGCTCAAGCCGCGCGGCGGTAATTTCGAAATGCAGTTGTCCCAAAAATCCCGCCTTGAGCCCGCGCCCCAAAGCATCATTCGCGTCCGGCTCAAATGACAGCGCCGCGTCGTTCAGCCGCAACCGTTCAAACCCCCTCCGTAAATCTTCGAACTCCGTTTTGCCGTCCGGATAAAAAGAGATGAAAACGACCGGCGCCGGTTCATGATAACCTGGCAAAGCCAGGTTCGCGGATTCATGCAGATTAACGTGCTGATTCTCGCGGATGTTCCTACCCGCGCTCATCTGTCTTGATCGGCGTATATCCGCGGTCAAGATAGTATCACCTATCTTGACTAACGCCGGTTCTTTCACGCCGGTCGCGATATAACCGATCTCGCCCGAAGAAATTTTTTTCGCCGGCTTAAACTCGGGAGAAAAAAACCCAACTTCCTTAATTTTGAACTTTGCCCCGCTCGCGATAAGCTCCACCTCCTCGCCGGGCTCAAATTCACCGTCGAACACCCTCACAAAAGCGATTATTCCTTTGTGGTCGTCGTATAATGAGTCGAATATAAGTGCCCGAGAAAGTTTGGTTTCGGAACCCGCTCCGCCGCGAGAAATGATATTCTCTTCGTTCGATTTTTTGGATAAATCAGACGGCTCCCGTTCCTCCTTCGCTTCGCTCAGGATTTTCCGGCCATCTGATTTATAAACCAAAAAATCTTCGCTACGCTCATTCATTTCTAACTCGGCTTCGCTTACGGTTCGCGAAAACAAACTTTCTCGGGCTTTTGGGAAGGAGGTCGGCGGCGGGACTTTTTTAACGACCGCAGCAAGTAATTCTTCAACGCCCTCCCCCGTTTTCGCGGAAATCCTGAAAATCTCATCGGGCGAAACCCGAATCAAATCCGCAATCGACTGCGCCATTTTTTCTATGCGCGACTCATCTCCCCTGAAAAGATCGACTTTGTTGACCGCGCCGATGATTTTGAGCCCCGCTTTGTTCGCGGCGCGGAGCGTAGAAAGTGTTTGCGCCTGAATCCCTTTCGTGGCATCAACCAAAAGTATTGCCCCCTCGACGGCAGCGAGGGCGCGGGATACTTCGTATGAGAAATCGGAGTGGCCCGGCGTATCGATGAGGTTCAGAATAAATTCTGAACCCGCGGATGCGCGCGGATCAAAGCACAGATTCTCGCTGATATTGTGACGAGCAACGTCGTAGATAATTCTTTCTATCTCTAGATTCCTAGCCCCGAAGTTCGCTAAAAGTGCCAACTTGTAACTTGATCCTCTCAAATAATATCTCGCTTGCTTTTTGGGCGGATCCCCTAAAAAAGGCAGAGCTTTGAGTTCGAGAACAACTTTCCCCTCGACTACGAAATCTGGTTGATATAATCCAACTTTTTCACCTTCATAAATTATATCTATCCGTTTTTCCCGCTCAAACCGAACGCCCGCTTTAACAAACTCTAGCCTTAGAGCATTTTGATATATCGCCTCCTTATGCCCCGGCCCTAAAGCATTGTAGACGTTAAATAACGCTCCCCTAACTTTATAAGTTATATCTTCATAAAGTAATCCGCGTGAATCAGCATTGATCTGCGTGGATCCGCGAGATGGCTTCCAGTGCATACGCACTGGGGCCATCTTTATTGTTATTCCCCGCTCCCTTTCCAAATCCAGCTTGTCCAAATACTGCGGCCGCATATTGCGTTGCTCGACGGTGTGCGTCACTTCCAAAAACCGATCCGCGAGAGTACTCTTCCCGCTGTCTATGTGCGCGATGATACAAAAGTTTCTGATGTTTTCCATTGTGAAAACCAATAATGTCCGACAAATGCTATCTTATATCTTCTCCAGCGTCAAACGTAAAACCATGCTGGCAGGCAGGCCTGCTTGCCGGTCAGACAAGTCATCAAATTCGTATTCGTACACAGAAAGGCCGTTTTCGCGGAAACGAAAACCTATCGGCGCGCTGATTTCGAATTTGTAGCGCCGCGCGGCGCCTGCTTGCTTGTCAAAAACAAATTCATACTTCGAGCCGTCAGTCGGAGCAAGAGCCAAGCGATGCGTATAGTCGAAAACCGTTTTTGACTCTCCGGCTGATCGTGTTTTCACCCATGTGGAAAAAACTTTTTTACCGGATTCGTTGTGAGTCGAAACGGCGGGATAATTAAACACCTTCTCTTCCGACGATTCTATGCTCCGCACAAAGTCATCGGCACGATAGCCCTTGCGAGAGTAATCAACCGGCGCGGAGACCCTCCTTTCAATGCCGCCTTGAAAGTTTACGAGGTGGCTGTCCGCGGAGGTGAATACTTGGAGATAATTGATGTTCTCAACCCTATACCACCAATACTTGGTTTTTGTTCCTTCGTGCTTCCTCTCTACAACGAGGTGAACACTCACGGTTCCGTCGGCATTGATTTGGTTCTGCGCCGTCACGCTCTGCTTCATAAACAAATCGGATTTCCCGCCGCCGATATTCGCGTCAACAACCGCCAGGTAACTCGCCGCGACGCCGGAAGGAACGTCCGACACCTTGCCGGACACGCCGTAGTCGTGTAAAAAGCTTTCCAGCCGATCGTCTTTGAGGTATATCATAACGTCTTTGGTTGCGAGCCGCTCCTTCAGCATCCGTAACAATTCCCTCTTCTTTCCGCTGTCCAACAACTTGAATCGCCCGGTAAGCGCGCCAAGGAGGTCTTCAAGGACCTTTTTGGGATAGGTCACCTTCGTGCTTTGGCCCACTTGCACCTCTCTCTGCAACTCGAGTAAGAGATTATCTTGATCAAAGGGAACTTTTCTCCCGGCAAGATCAATGGGGCCGGTGAGAGATAAAACATCGGTGATCACGCGGGGAGTGATGGCAATCGCACCGTCAAACGCGAGAGATTTATCCGCGAACAACTTCGACGACTCGAGAAAACGAAGCACGTATTCCGCGGAGGTCGGAAAATCGAAGAACCAGTTCGCGTCGGCGGCTCGCCAGTTCGTAACGATGTGCTGGAGCGGCTTCGGGGGTATTGTTTTCGTCTCCAGCAGCCGATCCGCGTCGTTGATATCATACACCTCGACCGATTCCACGCTTCCCTTGTTGAGCGCGACATCGGCAAAACTTCCCAAAAACCCCCCGCCCGGCCGGATCTCCGAAGGATTTTGCAGCAACACCGCGATATGGCGCGTTTTGTCGTACTCAAGCCATCCCAGAAAAAAATCCAGGAATTCTCGGGCGCTCGCGATATTGAGCCGAAGCGGCACGTACAAGTCCACGAATTCGTTCGCGGACGAACTCCATGCTCCGATCTTCGAAGAAATCGCTCCACCCGCGGAATCAATACTGTCCAGAGACCGTTGTACGCGCCGCAGACTCGTGATGATTTTTTCTCCGTGACGGTTCAGGGCAAGATCAAAAAGATTGTTTTCCAAAAAATCAATTTCTCCGGCTATCGCCGCTCCGGACTGCGAGATGTTTTTAAGACCGGCAATAGCATCACCCGCGGCGCCGAACGCAAATTTTATTTTCGACAAGAATCCGGCAATACCCGAATCGAAAGCGTCGCCGGCCGACATGAACTTTCGCTCCGCGCTCTCCGCGTCCATCCGTTTGAGGTCGGCAATCCCGCCTTTCAAATCGTTCAAACTGCCGGACGCGGATATCGAAAGCTGTTTCGAGGCGCGGTGGTAAAAAACACCGAACGATACGGCAAAGAGCAGGATCAAAGAAGCGACTCCTATCCAAAGATGCCTCGGCCAAGGTCCTCGCCGGTACCCCGTCCGAACTTCCCGAATCCCGCCGACCAGCTCCACGCCGGCGCCTTTCGGCGGCTTAATATCGGAGGCATTTCTCACGCCGTTCTCTTCTGTCATTTGTAATAAAGTTTGTTCTCAACCCTGAAATCAAGATACTTCAGGTTTTTGAACCCGGTCCTCGAACGAAATTCGTTTACCACCTGAACGAAATCGTCGGCCGGCAATGCCAAACTTACATATAGTTTAGGCCCGTCGTAGGTCGATATCTCCATCTCGCGGAGCGCAAGATCGCGGAGGTTAATCTCTTGTATGTTAAATCCGCTATCACTCAAAAACGTGAAGATGGAAATGGCGTTCGTGATAAACGCGTCGGGAAGAATTTTTGAATTCACTCCCAGCGTTCTTCGGGAGGAATCACGAACGGTATGGATCAAGCTTCCTTCGCTCGATACTGCTTTTTTGAAGATAACGCCCGCGTCATCGAACCACCAGCACTCGTCTTCCGCGCACCATACTCCGAAAGCCGTTCTCTCATCCACGTTTACCACCAGGATTCGATCGCGATAACTTTTCACGATCGACAAGCTCTTTATAGCCGGCAATAAAGCAAGATCAGAAGATGAAATCGCTTCCGGCCATGCTAACAAGTTATCGAATCCCAATAACGACTTTCCAAGTCCTCTGCCCGGAATCTTTGACTTCAAAAAGCCGAGTATCTCTCCCTCCGAGCCCGTCGAATTCCCGACCACTTCGATCTTGGCAACCTTAAAAAACGGGGACGCGAGCAAAAGCCAGCCGGCCGCAATGGCGACGAAATAGAGCGCGAGAAACACATAGAGCGGTATAAGGTACAACCGGCGGTGCTTTTTTTTCTCCCGGAACTCCGGTATATAGATGCTTGAATTCGCCATAGATACCCGCTTTAGACCACAACTCTTTCCACCAAAGGATTCAGCCGCGTTAAAAACTCATAGTGGCTCGTCCCCGACCTTTGGGCGGCATCCGCGGCGCAAATCTCTTCGCCGCGGCTCTTGCCGAGAATAGTAACGACGTCGCCGGGCTTGCAGGGCGTCTTCGAAACGTCCACCGTCAACAAATCCATCGAAACCCTTCCCAGCACCTTTGCTCGTCTCCCATTCACGATAACTTCGCCGATGCTCGACAAGGCCCCTGGAAATCCATGCCAATATCCTATCGGAATAATTGCCATTTTCGATGTATCGGCCACCCGCTCGCTCAAATCATATCCTACGTAATCGCCGGCTTTTAAGTTTTTGACGTCGGCTATGACCGCCCGCCAGCTCAAAACCGGCCGCAATTTAATTTTGTGGCCAATCTGAATCTCAAGCTCTTTCGATGGCCAGAGGCCATACAAACCGATACCGATCCTCACGGCATCAAGGTGGTATTTTTGGTTCATAAAGACCCCGCCGGTTGCGGCGCAGTGTTCCATCAGATTGTCGAATCCAGCTCGCTCGAAAAGTTTGGCGGCTTTTTGAAATTCAGCGAACTGCCGCTCTGTATAAGTGGGGTAATATAAATCTTTTGCGGAAGCAAAGTGGGTGTAGATGCCGGTTAGCAAAGAGCTGATGGCAAATCGCAAATGGTTGTTATTTTTAACCCTTTGCGATTCGCGCTTTGCGATTCGCCTGATGACGTGCGGCAAGTCATCAACGTAAAACCCCTGCCGGTGCAGACCCGTATCTACTTTGATGTGAAAGTTTGGCGCTCCTGTTTTGTGTGTTGCTTTTTTAGCAACAAACGCCGAGAGCGCCTTCAGCGCCTCGAAGTTCGCAATAGTGAGCGTTAATTTCTTCCTTGCTGCTTCTTCAAAAAGAACCGGCAGGGTCGGCCCCAGAACTAAAATCGGTTTTTTGATTCCGGCTCGCCGGAGAGCAACTCCTTCCACCGCCGAGTCGACGCAGAAACCGTCAACTCCCCCGTTCACGAGCCGAGAAAACTGCGCCAAGCCGTGGCCGTACGCATTCGACTTCACGACTGCCCACAACTTCGTTTGCGGAGCGATTATCTTTCGGAAAACTTCGCAGTTTTTTCTGGCCGCCTTCGCGTCAATCTCGATCCACGTTCGTAAGTTTTTATTAGTAATACCCATTCTTATTCTTATTTGTATTTGTATTGCAGGGTGAGTCTTATGGGTTTTTGCGCGGCTCTTCGTCCGACCCGCTTCGCCGGAGCTTCAGCGAGGCGAGGCGGGCAGGGTGCGCTCCAAGGAGTCCTTTCGGAACCGCGGTTCGCTCGCTCCAGCGGCTCGCGCCCGCTGCCCTCCCTGCCTGCCGGCAGGCAGGTCGGCCATCTTGAATCGCTTCGCGATACCAAGCTCAAGATGCCTCCGAGAGCTTCCTCAAGAACTCCTTGGGGCGCGAGCGAGGACGAAGCGCCAGCGAAAATCCTCGCTGGGGATTTGAGCGGTAGCAAAAAACCATAAGACTCACCCAATGATCTCTTTGTTGACATATTTCTGCAACACTTTGGGCACTTCTATCTTTCCCTCTTTGGTTTGATAATTCTCCAAAAGGGCGATAAAAATCCTCGGGCTCGGCAAGGCGGTGTTGTTTAGAAGATAGGCGTACTTTTTCTCTCTATTTTTATCGACATATTTTATGTTTAATCTCCGCGCCTGCCAGTCCAAAAAGTTGCTCGCCGAGCCCGTCTCTGCCCAGCGGTTCATTCCCGGAAGCCACGCCTCGGTATCGAACTGGCGGTATTTCCCCGCGCTCAAATCCCCGGTGCAAATAATAATGCGCCTATAGGGCAATCCCAGCTCTTCGTGCATTTCGCCGGATATGGCAACCATCTCATCCTGCAGTTTCGTGGTCTTTTCGATATCGGCTTCCGCAATCACCACCTGCTCCACTTTCATAAACTCGTGCACGCGATACATGCCTTTCACGTCTTTGCCGTAGCTTCCGATCTCGCTTCGATAGCACTGGCTGTAGCCCGACACCTTGATGGGCAGGCGCGCGCCGTCCAAAATCTCGTCTGCGTAATACGCAAGAAGCGACGGCTCCGCCGTCCCCACGAGAAACTTTTTATCCTTACTCACTTCGCCGGTTGCTTCTTTGTCAGACGTCGCAACCTGGTAAATCTCATCCACCGCCGGATCATATTCTCTTCCCTTAAAATATCCGCTCCCGAAAAGAGCGAATTCTTTTACGAGCGTTGGCGGTATCATGGGCGCGTATCCCTTCTCCGCCATCTTCTGCAGGGCGTACATCATGATCCCCATCAGCAGAAGCGCTCCGTCATTCTTGACGTAGTATCCCCGAAAGCCGCCGACTTTCGCGCCTTTTTCAAAATCCAAAATATCCAGCGCGGCGCCGAGCTGAATATGGTCCTTCGGGGTAAAATCAAACTTTTTTGGCTCTTTCCACCGATACACTTCTTTATTGTCGGCATCGCTCTTCCCAATCGGCGTATCCGGCGAAATAATGCTCGGCATAAGGACGGCGAGATTATGAAACTTTTCCTCGACACTCCGAAGTTCGCCTTCCAAATCCCTGAACTTTCTCTTTAACTCTCCCGCCTTCTCCCGATCTTCCGTTCTCTTTTGTTCGGCTCGAATGTTTTCCGATGTCTGGATAAGTTCCCGTCGCAAAACGTCGACTGCGATAATATTGTCAACGATAGACGGATCAATGCCCTTTTTTCTTGCCGCATCTTTGATAACTTCGGGGTTTTCTCTTACAAATTTGATGTCGATCATGCTTTTTATCATACAACTACTTCCTCATTTTTTCTAGGAATTGGCATTTTGAGATGGGTTCTAGTAGAATAAACATCATGCCCAACAATGAAGAGCGCGACCATAAAATTCTCGGCCCGCAGCTCGATCTTTTCACCTTTTCCGACGCAGTCGGCAAGGGACTCCCTCTTTTCACCCCGAAGGGCGCGACGGTGCGGCGAGAACTCGAGCGGTTTATCGTTGACGAAGAAATCAGGCGCGGGTATCAGCACGTGGTGACGCCCGATATCGCCAAGCTCGACCTGTACCGCAAGTCCGGGCATTATCCGCACTTTAAGGACTCGATGTACGCGCCGATTAAGATTGACGACGAGGAATTTATGCTCCGGCCGATGACTTGCCCGCATCACTTCGAGCTTTATTTGCGACGGCCGGTAAGCTATCGCGAACTGCCGATGCGCATCGCCGAGCTTGCCAAGCTGTATCGCTACGAACAATCCGGCGAACTGATGGGCCTGCAGCGCACCCGCGTCTTCTGCCTCGCCGACGCGCACATCATCTGCGCGAACGAAGAACAAGCTATCCAGGAAGTCGGCGGGGCGCTTGATCTTATCGAATATGTCGCTGACGTTTTCGGACTCGTTCACGGCGACGATTATTGGTATCGCCTCTCGCTTGGAGATCGCGGTAATTCAGAGAAATATTATAAGAACGACGCGGCATGGGAGAAGGGCGAGGATCTTTTGCGGAAACTTCTCAAAAAGCGAGGTCAGAAGTTCACCGAGGCGGAAAACGAAGCCGCGTTCTATGGACCGAAAATCGACGTGCAAATGAAGAACGCGAACGGCAAAGAAGACACGGCATTCACCGTGCAATACGATTTCTGCATGCCTGATAAATTTGACCTCACGTATATTGGCCCTGATGGCGAACCGAAGCGCGCGTTCGTGGTGCACCGCTCTTCCATTGGCGCGATCGAGCGGATTATGGCGTTTTTGATCGAACGTTACGCGGGGGCGTTCCCCTTGTGGCTCGCGCCGGTGCAAGCGGCGATTCTGCCGCTTTCGGACAAATTCAATGGCTACGCGGAAAAAATCTTGAAGACGCTCAAAGAAAACGGGGTTCGCGCGGAACTCGACGACC
Source organism: uncultured Candidatus Saccharibacteria bacterium (assembly GCA_964387675.1). Lineage (GTDB taxonomy): Bacteria > Patescibacteriota > Minisyncoccia > UBA6257 > 2-01-FULL-56-20 > CAYLWL01. The sequence goes on from CAYLWL010000007.1 coordinate 9,792, forward strand.
ATAACGAGTCGTTAGGCAAAAAAATAAGAAATGCAGAACTGCAAAAAATTCCCTACATATCGGTCGTCGGCGAAAAAGAAGAGAATAGTGGAACGGTCAGTGTCCGGCACTACCGACGCGGGCAGGAGGGCGAAATGAAAATTGAGAAACTTATCGAGAAAATCCTAGGCGAGATTAAGAACAAAGTGATTTAGCAATTCACGACCACTATGCTATAGCATAGTGACATAAGATAAAGAAGTGAGCGCGAAGAAAAGGTCTTGGTATGTGCCACTTCGTACCTACATATAGAGAATTCCGTATTTCGTGCGACGGGGTATACCTTCGGGTCGTGGTCGGCCAGGTTTCGGATAACTATACGCCCTCTTCTTTCGTTCCTTTTTACTGCGCTCAAGATAGCTCCGGTAACTTTTTTCGTTTATTGTTTTCTTGATGCTACTGATGGTTTGCGGCGAAAGCCATAGTTCCTCTCCAATCTGCTTATAACTTTTACCCGCAGAGATACTATCTAGAGCAGTTGCGCGGAGAACCAAATCGTGCCGCTCGTGAGCAGTCACCAGCAAACGCAACAGGTCCTTTGACTCGAGCACCTTTTCCCAACAAGCGGCTTCCCACTCCTTACGAGAAGCATGGTCGCTGATCGCGGGGAATCGCCCGGACTCTTTTTTGCGAACATCCATTTTGTCTTTACCCATGCCCTTACCCATGCTCATTATCATAGCATGCCACTATGCTATAGCATAGTGGCATCTAGATAACATAAAAAAAGAACTCCCCAACGAAAGTCAGGGATGGCTTGAAAAATGGTCAGCGAGCGAACGGCGTGGCGGGAGGCATTTCCGCGAACCCAACCATCATTTCTTCAAGAGACAGATCTGCATCTTCTCTTGCCGATTCGGCGATTTTCTCCAGCGCAGACACCGCAACTTTCCAAACGAGAAAGCCCAAAGCAAAACCCAGAGCCGTTCCGCCAACGAGGAGGATTATTTTCTTCATGGTTCCTCCGGGGAATCAAAATTGAATCTGATGTAAATATAGCACAAATGTCGTCCTTCGACTTGCTTCGCTCTTTCAGGATATTTTTCACCCTAACAACTGTTAAGGCAGGGTTCCATTTGCAATCACCCCGATCACGAAATCGGGTTTTCGTACGCCAACCTCATCGAATTCTACTTTCCCACCCACACCGTCGAATGAAACTTTCTTCATATTCTTGACCCAGTCCGTCCGGTTGTTTGCGCGAGTACGCATAAGCAGATCGAATGAATCGTATGCCCAATCAGCAGCAATACCCGGCTCCTCTCCGTGTTTTGCCTTATAGCGACTTACAAAATCAGGATTCGTGCGTTGGCGTATAACTACTGCGGTGCTTCCATTAAGTACATTGATATCTCCGAGAATTCGTTTATAATCTGCAAACCCCGTTTGAACATTTGCATCGAAGAAGTACGGATGACGTTCCGTTGATTGCTCGCGCAAGAGTTTTACGAGAATTGCCCCCTGTTCAGGTGTAGCTATAAAAAGTATAGCATCGGGCCGTGTAGCAAGAGCTTTCGTCACGTGTGTCCTATAGTCACGGTCTTCGATGCTAATTGGAAATTCTGAAATGATTCCACCGTACCCTTGCTTGAAGCCATTTAAGAATCGTACATATGTGGCATTATTCGCATAGAAAGCCACGACCTTTTTATACCCTTTATCTTTCACAAATTTTCCAAGCGCGATTTCCGTTGCGATGTTACCTGGAAGTAACTGAAAAACATTATCATCGGTTGGCTCGATTCCCTGCTCGCCGCCCTGCGCGACCGGAATGCCAGATTGACGAATGCTGCTATATATAGAGTCAATCGTTGGCGATGTCATATTGATAAGTGCGTCAACCTTGTTTATCCCTGCAAGTTTCTGATATGCCGCAAGCCCCTTTTTCGGATCGAATGCGTCGTCTTCTATTATTAGTTCGATTTGTTGATTCAGATGCTGCTCAAGCCAAACCTCACGCGCAAGCTGAATACCTTTTGTGTAGTTTTCTCCGACTACCGCATACTGGCCTGAAGCCCCGACAATCACACCAATCTTAATTGGTCCAGTTGAAACTGGCCAACTCGGGCCTTTCGTCGCAAAGTAACCGACGGCTACAATGGCCACGACCACAATTACTCCGACAATCCATTTTGTCGATTGATTCATAATGTCTATTGCTTAATTATTATGATTACTTTTGAAGTGCCAGCCGACTTATTTCAGCACTTTTTTAATTTTGACCTATGTAAAAAGTACACGCTCTCTTTCTCTTCGCAAGTCAACACTCACACCTTCCATAAACTATGGTGTAGTGAGTATACTCTAAAAGTAATACTATGTCAATCAAGCCAAAAATAATCGTCGTTCTCGGCCCGACCGCGAGCGGCAAATCGGAATTGAGCGTACAGCTCGCAAAAAAGTTCGATGGCGAAATAATATCCGCCGACTCGCGGCAGGTGTATCGCGGAATGGACATCGGAACGGGAAAAGTGCGGCGAGACCGCACTTTTCCTGTTCCGAAATCAAAGTGCAAAATGCAAAATGCAAAATTTAGGGATCATTTTTATTCATATGGAATACGCCATCATTTGATTGACGTTGCGAGTCCGAAGCGGACCTTCACCGTCGCGCAGTATCAAAAACTCGGCAAGGCGGCGATCAAAAAAGTCCTCTCAAGAGGACGCTTGCCGATCATCGTCGGCGGAACGGGATTCTATATTGACTCGCTGATCTATGACTACAATCTGCCGAAAGTTTTGCCGAATCCGAAACTGCGGCGCGAACTCGATAAAAAATCCGCCGGAGAGCTTTTTGCGAAGTTGAAGCGCTTGGATCCTCGGCGGGCGAAAACCATCGACCGATGGAACAAACGACGCCTCATCCGCGCGCTCGAAATCGTCCTTACGACCGGCCGCCCCGTGCCGCCGCCGCCTCAGAAAATCTATTCTCATATTCTTAAGAATATGAGAATAGATAAAAGCGGCGTTCTCAAGATCGGCATCAAAGTGAATCCGAATGAACTGAAGCGGAGGATCCATACACGGCTCCTCGCTCGCCTGCAAATGGGTATGATCGGCGAAGTGAAAAAGCTGCGCGCGCAAGGATTAGGATGGAAAAAGTTGGACGACTTCGGACTTGAATATCGGTTCGTAAGCCGGTACCTCCGCGGACTAATCAATAAAAAAGAAATGATAAAACTTCTCGAAAAAGAAATAGGGAAGTACGCCAAACGGCAGATGACGTGGTTCAAACGAGATAAGGAAATCAAGTGGATCGAATCAGAAAAAGAAACGGTAGATATGGTGAAGAAATTACTCAAGGGCCGGTAGGCATAAGTCTTCCTATTCCCAAGAAACACAATCTGTAGTAAATTGTAATATAGCAAGTTGATTCTCTAGATAAGGATGGTGGAAAATGCCTCCGAACATGGTTCATGAGTTGGAGCAAAAAATCGAAAGATTAACGCGCGAACTCCAAGTTGCTAGAGAAACAACGCTTAGGCAGCAACGAGATATCGACGAGCTTGCGCAGGCGCTTCGGGCGGCGGATGAAGAATTGGAAAAAGCTACCAAGCCCCCATGGAGTATGACGCATTTCATACGGTTAATTGATGAAGAAAAACGGCTTGTCGAAGTGGCCGGAGAAAGGATAATCTATTGCCTGAAAAAATCCATGTTCGATAAAACGGGCATAAACCTCGGTGATCTGCGCGCCGGCCAGAAAATCTGGATCGGCGGCAATGTACTCATTCACGTGCCGCCTCAACGGGAACAAGAATACTCCGGAACGATATGGACATTCCGATCGCTCGAAAACGGCATGGTCATAGCTCGAAGCGGCCGGGACACCACCGAGGCCCTCATAGTCGCCAGCTCTCTTGACACAACGGGATTGAAGACCGGCGATCCGTTGCTCGTAAAGGCGGGTGTCGCGATACGGAAAGTGGACATAGAAAGGGAATCTCAAAAGTTCTTCGAGGCCAACAGGCCGACGAAACGATTTTCGATGGTCGGCGGACTCGACGACGAGATACGGAAAATCCGGGAAAACATCATTGTCCCGTTCCTCGATCCGGAAGGAGCGAAAGAATTCAAATTGAAAGTCGCAACGGACGAGGACTTTGTGCAGTGCGCTCTGCTCTATGGGCCGCCCGGATGCGGCAAGGGATTGAGCGCCGAGGCGGCATCCACCGAACTGCTCGAGAGATGCGCGGAGCGCTTCGGGCCGGATTTCAAAGTGGGATTTATCATGGTGAGAGGTCCAGAACTCCTGCAAGCCCTTGTCGGAAACACCGAAGGGCTCATGCGGGAATTGCTCCTCGAAAGAACTTCCGAGTTCGACCTTTCTGTGATCTTTTGGGACGAATTCGGAGCAATCTTCCCTCCGAGAGGCATGCATACGAACGCGCCGTGGATCAACACCCACGTTGCCCAGTTCAATTCGCTCATCGGCGGTTTCCGGGCAAAAAAGAGAAGGGTCATCCTGTTCGCCGCGGACAACCGCATCGACCAAATCGATCCGGCGGTGATTCGCGCCGGCCGCTTCAATGTCAAGGTGCACATTCCAAGACCCGAAGAAGTCGGGACCGGAAAAATCCTGGAACTCTACGTCACGCCCGATCTGCCGTTCCATCCGAGCTGTTTTGGCGGCAACGAAACCCCACACGACGTAGCCCGAAGCATGATTGTCCGACTCACGCAAGTTCTCTTCGATCCGGAATCGGAAGCAAACCGACTGATCGAGATCAAATACGAAGGAGAACGGGAGGTTCTCGGATTCAAGGACATAATCATTTCGGGTGCCGTGCTCGACGCAATGGTTGAACAGGCAAAAGTTGCCGCTTACAATCGCTGGCAGAACTCCGGAAGAAATCCGGACGCAAAAGGATTGGTCTTCGGAGACCTCCTCGATGCGCTTAAAGAAAGAATCGAAGAAACGGATCATCTCCCCACAGCGGAGAAAGCTTTGTCCGACTGGCTGAAGACGGAGGGAATCGAAGGAGAATGTCTTGTGAAGTTTTTACGCAAAGGAAAAGAAAAAAGGATTGGCTTTAAGCCGATCGACTGAAGAACGGCCCCGATGGATATCGGGGCTTTTGAAATCTCCGATTTTTTTATATAGTAATAAGAGTTTTCTGAAAACTAAGGAGGCCAAATGGGCAAACCAGAAAAGTGGAAGATGCTTTTTGGCGTCGAAAATGAATACAATACAAACTGTCTTTACTACGACGACTATGTCCTGGGGAGCAGGATCGCTTATGAAGTCGTTTCCGCCACTCGTCAATTCGGAGGTTTCTCGGAGGGCGATTATTTTCCGGAATGGATGAAAAGAGCGTCCGAATTATTCAAAAGATTCGTTTCGAGCCGCCGCAGTTCCGAAGAAAGAACGGATGCGATCAGACGACTCGGGTTCAGCGGTTACCGGCTGCCGAACAGGATGAGAATATATGTCGACCTGGGCCACCCGGAGATCTCAACCGCCGAGTGCACCACTCCGAAAGAACTCTTGCTCCAGCAAAAAGCCGGCGAACGAATGATCGATTTGATGCGGCAGCGAGCCACGGAAAAACTGGGGTTGAGCGATGATCCTATCGTCATCTGCAAAAACAACTCCTCTGGCTTCAAAACCGGAAAGATGGCCGGCGGGAGAACCGGTTATACGAGTTGGGCAACCCACGAGAATTACCTTGTTCCGCCGGACCTCTTCGAAGAAATAACCCGTGATCCCGCCAATCTATCGTCGCCGAGAACGGCATTGTGGCTCGCGTTTTTAGTGAGCAGGATATACGGCGGGAGCGGGAAGGTCGGAGCGGAGATGCTTATGCCTGCGTGCCCCTATCAACTGTTCCAGCGAGCGGACTTTATAGAACAACTGACGAGCTTGGATACAACCGGGCTGCGCGGCCTCATTAACACCCGCGACCATCCCTACGCCACGCGTAGCAAGTATCGCCGGCTCCACGTGATCTGCGGGGACGCGCTCATCGCCCCGTGGTCTATCTATGTGACGTACGGCGCAACGGCTCTTTTTCTCAAAATGCTCGCTGAACGGTTTCCCTTCAAACCCATATCCGTACACGATCCGGTCTCCACGCTTCATGCAGTATCGAGGGACGTGACCGGGAAGAAACGACTCATCCGGCTTGCGGGAGAAAAAACAAAACTTTCGGCCCTGGAACTCCAAAAGTATTTCGCCGAAGAAATGAAACGGTATCTTGAAGAGAGCGGCGCCGATATCTTTGGAGATACGGTAGAAAAGTTGAGGTTTATCCTCGGCCTTTTCGAAGATGATCCACAACGGCTCAAGTTCTACCTTGACTTCGCGATCAAACGGGAACTTCTCGGCCTTCTCCAAGAGGAGAAAAGCATGAGCGGCGACGCGTTGAAGCTAGCGGCTCTTGACTACCACGACATGAACCCCGAAGACGGCTCCTACTTCGCCCTCGAAAAAGAAGGGTTTCCCGACGGACCAATCGCGGGAATCGGGTCGCCGAACGGGATCGTGACTCCGGCGGAAATCGAGCGGGCGATCAGCCACCCACCCACGGATTCCCGCGCCTACTTCGGAGGAGAGGTTGTGCGCAGGTTCAAAGAAGAGATACTGGCTTTATCGTGGAACACTATCGAAGTCCAAAGGAGAAAACGGTCGAGTCCGCCAAAACTTGTCTTCTATGATCCCTGGTGCGGCACGAAAGAAAAAGCGGCGGATGCTTTTGAAGGAAGCGCCACCCTCCCAGAACTTCTGGAAAGACTTGGAATGTCTTAGGCCTCATTAGGCCCCGCATACAATGTGTTGTTGTGCGGGGCTTTCTTTTTGGAATCCGATTACGTACCATTAAAAAAGCTTCTTGCCATAACAGTGCGGAGAGTTATGAGAAGGATCATTGGCCTTGAACATGAACTCGACGCGGTTTTTTACGACCCGTCCGGCAACCTTTTCTACGAAGTAAAACCAAGAGAAGCTCTCTTGGACAGTTTTTTCAGAGTAGCGATGAGGCACGGAGTCGCAAGCTCTCCGCTTACGTTTGATCAAGGAGTCGACAGAATCATACTGCCCAACGGAGGAATGTTCTATGTCGATCTGGGAAATCCCGAAGTTTGTCTGCCAGAATGCAAAGACCCGCGCGAAGTCGTGATCTACGACAAAGCGGCCGATATACTGCTCACGAAAATCTTGGATACGTGGCGAAGATCCAGCCGCAACCCCGGATCGGCTTATCTCCGCCTGTACAAAAAGAACACGGGTATCTTGCCCAACCCAGACGCGTCGAAAGAGGCGAAACGAAGAACTCCGACCAGCCGGGCCTTCCATGAAAATTACTTGGTGTCTCAAGGCGTGTTCGAAAGAATTACGGTCGGGAAGAGCGCGGAGAAGCTCGAGGGTTTCCAAAGAGAAATGTGGTTTTTCGGTTTGTTCCTGATGGTCCGATACCTCATCACCGGTTCCGGCGGCATTGTCTGCAACTCAAACGAAACAACGCGCCGCGAGTATCCATTTGAATTCGTTGTTTCTCCCCGATTCTCAAATATTTACAAGATCGTCAGCAGTTCTACCACCGCGACCGGCTGCGAACGAGCCGTCATCAACAGTAAAAGCGAATCGCTGATGGGTAATTTGCCGTACCGCCGGCTGCATGTCATCTGCGGAGACGGCAACATGATGGAGAAAAGCGTGTGGCTTACGGTGGGAATCACGTCGCTCATTTTGGAACTCTTGGAGCACGACTTTTGGGACCGCAACCTCGCGCTTAATCCATTGAGCGTCTCCTCGAATTTCGGCGACTTCTTGAAAGATTTAAGCAGGGATCATACCGGCGAGACCCGGCTGGAACTTGTGGACGGCAGGAAAAATACCGTTTTGGAAATACTGTGGAGATACTACGAACTCTGCGAATCCTACTCGCTGAAATACAAAAAGAAGCGGCACGAAAAAATCCTTAAGGAGTGGCGGCGGGTCCTCCGAGCGATCGAAACGGACTGGCGCGATCTTATCGGAGTACTTGGTTGGCCTACGCTCCGTTGGATCGTCTGCGGCGAAGACGAAAGAAGGTCGCTCGATGAAGAGGAAGCGCACCGCTTGAATTTTGAATTCCATAACATTCACACCGGCGAAGGACTGTATTACGAACTTCTGGACGACTTCGAGCGCGTCACGACCGATGAAGAAATTCTGGCCGCGGTTTCTCACCCCCCGAGAACCCGGGCTTCCCTGCGCGCGTGGCTTTGTAACCACATCAAGCGCCGTGGGTTCTCGTTTTCCTGTAACTGGAATTCGGTAAGCTTTTGCGACGAGGACGACCCGGAAATGGAGTACAGAATACGGTTGGAAAACCCTTACGTTGTAAGGATACGAAAATCTCAAGTTGACGAATCAACCAGGGTTGCTATGATAAAGTTAGGACTTCTCGACAAAGAAGAAGAATAGGAGGATTTGTGTCGGACCATGAACAAAAACCACTGCCTCCCCATCAGGAAGAAAAAGAACGCGAGGAGGAAAAAGAGGAAGAACAACGAGACGAAGATAAACCAAAAAAAGAGAGTTCGAAAAAGAAACGGAAGCGACTCCTTGACCGGATCGCAAGGTCAAGAAAGCGCCGAGGCAGTTTGCAAGTGAGAATTCAAAAGCACATCGGAAAAACCGGCGAATAAGGGAATCGTTATTCACCCCGACACAACTGTGTCGGGGCTCATTTATTCCTCTTCGGATTTTATGGTACGTTCGATAATTTCCCCAAGTTTTTTGGGATCGCCTCGCCCCTTCAGTTTTGCCATCGCCTTGCCGATCAAGAATTGCATCGCCCGGGTTTTGCCTTTTTTGTAATCGGCCACAGAATTAATGTTCTCCGCAACCACCTCGGAAACCACAAGCTGTAACTCGGAATCATCGGATATGGTGGAAAGGTTCTCGGATTTAATTATATCTTCGGGGTCGAGACCCGTTTCGGCAATTCTCGCTAAAATATCTTTTGCCTGACGACTTCCAATTTTCTCAACCGCAATAAGCGCGGATGTGTGTGCTAAATGTTCCGGTTGAATTTTAACGCTCGTAAAATCCTCCCCTCGATCGTTCATAATCCCCAAAAGATCACTCGTTGCATAGTTAAAAAGAAGTTCCCGAGCGCGTTTTTTTGTCTCCGGCGCAACAAGCTCGTCTCGAATATCAAGCTCGCTTAATCCTTGCTCATAGTAATCTGCGAGTTCTTTGTTCTCCACAAGCAATGAAACCCGTTTCTCATCCAACCCATATTCTTTTTTGAAGCGCTCGCGGAGGGCTTGAGGCAGTTCGGGCAAAGAACTTTTCAAACTCTCTAAATCAAAAACGCTCGTCTCGAACGGCGGCAGATCCGGCTCCGGAAAATAGCGGTAATCGTGCGCCTCTTCTTTCGAGCGTTGGCTTACGGTTTTTTGTTTCTGCTCGTCCCAGCCGCGAGTTTCTTGAGTAATTTCCTTGCCTTCATCCAAAATCTCCGCTTGTCTTTTTATCTCATAATCAATGGCCGCCCGCGCCGCCTTGAATGAATTGATATTCTTGATTTCAACTTTCGTCCCCATTTCTAATTTCTCATTTCTCATTTCTCCCAAGCTCACGTTCGCTTCAATCCTCATTTGGCCTTTTTCCATATCCGCGTCTGATGCTCCGAGGTACCGCAGAATAAGCTGCAATTCGCGGGCAAAGGCAACCGCTTCTTCCGCCGAAATAAAATCCGGCTCGGTTACTAACTCAAGAAGGGGTACGCCCGCCCGATTAAAGTCAACGAAACTGGAGTTTGTTTCTCTGTCGTGGATTAGGTTTCCGGCGTCTTCTTCAAGATGGATGCGTCTTATTCTTTTTCCCAACAATTCCCCTCCCGTCACCAATGGCTGGTCGTATTGAGAAATTTGATACCCCTTCGGCAAATCGGGATAAAAATAGTTTTTCCGATCGAATTTGGCAATCGGACTGATCGCGCCGCCCAAAGCCAAGCCGACCTTCAAGACGTTTTCTACCGCCAATTTATTGATGGTAGGGAGCGTCCCGGGATGCCCCAAACACACAGGGCACACATTTTGGTTCGGATGAAACTCGCTCGGATCGTTCAAAGAATCGCAGAACATTTTTGTTCTGGTCTTCAGCTCGGCGTGAATTTCGAGACCGATTGTGGGTTTATACTCCATGGTTTAGCACTTTATATCATACAATGAATCTTTTTTTCATCCAAAAAGAATCTGCCATTCACGCTTCCATTGATATGCAACGTATGATTTAATTACTAAGAAATCAATGAAAAAAGAACCGTCAAAAATAGAGGGGATATCTCCGGCAACAGAGCCCGTAATAGAAAGAGGGGCAGAGGCAGTAGTCGAAAATCAAGTGTCAGAAAAAACTTGGCTGGATATAATGATGGACGCGAAAGGTGAATTTCCCATACACATACAAGACATACTGGACAGGATAGCGGCTCGGGGAAAACTCGCGAACGAAGAGAAAGAAGAATTGGACGTGTTTAGAGATACTTGGTGGAGAAGCACGTTTGGTACAGATTTCGCGTTGAGGAAGTTTGCTCCCGAAGAAAAACCGAGTAAATTCCTCGAAGAAGAAAGATCTCTCTCGAAAAGAAAGTCAAAAGAACAAAAATGGGGAAAAATGATGACTCTTTATCGGGCGCTTAAAGACCTTGATGAAGGGAGGCCAATTCGTCAATTTGACGACAGATCAAGGAAAACTCTTTACCACGACCACGAAAGAAATGAGTATTTCGTAGAACAAAACGGCATAAAACGTTATCTTGGATTAGGCGATGTCGTTGCTGATTACGCATGGGGAATAATGTACGCTCCGGACGTAAAGATGAACGGGGCCGATTACAGGAGAATAGCAAAAAGAATTCTCATAAACGAAACGAGGCGCGACATAGAGGGGCTTCGCAACAGAGAACTACTCGGAACAAATATCGATGGCTTGCCGGCTGATATGGCCCCGCCTCTTTCATATATCGAAAGAAATTGGCCCGATAAACCAAGGTTTCAAGCTACAGCCGCCGGATTTGTGGCAGAAATGATGACGCGAGAATTATTTACTCGTATATCCCTAAACAAAGAGCTTCCATTTACCGTTATGAGATCGAATCCCGTGGAAGATGCCGCTTACAAATCTGACTTTAAGATCAGAACCCTCGAAGCAAAACCAAGAACCGTTGGCGTGCAGTTCACTCTAGTGAAAAAGAGAGGGAAGTTTAAGAGAGTTATGGAGGCAAGAGAGAGGATCAAACAACCCGATCAAGAATCTCCCGTAGATAGCGTTGCGATGATACAAGTAAGCGCGAGTGAAGAATTTAAGAACGCGTTCACTCGCTGGCTGGAAAACGGCAAGCCGGCCGGCGGACCGGAGCAATATTTGTCAAACGATCTTAAAACATTGCTTCTCAAAAAAATGGTGAGGTTTGTTTTGGGCCTCAACCTATCTTTTGGAGAAACGGAAAAATATCTAAACTAACCTTTTCAGCAACTCCTCGGGCGTCGAAACGACCTCGTGAATAAGCTTGTGGCTGGACGGCTCCTCGTACAGATCGTGCGGGTAGCTGCCCATCATAGTTTGCGGATGGAGCGCGTAGCACATTTTGCCGGACATCGCCGCCGCGAAAAGCTCGCCATTGGTGTTCGCGCCAAGATAGCCGTCTTTGTTGAAAATAAAACAGACGTCGGCCACCCGAACTTTTCGAAACAGATGGTCGTACACTTTTCCGGCAACGGTTTCCTTGTACAGCGGATCTTTTAAGCGTTCCTTTTCGTGGGCCTGTTCAATTTCCGGCGAACGATCTTCAAAGTTCGGTTCTAAAACAACCGGATGCAATCCGCGCTCGGCAGATACTTTTTTCAACTCTCTTATAAATTCAGCGAGTTCTTTTTTGAAACGCACGCTTGAGCAAAAGACAACTGATTTCATCGGAGTATTCGCGAATAACGCTAATTTATATTTTAATAACGCGAATTAACTTTTATGATAACGTATTCGCGTTATTTGGCAATCATTCGCGTTATTCGCGATTACTACAAAAAGACCCTCAGGGCAATCCGAGGGCCGGGAAAATGTAGTCGAACCAGTTAGGGTCGTATTCTCCGCTTTCGATGTATGGCTTCATTTCCTCGAAATCCACGAACTTAACAAACCTGTGCTTGTCGGGCTCCATGAGCTTCGGCTCACCCTCCACGACTACCTCGTAAACCCACCACTCGTGGCTTTCGTGGCCTTTCGCGCAGCGCGCGGCGCATGGAATAAGGCGGTGGAAGACCTGCTTTGCCCGCAGAACTTTGAGGCCTGTTTCTTCGGGGAGTTCTCTCGCGAGCGCATCAAGCGGCAACTCTCCCTCGTCAACGTGTCCCGCCGGCAACGCCAGACCGACAGGATTTCTCAGCCGATACTGGACGAGAAAGCGCCCCTGCTCATCCCGCACGATTGCCCCGACGCTTTTTCCGATGTTCGGCACGGTTTCCTCCATACACTATTAAAAGCTTAATTCAGTTTAGGATGTCTAAGCGGCAATGGCAATCTTCCGTCCACCAAGTACCGCATGAAAGCTATTGCTCTTTTACATCAGCCCAAACCTTATTCAACACATCTTCCGGTTTTTTATCATCCACATCAACTTGATGGAACACTCCGCCAGGAACCTTTAGCGGCAAGGTTGGATATGGCAAACTATTCTCTACTTTTTCTAGCCATTCAATATTATCTCCGGGATCTCCGCGCTTAAGCGCCCGTGCGTGACGAACGTCTTTACTTGCATGAAGCCAAACAACTCGGACAACATATTTGTCTGGAGAAAATGTTTGTAGATAGTAATCAAGCTGCTCTTGGTTCCAGATACCACCTACCACTAATATATTCTCGTACTTCTCTTCAAGAAAATTGGAAACGATGGCGGTGGTGTTTTTCATACTGAGTTGAGAAAGCTTTGGTCCAATCTCGAACGGTCTTACGAGGATCAAAAAATCTGGCTCGACGCGAGCACAACTGGCAAATTTGTCTTGGAGTATTTCACCAAGCGTGGTTTTGCCTGATCCAACATGCCCAGAGATAAAAATAATTCTTTGTTTCATTGTTTGGTATTATCAGCTTTCCAGTACTCACTGCCATCATGTTTTCGGCCCAACAGTCCTTTTTCGTACAGTTCCCGTCTTAGCAGCGCCGGATCTTCAAAGGTATGAAATCTCTCAAGAAGTTCATTAACCTCTTTTTCGGTATAAATCTTTCCCTGTTCGAATTGATCGGCCAAATACAAAAGGGCATCCATCTGATTTTTGTGCTTAGATGGCCAAACAATGAGTTGCCTCTCGTCGTTCATATAATTGTCCATGTTTTTTGCAATATTCATCATCCCATCTTATCAGTTTCCATGTTTTTTTCCAATAACAAAGAGAGCGAAGGTAAAGTTTCCAAGAACCGTAAGCGGAGGCGATGAGAAATACCCGAGCGAGTAAACCTGCCTGCGGGCAAGTCGGCCTCGCTCGCCCCGCCGGTATGTCTCGAGGCAGCTCTCGGAGGCGAAAAAGCTCGGTCCGAGCATCGAATGCGTTCGATCTCGGTTTTTCGCCGAGAGCGCAGGCGGTCTTGCGCCGCTGGAGCACAAGAACCGCCGGTGCCGAGAGGCATACCGGCGGGGCACCATGTCCGCTCGCCTGCCTGCCGGTAGGCAGGGCCGAAGAGCCGCGCGAGAGTGCCGCTACGATCAAAAATTCTGGTTTGCCTATTTAATCCTTTGTCCTATAGTGAAAGTAATGCCAAGAATCCACGCTCCAAAAGTTGTTGCCGATCCGATTTACGGCATCATAGACATCCGGCCGGTTCTGCCGATGATAGAAACGCGCGAGTTCCAGGCGCTTGCCGACAAGCGCCAGCTCGGAATGTCGTATCTCACGTTTCCTTCTGCCACCCACACGCGCCGCGCGCACTCGCTCGGCGCGTACCATGCAACCAAAATGCTCGCCGACCGCTGGCTGAAGCTGGATTTGATCAACAAAGAAGAAGCGGCGGCTCTCGCCGGATACGCGCTCTATCACGACATCGGGCATCCGGCCTTCTCGCATGTAACCGAAGAGCTGTGCGCGCCAAAATTGAAAGTTCCCGGATTGGAAACGAACGATCTTTTGAGTCTCGAAATAATCATGCGGCTCAAAAAACCAATCGAGCAATGCGGCATACGGTACGCGCTATTTGAAAAAATCGCCCGCCACGAAAACCCGCTTTATTTGGCGGTGCACGACCGGAACCTCGGTATGGAGAAACTGGATTATCTGGAACGGGACGGCCTCTACACGATTTTGAGCCAACCGGCCGGCGTTGAATATTTGAGAAGACACATCTACTTCATCAACAATGAACTCGCGATCGACTCGAAAGTCATCGACAATGCCATTGAAATGCAGAACTTCTACCTCAAGATGTACAAGAACGTCTATCTTCGGAAAACTTCGGCGATCGCCCAGCGGATGCTCCAAAAAATGGTGCACCATCTCATTGCCGCCAAGGAAATTTCCGCCGATGACTTGCCAACCCTCACCGACTCGGAACTTTTGGGAATTATGCGGTTCTCGAAGAATAAAACGGTTGCGTTGCTCTACGAACTTTTGCGCCGCAGAGAGCTTTTTCGAGAGACGATAGTCATACGGTCGGCGCATTTCGCGCAATCTTCCGGCCAAGCCGGAAAATCGATCGCCACCTTCGGGGCGACAGACACGGAAATCAACGATCTTCTCCAATCCAAGAAGTTTGACCCTAAAAACCAATCAGCGCTCGAAGAAACGGAAAAAAGCATCGCGTCGCTCGCCGGACTCTCGCCCAACGACGTACTCGTCGTGCCGGTATTCAGCTCGTGGAGATTTCACGCGAAAGATATTATGATTTACGGCGAAAAAGGAAAATTGAGCTCACTCAAAGAGCGCTATCCGGCGCACTTCAAGAATATGGAAGAGGTGGCAAAATCATACATGGCTCTCCGGATCTGCACGTTTGAGAAATACAGAAAAAAGTTGAGCGACCCGAAGGTCGCAAAGAAAGTGTTCGAACTCGTGACGCGCGCGGCGTAGAAACAGAATTCCGCCGACCTTGTGCGGGCGGCGGCTTGAAAATTTCGGGGCGTCACTCTCTTCTGATTAAGCGGGCTTTCGTCAGTTCCGTTCTGATGCTCCTGAACGCATCGGCTTCTTCCCCGGAAACGTCTCGCTTGCAACGAACGGTGACTATAAAGTCCGCGATGGTCTCTCCGTCGGTAACGGGCCTGGCGGAGATCTCTACGTCAAAACCGTAATTAAACCCCATTCCTTTTGTGAGTCGGAGAAGTTGGAGCATAACCATTTTGAGGTTTCTCAAGCTCACGCCATAGTAATAACTTCTGAAATCGCTCATCGGCGCATCAACCTTCGTGGAAGAAGTAGACAAGGAACACCTCCGAAGAATAATGAAGCTGCTGCCGACAGCCTATACTAAAATATCTTCGTTGTCAAACTTTTTTTCTAGCGAAAACCGAGAACCGACCTTGCGATGTTCAAAACTTTCTCTTGAATTTCTTCTACGGAAAGCAACTTCCCCTTCTCCACGCACCGGACGAGCGCGAAATCTTTAGGGAATGTTTTCGCCATCTGAAGATAGGTCTGTTCCGCGCGTTTCAAGTGTCCTAAATCCGCTTCGTGCAAATCCCTTTTCTTCCCCCCGACATATTTTCGCCCACTTTTCTTATCCACAAGGCGTTGAGCAACACGCGCGGGTATATGAAGCACGATATTGAGATCCGGCCTCGGAATACCAAGAATCCCATATTCTAACTCATCGAGCCATTTGAAATACTTTTGCCGAGTCCTTGTGCCTTTAATCTTCGCGCCTTGATGCCCCATATTCGAGGCGACATACCTGTTTGACACCACAATTCTCCCTTCATTCAGCCACTTCTTTATTTTTGGGCCAACATCAAAGCGATCCAGCGCGTAAAATATCGAGGCGCGATACGGCCCAACTTCTTCCAAGCCGCCGTAGCGGCCGTTCAGATACTCGCGGACAAAATAAGAGGATTCTTTACCGTATTGAGGAAAGTCAAACGTCGCCACCTTGAAGCCCGCTTCGGCTCGCGTCGAGCGAGGCGAGCCCACGCGTCGCAAACGCGCGACGAGTTTTTTGAATTGCGTGGTTTTCCCCGAGCCGTCGGTGCCTTCGAGGACGATAAACCTTCCCTTCTTCATTGCTTGTATTCTAGCACACGATATACTACACTAACTCTTAGCTCCAAACATCTTCTCGGAGGATAGCTATGAAGTTTTTGAGATCTTTGATGTCTTTCTGGCCTCTCGTTGCTCTTGTTGCCACCTTGTTTTTCTTGGTTAAAGAAGGGCGCAATCGTACCTTCACTCACGTTCAAAGTGGCTTGGATCAGATTCGTGCCGCAGAACCTGAATCCTTCGATTCCACTCAGGACAAGTCGGTTTTCAAAATGACTGATGGCTACTTCCTGGCCGGCGCCTGGGGACAGCCGATCCACCTTATGCATGGGCCAGTCGAAAAACAACGCGCGTGGCTTGGCGACGATCTGCATTTCACGATCAAGCTTACCTTGAAAAAAGACGCTGAAAACCCTTGTTCCGACAGAGACGAAAAACCGTGCGAGGCAGAGCTTGGATTAACCAACTCTACGGATGACAGCTGTCTATCGTGCGTCAAATATGAATTCAGAATCGGCGATGATAGGTTGGTCAGCCTGGGTCTCAATGGACAAGTTTCCCGCAAACAACCGTATGGAGAAAGTCGCTTCTTCGTTCGCGTAAAGAAAGACGGCAGGGTGCTCTTTTTGTACGAAATTCCCGTCGAGATACTATAGCTCAAAAAAATTCATCCCCGCACACTGCGTGCGGGGAAAACTCTTTTCCATTATAACATAATATTATGTTATAATGGAAACACCCGGGATGATGTCTACTTGGCGTCTATTTTTGGAATATAAGCGTCTAGTCAACGACTTCGATGCCCATATTTCGTCGCTCGTTTACGCTCGCTCCTTAAAAACCCTCGGTTTTTAACTCGCTCCGACTACGGTCGGAGCTTTTTCCTACACGGGGAACTCCCGTTCCCCGACCCCCTCCCAAAAATATGTTAATCGACTACGTCGATTCCCATATTTTTCGCCGTGCCGCGAATGATTCTCTCCGCCGCTTCCAAGTTATCCGTATTCAAATCCGGAAGTTTTCGCTCGGCTATTTTTCGGACATCCGCGCCGCTCACTTTTCCTACTTTCGTGGTGAGCGGGTTGCCCGACCCTTTCTCGATTCCGGCCGCCTTCTTCAAAAGCGCCGAGGCCGGTGGCGTCTTCAGTTTAAACGTAAAACTCCTGTCTTCAAAAACAGTGATTTCCGCGGGCACCACGTCGCCCGTCATTTCTTTCGTTTTCTCATTGAACTGCTTGCAAAATTCCTGGATATTGATCCCTTGCGGCCCCAAAGCAGTCCCCACCGGCGGCGCGGGGTTGGCTTTTCCTGCTTCAAGCTGAAGTTTTAAGATCGTCTTTACCTTTTTAGCCATGTTGTTTCAGTTCTTCAAGTTCCCTTTCTAGTTTAGGTTTTTCATTTTGTATAAGATCTTGAAGTTCGTCTTCTTCATCTTTTTTTCTTGACTTTTGATTTTGTAATTCTTCGATTCTTGAATCTACAGCCCTGAGACGACCTTCTACCTCAAGCCTCCGGCTTGAATTTTCATAGTTTTCTCGAAACCTACTGGGTCCTTCCATTTTAGAACGGCAAATCTTCCGCTTTTATATCTCCCTCTTCTTCCAGGTTAATAACTGGAACTTCCTCTGTCGGAGTCTTATCGGGCGCCTGTTGTGTCTCTTGCCCCTTGTCCCTTGACCATTGACCCTGCTGTCCAGACGGCCTCGGCCCCAGCTGCATCCTCTCCGCTATGATTTCGGTCGTCTTTCTTTGCCCTCCTTGCTTGTCTTGCCACGCTCGCGTCTGCAAACGTCCTTCGATCAAAACCGTTGCGCCTTTGGTCAAAAACTGACTGGCGATTTCCGCCTGCCTGCCCCATAAAACAACGTTGTGATACTCGGTGGATTCTTGCTTGGCTCCGGACTTATCGGTCCAAACCCTGTTGGTGGCAACGCCAATAGCGCAAACCGCCTGCCCGGAGGGAGTGTTTCTTAACTGCGGGTCGGCAGTCAACCGGCCGACGATGATGACTTTGTTTAGATTCATTGGGAGTATTCGCGAATAGCGCTAATTTTCGCTAGTAACGCGAATTAATTTTTATGATAACGCATTCGCGTTATTTTGCAAACATTCGCGTTATTAGCGATTACTACTGTAAAATTTCTTCTATCTTTTTCTCGATCGCCTCGTTGCTCAATGGTTTCGGTTTCGACTCCCGTTGTTCCCGCGGGGCGACACTCTTCCTTCTTGCAAACACCGACGGTCTTCTTGTCTCTTCTCCACGAACATTCTTCCCTTGTTTCTCTTTAGGTATCGTAATAATCAATGACCGCAGGATATTTTTGCTGCTTTTCGAGTCCTTCTCGAAAAGTTTGATCTTATCCGGCTCGGCTGATACCCGCAAAGCGACGAAGAGCGCTTGGGTGGCTTTTTTGATCGGGTACGCCAAGTTGATCTTCTTCTCGGGAAATTCTTGCGCGATCTCGATTCCGTGTTGGCGCAAAAGCGTTCGGACGTCTTGGGCTTTGTCTTCACTTTCGAGCAAAAATGAAACCTCGTATTGCTTTTTGTCTCTCTCTGATTCGTTTTCCATGGATTATGTTGATTGAATTGTAGTGCTTTCGCCCGCTTTTTCAAGCCCCGCACCAAAAGAGCGCGGCAACGCCCAAACGTTTTCCCTAAAACAGCGCCGTATTGCTTGGGGTGATGTTTTCATGATTTTTTGAAATAAAAGCAGTGGCGTTGTAGAAAACGAAGCGCTCTTTATGGTGACGGGGCAAGCCCCGCGTCTTTTTCCTTTTTTCCGCCGAGCGGCATTAACCGCCCGATGATGACGTTTTCTTTGAGACCGCGGAGTTTGTCGACTTTGCCTTCAATGGCCGCTTTTACGAGGGCACGAGAAGTGTCTTGGAAAGAAGCCGCTGACAAAAAACTCTCCGCGGAAACCGCGATACGAGTGATGCCCTGCAGTACCTCCTCCGCTTTCGGCGGCTTCAGGCCCTGCTTCTTCAACTCACGGCCCGTTTCGAGGAATCTCCCTTTCTCGACCACTTCTCCCATCACCAAATCAATGGCGTCTCCGGAGTCCTTGATTCTGACCCTCGCGAACATCTGGCGAATGATAATCTCTATGTGTTTGTTGTTGATGGATGCCCCTTCCGAAAGATAAATCCTCTGAACCTCGTTTACAATGTACCGCTCGACGGCCTGTTTCCCTCTCAAGTCAAAAAGCTCTTTGAGGTCCAGGTGTCCCTCGGACAACTGCTGGCCTCTTTCCACTTTGTCGCCGGTTTTCACATACAGCAACACCGATCTCGGCACGCTCGCTTCGCGCGCTTTTGATTTTTTGCCTTTGTCGGCAAGAGTCAAGACCTTGATGGCGCCCTTTTCCTCGATTTTTTCCACGACGCCATCCACGGGGGAGAGAATCGCTTTCCCTTTTGGCGGCCGGACTTCGAATATTTCCTCAACCCGAGGAAGCCCATGGGTAATGTCCGCGCCGGCCACGCCCCCCACGTGGAACGTACGCATGGTAAGCTGCGTGCCCGGCTCCCCGATCGACTGAGCGGCAAGAACCCCAACCGCCGTCGCCATTTTAACCGGCTTCTTATTGCCGAGGTCAAGTCCGTAGCAAGCGGCGCAAATGCCGTAAAACGTTTTACAGGTAATCGGGGAACGAACCACGATACTCTCCAGTTTCGATTTCTCGAGGAGCTCCGCTTTTTCCTGGTCGATAGTTTCCCCGGCCCGTACCGCGATCTTGCGATCGACCCGAATGTCTTCGAGCGCCACCCGGGAGAAAAGCCGGCTCGAAAAAGATTGATTGAATTCTTTCCCGTCGCTTCTCCAGATTTCAATGCCTTCTTTCGCGCCGCAGTCCTCTTCCCGGATGGAAATGTCTTGAGAAACATCCACGAGGCGCCTGGTAAGATAGCCGGCTTGAGCGGTTTTCAAAGCCGTGTCGGTGGTGCCTTTTCTCGCGCCGGTCGTGGAAATGAAGTATTCCAAAACACTCAAGCCGTCTTTGAACGATGACTTGATCGGCAATTCTATCGTTTCGCCTTTCGGATTCGCGACCAGTCCCTTCATGCCCAACATCTGAATCGGCTGGGCCCAAGAACCGCGAGAACCGGAGTCGATGATTTGGTATATCGGATTGTCTTTCGGCAAACTGGTGGCCACCAGTTTCGATATCTCTTCCTTCGTTTTTTCCCAAACACCGATTGTGCGCACTCTGCGCTCGGAATCGGTGAGAAGCCCGTCTTCGAATTGCCCGCGAACGAGGCCCACTTCTTTCTCCGCCCCCTCCAAAATCTCGGATTTATTCGCGGGACTCACGAGATCCGCAATGGCCCACGTGATGCCCGATTTCGTCGCCATATCGAAACCCAACAGTTTTACCCTGTCGAGAACGTCCCGCACGACTTCGAGACCATGGCGATCGAGGATATTCTCGATTAAACGAGACAGTTTTTTCTTGCTCATCGTCTCATTGACGAAAGGCGCGGTTCCCGCGAGCGCGCGGTTGAAAATCAGACGTCCCACGGTCGTTGTGAGTCCTTCAAAACGCATCGGTTCATGGAGTCGGATAGCGCCCGACTCATAACTCAAAATCGCTTCTTCAAAGTTGGCAATGGCTTTTTTGGGAAGAGAATCGTCCGTTTCTTCCATTCTCGTCAGATAGTAATTGCCCAACACCATGTCTTGCGTGGGCATGGTAATCAATTCTCCCGTTGCCGGCTTCAAGAGGTTTTGGCCGGCGATCATCAACTCCGTTGCTTCACGCTGGGCGTTTTGAGAAAGCGGGAGGTGGATAGCCATCTGATCACCGTCGAAGTCGGCATTGAAAGCAGCGCACACAAACGGCGGAATGTGAATCGCGAGACCCTCAACCAAAATCGGCTTGAAGGCCTGCACGCTCAACCTATGAAGCGTCGGCGCCCTGTTCAAAAGAACTTTTTTGTCTTTGATGATTTCTTCGAGGATCGCCCAAACGTCGTCTCCCCCTTCTTCAACCACCCTTCCGGCTCCCCGGATGTTATGGGCGAGTCCCCTCTTCATGATTTCGGAGAGCACGAACGGCCGGAACAGCTCGAGAGCCATCCGTTTCGGTATACCGCATTCGTCGATTTTGAGTTTTGGCCCGACGACGATCACGGAGCGGCCGGAATAGTCAACCCGTTTCCCCAACAGGTTCTGCCTAAATCGTCCCTGTTTTCCTTTCAACATATCGGCGAGCGATCGGAGAGGCCGGCGCTGAGCGGAGAGCTGCTGCACTCCGAAGCGAGCGGAGTTGTCGATCAGGGCGTCGACGGATTCCTGGAGCATCCTCTTTTCGTTTCTCACAATAACGTCCGGCGCCTTTATTTCGAGCAGTTTCTTGAGACGGTTATTGCGGTTGATGACCCTGCGGTAGAGATCGTTCAGATCGGAGGTCGCGTACCGTCCCCCGTCGAGGGCCACCATCGGCCGCAAGTCGGGCGGCAATACCGGGAGTTTCGTAATAACCATCCACTCGGGCCTTGATTGATGCACGATCATCGAGCGCAACATCTTGAGCCGCCGCAACATCTTGCTTTGAGCCATGGGGTCCTTCGCCCCTTCGAGGTCTTTCTCGATCTTCTGGACCTCTTTTTTCAAATCCATGGACTCCAAAATGTATCTCACGGACTCCGCGCCGGAAGACGCCTTGAAGACGGAACCGAATCTGCGGGACAAATTGAAGTATTCGGTCTCGCTCAAAACCTGCCCGACCCGGAGACCGGTCAGATACTCTTCGGTGACGTCGGCCGCCTCGGTAATCTCCGATTTGAACTTTTTGTCTTTTCCGCCGATTTTCAGTTTGCCCTTGAGTTCCCGGCCCAAATCGGCCAACGCCTTCTTTTGCTCTTCTCCGTTCACTTCGACAACAATGTAGGCGGAATAATAGATAACCCGCTCCAGTTTCGACGCCGGAATGTCGAGCATCAGCGACAAACGCGACGGAACGCTCCTCAAGAACCAAATGTGGCTCGCGGGGGTCGCGAGAGAGATGTGGCCGATTCGTTCGCGCCGAACGGCGGACCTCGTCACTTCGACTCCGCATTTATCGCACACGACGCCCTTGTACCGCACGCGGCGATACTTTCCGCAATAACATTCGTAGTCCCTCGTCGGACCGAAAATACGTTCCGAGAACAACCCGTCTTTTTCCGGCCGTTGCGTGCGGTAATTGATCGTTTCCGGCTTGATGACTTCGCCGTGCGACCACCGCAAAATCTCTTCGGGAGAAGCAATGCTGATTTTCAAAGCCGAGAAATCTTCTTTCCTCATCGTTTCGGATTCGTACACCGGCCCGATGTCGAAACAAAGCGATTTGAGCTCGTTCACCAGCACATTGAATGATGCCGGCAAGTTCGGTTCTTTGATTGTTTCTCCCCGGATAATCGATTCATAAGCGGCCGCCCTCCCCAAAACGTCGTCCGATTTTATCGTAAGCATTTCTTGGAGCGTGTGGCGCGCCATATACCCCTCGAGAGCCCACACCTCCATTTCTCCGAACCGCTGGCCGCCGAATTGAGCTTTCCCGCCCAGGGGCTGTTGGGTAATCAGCGAGTACGGGCCGATAGACCTCATATGCGCCTTGTCTTCGACCAAGTGATTCAGTTTCATTATGTAAATTTGGCCGACAGTAACCCTGTTGTCGAATGGCTTTCCCGTTCTTCCGTCGAAGAGTTCTACTTTGCCGTCTTCGGGCAAACCGGCGCTCCTCAATTCCGCGCGAATTTCTTCTTCGCTTGCCGAATCAAGCCCCGGAGTGATCGCGCGATACCCCAGTTTCTCGGCAGCCCAGCCGAGGTGCGTTTCGAGTATCTGGCCGAGGTTCATGCGCGAGGCGACACCGAGAGGATTCAAAATAATGTCAACTGGCGTGCCGTCCGCGAGGTACGGCATATCCTCCACCGCGCGCACCTGGGAAATAACGCCCTTGTTCCCGTGCCGACCCGCCAGCTTGTCGCCTGCCTGCACCTTTCGAAGCTGGGCAACCTCTACCTGGATCCTTTTTATGATTCCCGGCTCAAGCTTGTCTCCTTTCTCCCGATCGAACACTTTAATTTTGACGACGCGGCCGCGCTTCCCGTGAGGAAGAGAAAGAGAAGTATCCTTCACGTCGCGGGCTTTCTCGCCGAAGATGGCGCGGAGCAAGCGCTCTTCGGAGGTGAGCTCGGCTTCTCCTTTCGGCGAAATTTTTCCGACCAAAACATCGCCGGATTTCACTTCGGCGCCGATTCTGATGATCCCTTCCTCGTCCAAGTTCTTGAGTTTCTCTTCGGAAACATTCGGGATGTCGGGCGTCGTGATCTCGGGACCAAGCTTCGTGTCGCGAACATCGCAGTAAAAGTCTTCTATGTGGATAGAGGTAAACTTGTCGTTCCGCACCACTCGTTCGGAAAGGATGATCGCGTCTTCAAAGTTTGCTCCTTCCCACGACATAAAAGACACGAGGAGATTCTGACCAAGCGCCAAAACGCCGTTTTGAATTGATGGGCCGTCCACCAAGATGTCTCCCTTCTTCACCGTATCGTCGGTGTTCACGAGCGGATGCTGGGAAATGCAAGTAAACTGGTTCGATCTCTTGAAGTTCTCCAGCAGATACGTTTTGGTTCCTTTGGCATACTTCACTTTCAGGTGATTCGCGTCAACTTCAAGCACTTTCCCGCTTGCTTCTGCCTGAATCACATACCCGGAGTCGAGTGCCACCTTATCCTCCTCGCCCGTGGAAACATAGGGCGCGTCGGGCTTTACCGAAACGACCGCCTGCCGCTGCATGTTCGAACCCATGAGCGCGCGGTTCGCGTCGTCGTGCTGAAGGAATGGAATAAGAGAGGTGGCAACACTGATAAATTGATTGGGGGCGACATCGATCAGATCGACTTCCTCGGGGGTACAGGTGCCGGGAGAGCCCTTAATTCTCGCCTCAACCACCGAACCCAGGATTTTCCCGCTCGCGTCTTTTTCGACTCCGGCGTGCGTAATCCTGTACTTTTCTTCCTCAAGCCCGTCGAGCCAAACTATTTCGCCGGTGACCGTTCCGTTTTTGACCTTCACATAAGGTGTCTCCAAAAAACCGAGGTCGTTGATTCGCGCGAAACTCGACAAATAGTTGATCAGCCCGATGTTGCCACCTTCCGGCGTTTGAATCGGACAAATCCTCCCGTAGTGGGAGCGGTGCACATCGCGCACTTCAAAACTCGCCCGCTCCCGCGAAAGTCCGCCCGGCCCCAAGGCGGAAATCCTGCGCTTGTGTTCGAGCTCGGCCAAAGGATTCACTTGATCCATAAACTGGGAAAGCTGGGAAGACGAAAAAAATTCTTTGGTCACCGCGGCGATCGGCCTGAAGTTCACGAGCTGCGCCGGCATGAGTTTGTCTTTATCTTCCGTCGACATCCGATCCTGAATAATTCTCCGCAAGCGGGCAAGACCGATCCTCAAACGTCCCTGTAACAATTCCCCCACTGCCTTCAAGCGGCGGTTCCCCAAATGGTCAATATCGTCGGGCTGCGCCTCGGGATTGTTGTTCAGGGCGATAATCTGCCGCACGATAGCCACCAAATCCTCCAAATCCAACACCTGATTATTTTTCTTCTGATTCAAATTCATGCGCTGATTCAGCTTGAAACGGCCGACCGCCGAAAGGTCGTACCGGTCGGAACGGTTGAACATGGCGTCCACCAAGCTTTTCGCCGTGGCGGGCGTTGCCGGATCTCCCGGCCGCAAGCGGCGATAAATCTCAAGATACGATTCCTCGGCGTTGTGAGCGGCATCTTTTTTCAGGGTGGCCGGAATATACTTCATACTGCCCGTGTCGACGTCAGCAAAAAGAGACGGGATGGCCTCTTCTTTCAATCCGAAGATCCTCAACAAATCCAAGACCGGCACTTTCCGATGACGATCAATCTTGACTCCGATGAGTCCGTCCACGTCCGTTTCAAATTCAAGCCAGGCCCCGCGATTCGGAATAACCTTCGCGCCGAAAAGCTGTCTGCCTCTCCAGGGCGATGCCGTAAAGTAAACTCCGGCGGAACGAATGAGCTGGGAAACCACGACTCGCTCCACGCCGTTGATGATGAACGTCCCTCTTTCGGTCATCACCGGAAAATCCCCGAAGTACACTTCTTGAGATTCTTCTTTTTTGGTTCTCTTATTTATGAGGCGCAAGTTAACCCGCAACGCCGCCTCATAGGTGGCATCTTTATAACGAGCGCCGGCTTCGTCGTATTTCGGCTCATCGAAACGATAATCTTCGAAAACCAAGCTCAGCTCTTTGCCGGTGTGATCGCTGATCGGAGAAATTTCATCGAAAATTTCCCGTAAGCCGACTTTCCGAAACCACTCGTAGGACTTCAGCTGGGTTTCGTTCAAATTCAATGGCTCGATCAGCCGCTTCGATTTTGAAAAGTTTTTTGTGGCAAGAAATTTAGGCATGGGAACCAATATGCGCAAAAAGCACAAAAAGACGGCCCTTGGTGGGGTTACGCGCTGAATAAACCTCTATAATTATTTATCGCGATTTATAAAAGTCAAGGGTGAAGGTAGCGGACCTTGTTTTTTACGTGCTCTTCGAACGTCTTTGCAAAAATCGTTTTTCCCGTCGCCGGGTCGCTCAAATAGAAGAGATGCGGGGAGGCCACCGGACTCAAGGCAGATTCGAGAGCCACGGCGCCAGGGTTCCCAATCGGGCCCGGGGGCAAACCCTTGTACAAGTATGTATTATAGGGCGAGTCGATTTTAAAGTCAAGGGGGGCTAAAGGGTAGCACGATGCGTCATGGTCGGGGCTCATAATCACCTTGATATAACAGATCGTTGCGTCCACTTGAAGGGCGATGCCCGCTCCGAGACGCTTGTTGAGGATGCCCGCCACTATTCTTTGCTCCTCGGGATCCCGGACCTCTTTTTCCAAAAGCGACGCCAAGACCAGCACGTCGTTTTCGATCTCACGCTTCAACAAGGTCTTGGTTTTCAGCTCGAAATTCGCCGAAAACTTACCGATGACTTCATTCACGTCCGAATCGGTAAAAAATTTGTAGGTGTCCGGAAAAAGCCGGCCTTCGAGTTTTCTTTCTCGGGCAACGGAGGCGAAAACTCCCTTTTTTGTAATTCCGTTTTCACTCAAAATTTTATCAATCTCGTAAATATTTTCTCCCTCGGTAATCGTGACGGCGACTTCCCGTCGGGAACCAAGAATCAATTCGTTCAGTATCTGGTAACTCGTCATCGACGGACCGAGCGTATACAAACCGGGTTTCAACTTGGAAGCCGAACCGGTCGCGAGAGACAAAATCTTGAAAGCAGTCGTGGAACGGATCAGTCCCTCCGACTGCAGGTCGTCGACGATGCGCCTGAACCCGTCTCCGGTTTTTATCTCGAACGCCTTGGTCTCCGCGGGCGAGTCGGCAATCGCTCCGAGCATATACATGAAATACAGAAACCCGGCCGCAACCGCGGCCAAGACCACACCACCCGCTACTCTCTTTTGCTTTAACATTGAGTTTTCCATCCCTTTATTTCTCTCTAGCGATAGCACTAACGATGGACAAGAGCAAGAAGCCGGAAACCATGCTGGATCCGCCATAACTAAAAAATGGGAACGTAACCCCGATGACCGGGGTAAGCCCAAGCTCCGATCCGACGTTCAGAATAAACTGAATCCCGAGAACGGTGACCGTTCCCAAGCAAACGAATTTCTCGAAATTTCCCGATTTCCGAATACCGACTTTCAGAACTTCAAAAATCAGCCACAAGAATGACGCGACCACAATACTGCCGCCGAAAAACCCCCACTCTTCAACAAAAGCCGCGAGAACGAAGTCGTTGCTTGGTTCGGTGAGAAATCCCAGCTGGACCTGCGACCCTTGGCCATATCCTCGTCCCCAAAAACCGGAAGAACCGATGGCGATCTTGGACTGAACCACGCTGTAGTTGATGCCCAAGGCATTGCGCTCGGAGTAGAAAACGGCGGATATTCTCTCCCGCTGATACGCCTTGAGAACATTGAACCAGATAAAAAATCCGGCGAGTACGAAGATCGAAACCGCGGCGGCGATACGCCGGGGCGGCAGTCCGGACAACAAAAGAAATCCAAACCAAATCCCGAAAAGCACCAGGGCGGATCCCAAATCCGGCTGAATCGCGGTGAGGAATGCCGGTACGAAGAAAAAGATGAAAGAGGTCGCGATGTTTTTCCAGCGGGATATGCTCAAGTGTCTGCGGCTGAAATAGCTCGCGTACACCAAAATCAGCGCGACTTTAACCAACTCGACCGGCTGGAAACCGAACGGCCCGAAAAAAATCCAACTGCGAACATTTCTCACGACGGGACTCGTGAAATACGCAGTCGCGAGCAATATCAGCGCGACTCCATACAGCCCACCGATAAACCAGCGGTAATTCAAGATCATCCGCCAATCGAGCCAATAGAGCAAAAACACCAAGCCAACCCCGATGCCAACCCAAAGAAGCTGCAGCAGGAAAAGGTGCGTCGAGATCGAAGAAAGAATAAGAAAGCTTGCCGATATTAAAACCGTGAGCGGAAGAAAAAGTGTCATGTGTCAAGTGTCAAGCTGAATTCTAGATTCTAAGGCCGCGCGGAATAAACAAATATCTTGGCGCTCGAAGCGTCAATGCTCCGTGACGCCGGATACAAAATGGAAAATTGTTTTGACTCGTTGGGCATCAGGTTTTCAACTTCGGTCCGCGAAGCGCCGGCTATCGTCCCGAAGGAACCCCCGAAAACAGCCACGACGGTCGAAACCGGAAAAACGACCGTGTCGTTGTTCTGGATTCTCCCCTCAACTATCAAGCCGTTCTCCGTAGAACGAGTATGTACGTCCTGAACCGCCAACGACGGCGGGCCTTGAAAATTGCTCGAGGAGTCCCAAGCAGTATCCCGAACGTTAAAATCGACTTTGCTCATAAAACCAGCTCCCTCGACAGAAACATTGGGAATCACTATATATTTTATCTCGCTCGCGTAGATGAACGAACCGCCTTCGACGGACTTCGCCGCTTTGCCGCTTTCATCATAGAGCGAGAACGCGTACCGAAAACTCTTCGCGGCATAACCGGAGTTGGGATTGCTGATTTTCGCCACAAGACCGACGCGGCGCTGGCCCGTGGAGAATGTCGACACGTTCCCCACCAGCTCGATCGGCTTGATTCCCTTCGGGATACAAACCGCGCCGCACTGCCCGCCGCAATCGACGCCTTCTTCTCTTTGGTTCTGAATATGGTCGAAGCACGACGGCGCCGGCTTCAAAAATAAGAAATAGAAGCCCGCAATCAAACCGCCCCACACCAGCAGGTAAAAAAATCCGTAGATGATTTGCTTCGCGAGCCGCAACGACATAGTGTACTTATTATAACCGAACTCGAGTATAATATAAGTATCATGGCTCACGAGACGCCGCCAAAAACAATTGTCATCCCTGATTCCGAATACGTCATCACCTACGCGCGAAGCGGCGGAAAGGGCGGGCAAAACGTCAATAAAGTAGAGACAAAAGCCGTCTTGCGGTGGAACGTATGGCAATCAGAGACGCTCGATCAATCCCAAAAAGAGAGAGTCGCCGAATACGCGCCCCTTGCGAATCGCATGGACAAAAACGGGGACGTCGTGCTCTACGAACAATCGCAACGTACGCAGGGGAACAACAAAGAATTGGTGATCGAAAAATTGAATCGGTTTATCGCCGAGGCGCTTGTCGTGCAAGCGGAGCGCGTTCCAACTTCGACGCCGCGTTCGGCTCACGAGGAACGCATACAAAGTAAAAAAGAAACCGGAGCGAAAAAAGTTTCCCGGCAGAAGGTGCGAGGGTGGGAATAAAAAAGAGAAACTGACGGCTTGCCAGCTTCTCGATATGGTTTTGCGTTGATTGGTTTATTAGAAATTGAGGAATGGCCAGATGCCGATGCTGTGCGCGTAGCAGTAAGCAAGAATGCCGATGGACACAACTACTGGAGCCCAAGCTGGTGCCATAAAGAAAACTTTCCCAACCGGACTTAGCGTATCGTAGTAATAAACCGGAGGTTCGGTGTTAAGTTGCGAAGACCTGTCCTCGTTATTCCGTGCCGCAAGCCCCGAACACCATGCCAGGAACCAAAACCAACCCATAATTTCACCCCTCTTATCACAAGATATCTATAGTTAAGTTAATCTTATTTAAACTCGCACGTCAATCCCTAGTTAAGCTCAAGGGCCTAGAGAGTTCTTATTTGCTGGCATAACTTACTTTCCCCGCCGCCGAAGCGACAAGTATCATCAGTTGCGCACGCTTTCACTTCTCAGTTCGGAATGGGATGAGGTGGGACACGTGCGAATAGAACACCAGCAAATAAAAACTCTTTTGTGGTTTTTATTGTTTGTAGAGTGCGGGTTTGCCATTTTTATTTTAGCAAGCCCGCGTTTTATATCAGATTATTTTTTATCAGAGCGAGACGATATGCTTTTTGAGAAGCTCTCGGAGCCCTGACGGGCTTGGTCGTCCGATTTTAATCGGACGCCGTCGGGGCGAGAGGAAGGCAAAAATTTCCGCTGGAGAAATTTTATGCCGGTTCTCAAAAAGCATATCGTCGATCAAGTCAGCATTGGGATGGTTGGCGGTTAGTTATTAGTACGCCTTGGCTTAAGCCATTACTGGCCTTACACCGAGCGCCTATTCGCGCCCTCTGCACAAATACAACGAGATATTGGAAGCTCAAAATGAAGATGAGCTCGCGACGCGACGACGAAGGCGTACTCGACCAGAATATTTTTTCTTCTGGCGTTGTTGCTCGTCGCTCGAGTACATAAAGTACACCTCGCTTCTCGCGCCTAGCCAGAAGAAAAAATCTTTCTGGCCAATACTCGCTGGATTTGTGCAGAGGACGCTTTTAGGTCGTAGTCTTCGACCAAACTATGTCCTTACGGACCACACCTAATCTTGGGGTAGGCTTCGCGCTTAGATGCTTTCAGCGCTTATCCCTTCCATACATAGCTACCCGGCGATTCACCTGGTGGCAAAGCCGGTAGACCAGAGGTATGTTCAGCCCAGTCCTCTCGTACTAGGGCCAACTCCCCTCAAGTGTGAAACGCCTGCAGCAGATAGAGACCGACCTGTCTCACGACGGTCTGAACCCAGCTCACGTGCCACTTTAATTGGCGAACAGCCAAACGCTTCCGAGCTTCTACACCCGGGCGCTGTGGCGAGCCGACCACAATTTCCATTATTACTAATGGCGTAGACTATACCATCCGAGCGCATAAAACTTTATGCGCTACGGTTCGGCGTGTTAGCTAGAAAATAATAGCGTCGCATTTTCTAACTCCAGCCCTTTGATTAACTTGGGGCTAAGTCGTTACGGGGAAAACTTTCTTAATCATCGTTGCGAAATTCTTGCGTCGTTTTTCGGAACGCACATTCAGACGAGACAAAGTGTCTGCCAAGCAAGCTGCCTGATATAAACTTTTCTCTGTGTCTACTTTGTGTGCGAGCACTCTTTTAGCAAGTATGCCTTGCCTGTGCTTGCTATGGAGATACGGGGTAATCATCGCCAGAATATGTTTCACTTCTTGCTTATCCCGTACGATCCACTCAAATGTTCTCCGATTTTCGCGCACATAACCAACACCTGTTAATTGCCGTAACCAAGTTATATCGCTTTTATCAGAAAGCGTAACTTTTACGGATACGCGAATTCGAAACTTGAATTTCTTTTCTTGGTGGGGCTCGATATGTGCCATAATAGCTCCATCACCATCAATAAGCCCTGCCAAATATGCTTTTCTAACTTCAGAAAGTAATCTTCCCACGGTATTGACCTTCATGTATACAACTTCAGTATACCTGGGACCTGCAAATGATGCAAATCCTCTAAAGGCTTCCACCGTTATGAGCCGAATTTATCCTCGACAATCGGCTATTGTTTATCGAGGTGCCGAGCATTGTCGTCGCTAGGGACGCTCGGACAATACTAGCCTGTTATCCCCGGAGTAGCTTTTGTCCGGTGTCTCCGACCTTTCTATGAAGAGCGCGCGCAGCGCGCAAGAAACAAGAAATGAGAACGGGCTGCGCCCTTGAGAGATTAGGCCGTTCCTAATTTCTCATATCTCGTATCTCATTTTCTGCGTGCTGCGCACGCATTGATCGTCGGGTCACTAACTTCCGCTTTCGCGCCTGCTCGACTTGTAGGTCTCGCAGTGAAGCCGGCTTTTGCGTTTGCACGTCCTGCCCGATTTCCATCCGGGCTAAGCCGACCTTAATAAACTCCTCCGTTACTCTTTTGGAGGAAAACGCCCCATTTAAACTGCCTACCAAGCACTGTCCCGGCCCGATTTACGCTTGCGCGATCTCGGACTGGTTAGACGTTAAAGTTTTAAAAATGGCTGTTTCATTGTCGGATCCACGCATCCCGAAAGATACGCTTCAAATCCTCACCACTACGCTACGTAGTAAAACTCTAAAATCAATACCAAGCTGCAGTAAAGCTTCCGGGGTCTTTTCGTCCCGCTGCAGGTATCCCGCGTCTTCACGGGAATCGCATTTTCACCGAGCTCCTCGTTGAGACAGTTCCCCAGTCGTTACGCCTTTCGTGCGCTTCAGAACTTACCTGAAAAGGAATTGCGCTACCTTAGAACGATTATAGTTATCGCTGACATTGACGAGGGCTTGAAGCGCTCAGCGGCGCACGCTGCGCGCAAGAAACAAGAAATGAGAACGGGCTTCGCCCTTGAGAGATTAGGTCGTTCCTAATTTCTCATATCTCATGTCTCATTTTCTGCGTGCAACGCACGCTACCGGCACTCTTGACCTTCTCGCATCGGTCAGGCGTCACCCCCTATACATCCTCTTGCGAGTTAGCAGGGAGCTGTGTTTTTGGTAAACAGTCGCCAGGGGTACTTTCGCTGCGAGCGCTAAATTGCTCCGCTCACGCTCCACAATTTTCTCTTGCAGCTCAAATGCAAAACTTAAAATTCAAAAATCAAAATAATCGAGTTCGCAGAGCGAACGCCTACATTTTGCATTTTGATATTTCCATTTTGAATTTAGCTGGTTGCGAAGCGAAAGCGAAGCAATCAGCGCTAGGCCATATCGCTAACTTACGGCCGCTTTTTTGCCGAGTTCCTTAGAGGCAAATCACTCGTTCCCCTTGGGCTTCTCGCCCTATCCACCAGTGTCGGTTTCCGGTACGGAGGCCGCATGACAAAAACATATGTTTTTCTCGGAAGACTCTTCGCCGGAGTTCGTAAAGTAAATTCTTTACGTTCCCACGATGCACGCATGCGCTGCGCGCAAGAAACGAGAAATGAGAACGGGCTTCGCCCTTGAGATATTAGGTCGTTCCTAATTTCTCATATCTATTTCCTGTGTGCAACGCACGCTTCGCATCATGGATGCCAAACCAATAAGGCACTCCGATTTGTTTTCTTCGTCACATACGCTGACTCATGCGGTCGGGACGGAATATTAACCGTCTGTCCATCGCCTGCCCCTTTCGGGATTGGCTTAGGGCCGCCTAACCCGTGGTTGATTGCCAGTGCCACGGAAACCTTGGATTTTCGGGGTTCCAATTTCTCATTGGGATTGTGGTTACTCATGCCAACATTTTCTCTTCCCACCGCTCCAGTCGCCCTCGCGGGTCGACCTTCGTCGCAGGTGGAAATGCTCTCCTACCACTGTGCGCGCTGCGCGCAGCAAATAGCTTAGGGCAAAGAGCAAAGAGTTCGATCGTGTCGATCCCTTTGCCCTACGCCCCTTGCCCCATGCTGTGTGCAACGCACACAATCCATAACTTCGGTACTGTACTTAGCCCCGGTACATTTTCGGCGCGCCTCGCCTAGTCCCGCACCACTTTTGGTTCTAAACTTCCTGTGATTCTTCTCTTTAATTCGCGCTTTGCATTTCCATCATCTTTCAAGCGCGATTCACGAACAAAAGCGTCATACTTGTCTCTATATGCTTCTGCATATACAAGCATCCACGTGCCGCTCTTGCGCTTTGTGTATCCACCACGATTTTTGTTGTGCATGTCAATTCGCTTCTTCAAGTTATTTGTGCAACCGAAGTAAAGCTCTTTTGTCATGTTGTGTTGGATCACATATACAATCCACATGCCATCAGCATAGCATACGGACTTGCCCTGCATCATATTTACTCTGGTAAAGTGATACGGGGATAAAACCAAAAGTGGTGCGGGATAAATCGAGTAGTGAGTTGTTACACACTCTTTAAAGGATGGCTACCTCTAAGCCAACCTCCTACCTGTCTATGGCGCGACACTACCTTTAACACTTAGTACAGATTTAGGGACCTTAGTTGATGATCTGGGCTTTTTCCCTCGCGACCATGGAGCTTAGCCCCCACAGTCTAACTACCGTACTTGCACCGCGGTATTCGGAGTTTGATTGACTCGTCGGCCTTTCGGCCAGTACGAATCATCCAGTGCTCTACCCCCGCGACTACGTATCGGCGCCAGTCGAAAAACTGTTTCGGAGAGAACCAGCTATTACCAGATTCGATTAGCTTTTCACTCCTTACCTCA
>CAYLWL010000008.1:0-30643 GCA_964387675.1 uncultured Candidatus Saccharibacteria bacterium
GGATCCTCCTCCGGACAACGCTATTTCACCGTCTCGTCCCTGGGACTTGCCTCGTCCACCGAGTTCCGGTCTCCGAGTTCGACGATAGGAGCCCTCTTCGACACCCAGGGCAACAAATACGCCACCTCCACTTTCACCGCCGGCGTTGACACCCAGTTGCTGTTCGGAGCTCTCGGCGGAGGAGCGACATCATCCCTTTCCTTCACTTTCGCAACCTCCACCTCCCAACTTCTCTTCTCCGGCTCCAACCTCTCCATCGCTCCGGCCGCCACCTCCACCTCCCTCGTCTTCCTCCAGGGAACACAGACCGGAAGTACCACCCTTCTCGCGATGGGTATGGCGGGACAAACCGCCAATCTCTTCTCCCTTGCTTCCTCGAATGGAGTGCGCTTCTTCGAGGTTACGAACGCCGGTGTCGCTTCTTCCACCTACTTCATCGCCGTCAACGCTTCCACCACCCGGCTTGATGTCTCCGGCTCCTCAACACTCAAGGATTTCACCTTTACCTCGGCCTCGTCTACCGGGAGTATCACCATCGGAGGCACCTTTCAATCCAACGCAGGCCAAACCACCCTCGGCTCGGTATCTTCCACCAATCTCTTCGCTTCGGGATACGGCTTCCTTACCAAACTTCTCTCCTCATCCCTGGGGATCGGGACAAATCCTACGAGCACCGCCCTCGCTCTCTTCCAGACCCAGTCGCTTGCTTCGACCACCCTTCTCGTCCAAGCCACCTCCAGCCAGACGGGGGATCTTTTTACGGTATCGTCATCCACCGGACTACCCGTCTTCTTCAACATCAACTCCATCGGACAGATCGGCATCGCCACCTCTACGTATCCCTCATCAAGCACCCTGCTCACCATTGCCTCCTCAAGTCAGATATTCAACATCTCCTCCGGTGGCAACATCATGATCGGGACGTCCACCTCTCCGAACGGAGCCCTGCTCACGATTGCGACCACGACCAATATCCTCACGGTCTTAAGCAGCGGCAACGTCGGCATCGGAACCTCGACGCCAAGTCAAAAACTTACGGTAGTCGGCACAATCGAGTCCACATCCGGCGGCGTCAAGTTCCCCAACGGAGCTACGCAAACCGTCGCAGGCACCGCGCTCTCCAACGTCCGCATCTATACCGCGAACGATACGTGGTCGAAGCCTGCCGGTCTGCACTCGGTCGTGGTGTGGGTAGTAGGAGGTGGGGGCGGCGGAGGAGGCTCTGCGACAACAGCGGCTGGCGAGGTAGCGGTTGCAGGTGGAGGAGGCGGAGGCGGAACTTCGATGAAGCGGGTGGTCGCAGCGAGTCTTGGGGCCACAGAAACTGTGACGGTGGGTGCTGGCGGTGCTGGAGGCGCTGCTGGAGCGAATGCGGGGAGCGCAGGGGGCACAAGTTCATTTGGGGCACACTTGTCCGCGACTGGCGGAACTGGTGGGCCTGCTGGTACGAATGGGGCATCACCAAGAGTATCAGGCGATAATGCTGCTGGTGGCATTGGTTCAGGTGGAGATATAAACATCAAGGCGGGATATGGCGGGCATGGTATCGGGCTTAATTCAACCACTGTCACGAGTGGTGTAGGCGGTTCGTCTCATTTTGGTGGTGGTGGACAAGGTGTCGATGCTTCTGGTGGCGCTGTTGGTGGTGCTTACGGTGGTGGAGGAAGCGGCGCCGGGCTGAGGCAATCGGCTACACAGGCAGCGGGGGGCGCGGGTGCGGCCGGCGTGGTGATTGTTTATGAATATCTGCAGTAGCGCATCCGTTTTGACGGGAAAAAACGGCGCGCGGAACAGATAAAACCGGAAGCAAGCTCGACTGCTTCCAGCACGCTGCCGACGGAATAGGTTTTTGTTTCGCGATTGACGAATCGGCTCGAATCCGATAGTATCTACTTAGTTTGAAACAAGCAGAATGCGGGAGGTTTGAGATGAGCGATCACGACCGTAAACCTGAGGTAAATCGAACCATTGTCGTGGTAGCAAGGGTTCATTTCGATATGACGGTGCTGGGCGAAGCTCGACACTCGGTAGAAGTTGACCTTTCATTCAGTTCCGACGGGCGGGGCGGTTGGATTGTTCGCAAAGCCGCACCGGAGTGGTGCGGGGGCGCGAACATAACGTTCGAAGGTCGCGGAAAGAGTATGTCGCTGGCGGCTCTCGACTGGATAAACTCGCTTTGCGGCAGCCCGGCTTACATTCCTCTCTACCAGCGCCAGCGCGCACCCGAGGCCTCTTCCGAAAGCCCACGCTTGGTTCCTCGGATGGACTTCGACGCTCTCGACTAACAAGCGACACGTCGCTTAGTTTTTTCCCGCTCTCGGGAACCAAACTAAGCGGCTTTTATTTTTCGACTACTATTTTCAATTTTCGGTTCTCGGCGAAGACCTTTATGGTGCCGTTTTGGTCGGTTCGGAATGTTTTTGCGCCCGAGCCGTCGAGGCGGCCCACAACCTCTTTCGTCGGATGGCCATATCGATTCTTTTCCCCGACTTCAATCACGGCCACTTTCGGAGCGACAGCTTCCAAAAACCGTTCTCCCGAAGAGTACTTTGAGCCGTGATGCCCGACTTTTAAAATATCCGCCTGGATCTCCGTTCCATACCGCATGAGATAGTTTTCAACGCTGAAGCCGATATCCGCCGTAAGCAACGTTCTGAAATCCGGTGTCTTCACGAATTCCACGAAACCGGTGTCATTGAGCTCCGCGCTTTGCGCGAAATTTTTATCGGGGGACAAAAAGTTGATTTCCGTGTCTTGGTGGCGAATGGTATCCCCCGCTTCGAGAGTAATCAGCGGAATATGTTTCGATTTGATTTTTTCCATAAGCGCCGGCCATTCTTTGACGGTTTCGGTGTCGGAGCGGCCGTTAAAAATAAAAGCGCCGAAGGTATAGCTATCGAGAAGATAATGGTACCCGTTGAAGTGGTCGAGTTGGGGATGCGAAATGACGGCGATGTCGATATACTTGTCGCCTTGCGGCAGAACTTTCTCGATACTCTTCACCACTTTTTGATCGGGGCCGGCGTCCGTCATAATCTTCACGTTTCCCGGCAAGACCACGAGTTCCGCGTCTCCCTGGCCGACATCCAAAAAGTAAATCTCTGGCCGCCGTGTGGGTTCGGCAAAAAGAATATCGTACCAAACAAAACATCCCGCCGCGAGAACGGCAAGAATCACGAACATGCTCAACTCATCTATGCTTTTTTTGTTCATACACGATAAAAACGAGTACGGCGTAATAAAGTCCAACTATAGAGAGCGAGTGGCCGAGCGAAACGGGCCATGCGTGGCTCGCGAAGAACTTGATAACGAATATCTGATAACTTAACAGGAGATACAGAAGCTTTGCAACCACGAAGCCCAGATAAAAATGTATCGCGCTAAGCCCCACGAGGATAAACCCGAAAGCCATCGTAAGCGGCGTGAGACCGATAATCAAGATATTCGATAGAATCGCGACCGGCGAAAATTGACCGAAGCTCAATGAGAGCAAGGGAAAAACGGCAAGCTGTGCCGAGGCGGTGGTGAACGCGGCGCCGACGAGCCCCTTTGTTTTTTTGACGCGGAATATCCGCTTAAGAGCGGGTTCCAGATACACGATTCCCAGCAAGCTCAAAAAGGACAGCTGGAAGCCGATGTTGTAGGCCAAAACCGCAGGATCGGCCAAAGCCATAACGAGCGCCGCAAGCGTTATCGCGTTGCTCATATTGTGCATCCTGCTCGACTCGCGGGCGAGAAGAATCAAAAATCCCATAATCGCGGCCCGCACCACCGATGCTTCGGCGCCAACCATCAGAACAAACAGGAGAATAGTAACGAGCGTACAGAAGAAGGTCAGCCGCCGCGAAAAGAAATAACCGAACAAAAATCCGGCGGCGAGCACCACGATGGAAATGTTGTATCCCGAGAGAGCCACCAAGTGCGTCGTTCCCGAAAGAGCCATTTGATTCTTGAATTCCTTGCTGAAGCCGGAACGATCGCCGAACGTGATGCCCGCCGCGAGCGCCGCCTCGTCCCGGGGCAACGCGCGCCGAAACTGGCCGATGAGATGATGTTTGAAATCGATCAGTTTTTCCTTGAGCAAAAATCCTTGATGTTGGCCGATAATTTGAATGTTGGGAAAAAACGCGACGGGGTTGCCCGCCCGAGAATCCGCGCGTTCGATCTTCCCCTCGCCGCTTACGAGGTCTCCGTACGCAAAGGGTGCCAGAGGATCGGTGATGATTCTCATTTTTCCCGAAAATGGCGGTTTGAGGTTGATCAAAAACGATTGTGATTTTTCCGAAGCGGCCGGTTCGTTTACCACCACGCCCGAAAACGAAGTGGTTTTGTCGAAAACGATCTCTTGACCATGCTCGGTCAAAACGCCTCGCAAGTGATAGTAAAATGCGCCCAAGAAAACGCACGCACCCAAGATCAGTATCAACTTCCAATTCCAATATTTTCCTCTGTTGCTTAAAAAGCAACAGAGGGTGGTGATGACTGCGAGCGGGAGGCCGAGGTAGAAAAGAGGATTCCATCCCAAACTCGCCGCGACGATGCCAAAGAGAAAACTCGCGGCTGCTCCAAGCGCAAGATCGGACGATGATACTTGATCCATAATCTATACCGTACGGCACAAAACGGCATTCCACAACATTCTCGCATTCTGCAGAATGTGAGAATGTTGTGGGTGGGCAAAAACTATCTATTCTAGTATTCTCAAGAATACTAGAATAGATTTTATCCCCACACCTTCCCAGAAATACCCCACAGCTCTGCCGCGGGGATGAATGGGCGTTGGAGAAGTCCTTCTCGCGGGGTTCAATACCCCGCGGGAAGGTGTGGGGATTTACTTGCTAAATTTCTTGCGCCACTCCTCTATTTTTTTGTGGTCGCCGGAGAGCAACACTTTTGGCACGGCCAACCGCCCCCCTGTTGACGAAGTGACCACTCTGTGTTTTCTTATTCTCCTATTCGCGCGAATTAGAGAAGGTGAAAGAGGTGGGAGTGGAGAGGAAGGAGATGGTGTGAAAACCTCCGGTCTCGTGTAGACGGGGTATGACCCCTTGATTTCCTCGAGCGATTTCAATTTGCCTAAAAAGCCGGACAGGAACCGGCTCACCGATTCCATTACAACAAGCGCCGGCAGTTCGCCGCCCGATAAAACATAATCCCCTATCGAAATTTCTTCATCGGCAATATATTTCGCCACCCGTTCGTCAACGCCTTCATAGCGGCCGCAGATGAGTATCAGCCGATCATATTTTGAGAGCCGTTTCGCGGTTTTTGCGTCAAGCTTTTTCCCGCGAGTGGAAAATAATATAATTCTGCTTTTCTTGTGTTTGGAAATTGGAAGTTGGAAGTTGGAAATTCTCAAAATAGAACCTACTGCTTTATAAATGGGTTCTATTTTGAGGACCATCCCTGGCCCTCCGCCGAACGGCTTGTCGTCGACTTTTTTATGCTTATCGTTAGTGAAGTCGCGCAGATTGTGGATCTTTACGTCGATAATCTTTTTCGCTTGTGCGCGCTTCATCAACGACTCCTGAAGATAAGAATCGAATATACGAGGGAAAATTGTGATGACGTCGAAGCGCATTACTATTAATGTTGATGTTTTTCGATTAATAACCCATCGATTACCTGAAGCGAAAGGAATTTAAGATACAAGGGATTATCTTCTGGTTTTGTTAATTGGTTTTTAAATAGCCCGGTGATTTTCCCCAGCATTTCTTGTTTTACTGTGGGCCTACGAAGAATCCTCCGCAAACTATCGAGTCCCATTCGTCGTTCTCCTTCCAGTTCACGCAGTCCACGAATATAACCGTCGTCTATACCCAGTTCGCTTTTATGAGCTTCAACAAAATCAAAAAATGCGTCGATGTTTGGAAAATCACGGGGATCGCGCAAGACAACATCAACCAATTTGTCAATAATATTTATGTTCTTTATTATCTTGACTCTTTCTTCCTCTAATCTCTCGCGGTAAATAGTTACGTACTTGTCTTTCAAAGACGGGTCTTGAGATAAACTCCCAATCAACAAAGAACATGCTTCTTCTAGGGGTTTTCGCGGCGAAATCGCTTCTACGCGCGATTTAAGCTTTTCTGACATTTCTCTAAAAGACGGGTCTGCTTCCAAATCGCCAATCTCTGTAACGCCTGTCAACCTTGTTTCTATTTCGCGTAACTCTTCTGGTTTAAGAAGCGGTGTATCGTGAAACGTAAAAATACTGCCAAGAACATCGGCCGATACTTTTTGCTCCTTAAGGGCCAGGTAAAATTTCTTTTTCGCGTCTCGCCAAAAGACCATTACCTCCGGACTTTCTACGGGAACTCCGCTTTTGATTTCTTTGGCGGCCTTCATTTTTTGCATGCCATGACCTGCTGCTCTTACCGAGAATCTATCCGCGGGAAAAACAAGAACTTTTTTAGCATCGGCGGTTTTTCCAATTCGCGTAAGGCCGAAGCCGAATCTTGTGTCCTCTGCGGTGTTCAGTTTCGGGATACCTCCGGCCAAAGCGGCTTCAAACGCCCTACTTGCCATATTCCCGCCGCTAAACCAGATTTTTTCTTTTCGATCGCCTGGAGGGCTATATTCTTCATACGTAGATTGATTTTCTTTGCGATCCATAGAAACTACGGCAATATGCTCGTATATGCTTCTTAGTTCCTCGTAAAAACTAACTTCTGAATCAAACAAATACTTCTCATCTTCTATCCTCTCAAATACTAATTCTCCGGCAATGGCGACGAGAGCCGGATCTCTTTGGAAAACTTCTATAATGCTTTTGATATACTTTTCATCGAAACGCACATCGGCATCGGAGTGCGCAATGATTCCGTTCTTGCCAAGTTGCTTATAAAACCTTTCAACTGCTTCTACTAGACCACGATTTCTTGCTCCACCCACGTTTGCTTCAGTTGGAGATAGCGCTTTTTCCCCCGTCGCTTTGTCTATAATATGAAGTTTCAGATCACGTTTTGTTATTGCGTCTACGATTGCTTGTTCGTCCTCATTCAAGGGAAGTTCTGTGGGTTGTTCTTTGATACATCGAACGAGTTTTATTACATCCTGATTTTCTTCCAGCGCTTTCTCGTATTGTTCTAGGCGCAAGAGGTGTTCTTCTTCTGTTTCATCTAATTCTCGTGGTGGTTTCTCGCTCGAGTTGTTAACTACGAGAATGACTTCATATTGTTTGGCAGTCACGTCCTCCTGTTCGGCAAGCGACTTTAGGGCTCTCAATATGTAATCTCGCTCACCGTAAACCGGAATTACAACACTAACCTCACATGCCGGATCCATTGGCTCTGATATGCGCTCTTCTGTTTCCGGTAAGTTCTCCGAGATAAAAAGATTAACCGCTCTTTCAATTTCTGGGCGGTCGGTATTTCGTTCAAAAGATTTGCTTGCTACCATATTCACAACTATTCACGAGAATCTCCTTTTTCCGTTTCCTGTAGCTCTTCTCGATCCTCATCCGTTCCATAGAGAGGTTTGAGGGACGCGTTAATGGCTTTCCGCAATTCACCCACGTTGATATCCGGCTTCGTGAATTGCTTTGGCCTGTCCTGAGCTGCTTGCGGTGAGCCGTGTCGAACCGTGTCGAAGGGCTTCTCCTTTTGTAGTTGCGGGGGGGGTGGTGGTTGCCGATGAATTTCTTCTCTCCGAATCACCGGGGGGCGAGGTCCTTCTACGGGTTGCGGCGGCCGCGGCTCGGCTGGCTGAGGCGGTTGCGGCCTGCTATTCGGGGGCGGCGCAGGACGATAATCTTCGCGCGGAAATTGCGGCTGGGATCTTTCTGTTCTGAACTCCCGGCGGGGCGGCCGGTCTCCCGCAAACTCATCGCGCCTCTGGAATTCCCGCGGCTGTTGCGGACGCGGACGCAACATCTCCCCCATCGGACGCTCGCTCCTTCTCTCAACTTTTTCCCCGACAATCGCTTGACTTGCGGATTGCCATTCGCTCGAAATCCTGGCTTCAACGGTGCTCCGCGGCGTGCCATAGGTATCCTGCGAGTTTTTGATGATCACGTCTTCAGATGAATCTGTCGGCACCTGCGGCGGAGGAATCGTCTCGGCGGAAAAGGGCCTTGAAGCCACGCCGTCGATCATCAGTTTAATATAAATGTTGGCCTTGGAGAGATTCACGAGGTCGTTCTGCACGAATTCGGGCATAAACTCCTTTTCCAGGAATTCCGCGTCGGCGCCGCCGGTTCGAAAGCAGATCAACGTGCCGACATTGCCGAACACCGCGTCCCTCACTTTATAATTTTGGCCGTCGATGAGCTGGCCGATGTATTGGTGCGCCAGAATCAAGCTCAAGCGATATTTTCTCGCCTCTGACAAAATGTTGGCGAACGACTCCGTCGCGAAGTTTTGGAACTCGTCGACATACAAAAAGAAATCACTGCGTTTTTCTTCAGATATGTCGACTCGCGACATCGCGGCAAGCTGGAGCCGGGTGATGATCATCGCGCCCAAGAGGCGGGAATTGTCTTCTCCAATCCTCCCTTTCGATAAGTTCACGATAAATATCTTCTTTTTATCCATAATCTCGCGCATATTGAGCGAAGAATGCGCCTGACCCAAAATATTCCGCACGAGCGGATTCGACACAAACTGCCCCACCTTGTTCTGGATTGCCGCCACCGCTTCCGTTTCCAGCCGCTGGGTATATTTGGCGAACTCGTTCACCCAGAATGCCTTGATCACGGGGTCCTGCAAGTTCTCCACGATCTTTTTTCGGTAATCCGGTTCCGAGAGCATCCGCATGATGCCGAGCAGGCTTGAGCCGGGATACTCAAGAAGCGCGAGCAGGGTGTTGTTCAAAATGTATTCCATTCTCGCGGACCAGACATCCGGCCAGATTTTTTTGAACACGCCCATCAGTCCCGACGCCACAAGGTGCCGGAATTCCACGCCGACTTGCTCCATCGGATTGAATCCGATGGGGTGCTCCATATCGGCCGGGTTGAAGTAAATGACGTCGTCAAGCCGCTCCTCGGGGACAAAACGGAGCATCTTTTCGGCAAATTCTCCGTGCGGATCGATCACGCCCACGCCGTGGCCCGCCGCCATATCGTCAACCACCATGTTTTCCATAAGAGTCGTTTTTCCCACGCCGGTTTTTCCGACAACGTAAACGTGCCGGCGCCGGTCGTCGAGCTTGATGCCGAACTTTTTCTTGTGGTTCCTGAAATTATAGAAACCAAGAGGGGCTATTTCTTTTTCTATTTCTTGTCCCATGCCACTTGTTACATGTTACCCGTCTATTATCGGCAGTGACGCCGGCGGGCCGCCTTTTTTCGACTCGATCTTTTCAAGATGCATCGTTCCCACTCCAAAGATCGGGAAGTGGTACAGCGTGGCCAATTCTTCGATAGTGAAAACCGGCTTCGGTTTTTTGGGACTGAACGCCAAATCCCGATACCGCTCGTAGAGTATTCTTTTTCTCAAGTTCAGCCGTAATTTTTTGAAAAGGCCGTGCACGCCCGCGGTCATCGTCGGCTTGTGCGGCCGCAAGAGATTGAGGTCCTGCGTATTGAATTGCCTGAAGTATCCCTGAATCGACGCGGCGGTGCTTTTGTTGAACGTTTCCCTCTTATCGAGATAAATAAATCTGATCGTCGTCTCGAAACCGAGCTTCGCGATCTTCCGGCCGATTCCTTCGACAACCTCTTTCTCGCTCGGAGCGAGCATCAGTAACTTGAAATTTGGCCGGTCCTCTTTTTTACCCGCTTCAATAGAGGGGTGCTCGAACGGAGACCGCAATACTTCCCCCGCCGTTACGCCAGGCCCGAATAATTCCCAAAACCCGGGCTTCTTCTTTTCTTCCTTGCCGAGCATTTTGTTGATGATTTTTTCTCCTTCTTTCGTCCAATCGCTTCCTATCGGCCTCGTCAAGATTTGTATCCAGATCTGTTCGTCCCCCTTGAGCTTTGACATAATTTCAAGAAGACCGGCGATGGGATCAACGCGTCTCTCTTCGACCGATTCTTCAAACATCGGATATGTTCGTATGGGGTAACAGCTCGGTTTCAAAAAAACCTGTTCGTTGCCGAAAAGATCGAAATTTTTATTCGGCAAAATCCGCGGCATCTGTTTGACGTAATCCTCGGCTTCGATGATTTCCGCTCCCGGATATTGGCTGTAGATGGCGGATTCCACGAGATTCCGGAACTGCTTCGGCATCCGAATGTAAAAATGGCTCTCGCCCGCGAAACCGACGATATCGAACGAAAACCAGTACTCAACGATACCCTCCCAATATTTTTCCAAAAATCGTAAGCCGTACGAGTATGGCGCGTGAGCCGCGGCGAATACCTGTTCCATCGCCTTCGGCGTTTTCAAGATTTCTTTGGGAACCTTGACTTCGATGATGTCCCATTTGATCGCTACGATAAATTTGTATTGGATGTAGAGCATCCAATACTTCCAAAAGAAAAGCGCCGTTATAAACGGCAAAACGATCCACCAAACTTGCCCCCACACGTCCGCGACGGCAAGGTAAAGACCGGTGAGCGTTGGCCCGAAAAACTGGGCGGGAGAAATCATATTTTAAGTATCAAACATCTCGCGACAAGTGACAAGTGACATGTTGTCACCTGTTACTCGTCTATGCCTGTCTCACGCGGTACGTGCCGTCGGAATTCCGCTCGAAGAAGTCCCTGTTCTGCAGATTGATAAGAATCGTGTTCGGCTTGAAAAATCGC
The DNA here is from genome assembly GCA_964387675.1 of uncultured Candidatus Saccharibacteria bacterium. Taxonomy (GTDB): domain Bacteria; phylum Patescibacteriota; class Minisyncoccia; order UBA6257; family 2-01-FULL-56-20; genus CAYLWL01. The sequence goes on from CAYLWL010000008.1 coordinate 10,697, forward strand.
TGCTGGTTAACGTGTCCGATCACCTCTTCGGCGGTAAGCGCCCCATGTTTCTTGATGATCTTCTTGATGATCTCTCTCGCTACGCCCGGCTCGTAGCCGCACTCGCGAAGGCCGTAGAGTCCCCTTCCCACCAAAACGAAACGCGGATCTTTAATGAGTTCGTTGTGCACGGTTGGCGCCAAGGCGACTTGCGCGCCAAAACCCGTTTCGTTGATGGCTTTGGCGATTTCCGTGAAGTGCAGAGGTTTCTGTTTCTTTTTCAAAACCAAATACGCCCGGTCTCTCGTGGTGGACGGATTCACTTCGGGCCACTCTTTCAAACCGACGTCGCCGTACGGATTCGAATGAATCCGTTTCGAAAGAGCCAAGAGGTCATTCGCTCGAGCCAAGCCGACATTTCTCGATTTAGAGAACACATCGAGTAAGCCCTTATATGATCCTTCGAGCGCTTTCTCTTTATTGCTCTCCAAATAATCAAGCCATCCTTCTATGAAGCCGATTGACGCTTTCAAATCCGCTTTCGCCAAATAGTAAAACGGCCAGAAGTCGTCGTCTTCTCTGTAGCTGTGGAATTCCGGATGCACCTCGATAAGAAGCGCCACGTGGTTATTGTTTAATCCCTCCGCGGCGTTGCCGGCATTCTCTAGAAACTTGTCCTCTTTGGAAACGCCCCCGACGTTTTTGAGGTACTTCTTGCCACGCTCCATAACCTGCAAACAGGCCGGTATTGCCGCGATTTTGGACTTCAGCACGCCGAGCGCGGACGCTTCGATCTGCCGCACCCGTTCTCTTGTGACACCCAAATGCTCCCCTATTTCGGCCAAGGTTTTGCCCTCTTTCGCCCCCCCCTCAAGGCCAAAACGGCCAATAATAACCTCCTTTTGACGGGGTTCGAGCTCCTGAATGAGTAGGTTGATGGCTTTGGTTGCCGATGCCATAATTATATAGTTCCTATTATAGAATATAACGGCTCCTTAAGTCAAGGGGCGTGGCTGTGGGTAATTTTTTGAGGTCGAGTCGAACTTATTTTTTTGCATTGCGTTCTATCGTCACGAGTATGGGACTCGCGATAAAGATCGAAGAGTATATGCCGGTCGTAACGCCCACCAACAGCGTGAGCACGAAGTAGCGCATATCCGCGGGGCCGGCGAAGTAAAGAGCGAGTAAAACCAAAATCAGCGTGAGAGAGGTGTTCACGGATCTGGCGATGGTTTGATTGACGCTCGCATTCACCGTCGTTTCGAAATTTTCTTTGCCGCGGGAAAGCGTCAGATTTTCCCTGATGCGATCAAACACGACGATCGTGTCGTGCACTGAAAAACCCATCACCACGAGCAACGCCACCACGAAATTGCCGTCTATTTCCACGCCCCGAGCATGGCCAAGATACGCAATGAGTCCTCCCGGAATAACCACGTCGTGGAAAAGAGTGAAAAGCGTGACCCAGCCGTACTTCCAGGAACTGACCGGCCGCGATGTTTTTCGGAAGGCCCACGCGATGAATAACGAAATCGCGATCAAAACGAAAACGATGGCCAAAATCGCGTTTTTTCTGAGCTCCGCTCCGATCGAGGGTCCGATGGATTGGAAACTCAACTCTTCGAACCCCGACAGTTTATTTTTCACGATTTCCAAAAACTTTTGGTGATCGGCTTCGTTTAATTCTCCTAAGCGGACGAAGAGGATTCCGTTCGTCGAATCGAGATTCACACGCGCGTCGGATTGGCCAAGATCCGACTCGAACACGCTTTCTATCTCGGCAAGAGGCCGCGCGTCGCCGCCCATCTCAAACTGCCACAAGGTGCCTCCTCGAAAATCGATCCCTTGGCGGAAACCGAAAAGAACCATAGAGACGATCGCCGCTCCGATTAAAATACCAGAAAGGACAAAGTATATGTTTTTGTGGCCGATGATGTTGAACATGATTTTAGCGTCAGGCATCAAGTGTCATGTGTCAGGTTTTTATAACAGGACGGTCTCTTAAAAATACGCGGAGGAAAAGACGCGTTGTCGTGATCGCGCTGAACAAGCTCACTATGACGCCGATAAGAAGCGTGAGCGCGAATCCGCGGACAAAGCTCGAGGTCAGGTAATACAATATGATCGCGGTGATAATCGTGGAGGTGTTCGAATCCCGAATCGAGGGCCACGCGCGGCGAAAACCCTCCTCGAGAGCGGTTGACTTTGAAAGCCCCCTTTTCATCTCCTCTTTCATCCGCTCAAAGATAAGGATGTTGGCGTCAACCGCCATTCCGATCGTCAAAATGAAGCCGGCTAAACCCGCCAAACTCATTGTGATAGGAATCAGCTTGAAGACGCCGAGCGTAAGGACGATGTAGATAAGAAGGGCGAGCGAAGCGAAAAATCCCAGGAGCCGATAGTAGATGATCATAAAAATCATCACGAGGATTGTCCCTAAAATTCCCGCGAATATGACTTTTTGGAGCGAATCGGAGCCAAGCCCCGGGCTCACGGTCTGCTGGTTAATAAGCGCGATCGGGGCCGGAAGCGCGCCGGCGTTGAAGCGTTCCACGAGTGTTTTTGCCTCGTCGAACGTGAACCGGCCGGTGATCACCGCCTGGCCGCCGGAAATCTTTTGCTGGACAACGGGCGCCTCGATCAGCGTATTGTCCAAAAATATGCCGATTGGTTTTCCGACGTTTTGTTCCGTCATCCGCTCGAAAATGCCCGCGCCCTCGGCATTGAACGATATCGAAACCTGCGGGGCCTGCGTGGTGTTGTCGAACGTAAGCTGGGCGTTCGTCACATATCGGCCGGTGAGATTCGTGGGATTAAAATTCGTGGAGGAGCCGTTCTGCTCCACCTCTCTGAAATCAAGAAGCGGTGTTTCGCCGATTTGGTTGATAGCGTCGCTCACGTTCTTCACGCCGGCAAGCTCCACGACGAGCTGCGCGTTGTTTCCGGACTTCGCCGTGAACACCTGCGGCTCGGCAACGCCGAACAAATTCACCCTGCGCTCGATCACGTCGCGCAAGCCGTTCACCACGGAATCCCGATCGGCATCCGCAACATTCGAGAGATCCGCCTGATACACAAGGTGACTGCCGCCCACAAGATCAAGACCCAGCCGCCACGGCTGCCATTTTGTCCCAAGATATTTCGGATATACAAAAAATCCGGCGAGAATGGCAAGCGCTAAGATGATTATTAAAAAAAGAGCCGGGTTTTTCCGCATTGAAGATTGAGGTTAGTTTAGCAAAAAGTTATTCTCCAAGCAACCAGCGGTGGCAAAAAAGGTGCTCGCACGTTGAATGCGAGCACTGTGGCCGCGGTCTCGTCTGCCATGTTCAGATGGCCATGGCGGACTTGACGGGGGGCGGCTTGGTCGGCCGCGGCGGTGGCGCGGGCCGCGGCGGCGATGGCGACTCGGGTTGCTCCATCTTCGTCAGCACCTCCGGATAGATCTCCGGACTGAAGTACATGTTCCCGTTCGGCCCAACTTCCGCGATCGTCCACTCGCCGACTAATCGTCCGGTTTCGACACGGTACATCACCGTGCCGATAAATCCGTCGCCGAAGTAGCTGGCGACGAGGACACCGTTTCGGAGAAAGCCGATCCCCATGCTGATGCCCGTCCATCGGATCATATAGGTGTCACCGTTTTTCCGGATCTCGGCGACCCCTTCATAGGAGGAGCCGTCCGGGTTCGTTCCCTGAACCCGATAGACCCCGGCGATTTCAGCAACTGGCGTCTGCACTTCCGGCGTCTGCTGAGGCGCCGGTTCCTGGGCCCGAGCCGATGGCAGGAGCGTCAACCCCGCAATTGTCAACAGAGCGATCATTCTTCTCATTGGGTGCCTCCTTCTGTTTTGGCCCCAGCCCCAGACGTGCCTGCCGAAATTAGCGGGCATCTTAGGACAGTTTAATTGTACCCCTACTTTCAGCAAAAGTCAATACCCACGAACACTATTTGAATAATTCAAGGATTTCCCTGGCTAAGTCGTCTAGTTTCCTGATTGCGGCAATCTTTCCCTCAACATCAAGAGTTTTATAATTCCTCATTATCTCGCGATACCTCTCCTCAAGAGACCTAATTTTTTCCAAAACGGGGGTCGTCGGCACGGATTTTTTTCTAACGCTTATCTCTACGGCGGTGAAGAAAATGTCGATATGGGTAAACTTAACAATCCTTAGCTTGTTCTTGTAGAGAAAATTTAGCGCATTTTCTCCGTAACGAGCTAGCATTTCTTTTCTCCAAGTACGGCGCGCCTCGTGATCTTTTTCAAACCTATCGATAATAATCGGCAGGTTGAGAAAGTTAACAATATGATCAACTTCCCTTCGCGCTTCTTCTTCTCCTATTCCAAGATCGGCCAGAGCGGAGTAGTTGGCGTCCGGCGGCATTTCAAATTTATCAGTCGGCGGAATAATTATCAGACCTTGCTCTCGAATGAGCAATTCTTCCATAGAATCATTTGGCGGAATAACTTCGGGCATAATTTTCGTTAGAGTTTTTATATTCCGAGCAACCAGAGCGATATCGCTTTTTGGACGTGCAGACGGTTTTCCGCCTGGTCAAAAATGATTGAGTTTTTGTGGTCAATCGCGTCGCGGGTGATTTCGTACCCCGCGTGGCAGGGCATACAATGCATAATATTCGCCTGCGGCGCGTATTGCGCGACGAGCGCGGCGTTGAGTTGGTACGGCATAAAAACTTTCTTGCGCCGTTCGTATTCTTCCTCGAACTCCGGCCTAATCTTGCCATCCGCGAAAAATTCCATATTGGTCCACGTGTCGGTGTGCAGGTACTGGGCATTACTCAAGGCCTCTCGAAGATTCAGTGTTTTATGAATATGGCCGGTGGCCTCGGCTTGCGCATCAAGCTCCCTGTCCACGCTATCCTTATCCGTCTCGGGAGCGACAATCGAGATGTCTATTCCAAGCTTCGCGCAAGCGAGTTTTAAGGTATTCGAAACGTTATTTTCGATTCCGAGCCACGCGATCTTTTTGACGTTTTGGATTCCGCCGGAATGCTCGGCCATCGTAAGCACATCCGCGAGGGCTTGCGACGGGTGGTACTTTTCGCTGCAGCCGTCGATCACCGGTATGTGATTATAGGAAGCGGCTTTCGCGACATCCGCGGCTTTGAGCGCCCGGATCAAAAACAAATCTCCGTAGCGCATCAATGCCCGCACCTCATCGCCAAAATCGGCCAAAGAGAATTGGGAAGTCCGCGCGTCAAGAAATATCGCGTTGCCACCAAGTTCCGTCATCGCCCTCTCGAAAGAAACTCTCGTCCGCGTGGAGGTTTTTTGAAACAGCATCAGAAGCGTTTTGTGTTTCAAGGGGTCGCGAAAGACGCCGGCCTTCCGTTCGGCTTTCAATTTTCCGGCCAGCTCGAGAATATCAAGCAAGTCGCCTTTCGTTTGTTCTTTGAGAGAGACGAGGTGTTTCATCGTGTCCCCCCACTAGGAATCGAACCTAGATCAACTGCTTAAAAGGCAGCTGCTTTTCCACTAAGCTATGGGGGGCGGTATCGCAATATTTAGTTGCGAGATCTTTCAAGTTTGATTACTCTCTTTTCCAGAAGCGCGAATTCTTCGCGGCTAACTTTTTCCTTGAGTTCGTTTCTGATGATACGTAGTTCGTCAAAAACGGCGTCGAACTTAAAGCTAACCTCCGACGCAAACTCACGAAACTCCTCGTGATTCTTGTCTATTTTCCTATCCAATCCCTGCTGACCCTCGACTAGTCGATCCAGCTTAGAATCTAAATCCTCCAAAAGAACGCCGGTTTGCCTTTCCGCATTTGCTTTTAACTTTTTTCGCGAATTCATACAATTATTATAGCCGTATCTCTATGAAAACGCAACTTACTAAAGTGGGCTGGCGGATATCGTATATCGAATTTTATCTCTGAAAATCAGAAACATCAATATTTCGAGACTGGCAACTATTATTCGCGCTCCAACGGAGAAGTTGGACCGCGGTTCCGAAAGGACTACTTGGAGCGCACCTTGCCAGACGAAATTATTCCCCTGAATCCTCCAGAATCTTTCTCGCTTTGTCTCCCAGTTTTTTCGGCGCCTTGATCACGAAGTCAACCAAAAGATCGCCCCGGCCGTGGCTCGCGAATCGCGGCATCCCCTCGCCCACAATCCGCAAGTGTTCTTTGAGGTTGAAATGCGCCGGAATTTCCACGTTCACTTTGCCTCCGCTTATCGTGGGCACTTCGAGTTTTTTACCCAACAGCAAATCAATGACTTCGAGCTCTTTTTTGACGACCAAGTCCCCTCCTCTCCGTTCGAACATTGCATGGGGCCTGATCTTCACTCGCACATAGAGGTCGCCCACGGCGGTTCCGCGCTCCCCGGCTTCCCCACCGCCCGTCACTTTTATGATCTGGCCGTCTTCGATGCCCGGCAGAATGTCCACTTTGATTTCGCGAACCTGCTCCACGCGGCCGGCGCCTTTGCAGATATGGCAAACCTTATTGGGAATTTGCCCCGATCCGCGGCACCTCTCACAGCTCCTCACTTGGGAGAAACTACCGAAGAATGTTTTTTTCTGTTCTTTTATTTCTCCCTGGCCGCCGCACACCAGACACTTGGTAAATCCCGCTTTCATGTCCGCGCCATGCCCTCCGCACGCTTTGCAATGGACGAATGTTTTTATATTCAAGACCTTGGCAGTGCCCCGGAACGCTTCTTCCAAAGAAATCTGCTCGGCAACTTCGAGATCGGATCCGCGTTCATAGGTCCGCCTCCGCGGCTTCACGCCCAACCCTTCAAATAAGTTGTCGAAAATATCGCCCAAGTCCCCCAGATCAGAAAATCCCCGTTCGTCCACGTTGAATCCGAACCCGTCCCAGCCGGGCTGTCCGCCCGCTTCGCCAGAGCTCCAGCGAGGCGAGCCGAATCCGCCCCACGCTCCTCCGCCGGGGAATCCTCCCGGTCCACCTTGAGCAAAGCCGAAGGGCTCCGCCGCGCCGAAACGGTCGTAGTTCGCTTTCTTGGTCCTGTCCGAAAGAACCTGATACGCTTCGTTGATCTCTTTGAATTTATGCTCATTGCCGCCCGCTTTGTCGGGGTGATGCTGGTGCGCCAGTTTGCGATACGCTTTCTTGATATCTTCGTCAGAGGCGCCTTTATTGATGCCTAAGATTTTGTAGTAGTCCTTCATTGTTAGTGTTAGTATCAGGTGTCAGGATAAAGTTTCTTGACACTTGACACTTGAAGTTTTTAAAACTCTATCACCTCTTTTGTCACGGCTTCTCCTGCTACGTGCGCAAAGTCGGACGCAAGCAAAATTTGATAGATCAAAAACGAAACCAAGCCGACCAAAAACGAAAAGATTGAGCCGATTCCTTTTAAGATCAAGAATACCGCGATGATCCATAGAGCGGTGAATATGCCTTGGAACTTATCTCTCCAGCCGCCCAAGGTATTCAGGATAACATCATACACCACGCTTCCCAAAGATTCATCGGGCAAAACGACTACGCCCAATTTCTCCGCAAAGCCCTTTGATGCCTGTCTTGCGGCTTGCTCGAGCGCCGTTTTTTGGGCGGCGGGAGTGAGTGCCTGAAATGCGGGATCCTCGCGAAGCTGGGTTTTCGTTACGCTTTCCGCGAACTTATCGAATGATGAGTTGAGGGTGAGTTCCGGATATAACTTGCCAGAGAAATCGGCTGACCACGCGAAAAAAGATTGGAAGGTTTTTTCCGAAACAAAAAGGTCTTTTTGATCCCAGTTCTGCAGGTACAATATCACAAGAGCAAGTGTCAGCGCGGTGACGAGTTTGCCAAGCAACGCTCTCGAAGCCCTGAAAAACTTTATTTTCAGGCCGTTTTCCAGTTCCTTGCGGGCGGATACTGTCCCCCAAAAATAGAAAATCAGAATCGTCACGGCCGCGGCGCCGAGCAGCCGAAAATCGTATTCATAAAAGGGGGCGAGGAACGCGATTGTCTCAAGGATCACCACCAAGAACCGCCTGCCCAATTCTTTCGTGAAAAATATCTGGAGCGTCGCGAAGACCGAAAACACCCCCAAGGCCGCGAGGAGCGCGGGAAGGGACAGAGCCGAATTCAGATATATCGAATAAGCATACCCCGCGGCGAGCGCGGAGAACACATTTAGAAAATCAAAAACGAGGGATTTATACAAACCCGCGGGCGGAGTAAGAATGTTGGCCTTAACTTGGCTGACCAGATTGAGGTTCGGGATTTTGCCGTCCATCACCTTTGTCTTGATTATACATCGACTGACCGATTTTTTGGAGTTCTTGGCTCAAGGAGTCGACTGCGGATTGTATGGCCCGGGCATCACCCCCATCCTTCACCTTTTTCACTTCTTCAATTTTTGCGTTCACGGCTTGTTTGACGTCTTCCGGCAGTTTCTCGCCCGCGTCCCGAACCGCCTTTTCGGCGGCATATACGGAAGTTTCCGCGAGATTCTTCGCTTCGGCCAATTCTTTTTTCTGCGAATCCTCGGCCGCGTGCTCGGCCGCTTCTTTTTTCAATTTTTCGATTTCATCTTTGGACAAGTTCGTCGAGGCCTCGATTTTTACCGATTGTGACTTTCCGCTTGCTTTGTCTTTGGCGGACACGTTCAAGATGCCATTCGCGTCTATATCGAAAGACACTTCTATTTGCGGCAAACCGCGCGGCGACGGAGGAATGCCGTCCAAAATAAACCTGGCGAGTGTTTTGTTGTCTCCGGCCATCGGCCGCTCGCCTTGAAGAACGTGGATTTCCACGGAGGTCTGGTTGTCGGCGGCGGTGGAGAACGTTTGGGTTTTGGCGGTGGGAACGGTGGTGTTTTTTTGAATCATCGGCGTTGCCACGCTACCCAACGTCTCGATGCTCAAAGTTAAAGGCGTCACATCCAAAAGCAGAATATCTTTCACGTCTCCCTGCAGGATTCCGCCTTGCACTGCGGCGCCGATCGCCACCACCTCATCGGGGTTGATGCCTTTGTGCGGCTCTTTTCCGAAAAGAGTTTTGACCGCCTCGACGATCGCCGGCATCCTCGTCTGCCCGCCCACCAAAATAACTTCGTTGATTTCCGAAAGTTTGAATCCGGCTCCTTTTGGCGCGGACGTCGTAACGGTTTCCTTGGTAAGCGTGATCGAATGATCGATGTATTCCCGCACCAAACTCTCGAGCTTCGCCCGGGAAAGCTTCATCAAGAAATGCTTCGGCCCCGACGCGTCGGAGGTCACGTACGGCAAATTGATTTCCGTTTCCGTCGCGGTCGAGAGCTCATGCTTGGCGCGTTCGGCCGCTTCTTTGAGGCGCTGGAGCGCGAGCGGGTCCTTCGAAATGTCGATTCCTTCCTGTTTTTTGTACTCGCCCACCAGGTACTCGTTGATCTTTTTGTCGAAATCGTCTCCGCCGAGATGCGTATCGCCGCCCGTCGCCTTGACCTCGACCGTGTCGTCTCCTATTTCGAGAACGGAAATGTCGAAAGTGCCTCCGCCGAAGTCATAGACGACGATTTTCTCATTTTTTTGCTTGTTGAGACCATAGGCGAGAGCGGCGGCCGTCGGCTCGTTCAGTATCCTTCTCACTTTGAGTCCCGCGATTTCCCCGGCGTTCTTGGTTGCCTGTCTTTGCGAGTCGTCGAAGTAAGCCGGAACGGTGATTACCGCCTCTTCCACTTTTTCGCCGAGTTTTGCTTCGGCATCCGTTTTGAGTTTCGCGAGGATCGCCGCGGAAATCTCTTCGGGGCTAAACCACTTATCCCCTCCGCCAGAGACGAGATCTCGCCCCGCAGGGGCGGACATTTTGACCTCAATGCCGCCGGTCGCTCCCGACTTAATATCGTATGGAAGCCAGGCCTTGTCTTTTTGCACCTCTGCATCGGAAAACTTGCGGCCGATAAGGCGCTTTACCGAAGAAATAGTATTTTTGGGGTTGGTGATGGCCTGCCGTTTTGCCAAAAGCCCGGCCAGCCGCTCGCCGGATTTCGAAACCGCCACGATTGACGGCGTGGTTCTGTTTCCCTCCGCGTTTTCCAAAATGCGCGGTTCACCTCCCTCGATGACTGCCACCGCGGAGTTCGTTGTGCCTAAATCTATACCAATTATCTTGCTCATAATTTTATAAAGATTATTTTATTATTGACTCTTTGCCCCTTGCTCTTTGCTCTTTGCAATTTTAACGCGTGCCGGCCTTACTATTTTATCATACAACCGGTAGCCGGGCTCTATTTCTTCGACTATGGCTCCGTCCGGGAGTTCCGACGCCACTTCCGCGATCGCTTCCGAAACGGACGGGTCGAACTTGTCTCCGGGTTTCACGTTGATGCGCTCGACTCCGTGCCTTTTCAAAATATCCTCCATTTGCGCCCGGATCATATACACCCCCCTCTCGACAGGCCCGGATTTTTCAAGAGCGCGCAGTCCGAGGTCGAAATTATCGAGAATCGCGATAAATTCCATCATGAGCTCCATATTCCCGTATCGCGCGATGTCCTGCAGCCGCGCATGTTCGCCTTTCTTATAGTTGACGAAGTCGGCTTTCGCCCTTTGCCACCCCGCGAGATATTCGTCGCGTTCTTTCTTGCACTTCTCGAGTTCGCTTGCGGTGAGCGGAGCCGAACCATTGGTTTCGGGATTCTTATTTTTTTGATTTTCCTCCATGCATTTAAAAGATATGAGATATTAGAAATGAGAAATTAGGATTTTTTGTTCTCATGTCTCATGTCTAATTTCTTAAATATCCTGATTGCCTTTTTGTAATCCATTCTTTTCGGACCGATTGCGGCCACGACGGCCCTTCGCGAACCGTCTTCATACGAACACGCAATCACGGCAAGTTCGTCGCTCTCCGTAAGAGGACTTTTCTTTCCGATGAAAATGGCGGGCTCATCCGTTTTCAGAATTCTCGTTGCTTTTTCCAATCGGTTTTCCAGGTTCATAAAGTCGTGAACCACCTCTCTCATAAGGACGGGTTCATTCCACTTCTCGAGAAATTCCTCAAGGCCGGTTTTGTACACTCCGTCATGCAACATTGCCGCCGAGAGCGTCCCCAACATCGAAGACATGCCTTCAAGGAAATCGGACATCGCCGACCTCTCGAAGAAATGCGGATATGAATCAGGTCCGCCGAAAGGGCCTTCTTTTTCAAGGATACGTTTCGCGAAAAATTCATACCCCAAGTCGCTCGGAACGCGGCCCGCGGAATGATGCGGCTGTTCCAAGAATCCCTGCCGCGAAAGCTCTTCGAGTTCGGCGCGGATCATCGCCGGCTTGATGCCAAAATCACGGCTTTCATAGAGCCAGCCGGAGCTGATCGGGAAGCCCTCGTCGATAAAGCCCTGAATAGCCGCCTCGAGAATTTTTGACGATCTCGCGGTAAGCATATGGGTATAATAAGCCCCATTGGCAATCGTGTCAAGTGAGTGCCAATGGCATGAATTTGGCATCGTCGAATGGGTCGAGCGATTGCTAGCCGATAAACGACCTGCGGTGAACTTCGCTCGGCCCATATCTTCTCAAGGCGGCTCGATGAGTTTTCGTTCCATACCCTTTATGTATTTCTAATCCGTATCGAGGGTATTTTTTTGCCAATCTCTTCATAAAACCGTCACGGTGCACTTTTGCCACGATGGAAGCCGCGGCGACGGCTTTTATTTTTTCGTCGCCTCTTACTATGGTTCGTACACCTTGCTCTTTGCTCTTTGCCACTTGCCTTTTTTTGTTTCCTAAAAACAATCCTCCGTCCAAAAAAACCTGACACTTGATACCTGACACCTGACACTTGACACAAAGTCCTCGGAAAGCGCGAAGCGCCGCCAAGTTCGCCGCGCGGGAAATATTGATTCTGTCTATGGTTTTCGGATACACCCGCGCGAGCGTATAAAAAACTTTCGGATGGTTCCTTAAATATGCTGCCCACGCTTCCCGTTGCTTCGCGCTCAATTTTTTCGAATCCCTTAATCGCCCTAATTTCTCATTTCTCAATACTAATTTCTTCGGGATCGCCACCGCCGAAACAACCACTGGTCCCGCAAGCGAGCCGCGCCCGACTTCGTCTATGCCGATTATGTATTTCATAATATTAAAATCATAGCACCAAATGAAAACAGCCACGCGTTGCGGGCTGTTGGTTTTTGGGCACGCTGTTTGCGCGCCACCTCGCCGCAGGAGGTTCGAGGAACATCTCGGAGGCAAAAATGCTCGGTCGAGCGCGTTCACGCGCTCAATTTTTGCCGAGAGCGAGCGGCCGACTTCCGCCGGAGAAGTCGGACCGCGTTTCCGAAGGCCTCCTGCGGCTCGGCTATTACCACTCATTCCACCGTCACGCTCTTCGCTAAATTCTTCGGTTTGTCGACGTCGCACCCTCGCGAAACAGCAAAATAATAAGCGAAAAGATGCAGAGGCAAAGCAGTGAGAAGCGGATAAAGCATTTCGAGCGTCTCCGGAACATAAATAACATCGTCGGCGGCTTCTTTTATTTTTTCATCTCTCCTGGAAGCAATAGCAATAACCTTCCCGCCTCTCGCTTTCACTTCTTCGATGTTGGAAAATGTTTTGTCGTAAACGCTGTCGCGCGGCGCGATAAAAATCGAGGGAAAATTCCGATCAATGAGAGCGATCGGCCCGTGCTTCATTTCTCCCGCGCCGATTCCCTCCGCGTGAGCATAAGAAATTTCTTTCAGTTTCAGAGCTCCCTCAAGGGCAACAGGATAATTATACTTTCGCCCCAAATAGAAAAAGTTTTCGTGTTTTGCATACTTGCCTGCGATTTCTTTGATTTCGTCGCTGTACCTTAAAACCTCATTCATCTTTCGGGGAATTTTTTGAAGTTCCGCCACGATTCCCTTGGCCTGCGAAAGGGGCATGTTTTTCGTCCTCCCTAAAAATAAAGCGAAGGTGGCGAGAACTGATATCTGTGAAACCAGGGCTTTTGTGGAGGCAACCGCGATTTCCGGACCGGCATGATTATATATTCCCGCGTCCGTTTCGCGGGCAATCGTAGAACCCACGACATTCACGATTCCAAGCGTAAGCGCCCCCTTCTTTTTCGCTTCACGGAGAGCGGCCAAGGTATCGGCCGTCTCCCCTGACTGGCTTATGGCGAGGAAGGCCGTGTTTGGGCCGAGGACCGGATGTCGATAACGAAATTCCGAAGCGTATTCAACTTCGACCGGGATGCCGGCAAGTTCTTCAATCATATATTCACCGATGAGCCCGGCGTAATATGCGGTCCCACAGGCCGCAATCACGATTCGGTCAATTGATTTCAGCCGATCTTTTACGTCCTCAAGTCCTCCGAGCTTGGCTGAACCAATATCTAGTAGAATCCTTCCCCGAATAGCGTTCTCCACCGCTTCCGGTTCCTCAAAAATTTCTTTCAGCATGAAGTGCGGAAATCCCCTCTTTGAAGCTTCTTCTATATTCCATTCGAGCACTACGCTTTTGCGGTCAACATTTTTAAGAGCACGGCTTAAAATTTTGTATTTACCGAGTTCCAAAACAACGATATCGCCGTCATTCAGGTATACAACGTCGCGAGTAAATGGCAGAATCGCGGACGGATCGGACGCGAGGAAAAGTCCGGAATCGCCGATCCCTAAAATGAGCGGGCTCGACTCGCGCGCCGCCACTATTTTATCACCGGCGGAATTTATGGCGACTAAAGCGTAAGACCCTTTCATTTGTCCCAGGGATTCGCTTAAAACTTCCTCAAAACTCGCTTTTTTGTGTTTCTGTATCTCTTCTAAAAGATGCGGGATGACTTCCGTATCCGTCCTCGAAAGAAAATTGTGGCCGAGTTTTTCCAGTTTTTCTTTTAATTCTTTGTAATTTTCTATGATGCCGTTGTGAACGACAAAAATTTTGCCCTTACAATCGGCCTGCGGATGGGCATTCTCATCCGATGGTTCGCCATGGGTGGCCCATCTTGTATGAAAAATTCCCGAGCATACTTCCAGTCCTTCCGGCAGCTTTTCTTCGAGGGCAGAGATGCGTCCTTGTGATTTTGCGAAAATAACTTTTCCGTTCGGAGCCACGGCCGCAACGCCAGCGCTGTCATAGCCCCGGTATTCAAGCCGTTTGAGCCCATCAATCAGCTCTTCCATGGACTTTTTTTCGCCGATGTAACCGAGAATACCGCACATAGTATGAGCAAAGAGCTAAGAGCTAAGAGCGGGGCATTGATTACAAAGGTTTAACAGAACCTCTGCCAATTTCTTCCGCGGGCTATGTCTCGCAAAACTTCCGGAGTCCAAAAGATCGGCTAAAACGTATTTCATTTTGCCGCGCCTTGAGGGTAATCCACTCGCATCGACAAATTCCGATTTCTCCTTCTTATAGCGAGCGAGGACGGCGGGCGGCGGTTTCCTGTTATTGAACACGGCAAAATCCAGAACCCCTTCGCCCAAATACCTTTCTATTTCCATGATAAAATCTTCAGCCGCAAACTCCTGCGTTTCGCCGAATTTGGTCATCAAGTTCCCCACATACACTTTTTTGGCTTTAGATTTTGCAATCGCTTGCGCCACATCTTGAACGAGCAGATTTGGAATCAAACTTGTGTAAAGATCTCCCGGGCCGATGATGATGAGATCGGCGTTGTGAAGCACTCTTTTCACGCTCGGATTCATCCGCGCCTCCGGTTCGAGCCACACCTTTTCGATTCGCGCGCGGTACGAACCGGTGGGAACGTCTATCCTGGTTTCGCCACGAAGCGTTCGCCCGTCTTCAAGTTTTGCGTAGAGCCGCACGTCATCAAGCGTCACGGGTATGACTTCTCCGTTTATGTTCAAAATGCGGGATGCCTCGCGGAGGGCGAGATCGAAACTACCCGTCATTTTTTCAAGCGCGCTCAAAAAAAGATTCCCGAAGCTGTGGCCATGAAGGCCGCCTTCCTCGAAACGATAATTAAAAAGATCTCGAAGCGTGTCGCTCGACTCTGAAAGCGCCACAAGCGCTCGCCGCACATCGCCCGGCGGCAATACTCCGTACTGGTCCCGAAGCATCCCCGTCGATCCCCCGTCGTCGGCCATCGTTACGATCGCGCTTAAGTGAACCGGATATTTTTTCAGGGCAGAGAGCACCACGAAGCTTCCTGTCCCGCCGCCTATGGTGACTATATTTCTCATTAAACCAATTCTAACACGTGAAAACGGCAGATGCGTTATTCACAGCAGAACTGCGATTTCAAAACTGCTGTGGATAAATCATGGAGTTGGTTGTGGTGATAACGTGCCTAAGGCGCAGAAGCAAAAATATGGTCTCGGTGACCGACGGGCTATGGTTCTGCTGGGATTGCCAAGGGTGGTCAGGTATAAACGATTTCTAGACCCCGGATTGACCCCGGGGCTTTTTCTTGCTCGGTCGGCTGTGGATAGGGCCTTGCAAGAACAATGTAGATGTTTTATGATGAGTATATGAAAAAAGGCGAATATCAAGGCGAACAAAATCCGGCAAGCGAAGAGTCTATGCCTTTGGAGGAGGGTCCCTTGGCATTTAACATGGATGAAGTGAGAAGGGAGTTTCTCGCGGCGGAAAAGCTTATTCCGGAGAGAGCGAGTCTTCAGCCCGAGTTCGACAACACCGGAGAAATCAAAACGGTAACCATCCGAGACAACGAAACCGGAAAAATAATTTTCTTCTCTGATTTGGAGTTTTTTAGAAAAGACTTGGAAGACAAAAAAAGAAAGGCCCAAGAAGACGAAAATTAAAAAGAGTCGGGTGTCTGTCGGCAATTTATAACAGTCCGCCGGCAAGCAGGCGGAAATCTTTGTCAGTTTCCCAAGTATTAACCAATTCGTCAAAGTTTTCGTCGGGCTTCCGCATGAGGCGAGCAAGATTGTCTATGTTCGATTTTTCTTCTTCGTTCAAGTTTTGGAATCGTTCAGGTCGGCCAAAAGGAGGAATGTGGGTATAAGGAATCTCATTGTTCATCAGCGAATGGAAATCGTAGATAAGCGACCAGAGCACCACGATAGCTCCTCGCGTTCCATCACCATTGTAAAAATAATTCGGGTCTACTTCTCGGTTTTTTATCGCAAGCCAAGCATCCGCAGGAAAGTCGTAAGAGCTCAGCGGCATATCATAAGGATCATATCGCCCGTCAAGGACGCTCAAGCTGCCATCAACATCAATTGTTACCCACCTCTTTCCATCCTTTTCCCAATACTGATTTATCCAGTGATCGGCACTAACCTTGCCTAAGGAATTATCAAAATACGGGGCGTACTGGTGTACGGCCCGGCATCTCGCAGGAATGCCTTTCGACTTCAAGATACTTGCCACAAGTACTGCGGTAAATCGACAGGTTAAAACTAACTTGTTCTCCGGAGCACGATCTTGCACGAATCCCTTTGGATCTCGCCGGTAGAGCTCGGTTACCATAGCGCCCGCCGTGACCAAATAGTCGTCTTCGGATTGACGCCACCAGGGCATTTTGGTCATATCGCCAAATCTCATATCCGCATTGGTGCCCACGTTACCCATTTCCATGGTTGAGCGATGAATCAAGCTCTTTCGCACCAAGAGACCAATTTCCCGAACACTATCAGGTAGATCATTTTTCAATTTTTCCCGATATAAGCCGGGGTACGTGTAAGTACCGAATTCCAGAAAATGTTTTAAGATTTTTTCGTTCATAGAGTTTCGGTTTCTTTGTTCAACTCCGTTTCTTCGGTAAATCTGAAATGGTGGACCTACGGGGAATCGGACCCCGATATCACGCATGCCATGCGTGCGCTTTACCACTAAGCTATAGGCCCCCTTAAATTTGATAAATAAGATAACAGTGTTTATAGTATAGTAAATTAACCGGCTTTTCAATCTAAATAACTTTAAAGCCCTCGTAGTTCAACCCCAACGCGTTGAACGGTCGGGGCTCCGACCTCCGCGTAGCGGAGCGTCGGAGTTGATAGAAAAGCCCTCGTAGTTCAATGGATAGAACGGCTCACTCCTAACGAGCCGATCGAGGTTCGATTCCTCGCGAGGGCACATGGTGAGGTGGCTGAGTCCGGCTGAAGGCGCCGCACTCGAAATGCGGTATGCCCGAAAGGGCATCGTGGGTTCAAATCCCACCCTCACCGCTTTGCACGGGATTGCGATTTTGTAATCCGCCTCGGCGGAAACAAAATCGGGAAAAACGCGGTGTACTCGAAAATGAAATACCTCTATCAAATAATTTTATATCTCCTCGCCATATTCGTTATGATCGCGCTTGTCCCTTTCATTGTAAACGATTATGTTTTGACGGCAGTGTATCTTCTGTTCATCGTCGCAGCGCTTCTCCTCAAAAAAGAACGGGTGGATTACACCTCCCTCGCGCTCGGGCTTGTGAGTACCACGCTCGGAGAATACTTTTTTATCAGCACCGGCGTGGAGCAGTTCAGCCGTACTACGCTCTTTGGCGTTATACCATTATGGCTTCCGTTCTTGTGGTCATTCATTTTTCTTTCGATCAAGCGGGTGTTTTGGATACTCGTAAAGGACTATTGGGGTATTCAATTGAAATGACAAAAAGGATATAATAAAGTCATGGCTCTTCTCGTGAAAATCGCCAAGTTCATACAAAGGGTGTTTTATACGTTTTTGGATATTAGCGGCATCCTGCTTGGGGTGTTTCTCACGATCCTGGGCTGGTGGGTCATCGGCGGCAACAGCGTCTCTTTCAACGTAGGCGGCATCATTCTGTTTTTGGGCATCGTTACGTTTCTCATCCATGCCGGCCACTACTTCTCGTGGAAACTGACGCGCTGGATATTCGGGTCTTCCGACTATTTTTTGACGAGGGGTGATGCTGGCGCGGGGGTTGACAACGAAAATCCAACCAAATAGAATAATAAGGTTCTCAAGACCGCATGGGGCCTTTCGGCTCAATCAGCTTGGAAAACCAAGCCGCCCTGCGCAAGAACGAGTTAGGTACATAGCAACAAGCTATTCGCCAAAACTGCGGTCTTTGAACGGACCGTTTTTTGTTGAGTAATCGCGAATAATGCTAATCGTTAGGTAATAATGCGAATTGTATTAGCGTTATTTGCTGTCATTCGCGTTATTAGCGAACACTCCTATGAAAACCAAGGCGCAAAAAAGCGAGGAATTAAAGAAAGGTAAGGAGCTTTTGCAAAAAAGCGGTGTTTTGGTCTTCTCCGATTTCACGAATATGTCCGCGGAGAATATGAGGCGGTTCCGCAAAGAACTGAAAACCGTGGGAGCCGGCTTCCTTGTGATCAAGAAAAGATTACTCGGCCTGTTGCTCAAAGAAGCCGGAGCCGATTTCGATCTCAAGAAATTCAAGTCATCACTCGGAACCGTTTTTTCGGAAGGAGATGCCGAAAAGATCAGCGGCACCGTCTTCAAGTTTTTTGCGGCGCTCGAAGTCCCGGAAGGCAAAGAAAAGGATATGTGGACGAAGCGCATCGTCGGCGGTTACGACTTGAAAAAGAAATCTCCCGTGGAAGCGTCGCAAATCCTCTTTATCGGCAAACTTCCTCCGCGCGAGGTGCTTCTTGCCCAGCTTCTAGGGATGCTCGCCTCCCCTCTTCGATCGTTCATATATGTACTTGATCAGAAATCAAAACATTCTGAAACAAGTTGACTCCAAAAGGTCGCGAGTAATCACTAATAACGAATATAAAACGAATTACGAATTCCGGAATCGTAATACCAACTTTCGCATTCGGATATTCGAAATAAGATTCGTAATTCGGGAACACTATGGATAAATTTCAGGACTTACTATCGAAAATAGAATCCTTGACGGTCGGCGAGATGGCTGAACTCGTCAAAGCGCTCGAAGAAAAGTTCGGCATCTCCGCGGCCGCGCCTGTTGCCGCGGGCGGAGCGAGCGGCGGCGCCCCGGCAGAAGAGAAAACGGCGTTCACCGTTGTCTTAAAAGCATCCGGTGAACAGAAACTCAACGTCATCAAGGTGGTGCGGGAAGTAACCACGCTCGGCCTCAAAGAAGCCAAAGATTTAGTCGACGGCGCGCCGAAAACCGTGAAAGAGAACGTGAAGAAAGAAGAAGCGGACGAAATCAAAAAGAAATTGGAAGCGGCAGGAGCGAAGGTAGAGATACAATAACCGCTGTTTCAAAAACGCCCCGGTTGAATCTGGGGCGTTTTTGTTTTATATTGGTTTTGAAGTCCTCGCGCGTTTAGCTCAGTGGTTAGAGCGTTCGGTTCATTCACCCCGCACCAAATAAATGCGTCTTTAGCTCAGTGGCAGAGCGTCCCGTTCACATCGGGAAGGTCGTAGGTCCGATCCCTACAAGACGCACCGAGGATTTGGTGCGGGGCAAGTCGGAGAGGTCGCAGGCCTGCCTGCCGGTAGGCAGGTCCGATTCCAGCAACGCGCACAGGGGGCCCGTAACTTAGTCCCGATATCATCAAAATCTTTGATTTGTTATGATATCGAGGATCCACGATTTTCTAAACCTTTGGTGGGCCCATAGCACAGTGGTAATGCACCCGGTTTGCATCCGGGGGACGCGAGTTCGATTCTCGCTGGGTCCACAAGAACACAGGTCCACCACAATTATCGGGACATCCGGGAAATAGGGGTTGCCTACCGGCAAGCAAGCCCGCCTGCCGGCAGGCAGGCGCTTGTCCTGAACTTGCCGAAGGGATGTTCGAACGATGTTGGGAAACAAAAATCCGTTACGCCTTGCGACATAACGGGAATTTCGTTTACAGTCCGAGAGAATCACGAAGTCCCTGCATTTTTTGCTCTTTAGCCAGCGCCCGTTGTCTTTTCTTAGGGTCTTTGAATCTTGGGCTTTCCCAAAGAGTTTCTACTTTTTCTCCCGAGAGGCGGCTCCGGACAACTCCTTGAAGCTCAGTTTCGTTGTTGCAATATGCATAGCCCCAGGCGGAACCATTTTGATAGCGAACGATGCAATATGTAGATCTCTTCCCCGACTTACGGTGGCCATCGGTTCTCCCTCGTTCTCGGTTTAAGCGGAAATTCTTCTTTGAATCCGAACGCCGGCGGGCGAAAATGAAGACATGAAAAA
>CAYLWL010000009.1:0-29837 GCA_964387675.1 uncultured Candidatus Saccharibacteria bacterium
TTTTCATGTCTTCATTTTCGCCCGCCGGCGTTCGGATTCAAAGAAGAATTTCCGTACAATTGGAGGTTCGGGATGATTACTGAATCTGTTCGCGATTTGGCCAGGGAGCGAACGAAAGACGGTTATCGATCTAAAAGATTGGCAAGGCTTGTGAAGTTGTTGGATATGGAAGACGCCATTCTTTTGGTTACCGCGTACCGCAATTTCCCCGACGAGATTGAAGGGGATTTGGAAATGATTGAGGCTACTGTTAGGTACGAAACCCAGAGCATGGTTCGTGAGCTTCTCGGATGGTATGACCTTCGAAGTTGGACCGAGGCGAACGGCAATGGTGTGGAATCTATTGAGCAAGAAAAGCCCAAACTTGGCATCTGCAAATGGTGGGCAGAGAGGCAGAAAAGGACTGCTCAAGCGCTAGACGCCATCGAGCTTTCTATGAAACTTGGACGGCTTACTTCTGATTAAACTACGGCTAAACCAATGGCAACCTTAACGGGTTGCCCGAAATTTTTTCTTGACCCCGCGATTGTTGCCATGCTACTATAAGACATATGGCAGTTCAAGCAACATCAAAAAAGAAAAGCATTACGTTAATGGATATAGCCGCAGATCTCCGGTATATTAAATCCCAGCTTGAAAAGATGACGTTTTTGATCCCCGCCGAGAGCCTGAGAGAATATAAGAATTCCCGGAGTATTAAGAAGAACTACCTTGCGGCTCTCGGGAAATTTCCTCGCGGGTAATGCTTGTCCAGAAAACGAGCGATTTTCTTCGAGAGTTGGAGGGCTTGCCCATTGGCATCAAGAATATCTTCGAGAAGCAAGAATCGGTTTTTAAGGAGAATTGGCTTGATGGTCGGCTCCACACAAAACGGTTGAAAGATCTGGCAGGCGCTTATTCATTCCGCGTCACTCGCCGTTACCGAGCGATTTTTTATCTTCGCGGTAACGAGGCGATATTTTTCAGCATCGGACACCGGAAAGATATTTACCGGTGAGCCGTTTTCTGGGCCCAAGACAAATTACAAGAACTGGGGTTGTGTTAAAATGACTTTATGCTCGGCAGCGAAAAATCAATGACAACCAATTGGACCCAACTTGTTCTCGGATTGTGGATTATCGTGTCTCCGTGGCTTCTCGGCTTTTCGAGCATCACGGTGATGAAGTGGAGCAATTTGATCGCCGGCACGATAATATTCTTGATTAACGTCTGGATCATATTTGGAGAGAGAAAATCTTCGAACCGCGGAGATGGTGCCAAGTAAAAGGTCGTACCCAGAAAAGCAAGGTTAACAATTCAAAATTTAAAAATCAAAAATCAAAATGACAGTGTAAAATTCAAAATTTTTGCATTTTAGATTTTCATTTTTCATTTTGACATTTTCATTTTGCATTAATGGTTAAGATCTACACCACCCCCACTTGCGTGTACTGCAAGATGGCAAAGGAGTTTTTCAAAACGAACAGCGTGAGTTACGAAGAGTATAACGTTGCCGAGGACGCGAAAGCGCGGGACGAGATGATTCAAAAATCTCACCAGCTTGGCGTGCCGGTGATTGACGTTGATGGGGAAATAATCGTGGGGTTTGACAAGGGCGCGCTAGCGAAGATTTTGAAAATTCAATAAGAATCAAGCGTCCTGTATCAAGTATCAAGATTTCGCAACGGCGATCCTGACACCCGACGCATTACACCCGACACCCGACACCAACAATGTACGACCTTATTATTATCGGCGGCCCGCCATTTGGCGAGGCTCGCCCGCTAAAATATGTATGATTTAATTATTGTGGGCGGCGGTCCCGGCGGCGTTGCCGCCGGCGTTTACGCCGAGAGAAAAAAAATCAAGACACTTCTTATCACCGACAGCTTCGGCGGGCAATCTTTGGTTTCGGCGGATGTGAGAAATTGGATCGGCACGAAATCCGTTTCCGGTTACGATCTGGGCAAGATGCTTGAGGATCATTTGCGCGATCACGCGGATATCGATATTGTCGCCGATGATGTGGTGGAAAAAGTCGAGAAGATGGATGGCGCCCGCCTGCCGGACGGGCGGGGCTTCCGGCTTACGACCAAAAGCGGAAAAACTTTTGAAACAAAATATATTCTTGTGGCCTCGGGATCAAGAAGGAGAAAACTTGGCATCCCCGGCGAAAAAGAATTCGATGGCAAGGGGGTTGTGTATTGTTCGACCTGCGACGCGCCCGTGTTCAAAGATAAAACGGTGGCGGTTGTGGGCGGGGGGAACGCCGGGCTGGAAGCCGTAGTCGACCTCTTTCCCTACGCCTTGAAAATCTACTTAATCGTCCGTTCGGATTCTCTGAAAGGAGACCCCGTGACGCAAGATAAAGTAAAAAACAGCGCGAAGGTTCAAGTAATCTATAATGCTTTGACGCGGGAGGTTCTAGGCGACCAATTGGTAACGGGGCTTGCCTACAAAGACGCGAAAAGAGGGGACTCGAAAGAGCTGAAAGTTGACGGCGTGTTCGTCGAGATAGGCCTCCTGCCTAATTCCGAAGTGATGAATGGCCTTGTGGAGTTGAACGGCGCGGGAGAAATCGTTGTCGATCATAAGACACAGCAAACTTCCGATCCCGGCATCTGGGCCGCGGGCGACGTATCGGACGTGCTTTACAAGCAAAACAACATTTCGGCCGGTGACGCCGTGAAGGCGGTGCTCAATATTTACGACAAGCTGCAAAAAGAATGACGAGATAAGAGCTTGCAGTTGCCAATCACTTCTGAATTTGCTAATATTAACTTATGACCCAAGCGACAATTTATAAAAAAATGAATAAAACCGCCGACGAGATGCAGTCGTTGGTCAAAAAATCTAAACGCAAGTTGTTGGAGCTAGAAGTCATAATGAGTTTTGCGGAAGTTAAGGCCGGAAAGTTTGAAGAAGTGAAAAGCGTAAGGAGATTTTTGGAGAATCTGAAGTAAATGGTTCGATTGATTGCGTCTCATAGGTTTAAGAAGCACCTTGGGCGCTTCCTTAAAAAGCATCCGGAATTGGAGGCTGACGTTGAAGAAAAGTTAAAAGTTCTTCAGAAAAATCCGAGAGACCCGCGCCTTCGGAGCCATAAGTTAACAGGCAGGATGAGTAACTGTTTCGCAATCTGGATAACTTACGAACACAGAATAATACTTTCTTTCAAAGAAAGCAGTATCTTTTTGCTTGCCATAGGCACGCATGACGAGGTATATTGATTGATTGGCACTCGCTTGACAAGATTGCCACTTTTGCTACAATGGACACTATGCAATTCAAACCCCTCTCCAACCACGTTTTTATAGAGCCGCTCGAGGAAGAAAAGGCCACGAAGTCGGGGATCGTTTTGCCGGACACGGCCGAAAAAGAGAAACCCATTCGCGGGAAAATACTCGCGGTCGGCCCGGGAAAACCGGACGATAAAGGAGAAAGAATTCCGATGTCGGTGAAAGTCGGCGACAAGGTGCTTTTCAAAAAGTACGGACCCGACGAGATCGAGATCGACGGAAAAAAGTATTTGGTCGGGGACGAAGACGATATACTCGCGATCATTAAGTAGGTAGTAAGTAGTAAGTAGTAGGTAGTAAGTTGCGCGCATGAAACTCCCTACTACCTACGACATACTACCTACCGCATACTTGCTAAAACAAAATGGCAAAACAACTCCTATTCAACGAAGCGGCGCGGGCCGCGATCAAAAAAGGAATCGACAAACTGGCCGAAGCGGTTCGGATGACTCTCGGTCCGCGCGGCCGGGCCGTTGTCATCGAGAAGGGATACGGCGCTCCGCAAGTCACGTTCGACGGCGTCACGGTCGCGAAGGAAATCGAATTGGAAGATAAGTGGGAAAATTTGGGAGCGGAATTTATCAAACAGGCGGCGGATAAAACGAACGACGGCGTCGGTGACGGAACCACCACCTCGGTTGTTTTGGCGCACGCCATGATCAACGAAGGGGAGCGTCTGATCCGCGACAAGGGCTTCAACGTGATCCAGCTTGCCGAAGAACTCAAAAAAAGAAGCGAGCAAATCGTAAAAAAACTCGAAGACCAGCGTGAACTCATCAACGAAACGAAAAAAATCCAGGAAGTGGCGACGCTTTCGGCGAAAGACGCGGAAATCGGACGCTTGATCGCCGAGGTGATGTCGAAAATCGGCAAAGAAGGCGTGGTGACCATCGAGGACTCGAATACCATAGGGAATTCGCACGAGATGGTGGAGGGAATGCAGTTCGATCACGGCTATGTTTCTCCCTATATGATTACGAATCAAGAGAGGATGGAGGCGGCGCTTGAAGACCCGCACATTTTAGTGACCGACAAAAAGATTTCGTCCATCCAAGAGATACTCTCGCTTCTCGAAAAGATCGTGCAAAGCGGCAAAAAAGAACTCGTGATTATCGCCGACGAAGTGGAGGGCGAAGCGCTCGCGACGCTCGTGGTCAATAAGCTCCGCGGAGTATTCAGCGTTCTCGCCGTGAAAGCTCCGGGTTTTGGCGACCGGAAGAAAGAAATGCTGCAGGACATCGCGGCGGTTACGGGCGGGCAGTTCATTTCCGAAGACGTTGGCAAGAAACTGGAGAACGTCGACATCGGCGACTTGGGGCATGCTCACAAAGTCGTTTCCAACAAGGACTATACGACGATCGTCGGCGGGAAGGGCGACAAGAAGGACATCGACGCGAGAATCGCCCAGCTCAAAGCGCAGATAAAAAAGACCACCTCTGACTTCGACAAAGAAAAACTGCAGGAGCGGCTTGGAAAGTTGGCCGGCGGAGTTGCCGTGATCAAAGTGGGTGCGCCGACCGAGTCAGCTCAAAAGGAACTGAAACAGCGGGTTGAAGACGCCGTCGCCGCGACGCGCGCGGCCATGGAAGAAGGAATCGTCCCGGGCGGCGGCACGGCGCTCTTCAATGTCCGGTTGGAGTTGATGCCGGGGTCTGAAGCCGAGCGAAAAAATGCGGATGCCGTCGATAAAATCTTCGCGCGAGTGCTCGAAGCTCCGGTTCGCGCGATCGTTACGAATAGCGGAAAATCTCCGGAAGAAGTAATCAATCAGCTGAAAACGAAAAAGGATCGCTGGGTCGGCTTCAACGCCTTGACGGACAAGATCGAGAACTTGAAAGACGCCGGAATCATCGATCCCCTGAAAGTTGTAAAAACCGCCTTTGTCAACGCGATTTCCGTCGCGGCGAACTACCTCACGGTCGGCGCGGCTATTACGAGTGTTCCCGAAAAGAAAAATCCGGCGATGGGCGGAGGAGGAATCCCTGGGATGGGGGAGGAGTACTAGTATCTAGAATCTAGTATCTAGTATCTAGTATCTAGTATCTAGAATTTAGGATGGCGAACTTGAGAGCTCCGGTTATTGTCGGAGCGGCTTTTACTTGACCGTCTGTGATGGTGTTGTCGATGGAATTCATGTCTCGCAGTCCGCGACCTTCTATTTGCCGGCCGCGAGGATTATGGAATTTCTCGGGTCGAAATAATGCGCGAGGCCTCGGTTCACCCCATCACCAGATCGAGCACTTCGCTTTCTACAACGCCTCGCGACGAGCGGGGCTTTTCATTTCCAAGACATGGTTTGGCCGTGATGGATGTTTGAATCAAGGAAAGCGTTTGGGCGTTGCCCGCTTCGCCGAAGCCGAAGCGAGGAGAGCAGTGCTCGGCTCGGTGCGGGGTGAACCGAGGCCCTTTTTGGTACGGCGGTGTGGTAGTATAAGAAATAACTCCGCGATTTTTACTTCATGAGCAACGTTATGGACCGAGAATCACGAGAATTATTTGCACCCGAATTTCCGCCGGAAGAATGGTCTCCGCGCGACCGTTTTTTGCTGGAGCCGTTTGCGACCAATATGGACGGCTTTGTCTCGGTGCTCCACAACTTGCCGCCGGAAATAGTGGGCGCGTTGTGTTCCCGCGCGAGCCGCGCCGCCAAGTCGCTCTTGCGCGTTCTCCTCGAAGAGTATATCTATCCCATCGTGAACGGCGAAAATAAGGAACTGGCCAGGGAACTTGAGACAATCATACAGTTTTTCCACAAACACGGCTTCAGGAATATTTTGAACAATCAGCGCGCGCAATCGTTTTACGTCAAGTGGCTTTCGCAATACGGCGACGACTCAATCGCGCAAATGACGGGAACCCACGTCGTCTTTTGGGGCATCTCGCAGGTGGCGCTAAAGTTTCTCGAGGATCGCCGCATAGGCCTTGAGCCGATTGAAAAGTCCACGCGCTATGTAAACTTCGGGAACAAGGTTGGCGGGAACTATTTGTACTATACGCCACGCCCCGATCTTGAGAGTATCGGCCTCTTGTCGGAATACCGCGAAACCCTCAATCATTTATTCGAGACCTATGCCGACTTGCAACCGAAACTGTTCGAGTGGCTCAAGCGTAACTTTGAAGAAAAAGACGCGGTGCTCGAAAAAAAGTCATTTGATACCCTCCGCGGGCTTTTGCCGATGGCAACGTTGAGCCAGGTGGCTTTTCGCGGCAATGCCCAGGCATTTGAATATTCAATCAACAGATTGACGCAGTATCCCTTGGGGGAATTTCGCTGGATTGCCTCTGCTCTCAAGGCCGAACTGGACAAAGAGATACCTTCGTTGCTCTTGCGGATTTCGGACCCGAAGTCCGAGGAATATCAGCGCTACTTAGTCGCCGCCAGGACAAACGTGCGCGATTTTATCGAAAAAAATAAAACACGCGCTCTTTTCGCGCGCGACCCCGTGCCTGTTTTAAAACCGGAAGTACGGCTCGTGGAATACGATCTCGATTCTGAAAAAAAGATCGTCGCCGCGATTCTTTTCCCCTTGCTCCATAAAAGTTGGGACGAAACAATGGAGGTCGCGGGCAATCTTTCTTCGGAAGAAAAAGAGGGAATCTTTTCGTTTTACCCGAAATACAGAACTGCCCGTTGGTACAAAGTCGGGCGCGCGTTCGAGAACTCCTACCTGCGTTTTGAAATCGTGATGAATGCCGGCGCGTACCGCGACCTGCAACGCCATCGGATGATGACGCAGGAACGCCAGCTTTTTTCGACTCGTCATGGCTATGATGTGCCGAGAGAGATAGACGAAGCGGGGATGAAGGACTCGTTTTGCGAGGCGTTGGAACGCGCCCGCGTTCTCTTCGGTAAAATTGAGGCGCGTGATCCCGAGCTCGCCCAGTACGTTGTGCCGCTCGCGTATCGCGTACGCTTTTACCAATGGCAGAATTTCCGACAGTTTTTTTGGGAATCGGAATTGCGCACCATCTCCCAGGGCCATCCGGATTATCGTTTTATTGAACAAGAGAAGTATCGTTTGGCGCAAGAAAAGTTTCCTTCTCTCACCAAGCACTTTTTGGTTGATATGAACCAGTATTCTTTCGCGCGGCGCGGAACGGAGGAAGGGATGAAAGAGAAAGAAGAACGGCTCGTGAGGAAGTTGCGGGAAAAACACAGAGTTGGCTGAAAACTGTTTACATTATAAATGACTAATCATTTATAACGTAAACAGTTTTTTTATATGGCTATTAAAGTTAGGAAAATCGCGTCATTGCAGGGTGGTTACTTTTCTGCTACACTATCGATATGAACTTATTAAACATCGTCGTCGTTGTCGTCGCAGTTCTCGTTATCTGGCTTGTAGCCGCGTATAACGGCCTTGTCCGTTTGCGGAATCGCGCCAAGGAAGCATGGTCGGACATCGACGTCCAGCTCAAGCGCCGCTACGATTTGATTCCCAACCTCGTCGAGTCGGTGAAGGGCTACATGGCGCACGAGCAAGGAGTTCTCGAGAACGTCATCAAGGCCCGTTCGGCGGCTATGGGCGCCCATTCCGTCCAAGAACATGGCCAGGCGGAGAATATGCTCTCCGGCGCATTGAAGAGCTTGTTCGCTCTTGCCGAGGCATATCCCAACCTGCGCGCTTCGGAGAACTTCGCCAAACTGCAAGACGAATTGTCTGACACCGAAAACAAGCTCCAGGCCGCGAGACGGTTTTACAACACAAATGTAATGACCCTCAACACCCAAGTTGAACAATTTCCGACCAATGTCGTAGCCAATACATTCGGATTCAAGAAGGAGGAATTTTTCCAACTTGAAAATCCCAAAGAAGCCGGGTTGCCTCAAGTAAAGTTCTAGAACCCAGTTTGGTTGATGGCCAATCTCTATACCCACAGAGACAGCAATATCAGGAAAACGTGGCTCTTGCTGGGCTCGTTTTTCATACTCATCATCGGCCTTGGCTGGCTATTTAGTTATGCTTACCATTCAACGGAAATTTTGTATTTCGCGGTTGGATTAAGTTTGGTGATGAACGGCCTTTCTTACTGGTATTCCGACAAGATTGCTCTTTCCATGTCCGGGGCCAGGCCGGTAAAGAGGGAAGAGAATTTGTACCTATACCGCATGGTTGAGAATCTTTGCATTACCGCCGGTTTGCCGTTGCCCAAGTTGTACATTATTGAGTCCGGCCAAATGAACGCGTTTGCCACCGGAAGAAATCCAAAGAACGCTTCTATTGCCGTAACGCGCGGAGCTTTGGATAAATTAAAAAACGAAGAACTGGAAGGCGTTTTGGCCCACGAGTTGTCCCATGTAGGCAACGGGGATATTTTAGTCATGTCCATTGTTGTTGTTCTTGCCGGCGTGATTGCGATTTTGGCCGATTGGTTTTTAAGAATAAGTTTCTTTGCCGGGGATGATGATAATAGGGGGAATGCTTTCGCTTTGATTGTGGGCCTGGTTGCGGCCATACTTGCTCCTTTGGCCGCGACCCTTGTTCAGCTGGCCGTTTCGAGAAAAAGAGAATTTCTTGCCGACGCGTCGGGGGCATTGCTCACTCGTTATCCGGACGGCCTCGCGGACGCCCTTCAAAAAATCGCCCGCGACGAAATCCCAATGAGCCATGCTCACAATGCCACGGCCCATTTATTTATCTCCAACCCGTTCAAGGGCAAACAGAAAACCAACTGGCTCGCCAAACTCTTTATGACCCATCCTCCCGTAGAAGACAGGATCAAGGCGTTGCGGGGACTCTCCGTTTGACGGCTTGGCAAGCGTTCCGTAATTGGAGGAGATATTTTGGTTATGAAGGAGTTTCATAATCACGGCTCCGCTTTTTTGCTCTTGAATAGTAAGAAGTTTAAGGGTACGATTATTAAATAGCATGGAAGATTAGCTTACTTGTTTATCTGTAATTTGATATAATGAAAACATGGGAGCTCGGATTCGTTTCCCCATCGGGGAGCAGAGGGATTTTCTTGAAACAGTTCTCAAGAAAAGCCGACTTTCTGTCGACGGACTTGCTGCTTATTGTGGTGTTACACCCCGAACATTTCGCGACTGGCGGCGGGAAAAATACTTGGGGCCTTGTAAGGCTTTCCAGGCGTTAGCCATGGACTTTGGGGTTCTTTTGCCGAGAGGAGAAATTCTTACTCCCTATTGGTATGTAACAAAAGGAGCAAGCTTTGGTGGGAGAAAGCGCCTTGAAATGTATGGGCCTCCTGGTACGCCTGAAGGACGGAAGAAGGGCGGGACAATCTCTCAAGAACGGAGGAAGGAAAATCCAGGGAAGTATAGAGCATTGGGATGTAATGTTGCGAAAGAGTTTGTAATCCCCGAACGCTCTATAGAATTGGCAGAGCTTATTGGCATTTTTCTTGGCGACGGGGGGTTAACCTCCTATCAGACGAAAGTTACAGTCAGCGCTTTAGTAGACAGAGAATACTCCTATTTTATTTCAGATCTTATTGAAAATGTTTTTGGGGTCAAACCCTCGTTCTTTGAAAGGGCAGTCGATCATTCTATAACTCTTACTGTTTCCGGAGTCCGTTTTGTTGATAATCTAGAGATTCTTGGCCTCAAACGGGGCGACAAGATGAAGAATCAAGTTAAAATTCCCAGCTGGATTCTTAGTAACTTGCAGTATGCTACCGCCTGTGTGCGAGGACTTTTTGATACAGACGGAGGATTGTATTCCCATAAAAAGTCGAGTGGAGTATATATCGGTTGGTGTTTCTGTAGTTATTCCGGGCCGTTGCTTGATGATGTCAAGAGTGTATTGCGAAGACTTGGCTTAAATGTTAAAAAAGAGCAGGAGAAGAAACTATATTTGTACAATTTAAGGGATATTTCGCGATATATGGGGATAGTCGGTTCCCATAATCCCAAGAATATTTCCAAGTTTCAATCTCATATCGCGATACGCGGGCAAAGAGTAAAAAGAGTAAATGGAGGGGTGCTCCGAATGGTTAAGGAACACGCCTGGAAAGCGTGAGCCCCGCAAGGGGCTTGTGGGTTCGAGTCCCACCCCCTCCGCCAGTTAGGAAATGAATTTGTTGGTCCCGACTTTGTCGAGGATCCTCGATGGCTTTGCCATCGGGATTCGTCCGGCGCTTAAGGCGTTGGGCGTTCCAGTGGAAGATATAGTAAAATTAATGTTTCAATGAAAAGGCGAGGGATTTACGTTGGGGTTAAAAAGTAAAAAAGAATTTGCCGCATGAACGATTTACAAAAAGCTTTTATAGAGGCGAGAGATATACCCTATAGCATTCCGCTCTCGTATGGAGCCGAGGATCGGTGTTGTAGCGGTAAACATAAAAAACTTTTGGAGGTTTTTAAGAATAATGGTTATGAAGCGCGTTGGCGGGTCTGCACTTTCAAGTGGGGCGATATGCGCTTGCCGGCGAATGTGGCGGCAGTTCCTCACGACGACAATTCAACCCATGCGTATCTTGAGGTTAAAATCGGCGGAGAATGGAAAAAGGTTGATGCAACTTGGGATAAGCCGCTCGCATGTGTGTTGCCCGTCAATGATTGGAATGGTAGCTCAGATACCGCTATCGCTGTTCCCGTCATTTCTACGTACTCGCCAGAAGAAAGCGCCTCGATGATGGACAACGAGAACAGGAAAACTATAGAGGCCGATCTTGGAGTTAATGGGAAATTTTACGAAGCGTTCAATCAATGGCTTGTGGAAGTGCGTCAAAAATCAGAAAATAATAGATAACTTACTTATTCGACCGACTCCCAATGCGTACTTTTTTATCGGCGGCATCTTGGTCTTCGTCGGTTCAGTAATTATTATCAAATTTGCTTAACGCCTTTATTCTGTGCTCTCCACCATCTCTCCAATGATCAACTGGCTGCCGGAAGTTTTTTTCGGCCTACTGCTTCTCTTCGGCGGCTATCGTTACATCGCGCGCCGCGGCGTCGCGGAAAATCTTTTGCGCGGTGACTTGAAGAAAATGATCTTGCTCGCGCTCGCGTTTTACGTTTGCTATCCGGTTCTCTTAACCGCACACCAGTACTACGCGTGGCTTGGGGATCCGCTCGGGAAAACACTGCTCAATCTTCCGCTCAGCGACAATGTCCCCGCCCCTTGGTTTCTGAAGGCGTCGCCGTTTTTACAAAGCCACCTCGGCTACTTTCTTTTCTATTCTTACGGAAGGTTTTGGCTCAATTCCATCCTTGCCGTTGCCGCGGCCGCTCTCTTCTACTTCTTTCTGCAATTTCTTCGGAAGCGCCAAGACCGCTTTTTTGAAGCAGGAGAAACGGAATTCGGTTTCCTTGCCGCCCTCATTGCGGGCTGGCCAGCGTTCGTTGTTTTTGTTCCGGCGGTTTTCGTATCGGTGGTAGTCGTTGCCGCGGCGCGCCTCCTCTTTTTCCGCGAACGTTATACTACTTTGGGATATTCCTTCATCGCGGCGGCCGCCGCGGCATTGCTTTTCGGTTCTTGGCTGATCTCCTCGTTCCGTTTGTCGTTTTTATACATCTAGCTCTCATTATGGATGAACCAACCATTATTCATGAAGACGAGAACTTTTTGATCGTCAACAAACCGAGCGGGCTTCTCGTGCACCGCGTCGAGTCCGCCAAAAACAAAACACAAGAACCAACCCTCGCGGATTGGCTGGCCAAAAGGTATCCGGAATTGAAAACGGTCGGTGACGACCCGGCAAACCGACCGGGGATTGTGCATCGGCTGGATAGGGATGTTTCCGGAGTGATGATCGTTGCAAGGAATCAGGAGTATTTCGAGTATCTCAAATCCCTTTTTCAAAAACGTCTCGTGGAGAAGACCTACCTAGCCCTTGTTTTTGGCGATCTCAAAGCCAAAACGGGCAGAATCGAAAAACCCATCGGAATTAAATCCGGAACCGTAAAGCGAAGCGTGACTTCCGACAAAATGTCCAAAGAAGCCGTCACCGATTATCGCGTCAAGCGCGTTTTCCAACCCGACGGCGGTTCGGAGCGTTTCAGCTTGCTTGAGGTGGAACCGAAAACCGGGCGGACGCATCAAATCAGGGTTCACCTCGCGAGCATCGGCCACCCGATTGTCGGCGACGCCTTGTACGGCCGACGCCGCGGGCCAAGTTGGGCCAAAAGGATTATGTTGCACGCGCTGTCGTTGGAGTTACCGCTCATGGAAGGACGACGCTTCAAGGCGGAAGCGGAGCCGCCGGCAGATTACGGAAATATTATTGATTTTTTGTCATCGAAACCCCGTTCGTAGTACTTATCCACAATGATCTAGTCGGGCTGGATGCTATTTGTTATAATGAATGTTGTGTATATTCAAGGTCGAACGTATAAATAACTCATTGTGCTATGACAAGTAATACGAAGAAAGGATTCACGTTGATCGAGCTTTTGGTCGTGATCGCTATTATCGCCGTACTCTCCGTCGTGGTTATTCTTACGCTGAATCCGGCGGAAATTTTGAGGCAGGCGAGGGATTCGAACAGGATTTCCGACTTGAGCACGCTCAAGAGCGGCATCTCATTTTTCTTGTCTGATGTGTCTACTTCGAGTTCCGCCTTGGGTGTCTCGGGAAGGTGTTATATGGCCGCTCCGGGAAGTTCCACGTGCAGTTGGTTTACCACGGCCGCGAGCTATGCCACGACGACCGTTCGAACGGTGAATGGCGCCGGATGGATACCCATCAATTTCAACGCCATCAGTTCCGGCGCGCCGTTCGGCAATCTCCCCGCGGACCCGACGAACAACGCAAGCTATTTCTACTCGTACATCGCGAACGCCACATCCGGCTTCAAGTTGGCCGCGAGGATGGAAAGTACGAAGTACAACGCGAGCGGTTCGAGTGACATTGTTTCGACCGACGGCGGCAACGATAATACGACCTACGAAACGGGCTCCGTTCTTGGCCTATAATCCCCAAGAAGAGGCATCCCGAAAGACCTTGAAAGACGCGGTTTCTATCGCGTCTTTTTTGGTTAAGAATCCAGTCGGATTTGGTATCATTAACACATGCGACCGCCCCTTCCCTCCCTACAACTCAAGAAAATTCTCACGAGCGAGAATTTAATCACACCCGAACGGTTTGATGAACTTTTAACCGAGGCGGAAAGAAAAAATCAGAGCATCCTCGATATTTTGGCGGCCCAGAATGTGGCTACGCAGGAGTATCTCGCCGAAGTGGTGGCAAAGACATTGGGAGTGGGGCGGGCGGATTTTTCAACGAGACCGATAGACAGAAGCGTGGTTACTCTTCTCGAAGAGGGTGTCGCGAGACAGAGGCGCGTTATTCTCTTCGGCCGCGAGTCAAGCGGCGTGTACGACGCCGCCATGGCCGACCCGTCGGATCTCGAGACCATCGAATTCTTGGCACAGCGCTTAGGAGTGAGAATCAAGCCGTTCCTCGCGACGGCAGACGATCTCAATAGAGGGTTTTCGGTGTATGGCTATGAGACGGGGCAGGATTTTAGGAAGCTCATAGAAGAAAACATCCGGGAGTCCTTGAATCGTAAAGCAAAAACCGTGGAAGAAGCCGCCGCCGACCTCCCGATCGTGGCTATTGTCGACAACCTTCTTTCGTATGCCGTGGCTTCTCGGGCGTCGGACATCCACATCGAAGTCCTGGAAGACGCGACGCTTATCCGGTACCGGATTGACGGGATACTGTATGAAATCATGAGCGTCCCGAAAGCCATCCATCCTGCCATCGTGGCGAGGATCAAGCTCCTTGCCGGGCTGAAAATCGACGAGCACTTTAAGCCCCAGGACGGCCGTTTCCGCCACACGATTGTGAACCAACCCATCGATGTCAGAGTATCCGTGATTCCGACGTATTACGGAGAGAAAGTCGAGATGCGGCTCCTTGAGGCCAGCCAGAAACCGTTATCGCTCGAAGAAATCGGCATGAGCGCTCACGACACAAAAATCGTTTCAGAGATGCTCAAGAGCACATACGGCATGATTCTTTCGTGCGGACCGACCGGCTCGGGCAAAACAACGACATTGTATGCCATGATCAACATCTTAAACAAACCGCAAGTGAATATCGTGACCGTCGAAGACCCCATTGAGTTCAATATGAAATACGTGAATCAAACCCAGATCAATCCCGCCGCCGGCATCACCTTTGCCTCCGGGTTGCGCGCGATTCTCCGGCAAGATCCGAATATCGTTATGGTGGGAGAGATCAGGGACTCCGAAACGGCGGGCATCGCGGTGCAGGCGGCGCTCACGGGGCAGTTGGTGCTTTCGTCGCTTCACACGAACGACGCCTCCACCGCGGTGCCGCGCCTCTTCGACCTCAAAATTCCTCCGTTTCTGGTTTCGTCGGTTTTGAGCCTGATTATTGCTCAGCGGTTGGTTCGGAAATTATGCCCGGTTTGCGCCTATTCCTACGCTCTCGGGCCGGAACTCGGTAAAACTATTTTAGATCAGTTGAAGGAGTTGGGGGTGGAGGGAAAGAGGGCGGTCCCGAAACTGTTGTACAGAAGCAAGGGATGTTCGCAATGCGGAATGACCGGCTACAAGGGGCGGCTGGGCATTTTTGAGATCATTCAGATTAATGATAACATGAGAAAGTTGATAGCCGATCCGGGCTTCAACCTCGAAGCGTTGAGAACCGAAGCAAGACAAGAAGAAATGAGAACCATGTTTGAGGATGGCCTCGACAAAGTTCAGCTGGCTTTGACAACTATTGAAGAGGTGTTGAGAGTGATCAGGGAATAATATGCTTTATCACTACGTAGCATCAGACAACCAGGGAAAGCTGATTGACGGGGAAGTCGACGCCGATGACGTAAAACAAGCCCTGCGATTTTTGGCCGGCAAAGAGCTCCGGCCGGTTTCTTTGAAGCCGGCGCAAGGAGCGAAAACCATCGGATTTTCGGGAAAAATCGCCCTCGTCGACAAGGTGTTCATCGCGAAATATCTGGCTTTAATGTTGAAAATGGGAACGGATCTCCTGTCGGCCATCAATATTCTCATATACGATTTCGACAAGCCGGCGGTTAAAAACTTTCTTTTGGAGGTTCGGGAGAATCTCTCGCGCGGCCAGCCGTTCTACAAGGCATTCGAGGCACACGAGAGGATTTTCTCAAAGACCGTCGTCAGCTTGATCAAAGCAGCCGAAGTTTCCGGCAATCTTCAAAAAACTTTCGAGCAGCTTTCCGTTTCTCTCGAAAAAGAAGCCGAGTTGAGGGGCAAGATCCGTTCGGCGCTGATTTATCCGGTTATTTTACTCCTCACGTCATCGGCGATAACGATCTTTTTGGTGACTTCGGCCATTCCCAAGGTTGCAAAGGTATTTTCGGATAGCGGCATAGAGCCCCCGCTTTTTTCGAGGGTCGTGTTCGGCTTCGGGCTTTTCGTTGGCAACCATATTGTTTTGATATTTTCCATCGTTTTTGGTTTGGCCGCGCTGGGAATGTACGGCTATCGAACTGCCGTCGGAAAAAGGATGTTCGAAGTATTTTTAAGAAACTTGCCCTTTATAAGAAATATTTACCGCGATATCGCCATTCAGCGACTGGCATCCACTATGAGTTCTTTGATGAAAGCGGGACTGCCGATCATCGAAACCGTGAACGTCGCCGCCGAAGCCATAGGGATAGGCGAGTTTCAGTCAAGTCTTACGAGGGTCGCGAACGAGGGACTGGCGAAAGGGCTCACAATAGGCGATGCTTTCAAAAGAGAAACCGTTTTTCCAAAATCGGTCAGCAACCTGATCGCCATTTCCGAAAAAGCCGGCCACTTGGACGAAGTGTTGGAAACATTAGCCGACTTTTACGCATCGAACGTCGATGCGTCTATCAAGACCGCGGTTTCTCTCGTTGAGCCGGCGCTTTTGTTGACGATGGGCTTCGTGGTGGCCGCGATAGCGCTTTCGATCATCCTCCCCGTATACCAGCTGACGACGCAATTTTAGAGATGGGCAAGATTTTTGAAGTCCGCGGCTTTAGCTTGATAGAGACGTTGATTGTCGTCGGTGTTATCGGCATCATCTCGATTGTTGTTTTTTCGAATCTTTTTACCAGGAGCAATCGGGCGGCTCTCGACAGTACGGTGTTGCAGATGGTCGCCACTCTGCGCGAAGCGCAAAGCAGATCTGCCGCGGGAGAGAATTCTGCCGCGTGGGGAGTGCGCTTCGACAACACGACCGGAACGGCGCCCTTCTACGCTCTTTTCAGAACGTCATACACCTCCCAAAATACGGCCGGTTATTATCGGCTTCCTCCGGACGTGAATTATGCGACATCAAGCATCGCCCAGGGAAGTTCCGTGGAAATTACCTTTTCGAAAATTTCGGGAATTCCATCCGCCACGTCGTCCATTACGCTCAATCTGACAAGAGGCGTCGCAACCGGGGCCGTGGCCACCTCCGCGACCATTACCGTAAACTCAACGGGGCTTATCAGCTTTTAAAGTATTTAGTATCTAGAAACTAGTATCTAGAACAACGCAGCGGGGCGAATTAACTTTAAAAAACGTATAATAAGATTGTGTCAAGATCTCTGCGTTCTCGTTTGTATAAACTACTAGATTCTAGATTCTATGTTCTAGATTCTAATTGTACAGGTCAGTCGTTAATAGAAATCTTAGTTGCCGTCGGCATCGGGGCGCTTTTGATTGTCGCCGCCGCCGCGGTCATAGCGCCCTCTTTGAATATCGGCACTCAAAGCTATAAGGTTCAGACGGGAACGGCGTTGGCCAAAGAGCTTATGGAGAACGTGAGGGTTTGGGCGGAAGGCGACTGGCATAATATTTCCAACCTCGCTACTTCCTCCGCCAATCATTACCATCTGAACGCGACAACTTCTCCGTTCACCGTCGCGTCAGGCAACGAATCCGTCACTCTTTCAACCACGACGTACACCAGATATTTTTATGTTGAAGACGTTTACCGGGATGTGAGCGACTTGATCGTTTCGGCGGGCGGTTCCTATGATCCGTCGACGAAGAAGTTGATCGTTGAGTACAGTTGGCAAAACAGCGCCACTTCGACAATCGCCGAATACGTAACAAGAAACAGAAACAACGTCTTTTGGCAAACAGATTGGTCGGGAGGTCCCGGGCAAGACGGCCCCGTTACAAGCACGAACGCCAGGTTTTCCACCTCGACGCAGATTGATCATTCCACCACGACGGGGTCGATTATAATTAATTTGTAATACCATGATACGGCATCGTCTTGCGCTCGGAATTTTTATCGCCGTCGGTTTTTTGGGAGGAATCCACCAGGCGTTGGCGTCAACCAATATCAGCGCCACTTCCACGAGCCATTGGGCGTGGAATGATTTGATCGGGTGGATCGATTTGTATAATACCCAAACCATCACGGTTGCCACGCAGAACCTCACCGGTTACGCCAGTTCTTCGGTTGGCGATATTTCTTTGGATTGCCACACAACGAGCATCGGAAACATTTGTTCCACAAGCAATTATCAAGTTACAAACGACGGCTCCGGCAATCTTTCCGGCTGGGCGTGGAATGATCAGTATGGCTGGATTAGTTTCGATTGCCATAACAACAACGGCTGCGGCACTTCCAATTACGAGGTGTATGTGGATTCGGCCGGGGACTTTCAGAACTACGCGTGGAACGATATCCTGGGGTGGACCAGCTTTAATTGCGCGAATACCGGAGGATGCGGAACGTCGAATTACAAAGTGAACACGAGCTGGCGCGCCACCTCAACGACGGCAACACTCGATTCCTCGATTTTTGATACCGGCGTGAATGGGGGAGCGCAACTGAATTCGGTGTTGTGGCACGGGAGCCAGCCAGCAGATACCGCCGTGTTTTTCCAGTTCGCGGCAAGCAGCGCTTCTTCCGGACCGTGGAGTTTCGTCGGCAGTGACGGCACATCAAACACGAACTACGCCGCGAGCCCCGCTGTTTCTTCGAAGATCGGCTACGCGTTTCACAACAATAAAAGATATTTCAGATACCGTGTTTTTCTCCAATCCAATCTTGCCCAGACGCAGAGCCCGAGAGTCGATGATATCATTGTGAATTGGAGTCCGTAGAATGTAGTGGTGGAAGAGGTATAATAATAATTGATGTCGGAGCTACTACATTCTCGTCGGGCCCAGGCCGTGCTCTCTCTCGTTTTTCTTATCGGCGGTATCATTGTTTTAGCGGGGCTCACGCTGGCGTTTCTTGCCAATTCTTTTTTGAACTCTACGTACGGTTTTGCGATCAGCGAGCGAGCGAAGGC
This sequence comes from uncultured Candidatus Saccharibacteria bacterium, assembly GCA_964387675.1. Lineage (GTDB taxonomy): Bacteria > Patescibacteriota > Minisyncoccia > UBA6257 > 2-01-FULL-56-20 > CAYLWL01. The sequence goes on from CAYLWL010000009.1 coordinate 18,456, forward strand.
CGTAGCCGCCTCCGGCGCGTATGACGCATTGATGCGCCTTGCGCGCAACAAGGACTTATCCACGAGCGGTTATTCTCTTTCGGTCGGTAGCGATTCGGCCACCGTCTCCGTTACTCAAGATTCTCCGGCGACGGGCTTGGTGATCGTGACTTCCATTTCCACGATTTCAAACCGGGAACGGAGGGTGCGGGCGGTCGTGTCCCGCGACGCCACAAGCAGTCTTATTGCGACCGTTTCGTGGGATTAAAATCAAGAACGTTTTTTCTTCTATGATTCCATCAACATTGAAGTATTATTTCGAAAAACTATTGAGAGTTATTATGGCGCGGCCGATCGTTGGCGGTATAGAAATCTCCGATTCGGCGCTCAGGGTGTCGTATTTCGATGGCGGCGCGTGGCATATGGGGGGCGTGCGTCTCGAGCCGGGTATTTTGGAAAACGGAAAAATCGCGGATCGGAGCCGCTTGCTCGCCGCGCTTCAATCGTTGAAACTCCAGGTTTTCGGTCCGAAGTATGAGAAGAAACGGGTCAACGTTATTGCCTCCTTGAGTTCGGTGAGTATTTACAGCCAAGTTTTCAGTTTGCCGATGATTCGGGGGGAAAATCTCGAAAAAGCCGTGGCGCTCAATATGCAAATGGTGTCTCCGGTTGATCTTGCCCACTCTTATTCCGGCTGGCAGGTGGTGGGGAAAGACGAGCGTTCTTCGCAAATCGAGATCCTCGGCGCTTTTATCGACAAATCCCTCGTTGATGAGTTGAGTAAAGTATTTTTGGAAACAGGTTTTCTTTTGGTCGCGCTTGAGTCGCGGGCGGTTTCGCTCGCGCGTCTCGTGAGGGAAGAGGGGGCGGGCGTTGATATAACGAAGCCGTACATCATCATCAATCTGGACGACTCGGGGCTCGACTTCCTCGTGATCCGGCACGGAGAGCCCTACTTCGAATATTTCAACCCCTGGCGGGAAGTTGTGGACGAAAAAGGGCAAATTTCTCTCGAGCTTTTCCGTGCAACCGTGACCAGGAGCTTGTATCAGGTATTGAACTTTTACAGCCAGCATTGGTCCGAAACCGTTTCCGAAGTTATTATTTCCGCCTCGGTTCTTCGGGAAGAGATGGAGAAAATTGTCAAAGAGGGTTTTCCGCTCGTCGCGAGGGTTTTGAAATTGAAATCCAGCGCGGTGGCGCCGGAGTGGTTTGTGTCCCTCGGTTGCGGCATACGGGGCTTTCGGCCGAGAGGGAGAGACAAAGAAATCAGTATTTTGGGCATCGGGGCGGATGAAGAGTTCAGGAGGGAACAGCTTCTGGATTTTTCCGGTTCATGGCGGCTCCTTATGCCCGTTATTCTCGGGGTGATGTTTCTTTCTCTTCTTCTCGGGGATTTGTTTTTGGTTCAGAAAAAAAGATTGCTTGAATCCCAGCCCCTTTTCGGCTTAAACGATGTTCAGACCGCGGAGTATGAATCGCTCCGGGCAGATGCCCAAGCATTTAACAGGGCGGTTTCTCTTATCGGCGCGGTCCAGCGCGATACCCTCTTAAAAAGCGACATCATTGCCAAAATCGACGCCGTTGTAAAAGAAAACGGGGTTTCGATCAGTCGGTTGAATTTCCAGGCGGCTGACGCGCCGATTTCGTTGAGCGGCCTCGCGGAGTCGGAAGATAAGTTATCGGCTTTCAAAGGCGCCATGGCCGGCAACCAATCTTTTAAAGAGGTGAATCTACCCCTCTCCGGCGTGAAATCTGAGGCGAAGGGGGTCAGTTTTTCCATGACATTCAGGATTAATTCTCCCCAAGATTGATCAGCTCGGGAATTTTTTCGAAGCATTCGATCAATTTCGCCCGATGCGGCCGGCTGATTTTTTTCAGCACAAAATCGAGCGCCTTCTTTTTATCCCGGCTTGCGCGGACACCGATCCGCAATCTCCAAAACTGATTGCTCCGCAGGGCGCCGATTACCGACTCTACTCCTCTGTGCCCCGCCGAGGAACGGCCAAAAGAGAGCTTCAGGAGGCCGATTTCGATGTCGCTGTCGTCGTGGATGACGAGGATGTTCTCGGCTGGGGTTCCGAAGCGCTTTTTTGCCTTGGCCACCGCGATGCCGGATTCATTCATAAACACCATCGGCTTTATCCAGATGATACCGCTTGATTTGGCGTACTCGAAAAGGCGGCCGGCTTTTTTCCAAGAGCCGCCGCCATCGGCGCGGTTTTGCAGGAGCCACTCAAGCGCGAGAAAGCCGGCGTTGTGATACGTATATTGGTACGCGGTCCCGGGATTACCGAGGCCGACGACGAGTTGTATGTTTGGATGTGGCATGTGACGAGTAAAAAGCGACAAGGTTTGCTTGATCTATTATATATGATAGCTTATTATTAGAAACGAGAAATGAGAGATGAGAAATTAGGAACGACCTACTGTCTCATATCTCAAGGGCGTAGCCCGTTCTCATTTCTTTCATGCGTAAGTTTTTTGCTTCTGCTTTGGAAATTTTCGAAATCGCCGTCGTGGCCCTCGGCGCGGTTTTTTTGATCAGGAGCTTCTTGGTTCAGCCGTTTTTGGTGAGCGGTTCCAGCATGGTGCCCGAATTCTCCCATGGAGATTATCTTTTGATCGACGAGATAACGTACCGGTTCCGCCAGCCGGAACGGGGAGAGGTGCTGGTGTTCAAATATCCCAATAATCCGTCAACGTACTTTATAAAAAGAATCGTGGGCTTGCCGGGCGAAGATGTGGAAATAAAAGATAATAAGATCACCATCTTCAATAACGGCAATCCCGACGGTTTTGCCCTGAAAGAATCTTATGTGGCGAAATCCGTTTACACATCGGGTTCGGAGAGGGTGCGCTTAAAGTCCGACGAGTACTTGATGCTTGGCGACAATCGTTCGTATAGTTTCGATTCGCGCAACTGGGGTCCGCTCAAAGCAAGCAATATCGTTGGACTCGTGCGCTTGCGGCTTTGGCCGCTCAACGAAGTGAGCGCTTTCGCCGCGCCGCAATATTAGAATCTAGAATCTAGTAACTAGAATCTAGAAGGTGTTTGTGTATACTATTTACTTTATAATTTGAGGGTTCGAGTATGCTAGATACCAGATTCTAGATACTAGATACTTTTATCATGTCTGCCAGCAAGTCAAAAAGCAAAACCTCCGCAAGCAAAACCTCCGCCAAGAGCGGAGAATCTCCGAAATTTTTTCAGGCGCCGCGGGGGATGCACGATGTCTTGCCTTCCGAACAGCCCTATTGGGAGCGAATTGAATCCGTGGCTTCCGAACTCGCCCGCCTCTATCACTTCCAAAAAATCGATACGCCCATCTTGGAGCAAGCGGATTTATTCACTCGCGCGAGCGGCGAGGGCACCGACGTCGCGGAAAAAGAGATGTATACCCTCAAAACGAAAGGAGGAGAAATACTCGCTCTCCGGCCTGAATTCACGGCGGCCGTGGTAAGGTCGTATCTCGAGCACTCTCTTTCCCGGTCGGGTCAGCCCCAGAAGCTCTACCAATTCGGGCCGCTGTTCCGGCACGATAAGCCGCAACTTGGCCGATTGAGGCAATTTACCCAGATCGGATTCGAGATGATGGGAGGCCCGAACGATCCGATTCACGACGCCCAAATCATTTTGATAGCGGCGCATTTGCTCGAAGAACTCAAAATCAAAGATATCGTCTTGAAGATCAATTCTATCGGTTGCCGCGTCTGCCGCCCCGTGTATAAAAAACAGCTTCAAAACTATTACCGGAATCACGAAAAAGAACTGTGCGGCGATTGCGTCCGTAGGTTGAAGATTAACCCTCTTCGTCTTTTGGATTGCAAAAATCCCGACTGCGAGAAATTGAAAGCAAAAGCGCCGAATTTCCTCGACAAGTTGTGCGTGAATTGCAGTCATCACTTGAAAGGCGTCTTGGAATACTTGGACGAACTCAAAATATCGTATGTCATCGATAACAACTTGGTCAGAGGATTCGATTACTACACCAAAACCGTGTTCGAGATTTTCGCGGACGGACCCGGCAACGAGGTGGGCGCGTTGCCCGGAGGCGGGCGTTACGATTACTTGATAGAACTTTTAGGCGGCTATCTCACCCCGGCGGTGGGTTTCGCGTGCGGCGTCGAGCGCTTGATCGCCGTTATGAAAGCGAAAAACATCGAACTTCCGCGAAGGTCAACGAAGAGGGTTTTTGTCGTTCACGCGGGCGAAAACGCGAAAAAGAAAGCGTTGGGGCTTATCAAAGTTTTGCACGGCGCGGGGATCCCCATTTCCGAGGCGCTGTCGAAAGAATCCCTCAAGGCCCAGCTCAAAGCGGCGGATAAAGACAAGTCGATGCTGGCTTTGATTTTGGGCCAAAAAGAAATTTACGAAAATAGCGTCATTCTGCGGGATTTGAGGACCGGCTTGCAAGAATCCGTATCTTTGGATAGAATTGTCGATGAAATTAAGAAACACTGGAGAGTGTAGGAAGATGGATCAGGGATGCTTGTTCTGCAAGATCGCGAACAAAAAGATCGGAGCCAACATCGTTTACGAAGACAATGACGCGGTGGCGTTCCTCGACATCCATCCGCGGGCTCCCGGGCACGCTATAGTCATCCCGAGACATCATGCCGGGAAAATCGCCGAACTGCCCGACGAGGTGGTTTGGCCACTCTTTTTGGCAGTGAAGCGCGTGGCAAAATTGCTCGAGCAAACTATTTCTCCCGACGGATTGACGATAGGCATCAACCAGGGAGAGGCAAGCGGACAAGAGGTTGCCCACCTCCATATCCACATCCTTCCCAGATTTTCAAAAGACGGCGGAGGATCGTTCCAATCGATAGTCAACAATCCTCCAAAAGAGTCGACAGAGGAGGTGGCGGAGAAAGTAAAGAATCAATTACTAACGAGTAAGTAGTAAGTAGTAGGTAGTAGGTAGTAGGTAGTAAGCAGCGGGAAATCTTATCTGCCACATACCACCTACCACCTACAGAATTTTATAAATGATTGAAGCAAAAAGAAAACAAGGAGAATCGTCAAGCGCGCTTCTTTTTAATTTTTCGAAGAGGGTCAAGCGGAGCGGAGTTCTCAGAGAAGCGCGGGCAAGAAGTTTTTACCACCGAAAAACAAGCCGGCTCAAGAGGCGGCTGTCGGCCATCCATCGCTCCGCCAAGAAAAAAGAAATGGAACGGGCGAAGATGCTGGGTATAGCGTAATTCTGATGGCAAGCATCGAGCGATTGAAAGAAGATATCAAGACATTGCTCAAAAGCGGCGACTCCTTTCAGGTTGGGGTTTTGCGAATGCTTCTCTCGGAGTTGCAGAACAAAGAGAAAGAGAAATTTGCCCGTCTTGACTCCGCGGCCCGCTTCGCTGTAGCTTCAGCGAGGCGAGCGAGGCAGGCCAAAAGCAAGACAGCCCTGGACGAGAGCGAGACAATTTCTGTTTTACAAAGAGAAGCGAAAAAAAGAAAAGAAGCCATCGGGCTTTTTGAGAAAGGCGGGCGCGATGACCTCGTCCAAAAAGAGAAAAATGAACTTGCGGTCATCGAGGAATATCTTCCCCGGCAGTTGTCCGTGGAGGATGTTTCCGCGCGCGTGGAAAAGTTAATCGGGCAGGGGTTTGGGGATTTCAACGGCTTGATTAAAGAAGCGATGAAAGAACTCAAAGGGAAAGTGGACGGAGCAAGGCTGGCGGAGATTATAAAAGAGAAGCTCAAGTAACGAATGAGGCAGAGGAATGCTTTGGGTATCGAGAGGCGGCTGAAGGCGGTTTTGGTTTCGGCCTTGAAAAATCTCGGCATCCGCAACGCGGAAGCGGCTGTTTTTCTGGTTGGAGGCGCTGATTTGAGGAAAATGAAGACCCGCCTTCGCGTGGCCGAAGCCCACTACGGCGAGGCGAAGGCCCGTTATCACAAAAAGAAGGCCTCCAGGGAGGTTGACCCCGTTAGAGGCCGCGAGGGCTCGCAGCGCGCCTCTGCCTCTAACGGGGTTGACGTCCTTTCTTTTGCCGAGCCCAAGGGTTTCCCTCACCCGGAATCTAAAAAAAGATTTTTAGGCGAGATTTATTTAAACCGAGGCCTGCGATCCGACTTCCCTCGGCTTGCGTTTTTGCTTATCCACGGACTTTTGCACCTTCTGGGCTATACACACAATAAGAAAAGTGATACCTTGAAGATGCAGTCGCTGGAAAAGCGACTCATGAGACAAGTAACAAGCAACAAGTGACAGGGTCACAATGTAATGTCCTCAAGCTTTATTACTGGAATAGATATAGGAACATCGGTTATCAAGGTGGCGGTGGCCGAGAACAAAAACGGCGGTCCGGTTTTGCGGTCCGTTTTCAAGGAGCCATCGTACGGCTTGAGAAGGGGCGCCATCGTCGATCTGGGAGAGGCGTCGCAGGCCATTGGCAGAGCCATAGCGGGAGTTAAGAAGGTTTCGAAAGCGGCGGCAAAGAACATTTACGTCAATATCGGAACTCCCCAGACCAAAACCCAGGCATCGAGGGGAATCGTGGCGGTTTCGCGGGCAGACACGGAGATTTATCCCGACGACATCGAGCGGGCCGTCAAAGCCAGCCAGGCGGTCAATCTTGAGCCCAACCGAACGATCATCCACAATATCACGAGAGAATACATCGTTGACGGAGTGGGAGACATTTCCGACCCGCTGGGTCTTTCCGGTAGCCGCCTGGAGGTGAACAGCTTGATCGTCGACGCGTTTTCTCCTCACGTCAAAATGTTAGTAAGAGCCATGGAGATCGCGGGAGGCGAGGTGAGCGGCCTTGTCTTTAGTCCGCTCGTCGCGAGCCGCGCGGCTTTGAGCAAAGGACAAAAGGATTTGGGCGTGATTTTGATCGATATGGGCGCCGGTACGACCGGGATGAGCGTGTACGAAGAGAACAAGCTGGTTCATGTCGCCAAGTTTCCGGTTGGCGCGGGGCATATTTCGAACGACTTGGCGATCGGCCTCAAAATTCCGGTTGCCGCCGCGGAAACCTTGAAACTGAACTACGGATGCGCTTTGGCGAGAGACGTGGGACACAAAGATGTCGTCGATCTCAAAAAGTTTTATCCGGACGCGCGCGGAACGGTTTCTCGCCGCTTTGTTTCCGAGATCATCGAGTCCCGACTTGCCGAAATTCTGGATTTTATCAATAATGAATTGAGGTCATTCGGCAAATATGCCCGTTTGCCCGGAGGCGCCGTGGTGGTGGGCGGCGGGGCAAAAATGCCGGGTATGACGGAACTCGTAAAACAAGAGTTGAAACTTTCGAGTCAAATCGGTTTTGCGACGGGAGAAGAGTGGTCCGGCGACGGACCCGCCTTCGAGGACTCCTTGGAAGATCCGGAATTTGTGGGAGCGCTGGGACTCGTCCTGTGGGGCGTTGACGAAGAAGGGTGGCGCGACAAGGACTCGCTCTCGTCGTTTAAGATAAAAAACGCTCTTAAATATTTCTTACCTTAATTAGACATCAGACATTAGAAATCAGACATTAGGGACTAGACATCAAACAAATTACTAATTACTAATAACTGATTACTAATAACTATTAATCCATGAAGAAACAGAAAAAAGAGAAAAAAGGATTGCTCGCCAGTATCAAGGTAGTCGGCGTCGGCGGGGGCGGCGGGAACGCGGTTGCGAGAATGAGCCGCGATTTTATTCGGGGCGTTGATTTTATAGCCGTGAACACCGACCACCAAGATCTCGATCAGTGCGGCGTTCCTCATAAAATTTACATCGGCCGCAGTCTTACGCGGGGGCTTGGCACTGGCATGAATCCGGACTTGGGGCGGCAGGCGGCGGAGGAAAACAGGTCGGAAATTGCCGAGGCCTTGAGCGGAGCGGATCTTGTGTTCGTTACGGCGGGGCTTGGCGGCGGCACGGGCACGGGAGCGGCGCCGGTCGTAGCGGAAGTGGCAAAACAATCGGGAGCTCTTACGATAGCGGTTGCCACAAAACCGTTTGCCTTTGAAGGAAGCCAGCGCGAACGTGTCGCGCGCGAGGGCCTTGTGAAGTTGAAAGACAAAGTGGATGCCATCATCGCCGTGCCGAACGACAGGATTTTCACCATCATCAGCAAAGATACGTCACTCGTCAAAGCGTTCGAGGCAATCGACGACGTCTTGCGTGGAGCTCTCAAGGGAATTGTTGATCTCATTGCCGCTCCTGGAATTATCAACGTAGATTTTGCCGATGTCCGCAACATCATTCAGGACGCCGGGCCGGCGGTCATCAGCGTCGGCACGAGTCACGGCGCGGATCGCGCGGTGAACGCCGTCAACTCGGCTTTGAATTCGCCGCTTCTCGAAGGGAGCGCCGAAGGAGCCAAGGCGGTTCTTTTGGGAATCTCCGGCGGACGTGATATGAAAATGAACGAAATAAACGAAGCCGCCAAAGCGGTTTCGCAGGTTGTCGATCCAGGGGCGAGAATCATCTTCGGCGCGTATCACGACAAAACGCTCCGGCAAAACCACCTCAAAGTAACCTTGATAGCCACCGGTTTCAACGGCGGTCAGCCACACTCGCTTTTCTCCGGTAATAATCATTTTTCCGATAAAAAAGCACAGGGCTTAGGCGACGTAAAAGCTGATTTTGGGAACGGGGACGCGAGGTCCGGCCAGGAGCAACGAAGGCCGATGGCCGCGAAATCCGACGAAATCCCCGCTCCGAAAAGAAAAGAGGATTCCTCTTCCGAGAGATCTCCGGCGAGCAAGAAAGACGGAGACATCTTGGACACGCCTACGTTTTTGAGAAAGGGCAAGAAGTGGTTCGGGAAGTAGCTTCGCGCTCCGGTTTTATCCCTCGACTTCTTCCGTCTCCGGCGCCTCGATCCTCATTGGTTCGAGCCCCAGTTCGTGGCCGGTGATTTTGAGCACGTCCTTATCGATCTTTTTCAGTTCCTGCCCGGCTTTCGTGTACATACTAACCGTCGTTCCGAGGTGCGCGCCGATCTTATCGAAATAGGATTGATAGCTTACCAGATGCCTGCCTAAGTTGTGCACATTCGCGGCGATCTTTTTTGCCGCTTCTTCTATCTTCAGGGCCTTGAATCCCTGCAGTACTGTTTGCAGGTAGGCGAGAAAGGTGGTGGGGGAGACAATGATGACCTTTTTCTGCCACGCGTATTCTATGAGGTTGATTTCCGCTTCCGAACCGACTTTGTTGGTGAGGATATCGTAGTATATCGCCTCGGAGGGAATGAACATGAACGCGAACTCGAGGGTTTTTTCGCGGGGTTTTATGTATTTCGAGGTTTCATCGATCCGCAGTTTGATGTCATTCGAAAACGCTTTTTCGTGGCGCTTCCGCTCCGCTCCGTCGCTTGCTTCGATAAAGCGATTGTAATTTTCCAAACTGAACTTGGAATCGATCGGAATGATGCCGTCTTTCGTTTTTATGATCGCGTCCACCACCGAACCGTCGCTAAACGCGTACTGCATTTGATAATCGCCGGGAGGGAATACGTTTTTGAGCACCGTTTCAAGGTAGTACTCGCCGAGCACGCCCCGTTGCTTCGGGTTTTTGAGGATATCTTGCAGGCTTTTCAGCTGATCCGTGACATTCACCACTTGTTTATTGCTCTCGCCCACCAGCGCGATTTCTTTTTGTACGCGACCGAGTTCTTGCGTGATTTCCCGGACTATTTTTTGACTTTCGCCAAATTGTTCCCGGAGCGCCTTGTTCGAGTCGCCTAATTTCGCGTCAAGAGTCCGGTTTAATTCCTGAAGCTGATTCTGGAGCAGGAGAATGGATTGAGCATCCTCTTTCGGCGCTTGTTTTTTGAGTTGACTCCACAAAATCGCGAATCCAATCGCGAGAACCGCCAAAATAATAAGAAAGAAAGCGATGGTCATATATATTAAGATTACGCCACCGTTTTTTTGAGTCAAACCCCGTCAAATGAAATGCCGCTTGCCTTTCGGCAAGCGGCGGTGCGGATAGCCGTCGAATTTACTGCTTCGGGAGTTTATCGAAGCATGTGCTCATTCCGCTCAATCCTTCGTCTTGTTGTTGCGGCAACGCTACTCCTTCTCGTTCAAGGAGATCGCTCTCGACATAGATTGGCGACTTGGTTCGGAGCGCGACCGCGACGAGGTCGGTCGGTCCCCATTCGATTGTTGCCGTCTCGCCGTTTCGGTCAACATGCGCGGTTGCCCAGAAAAGGTTTTCTGCGGCGTCGTATCGGGTGATGACGATTTTCTTGAGCGCGCCGCCGGAAAGCCCGATGGTTTTGGCGACAAGATCGTGCGGCATGGGCTCTTGCGGGACTAATCCAATCTGCGTCGCGATGGCAAAAGTCCTGAACTCGTCGCATCCTATACAGAGCTTCTTTTCGTGTTCCGGCGATCCCAACACAAGTACCGGCATCATTGATGGGCCGACACCAAATCCTTCCACTTTCACTTCGATTTCCATCGCATTCCTCCAAGATTTCGATGTGAGCTGAAAACAGTATAATCCCGAGACGGCTGATCGGTCAAATCGCGGCAACGGGGTTGACCCCGCTAGAAGCCGCGATCGCGTTGTTCGACAAGGTAATCCTGCCGAATGCCTAGTCGGTGCCATGCAATAACTTTACAGATCTACACCGATCGCGATCTGCTTCTAACGGGGTTGACCATTCGGAGCTGTTGCTGATAGTATGAACTCAGCAACTATCAATTTTGTCAGGAGGTACGAATGCGCTGGCTGGTCTTTGCGCTCACGATCCTGGCGATAGGTTTCTTCGCTCACAACCTGATCGGCAAAAAGGGAACCTTTTGGCATATCGCGAGGGGATTGCTCGCTTTCCTGCTTCCTCTTGCGGTTGTCGTGATAAACACGGTTTCGGTTTCTTCGGCCAGAGGACCGAATTGGGACGCCGTTTTCTACGCCCACTTTTGGCTTGGCGTTCTCTTTTTTCTGTCTCTCTTGTATACGATCTTTTATGGATACAGAATGAAGCGGTCCGTTCCTCACAGCCCGGAATACGTTTTTAGAAAGAAATTCCACCGCATCTTCGCGTACTCGTCCGCGATTTTCCTGTTTTGCTCGCTCGCTTTTGCTGTTGTCATGAGATTTGTCCGTTAATTTCGTGGAGGCGCGCGAGATACTTTAACCCCGACTTACCCGGTCGGGGCGATTCGTTTGCCGCTTGTGTTGCGGGTCTATTTTTGCTAAATTTTAATCATTCCGGCGCCTGCCTGCCGGCAGGCAGGTAGCTCAGCGGTAGACCTGCCTGCCGGCAGGCAGGGCGGCTCGGAAATAAAAAAAATAATTGTTTTGTTCCCCGGTAGCTCAATGGTGGAGCAGATCCCTGTTAAGGATAAGGTTGTAGGTTCGAGTCCTACCCGGGGAGCATTGATTGAGATCGAGCAAGAGATTGCTCGATTTCTGTTTTATTCATTGGGTTTTTTGCGGTTCGAAC
>CAYLWL010000010.1:0-27628 GCA_964387675.1 uncultured Candidatus Saccharibacteria bacterium
TATTTTTATCCGGACGTCGTCAATGAGCATTCGCAAACCGTTCCTCGCGGGCAAACCTTAAATTGCCGTCTTTATTCAACCGGAAAGACATAACAACTTGTTTTCCGTTCTGGCCTTTGAAAATCAGTCTGGAATTTCCCCCGAGGACGGCTTTCTTGCTGATTAACTTCACAACGCCTTCTTCCTGTTCCCGGATAAGACGCTTTATTTCCTGATCCAGTTTTTTGTTGAGTTGTTTGAGCGTAACAACGATAGGAAGCTTGGGTTTATTCATATCACTCTAACTTTACCGCGCCTCTGTTTATTTATCAACTCCGCAACAATAGATAATCTCTCTAGTTGTCTTGGTTGTGAAAAATAAGATATCCACAGGGGGTCTTCTTGCAACCAAGAGAGATGTGATATTATGGAACTATGGTGAAAAATATATTTATCGTTCTGTTCTCTTTTCTGTTGGTGCTTCCCGCGGCGGCCCAAACGACTGCTGCCACATCGAGCCGTAATGTGCGCGAAAGCGTTCGGCAGACCGTGCAGGAGCAGATAAAAGGCGCTCGCGAGAACTTCAAGAAAACAATGGAGGTCAAACGGGTGGAACTGCAGAAAACCGTCAAGACGTATCGGGATGAACTTAAAGTCAAACTGCAAAATATCAAGGATGACCGGAAGAAGGCGGCGGTAGAGAAGATCGATAAGGGGCTTGCCGATCTCAACAGCCGAACGACAACTCACTATGCGAAAGTTCTCGATCAGATCGAGGATGTGCTGGCTCGGGTTGTTTCGCGAGCCGATAAGGCCCAAGCCAACGGTCTTGACGCAGTAAAGGTGAGGGCTGCGGTCACGGACGCAGAGAACGCGATTTCTGCCGCCCGAACCGCCGTCGCCGCGCAGGCGAGCAGGGTGTATACAATGAATATTACCGGCGACGCGGGGCTCAAAGATGCTGTCGGCGCGGCTCGCAAGGGACTCCACGATGATCTTAAGAAAGTCGGGGAAAGCGTGAAGGCGGCGCGTGAAGCGGTTCGGCAGGCGGCGGTAACCCTCGCGCAAATCCGCGGCGTTGACAAGCTGAAAACACCCGCCTCAACGGCAACGTCGACAAGCCAATAACAAGCAAGCACTTCATGAACACTAAAGCAATTTACATTCTTGTCGCGGCAGTCATCGTTATTGCGGTCGGTTGGTGGTTTTGGATGAATCAGCCGGTTTCGAATCAACCGGCAAGCGGAACCGCGCAAGAACAAGGACAAGAAAATGTTTCCGCGGGAAGCGATGCCACCGAAGCAATCGATCAGGATTTGAACAGCATTACGATCGAAGACCCTGACTTCGAAAGTATCGATGGCGACCTGAACTCGCTCTAGTTTTGGCTCGCGTGTTATCTCGCGAAGTTTATGAGAAAGCTCGCGGCAACGGTAACGACAACGCCGATAACTTGGTGGCGAGCGATCTCTACGATTATTCTCTAAGTATCAGGTAATGCCCGGTTTGCGCCCCCAAAAATCAAATATACGCGCGAATCGGGAAGCCGCGTTTTTTGTTAGTCGAATATATAAAATAATTTTTACAAAACCATGCACCATGAAAATCAACCGGAAGAAATTATACAAGTAGAAAGTTATCAAACATCAAACAATTTTCTCCTGCCCGCATCAATTCTCATCGCGGGCGTGCTTATCGCCGGATCGGTGATATATTCTGTGGGTCGAAAAACGCCCGCACAGAGTCCGTCCTTAGGCAATAACCAGCAAGTTACGCCAACGGCAGCGTCCGCCAATCTCACCGAAGCGTTCAAAATTGGAGGCCGCGACGTGATCTTGGGAGATGCGAAAGCGCCGGTGACTCTTATCGAGTACGGCGATTACCAATGCCCCTTCTGCGGAAGAATGTTCACTCAAGTTGAGCCGCAGCTCCGAGAGGAATACATCAAAACAGGAAAGGTGAAAATGGTCTACCGCAATTTTCAGTTTCTAGGAACCGAATCGACGAATGCAGGGGCCTCAGCGGAGTGCGCTAAGGATCAGGGGAAATTCTGGGCGTATCATGACGAGCTTTATAAAGCCGAGATCGCTGATGGAAAAGAGAATAACGGAAATCTTAATAGAAATCTCTTTGTGGACTTAGCCGGAAAAGCGGGGCTCGGCGTGAATGCGTTTACGAGCTGCTACGACAGCAATAAATACACCGCTCAAGTTGAGAAGGATAAAAATGACGCTGGCGCGATCGGCGTGAATTCCACTCCGACGAATTACATTAACGGCCAAATGGTGCAAGGCGCGCAGCCATACTCGGCATTCAAGTCCGTGATCGATATTGCGCTCCAGAAAGAATAACCGAACATGACGGCGCGCTCCGTGAAAACTACACTCTTTGCGCTCAGGCAGGTATTCTCAAAAATCCGATACTTGATTTTTGCTCTCTTTGTGAGCTTCGCAATGTTTGCGTTCGCCGTGTGGCTTCCGAATTTCGGGTTGATCTACCATACGGCTCTGGACGGTGATGTTCCGTGGATCCTTAGAGTGCAGCTGCCCGTAAATCTCCTCGGTTCAATTCAAACTAATTTCTCGCTTTTTTCCGCAGCATATACCATCGCCATCTCTGCTTTCTTTGGAATGTATATAGCCATGGCGGCTTACTATTTTTCCCGAAGAATTTCTGCGATTCAAGATGGAGGCGTTGCGCTGGGCATTGGCGGAATGATAAGCGGAGTTTTAGGAATCGGTTGCGCGGCTTGCGGCTCGGTTATTGCAACCGGAGCGCTCTCGTTCCTTGGCGCATCGGGCGCAATCGCGCTTTTGCCTTTGCGCGGCGGGGAGTTTGGTCTCCTTGGTGTAGTGTTGCTCCTCGTGGCAATCGCCGCTATTGCAAAGAAAATTTCCGATCCGCTCATCTGCGCGCCTCAATTCACAAAAACAAAATCATGAACAAAAACACCTACATAGCATTGGGCGCCGCCTCGCTTCTCATCGGAGGCGCCTTCTACTTTAGTTCATCAAGGCAACAACCTACTGCCGAGGCCTTGCCTCATGTCGATAGCGCTCTTGCGGCAAAATTCAACGAGTTAAGCGCGAGCGGAAATTCATCCTGCTCCGGAGGATTCAAAGATTCAATTGCTTCCATGTCTGATTCGGCGGACATTAAAGGCTCGTGCTGCAGTCCGATGGACATGCACCGCTATAGCGAACAGGTTACCGGCTTAGAAAAATATAAGGACATTCCCGAAATCCCGCCGGATCCGTATGATATCAATGCGGGTCTAGCAAAAAAACTTCATACATACTATGACGTCCAACTTTCGCCGGAAGAGCAGAAGGCCTACGATTACGCAATGGCCAATTCGAAGGAAAAAGGGCCGTGCTGCTGCAAGTGCTGGCGCTGGTACGTCTACGGCGGGCTTGGGAAGCTACTTGTCCAGAAATATCACTTTACTGGCGAGCAAGTTACTGAAATTTGGAACCTGTCGGATGGCTGCGGCGGGCCCGGCGATCACGTGGATCATTCATAATAAGCATGGTTAACATCATTCAAAAAAACGAAAATACATATCACCAATGCGGAGAATGTGAGCTCTTTTACGCGAAGAAGGCGTTTGCAGAGCAATGCGAAGCATGGTGCAGGGAGCACAAAAGCTGCAACATCGAAATCACAAAACATGCGGTAGATATTGCTGCTGGTGTCACCGATAAACGCGCGGAAAATGGGCAAGCTTCAAATTCTGGACGGCGTGGATGTTGAGGCGATCAAGAAATTCATCAGCGGCTAGCGCGAAGCTTAACTTTCGAGGCCCTAAAGTTGTCCACAGAGCCGGTATTTGACAAGAAATACCCTATGGGGGTATACTCTGGGCATGGAAACAGTTTCAAAAAAACGGGCGCTCCGGCGGCTCCAAATCATCAAGGGCCAGCTTGGAGGACTTGCAAAGATGATCCAGAAAGATAAATACTGCATCGACATCATCACGCAATCCTCGGCCATTAGGCAGGCGCTTTCCGGCATTGATGATCTCCTTTTGGAAAATCACTTGTCGACTCATGTTATGATGCAGATGAAAAGTGGGCAGGGGAAAAAGGCGACTGGGGAAATTCTCAAAGTTTATAAATTAGCCCAGCGGAGATAAATTTATGAAATCTTTTCTTACAGCAATCACAATCATAGGATTTGTCGGAGTTATGCTCTTCGGCGCGTTTCTCCTGGTTCATAGTGCAACTCACGCGAATTGCCTCCCGAACCTTATGGGGACGGGCGAGTGCCAGAGCGTAAACCCATTGGAATACGTCCGCGTACATCTGAGGGCCCTTGAAGGATTGACGAATGCAATTCCGGCATTGGGTGTGTTGGCTGCATTCGCCATTGCCGCACTTTCTCTCCTCGCGAGCGCATTCGTTCCTCGCGCGCCATTTCTTGCTTCGCAAAGACACAATTTTTATCTTAAAGATTCAGAACCCCGCCTGATTCATAGAAAGTTCTTGAAGTGGTTCGCTATTCACGAAAAACGCGATCCTTCGCTCGCCTTCGCTGCAAGCATGTAAGCCGGCTCACGTCCGCGCTTATTCGCTTGCAGCTTCAAACCGCATTTCAGCGGTTTTTTCGTCGCAAAGCAAACTTGATCCACCAACAGCCATGCGTAAGAAAAAAGTCGTTATGAGCAAAAAAGAATAGGTGGCAGACCTACCGGATGACCCGGTATATGAGAGCGTTGCCCGTCGAGCAAGATGCTTCCGCGGCATCCGGAACAGTTCAGAACAAATAATCAAACAATGAATCAAAAACCAACATTAGAGGAATTCCTCAAAAAAATAGAATCGCTCAAGGAAAAAACGGGCGCCGACCTCTCGACCTCCGAGGATTTGAGCCTCGCCGTCATGAACCTCATCAGCCTCGAGGAGCACTTCTTCTTTACGGGCGTTAAAACCAAAAAAGACGAATATTTCGACACGGTGCAGGAGATTCGCGATCTGCGCAAGCAGTTTCTTGCGCAGCTTATGCCCGAGAACGAAGGAGAAACATGGTGCATCGCGAAGCACCTCCTGTCCGCGACCATGCGGCTCATCGAGGTCGGCAACAAACTGCAGTCAGAAGGGAAAAAAGAAAAAGCAAAGCAGGCATTTGAAGGAGCGTACAAAACATACTCGCTCTTCTTCGCGCTCAAACTAAAACTCATCAAAGGTCACAACATAAAAGAAGCGGCAAAAGGCGGCGGCGATCTGAACGATATTATCGCCAAGCTCGCCGATTGCTGCGACGAATAACAACATGGAAAACGAAGACAAGGAACAAATTATGGAAACGGACGGGGATATGGAATATGCGGATCCGGATACCGCGCCCGTAGTGAGTGAAGTCGAACCAAAGCCGAAGAAAGCCGCCCTTGCGGTGAATTCATACTGGTTTCCGGACACCTATCGCACGATTGCGCGATACATGACAAGCAAAGGCATATCGTGGACATCGGTCGACCCGCGCGAGGTGCTTGGTGCATCGTACTCGAGCGCTCAAGGATATGCGCGGATACAATCGCTCGTCGCTCCGGAGCCGCCAACGCAATCGCAAGGAGGATGCGGGGTCGATGCGGGATCGCAAGGTCAAACGGTGGCGCCGCAACGCCAGCAAGGCGGCTGCGGAGTATAACGCCATGGAACTACTCATCGGCACATCGCTCATGGCGGCATTCATCGCGGGAGTCGCGGCGCTCTTCGCTCCTTGTTGCGTTACGGTGCTCCTGCCGTCCTACTTCGGCTCCATCTTTAGAACGAGACGGAAGGTGTTCCTCATGACCTTCATCTTCTTCCTCGGAATTCTTACGGTCTTCCTGCCGCTTGGACTTGGAATATCCGCGCTTGGCCAAGTATTCAGCCGCTATCATCGCGAGATCTTTACGGTGATTGGACTGCTCTTGACCACGCTCGGCATATTGCTTCTCTTTGGGAAGCGGCTCCCGATGCCAAAGAAATTCCGCCCAAAGCCGGAACTTACCGGAAAAGAAAGCGTCGCAACCGTCTTCATGCTAGGCATTTTCTCCGGGATTGCCACGACCTGCTGCGCTCCGGTTCTTGCGGGTGCGCTAGCGCTCTCGATGCTTCCCGGCTCGTACCTTTGGGGAATCGTCTACGCTCTGGCTTACGTACTTGGTATGGTAACTCCGCTTTTTGTTCTCTCGCTCGCGCTTGATCGTTCGCACATGGCCGATCGGCTGTGGAGCGCAAGGAAACCGATCGCATTTAGCTTATTCGGAAAAGACATGACGATAAAAATTTCGGATCTCCTCGCGGGAGCGACATTCACGGTAATGGGCATCCTTACGCTCTTCTGGGCATTCACCGGGAATCTCTCCATGCACTCCGAGCTGCAAATCGACGTGAACATCTACATCACGAAATTGCAGCTCTGGCTTAATCAATTCATCGGCGGCGTGCCGCAATATGCCTGGGCGGTTCTCATTGTGGGAATTTTCGCCTGGCTTGCAACCGCAGCCGCGCGCCAGTCCAAAAAAGAAAAAACAATAGAATAAAACCATGAAAAAAAATACATCAACCATTATTGCGACAGCTGCAATCATTGCATTTGTTGTCGGCGGCTTCTACCTGATGAGCCGCGGAAGCTCCAGTCCGCAGGGCAATACTGCAGGCGGGGATCCAATGCATGGAGGCGCGACAGCCTCCTCGGGATCGCTCAATGACTTAATCGGCAAGCCGGTTCCGCAGTTTTCGCTACGCGACCGGAACGGCGTCGAATATTCTTCGGACAACCTCAAAGGGAAAAACGTGGTGCTCTTCTTCAATGAGGGAATCATGTGCTATCCCGCTTGCTGGAATCAAATGATATCCTTGGCGACCGATCCTCGGTTCAACAGTGCCGATACCGCGGCGTTCTCCGTTGTCATCGATAATCCGGGCGACTGGCAGAATGCAATCCGGAAGATGCCCGATCTCGGGAAGGCAACGGTGCTCTTCGATTCTGACAAGTCGGTCTCGCGGAGAATGGGCATGCTCACGGTGCCTTCGTCGATGCACTATGGATCGTATCCGGGCCACAGTTTTGTTCTCGTGGACTCGCAGGGCATCGTCCGCTCCGTATTCGACGATCCGAATATGGGGATCGATAACGATCGGGTCGCTACGGATCTCCAAAAATTGAACTAGCGCTTGCCATTAATGAGGAAGCTCTCGATAAAAAGTTATCCACTTGACGGCAAATACCCTATAGGGGTATCATACAGAAAAACAATATGAGCCACGATCGCACAAATCACGGCGCATCGCCTGTTCAAAAATCGAATTGCGCCCGCGGGAAGCAGTGCCTTTGTTGCTCCGAGGAGAAGCTCTCTGTAAATTGCGGCTGCGGCATGGAGGCGAAACAATATGAATATCAAACCGATAAGAAAATTGGCCACGCCGAACACGAGGAGCATGGATCGCAGGGCGAGACAATCTACACTTGCCCGATGCATCCGGAGGTGAAGCAAAGGGGCCCGGGCAAATGTCCCGGCTGCGGCATGGATTTTATCCCGCAAAAGGCAATGGCCGTCATTCCCGGTGAGCATGCTGGACACGATATGCAGGCGATGAGCCATATGGATCACGAAGCGGCGATGACGAGCCCGCAGATGGCGGAGCAGATGGAGCGGGATATGCGCAAGCGCTTTTGGATCTCGTTTTTGCTCTCAATCCCCATCTTTCTCTATTCGCCGGTAGGGACGGCCGTTTTCAGGGTGCACATCCCGAGCCTCATCCCGGTCAACTGGCTGCTTTTAGTGCTGACCACTCCGATCGTATTCTGGACAGGCTCTATTTTTATAACTGGTACCTATTACTCCCTCAAAGCCAAGAAGCTCAACATGGCGGTCTTGATCGCGACCGGCGTCTTGGCCGCGTATATATTCAGCGTTCTTTTAACATTCATCGGATCGGAAGAAACATTCTATGAAGCGGCGGCGTTGCTTGTGACATTTGTGCTTTTCGGCCATTGGATGGAGATGAAATCGCGGCGGGGCACTTCAGACGCATTGCGCGTTCTTTTTGACCTTGTGCCGCCACAAGCTTCAGTGCTTCGGGATGGCAAAGAAATAATCATTCTAAGCGCGGAAGTTGTACAAAGCGACATTGTGATTATTCGGCCAGGAAACAAAATTCCTGTTGACGGCGAAGTCATCGAAGGGGAAACCTACATTAATGAGGCATTAGTCACGGGAGAATCGCTGCCCGTTCATAAAAAGATTGGCAGCCAAGTGGTGGGTGGCTCCATCAATGAGCGGGGTTCAATCAAGTTTAAAGCGACCAAGGTGGGCGGCGAGACGGTGCTTGCGCAAATTATTAAGATGGTGGAAGCAGCCCAAAACAGCAAGGCGCCAGGTCAGCGCTTGGCCGACAAGGCGGCCGCCTGGCTTGTGATACTTGCCATCAGTTCGGGGCTTGCTGCTTTTTTCGGATGGTATGTTGTGGCGGGAGCGTCGCTTTTAACCGCGCTCACATTCGCCGTTTCAACGGTTGTCATCGCCTGTCCGGATGCTCTGGGGCTCGCAACCCCGACCGCAGTTGCCGTTGGCACCGGCCTTGGCGCAAAACACAATATCCTCATCAAAGATGCCGCCACGCTTGAGAGAACCTCAAAAATAAACGCAATGATTCTTGATAAAACAGGAACGCTGACTATGGGCGAGCCGGAGGTTACTGATGTAGTGTCGTTTATCGAAATGAAACAGCCGGAGGTGCAAAAAAACATCCTTCAGGTTGCCGCTTCCATTGAAAAACATTCCGAGCATCCTCTCGCGAGAACAATCGTTAAGAAGGCGTCAAAAGACGGGGTTGAACTACTGAACATTTCGAAATTCGAGGCGGTTGCGGGATATGGTGTAAAGGGATTTATCGTGGGCCTCGCCGCCGGCTTGGGGAAAAGCTCATCTCACCCACTCGATACGGCAATCCAAAAAGAGGCAGGCGCCCTCAAGGCGGAGAAGCCGGAGATAAAAGAATTCAAAGTTGAACCGGGATTTGGCCTGCAAGGCAAAATAGACAGCGAGGGTTACTTAGTGCTTCTTGGGAATCAACGGCTTATGGAATCCCATCAAGCACCCCTAAGTTATGAGGTTCGTCAAAAAATAGAACAGCTGCAAAGCGAAGGAAAAACCGCGATGCTTTTAGCCATCGACAAAGAAGTGATCGGAGCAATCGCCGTTGCCGACACGCCCCGGGAAAATTCAAAACGAATGGTTGCCGAACTCATAAAAAACGGCATAGAAATCACGATGATCACCGGCGACAACCAGAGTACTGCCGAGGCGATTGCAAAACAGATGGGGATTGAACGTGTCTTCGCCGATGTGCTCCCGGCGGATAAAGCGATATGGGTAAAGAAACTGCAAAATGAAGGAAAATTCGTGGCTATGGTCGGAGATGGCATTAACGACGCCCCCGCGTTGGCGCAAGCAGATATAGGTATTGCCATCGGTGCCGGAACGGATGTGGCGATTGAAACCGGCAACATCGTGCTTATGAAATCCGATCCCTATGATATTGTGGCCGCCATCCGTTTGAGCAAAGCGACGGTTTTGAAGATGAAACAGAATCTTTTCTGGGCGGCAATTTACAACGTGCTCGCGATTCCGGTGGCAGCCGGTGTGTTTTATAAATCTTTTGGATTGTCGCTCCGCCCCGAGATCGCCGCACTCCTTATGTCTGTCTCATCCATTGTGGTTGCCACAAACGCGGTGCTTTTGAAGCGAGTCGAACCCAAATTGAAAATATAATATAAGTTAAACGCTATGAACAAAAAATATCTCTACATCGGCCTCGGCATCATAGTCCTCGTTATCATTGTTGCGATTTCGCTTCCTCAAAATAAATCGTCCTATAGCACGGGCAGTGCGTATTCAAGCGCCGACACAGCCGGACTTCCCGCGTCAAAGCCGACCGAAACGGTTGAATTAAAAAACGGCGATACCTACGACCTCACCGCAAGCTATGTTGAAAAAGATATAAACGGAACGAAATATAAAATGCTGGCTTACAACGGCTCGGTTCCTGGACCGTTCATTAAAGTTGCCCAAGGTTCGGAGATAACGATTAACTTCAAAAATAATACGGATATGAAAACTCTGCTCCATTCGCACGGTGTGCGCATGGACAACGCCTTTGACGGTTCGCAGACGACGCAGAAAGAGATGGAGCCGGGAGAAACTTTTGCATATAAGCTGAAATTTCCCGATGCCGGCATGTATTGGTACCACCCGCACGTTCGGGAGGACTATGAGCAGGAGCTCGGCCTGTACGGCAATTATCTCGTCGTTCCAACCGATAATAATTACTGGGGTCAGGTCAATCAAGAAGCGCCGCTCTTTCTCGATGACATCCTCATCGAGGACGGACGAATTGCCCTAAGCAAGCAAGGCGCCGATCGCACGCTCATGGGGCGCTACGGCAACGTCATGCTCATAAACGGCAAAACAAATTATTCGCTCTTTGCGAAAAAAGGAGAAGTGATCCGATTTTATATCACCAATTCCGCAAACACCCGCCCGTTTAATTTCGCCATTGCTGGCGCGAAACTTAAATTAGTCGGCGCCGACGGCGGGGCATATGAAAAAGATTGGTGGAAAGATTCGGTAATTATCAGTCCATCGGAACGCGCAATCGTTGAGGTGTTGTTCGATAAGAGCGGCACATTTTCCATTCAGAACAAAACGCCGGATCAAACATATACGCTCGGCTCGATAAATGTTTCCAACGAACCCGTTGCTATATCCTATGCAAAAGAATTCGGAGAATTGAAAACACATGCCGCAACGGTGCAGAGCATTGATAAGGTGCGCTCCTATTTCGATAAAGCGCCGGACAAGCAAATCAAGCTTACGCTCGATATGGGCGGCAACATGATGAGCATGCGGGGCATGGGTCACGGCAATCATATGATGTTGAACGGCCAAACGATGGGCGGCTCGATGACGAGCGCAAGCCCTGACGACATCGAATGGGATGACACCGATCAGATGATGAATCAGATGTCGAGCGTTGATTCGATCAAATGGAAAATCGTCGATCAAGATACCGGCAAAGAAAATTCAGATATCAACTGGACATTCAAAAAAGACGTGCCGGTGAAGATCCGCATCTTCAACGATCCGAATTCCATGCATCCGATGCAGCACCCGATTCACTTCCACGGCCAGCAATTCCTCGTGCTCGCAGTAAACGGTGCGAAACAAGCGGATTTAGTTTGGAAAGACACGGTGCTCGTGCCATCAGGCCAGACGGCGGATGTCCTTCTCAACCCAACAAACCCCGGCACGTGGATGGCGCACTGCCATATCGCCGAGCACTTGGAGGCAGGGATGATGTTGAAGTTCGAAGTTCAATAAAGGTCGCGCGTTTATTAATATAGATATGATCAATCGAAATTTAGGCATAGTGGACAGGGTATTGCGGTTCGCGCTCGCGTTTTGGTGGCTGGGTCTATGGGCTCCGCATTACGATCCTGCCTGGGCGAATTTCCTCATCGCTTTTGTGGGCTGGGTCGCGCTCGTCGAGAGCTTCCTCGGCTGGTGTGGACTTCACCGCTTGTTCGGCATAGACAACAGAAACCAATAAATTTCTATTTCTTCCAAATTACTCGCACTAGAAAACCGCCTCATTGTTAGGCGGTTTTTTATCTCTAGATACGGCCCGCTTCGCCGTAGCTTCAGCGAGGCGAGCGCTCAGCCGGTATGCGATTACGGGACGGAGATCGGGTCCGCAGCTCGACGAGGCTCTCGGGTCTGCCTCGATACTGCGCTGACTCGTGCTGCCGGGCAGGGATTCGAACCCCGATAAACGCCTCCAAAGGGCGCTGTCCTACCATTAGACGACCCGGCAAAAATTAATCCGTGAAAAGTTTCTTTAGAAATCTGCGACCCGCGGCTGTTTTCAGGTACTTTTCTCGCATTCGTGCCTCTCTGAAATTATTGAATGTTTCGGCATGAATTACCAGCCACGGCAGATGTCTTTTAGTGTAGAAATGCCTGCCTGAGTTATGTTCGGATAATCTGCGATTTATATCATTCGTTACTCCAACGTAACTCTTTGAGGCCGCGGCACTTTTTAAGACATATACTATAAACATTGAGGCATCTGTCCTACCCGCCTCGACTCGCCGAGCGAAGTCGAGGCGAGGCGGGCCATTAGACGACCCGGCAATAGAACCTGTTTAAAATAGGTTCTTATGTTATAATCTATTGCATATGAGAAAAAACCGCAACAAAAGTGTTTTCGTTATAGCGATTTTAATCGTCATCGCGCTCGGCATGATCGGCGCCGGGAACTTTTTGACTTCGACTGGCGGCGGCTCATCGAAATCCACCCGGGATGTCGCTTTGAGCTGTACGCTCGATATGTACACGAAATTTCATATCCATCCGCATGTGAGGATTATCGTGAACGGGACGGAGCAAAAAGTTCCGGCGAATGTGGGCGTCACTTTCGGTTGTATGCACCCCCTTCACACGCACGACGATACCGGAACCATACATGTCGAGTCCCCGGAGAAGCGCGACTTCACCCTCGGCGACTTCTTCGCCGTTTTGAACAAGCCGTTCTCCAGAGAGCAAGTTTTGGATTACAAAACCGACGCGTCGCACGAGATAGTAATGACGGTCGATGGGCAAGCAAGCCAAGAATATGAAAACCTGGTTTTCCAGGATGGCGAGCAAATCGTGATAGAATACCGAGGTATTAAACAGTAATCGCCAATATGTTTGAATTACCAAAACTTCCATACGACTACGATGCGCTTGAGCCCTACATCGACGCGAAGACGATGGAGATTCACCACGCGAAGCATCACCAGGCGTATATGAATAAGCTCAACGAGGCGTTGGCAAAACATCCCGCCTTCGCCGAGGCTTCGGCGGGCAAGCCCGAACTCGAATCGCTTGCCGATCTGCTGAAAAATTTGAATTCCGTTCCGGAAGATATTCGAGCGGCCGTGAGAAACCACGGCGGCGGACATTTTAATCATTCGCTCTTTTGGAAAATGATGAGACCGCAGGGAAAGGGGGCGGCGGAGCCGGAAGGAGACTTGGCGCAAGCGATAAAAACCTCTTTTGATGATTTTGGAAAATTCAGAGAGCTATTTACCGGCGCGGCGGCCGGCGTTTTCGGCAGTGGCTGGGCATGGTTAGTCATAGCAAAGAGCAAAGAGCAAAGAGCAAAGAGCGCGTTATCGATAATTACCACCGCAAACCAGGATAGTCCGATAAGCCAAGGGCTAAAACCCGTTCTCGGCCTCGATATCTGGGAACACGCGTACTATTTGAAATATCAAAATCGCAGACCGGAGTACATCGAAGCATGGTGGAATGTGGTGAACTGGGAGGAGACAGCAAACAATTTTTTATCAAGAAAAGGCTAGCAGGAAAGCTTTGCGCGCGGCTCTTCGTCCGACCCGCTTCGCCGGAGCTTCAGCGAGGCGAGGCGGGCAGGGTGCGCTCCAAGGAGTCCTTTCGGAACCGCGGTTCGCTCGCTCCAGCGGCTCGCGCCCGCTGCCTCTCGGCATCTTGAATCGTTCCTCTGGTTGGCGGAGCGATACCAAGCTCAAGATGCCTCCGAGAGCTTCCTTAAGAACTCCTTGGAGCGCGAGCGAGGACGAAGCGCCAGCGAGAAGTCACGCTGGGACTTCGAGCGGTAGCGCAGAGCTTTCCTGCTAGCCGATAAGTTTCTGTTTCTCTCCTTCTATTTGAATTTTCGTGAGTTTGAGTTTCCCGTTGTGGAGTGAGGCCTCCAGGAGTTTTACTCGTTTGCCGTTTTGCATCGTCCATACTCCCGGTTCGGGGTTAAGCGCCCTGATTTTTCTGTCTATTTCAACTGCGGCGCCAGCACCGTTTTGCTCGGCGTTCATGAGCATGGTCGGCTCAACAAATGCGTCTTCGGCGGAAAACTTTTTAGTGTAGGTTGCGAGCGATTCATCTTGAGACGCTGGTTTAATCTCGCCAGCCGTAAATTTCGGCAGAGCCGCGACCAAAAGATCGCCGCCGAACTCCGCGAGTTTTTTAGAGAGCTCTTCATTCGTTTCGTCATCCGCGATTTCGCACGTGAGCGCCGAGAGCATCGGCCCGTGGTCGGTTTTTTCGTCCAAGAGAAAGAGGGTCGAGCCGGTCTCTTGTTCGCCATTTAGTATTGCCGATTGTATCGGGGAGGGTCCGCGATACCGCGGCAGGAGTGAGGGATGAACCCCTATCAATCCTTGGGGGAAAGTACCGATGACTTTTTTGGGAATGATTTTCGCGTAGTAGGCAACGACGCCAAAGCGTGGTTCGAGCCCTTTTATTTCTCGTTCGAATTCATCATCCAGCTTTTCCGGCTGAAGTATTATGATTTTATCCTTGACACTTGACACTTGACGCATGACACTTGTTTTCACCGGCGGGGGAGTGATGGTCTTTTTTCTGCCGAACGGCCTGTCGGGATTCGAAACAACTGCCATTGGCACAAATCCCGAGGCAATCAGTTTCTCCAGTATGATCGCGGCGAACTTTGTGGAGCCGAAGAAAACAAATTTTGTATCAGGTGTCATGTGTCAAGGGTCAGGAGTTATACGTTTAACGTTTTTCGTCCGATCCACAAACAACATCCCGTTCAAATGATCCATTTCGTGCTGAAACACGCGCGCCAAGAGACCCCACGCCTTAATCTTGAGGGGCTTCCCGTTCTTGTCGTAACCGCTTAAGACAATCTTTTCCGGCCGCTCGACTTCGCCGTAGGTAAAGGGGACGCTCAAGCACCCCTCCTCGAAAGAAATCTTTTCGGAACTTGTTTTTTCTATTTTCGGATTGAAGATGGCATAGAACTTTTTTCCTTCTTTGGCCGTAGCAATCTCGGCAACGAAAACTTTGAAGTTGAGTCCTATCTGATTTGCCGATAAGCCGATGCCTTTCGCGGCGTGCATCGCTTTGCGCATCCTTATGATGAGCCCGCTTATCTCCTTGCGCGTGAATTTGTCGAAATCGAAAACCCGCGTTTTCTCGCGAAGAAATTTTTCGTCTTTCCTGTTTTCAATTGTGAGGATATTAGACATTAGTAATCAGTAATCAGGGTTTTTTGCCGGTAGCTTTTATTAAACCGTTTAATTCTCTCAAAATTTCTGCAACACAATTAAATAACTTTTCAGATTCTGCCGAAGAAATATAACCCAAATCTCTAGCCAGCAAAATATGACTTTGAGATTCGATGGCAGAACCCCTGGCATTCAAATAAAACTTAATTTTCTCTTTATAATGAAATCTGCCGCATCCTTCGGCGATGTTCGCGCCAATCGACGACGATGAACGTCTTAGTTGTGAGATTAAACCAAACAACTCATGTTTGGGGAATTTCTCCGTTATTTTGTATGTCAAAATCGTAAATGCGTGGGCATCGCGCCATACTTTTAGATCTTCGAAGGATTGTATTTTGCTCATTTTATTTGATTCCTGATTACTAATGTCTAATCCCTTCGCTATAGACATAAAATACGCGCCTTTATTTTTTACGTTTTTCTTCTCGGCCACTTCTTTTGCCAATCGGAGAAGCCGTTCGGGGTTGCCCTCTTTGGCCAGTTTGATGTATAAGGATTTATGTTTTTCGTCCTCGAGCGTTTGAGAGATTTCCAGGCCGATCAATTGATATTTCTTATACACCTTCGATTCGGAAGCCCGTTTTTTCAGCTTATCCAGGTAATCGGTTGTCATCACTCATATTCTACGATATTATTGTCTTTATGGTAAGAAAAAAGTTTTTGGTCGGCGCCGCGGTCTTCGTCGTTGTCATCGCGCTTCTTGGCGGCAGTTTTTTTGTTGGTTACCAAGCCGGCAAAAAAGTGCCGGAGATAATTTCGGTTCAAGGGATCAGCAATCTCGACGCCGGAAAACCGGATGTGAACTTTGGGATATTTTGGGAAGCGTGGAAACTGGTCAACGACCAATACTTGAGAAATAAAGACGTAAAAGATCAAGATAAAGTTTACGGCGCGGTCAGCGGACTCGTGGGTTCGCTCAAGGATCCCTATTCCCAATTTTTGCCTCCTTCGGACAGCAAAAAATTCCAGGAAGACGTTCAAGGCAATTTCGGAGGAATTGGCGCCGAACTCGGTATCAAAAAAGACGCGCTTGTGGTCATCGCGCCCCTCAAAGATACGCCAGCGAGCAAGGTTGGGCTTTTGGCGGGGGATCAGATCGTCAAAATCAATGCCACCTCCACCGAAGGGATGATGATCGAAGAAGCGGTTCGCCTGATCCGCGGACCGGTAGGAACAGAGGTTGGTCTTACTATTTTTCGGGAAGGATGGGAAAAGCCAAAAGACCTTACAATCACCAGGGCCACTATTATGATCCCGACACTCGACGCGAAAACCATCTCCACGCCGGCGGGCAACATCACGCATCTGGAGTTGCATAGTTTCAATTCCAACGCGAGCTTCTTGTTTCATCGAGAAATGTCGAAAGCAATCGCGGCAGGGAGCAAGGGATTGGTGCTTGATCTCCGAAACGATCCGGGCGGATTCCTCCAGGTGGCGGTTGATCTTGCCGGCTGGTTCGTGCCGCGGGGATCGCTTGTCGTGAGTGAAAAAGGCAGAAACGACGAAGGCCAGGATTTCAGGACGGTTGGCAACGAAGCGCTTCTCCATTTCCCCGTTGTCGTCCTCATCAACAAGGGTTCCGCTTCGGCCTCCGAGATTCTTGCCGGCGCCCTTCGCGACATTCAGAAAATCAAATTAGTGGGAGAAACAAGCTTTGGCAAAGGATCGGTTCAACAACTCCAGGATTTAAGCGACGGCTCATCCATCAAGATCACGGTCGCGCACTGGGTTTTGCCGAGCGGCCGCATTTTGGACAGCGATGGTTTGGAACCGGATGTGAAAGTCGAGATGACGGACGAAGATATTGAGAATAAGCGCGATCCCCAGCTTGATAAAGCAGTGGAGGTTTTGCAATCGCAGATTGCAAAATAAATCAAGTATCAAAAATTATAAATCAAAATGAAATTGCAAAATGTAAAAATTGCCGAGTTCGCCCCGCGAACACTGATATTTTGACTTTTGATTTTTGCATCAAATCTAATGAAAATAATTCTGCTCGTCGATGTTCGCAATATAGGGAAAAAGTACGATGTTAAGGAAGTGAGCGACGGCTACGCGCGCAATTTTCTTTTTCCCAATCAACTGGCGGAAGCGGCAACGCCGAGCGCCATAAAGAAGCTCGAAGCGTTTAAGGCAAGATTGGATAAAGACGAAGCGAAGCTCAAAAAACATCTCGAAGAACTCGCCCAAAAAATAAACGGCACCTCGATCGAGTTTCGGCTGAAGGCCGACAAGAGCGGGTCGGTGTTCGGATCCGTAACAAAAGAGATGATCTTAAAATCTTTGCGCGAACAGAAATTGATCAACAAAGAACGCGTAGAAATAAAACTCGATCATCCCATCAAGGCGCTGGGCGATCACAAAATAGCCGTGGATCTCAAAAAGGGGATTGAGGCGATTTTAGGAGTTAGAGTACTGCCACAAGAGTAGCTTTTTTTCTCGATCCGTCGAAACGGGTCTTGGTCTTTGTGTAAAACTTCACGATCCCGTTTTTGCCGGCATAGAGCGTGTCGTCGTCCGCCCGTCTTACGTTCGCCCCCGGCACATACTTGGTGCCGCGCTGGCGGATGATAATCTGGCCGACCGAGACATTTTGGCCGTTTTGCAGTTTCACCCCCAATCGCTTGGAAATCGAATCTCTCCCTAATTTAGTTGAACCGATTGCTTTGGTATGTGCCATCCCTCACCTAAAGAGGATTGCGAAGTGCCCGCAATCCATGATTATTTATTTTTTTGAACGACTTTTTTCTGATAGTATAGTTAAGTATATAATACTTTAGCTTCGGATATTTTGATCCTCTTTAGGTGCAGGGATGAGTATCTCGCCGTAGCTTTAGCGAAGGCGGATGCCATTCTTTAGTTTTTATAAAGTAAGTCGCGTGGAGGACTTACAATTTCTTTCGAAAAGGGGTCTCTCGCAAGGGACCATTCCGATCGATTTCTTGCTTCTTTGCACGAAGCCCGGCGACCATCCTCCACGCGATGATTCTATCTTATGCTACAATAATACTAATGTCAAATTCACAAAAACTTATATTGGACATCGAAACCGTCGGCGTTGATTTTGATTCACTTGATAAACCGACTCAAGATAGTTTGACGCGGTGGATCGAGAAGGAATCAAAGGATGGCGAAGAATACAAAGCCGCCCTCGAGGACTTGAAAAATGGGCTGGGATTTTCGGCCCTCACGGGAGAGATAATCGTCATCGGCGTCATGGATTATTATAAAAACGAAGGTGTGGTGTATTTTCAGGCGCCGGGAGAAAAACAGAAAGAACTGACTGAAGGCGGCATCACGTTCAAACAGGCGACCGAAAAAGACATGCTCGAAAAGTTCTGGGACGGGGCGCGGCACTACGACCAGTTCATAACCTTCAACGGCAGGGGGTTCGATGTGCCGTTTATGATGGTGCGCTCCGCGATTCACGGCGTCCGGCCGACGAAAGACCTGATGCGCGGAAGGTATCTGTACCAGCAAGACCCGCACGCCTTGCATATTGATCTCCAGGATCAGCTGACTTTTTATGGAGCGGTGCGCAAAAAGGGGAGCTTGCATCTCTGGAGCCGGGCATTTGGAATAGAAAGTCCCAAATCCGACGGCATCACCGGCGATGACGTTGGCCGCCTCTTCAAAGAGAAAAAGTTTTTGGATATTGCGAGATACAATGTCGGCGATCTTCGGGCAACGAAATCGCTGTACGACAAGTGGGAGCAGTATTTGAATTTTTGATTAGTGACAAGCGACACGTGACAAGAAACAGGGGGCACGAACATGAAAAGTTTGTTTATTAAGTACAAAAAAGAAATAATTTTCGCCGCGATTATTTTTGCGGTGGCATTTATCAGTTTCGGTTTGGGCTATCTCGCCAATCGCGAATTCAACCACGCGCCGATTATTATCGAACAGAATAATCGCTAGATACTATACTCTGCGAGCCAGAGAAAGAACAATAAGCAAAGCAAACGCCGTGAGCGCCATCATGGGTATCGTTACATACCCATACTCGACAAAATATACTTGCGCGCATGACGGGCCGGTTGCGGGGCAGGGGACAAGCGGTAATCCCCCGAATTGCAGATATGAATGATACATCGCGATCAGTCCGCCGATAATTGAAAGCGGCAGTGTGTAGACGAGAACATTCATTTCTTTTCTCCATAAAGCAGCGCCCAAAATAAATACCTGGGGATATAAGAAAATTCTTTGCCACCAGCAAAGAACGCACGGCGCGAAACCGGCAATCTCCGAATAAAACAAACTACTTGCTGTTCCGACGAGAGCGGCAATAAAAGATAAGACAAGAGCGTTCACCCCGAAAAAATCCAAAAACCTTTTGGGCAGATACTGGTTCACTCCAAATCTTTTTGTCAGAATAGCAAGAATAATGGCGACGATCAGAATATCGGCGAGCAGGGTAAAGAAGGAAAAAATATTAGTCGCTACCTGTACCAAGGGAGACATTTTACTTGGGAAGAGTACACCCTGATTTGTCGGCAAGGGTTTGGAGCGGTATCTCTCCCGATAGCCGGGATCCGCCAGGGAATGCCCATGTGGGGTAATTGCGGATGTTTTTATCGATGCATTCTTGTATCTGGTTTTGCCCGTCTGGGGTGGAACACTCAATATAGGGAAGTTGGTCTGCGGCGTTTCCGAACATGGCTTTTTGCTTTTGGCAGTGGGGGCACCAAAACGCCCCATAGAAAAGAACTCCTTTGTCTTTAAGGCAACTTGCGAAAGGGCCAAGATTTGTCGGACCGCTCTGAAAACCGGAGTAGGTCAATAAGCCGATCCCGAGAGCAACCGGGCCGATAATACTGATGAAATACTTTTTATTCTTCATATCGATACTTTAACACCAATGTGTGCCTTGTGCATAATCCACCCCCCGGGGCCTTCTCCCCCCTGCTACAATTTTTTCTTCCACCCCCTCCTTTCCGTTATAGCATAATATTATGTTATAACGGAAAAGAACAAAGAAAAAGAGGGGGCGTCCATATACAGAGATCGAGCACGGCGTAACAATTCACGACCGCGCGACCGGCCAGCCCTATTGCATTGGTGTTTTGAACGGCCAAGCAGTGACTGCCGCCGGCAATTGCGAAAATCAAACGGAAGCAACCTCTACCACTCCTTAAAGGTACCCGATTTCTCTTAGCCAGTACTCATTTTCCCACTCCCATAATTTCTTCGCTCCAAGAAACGCCTGGAAATCATCCTGCCAGTAGGGGAATTCTTTGAGTTCGATGTCTCCCTGGAGTTCAGACCACTCGTGAGCGCACTGCCTCATCAAGGCATTATTCCATTCTATTTTTATTTTCTCGCGGCCGCCCTTCACGCGCCTTGTCGCGCCGCATCGCAGGCATTTTTGAGTTTGGTCGATTTTGAGTATCCAGCGCGTCTGGAGATTTCTAAAATTGCTTTTGAGGGCGTCCATATACGCCGAGGTTTGCAGATTATAGTCGCGGTAAATGGCTTGCGACGTTTTAATGTCGAGCACGCCGAATTTGCCGTCGATCAATGCCAGGGCGTCCACCGTTCCGGCATACCGATGGTCGTAGTGCACCACTCTTTTTTCGACAAGCTCCGGGGTGACCTGGATGTTTTTTTGCTCCCAAAACCTTAAAAACGCGCCGACTGCGGGCGCGACCGACGGGTCGATGTCCGGCTTTTTCCCGAGTAATAACCCTTCGACGGTTTCGTGGATCAGCGTTCCTTCCTCGGCTGATTTTTGAGTGACTTCCTGCGCCGCTTTGAAACTGGCGGCTTCCGCGTAGAACCGCAAAAGCGCAGGTTTCGCCTTGATGGAAACAATTTTGGTAACCCGCGGGAACCAAACACCGTCGATGGTATAACCGCAACCATCCTTAAAGCTATCCGCGTTCTGGAACTCGAACATAACCTCCATCGTATCAAAACAGGGGAGCGTTGCCAACGGGCTCCGCTTTTCATATTTGGAGAACCGGCGTCGTTCTTCTCCTGCGAAAGAACGCGCCTGCAACTCGGCTTCAAAAGTCGCCCAGCGACACCAAGCTTTTGAAGCCTCCGTTAGCTTCTCCAAATACGAAAAGCTCTGCCTTTAGAATACTTGCCGGTACAAATTCTTGACGGCTTATTCCGGGTCGAGATATAATGTACCCAGCATACGACGTTAAAACTGAGGGGGCATATGCGCGAACTGGAAGAAATCTTGGACAAAGTCGAAGGTCTTTTAGGTAACGTTCGCGAAGCGTTTTTGAGAGAACAGACGATGCTCGAGCAACGCGATATCGCCAAAGCCGCGGAGGAGTCGGAGAGAGGAATACGCTTGCTCAATGACGCCGCGAACATACTTGCCGAAGCGCCAAAAACGGTCCAGAGAAGCGACATAGACACCGCAACGCAAGGTCGTCTTGAAGGACTTCGAGTGACGATGCTGGAACTGGGACGACTTGAGATGAAGAATCTTAGAATGGGCGTACGGTTGATGAACGCGTTCCGGCAAGGACAGGCGCACTAGAACCCATCAGATCGAAAACGGTCCGCGCAGCTTGCTGCGCGGAGTTTCATTTTCGCAGGAGATACTTCGTGTAATCGGCGATAGTACCGGCGCCCATCATCACAAGAATAGCTTTTAGCTTGGAGCTTTTTCCGCCTGAGGCGGATCCGCCTTTGGCGGAAGGTTTTAGAGAAGACAAAAGCGTGCCGAGGGCTTGTTTGATTTTTTTAGGATCTTTGAGATAGAACATGAGCTTCCGCGGCTGGTTTTTTTGAATAACTCGAACCAATGCCTCGGAATTAAACTTTTCCGAAGCGGTATCTCTCCCCGCAACACGATAAACCGGGAGAACGAGAGTGATATCGGCATCGTTAAATGCCGTTTGGAATTCTCGGAAGAGCAGTTTTAATCGCTCCGCTTGGTGCGGCTGGAACACGCAGATTATTTTTGTCCCCGGAGATTTTTCTTTGAACGCTCGGAGGGTTGCCTTGATTTCTGTCGGATGATGAGCGTAATCGTCGTAAACAGGGAGTATGGAGGAGTAGGAAGCAGGAAGTAGGAGCGTCGTTGCCTTACTTCTTGCTTCTTGATTCTTGATTCTTAAACTGCCCCGATACTCCATCCGGCGCCAGGCGCCGCGGTAACGCGCGATCGCTTCAAGAATTTTACGTTCCGGAACCTTGAGGGCAATTCCAAGATGGTACGCGGCGAGGGCATTCGAGATATTATGCTTCCCCGGTATTTTTATTATGCTCTCTATTTTCCTTGCGGCAGGGGAGCGTAACGAATACCAGATTATTTTCGAATTTTTAACTTCCGAGATCTTCCCAATCTTTTTTTTCACACTGAACAGCGGCTTGGAATCTTTATTCAAAATGAGCGTTCCGCCGGTTTTGGTATTGCCGAGAAATTTCAGGAAATTCCTTTTGATGCCGGCCATATTTTTGTACGTATCAAGATGCTCGTTGTCGATGTTGGTCACCATCGCGAAAGCAGGGGAGTAGTGTAAAAAAGATTTTCCGAACTCGTCAGCTTCCAAAGCAAGAAACTTTCCGTGTCCGGCGCGGAAGTTTTTTCCGCCGAATTCCTTAATCCTCGCCCCCACGATCACCGTCGGATCCAAACCGCCTTTTATCATGACGAGCGACGCGAGCGCGGTTGTGGTGCTCTTCCCGTGAGCCCCGGCCACGGCGATGGTCGTATATGTTCGAGTAAGTTTTCCCACTATCTCGGGATAAGAGGCGATTCTTATGCCGCGTCGCCGCGCCTCGCGAAGCTCCGGGTTTGAACTCCGTATGGCCTGACTATAAATGACGAGAGCAAGGCCCGCGGGCAGATTGCCCTTTTTATGCCCAATTTTGACCTTTACGCCCTCTTTTGCCAACCCTTTGGTAATCCCGCTCCACGCCAAATCCGAGCCGGAAACAGCCCATTTTCGGGCCTTATAATACCTCGCGAGAGCGCTCATTCCGATACCGCCAATGCCGATGAAATGTACAGCTTTATTTGACTTATTGCCGACCATCCCTTAGATTATAGTCAGCTAATCCCATTAAATAAATATGGGGGGGTTCATGGGTGAATTTAAGAACGGCACCGCATTCTACTGTCAGATCACCGGAGTACTTGGCAGGAGCGAAGAATCGTCGCCTCGGTTCATGGTTACGGGAAAGGGGTATGAATTTTCGTCTTCGGGAGGATGCATTACGAAAACACCGGTGAATGAAGTCTGCATCGACGTGGATTTGAGAAGCGAGAATCTTCGCCTCGAGAATATTCCTTTGGGAACCACGGTTACGTGGGCAGAACTTAGGGGACAAGGGAAAGGCAACTATCTCCACAACTGCTCGATCAGAGTTGTTCCGCCTCGACGCAAAGCAGCAAAACAAAAAGAACCGCGCTCATGACGCGATGCAACGATGAAAAGAAAACCGACAAGAAAAAGTGGCCTATTAAAACCCGCAAAGGCAAACAACGCCGCAAGAAATGATCTTGCGGCCGTTCTATTTTTTATTTTTCACTATCAGAATACCTCGTCGCTTGCTTGTGGTGAGCCGCGTCGAATCAGCGGCGAGAATGAATGGCGTTGTGAAAAATAACCCTGAGCTAGGTCGAAGGGTTACCTTGACCAACGGGGGGATGCCCGGCTTTTCTATATTCTATCTGTCGCACAACATAGGTTTTGTGACAGATAAGAATATCTGTACACAAAACCTCGCGGCCATTTTATAACAGTTTGCAACAGTCATAAAATGGCCCCCCCGCAATTTACGTATTCTCAATTCTACAACAGCGATAATCCTAACTTAATCAGGTTGATGAAAAGAGAAAAAAACCAAATCAACAAGTTGCCGGCGAATTTCAACACATCGGTCAAATTGGTGCCGCCGGTCGTGTCAGAAAACCAGCTATTAACCTTGAGCCACGTGTTCCTGACGTTAAAATCTGCCCCCGTGTTTTGTAAGCTATTGATAAAATCGCTCACAGGGCCTCCCGCCGGTAGCTGATTTTTTAACACATCTAAACTGGGCGGTTGTGTTTGGGCAAAACTCGAATGAGAAAATACGATCGCGAAGGAAAAAAGTATTAGTAAAATTGTTGACACCATTTGCTTTTGCTTCATATTGTTACTCTCGTTGTTTTTGCATCTTTTAATAAGTTCGGATAAATTTCTTGACATCTGACACTTGATACATGACGCCTTTACAAATATCCCAGCGGGTTCAGATCGCCTCCGTAAGGCATCTGTCCACACACTTTGCTCGGGCCCATATAGAATGTCGGCCCGGCATATACGGTAAAGTGTAGATGAGGGCCGGTGGCATAGCCGGTTCGGCCGGAATAGCCGATGGCGTCTCCCCTCTTTACCGTATCACCTTTTTGGACAATTTGCCTGGAGAGGTGCGCGTAAAGCGTAACAAGGTTATTTTCATGTTTGATGACGATAAACTTTCCGTATGCTCCGCGGCGGCAGTATAAATCTTGGTTTCCCATAGCCACCACGGTTCCGCCCTCGGACGCAAGTATCGGTGTGCCAACGGGCACTCCGATATCGATGCCGTTATGCCACTTGCCTTGATAGCCGAATTTCGCGAATTGCGTTGCTCCGTAGTCCTGTGTCATGGCTGCTTTCGAAACATTAACGGGCATCGCGAGCACTCCTGGCTTGAGCGGCGGCAGCGTGGACGGGTCGATCTTCGTTCGCAACACCGCGTCCAGTGCTTCCACTTCTTGGGCGATTTGGCGCTGCTGTTTCTCGAGTTCGGAAACTTGTTTTGCGAAAGTGCTTTCTTTGCTTTTCGTCACTTGCAGCAGATATTCCCGTTCGCTCTTTTGGTCTTGCACAATTGACTTTTTGTTTGTCAAGTCCTGCTTATGAGAAGAAGCGCTGCCCCTTTTATTGTTGGCCTCGCCGATTTTTTTGTTATACGCGTCGTGAAGAGCGTTGAGATTTTCGATGTCAACGCTTAACTTGTTTTGGAGATTGGCGATGGTTTGGGCTTCCAGGGCGCCTTCAGCCAAGCTGTCGTTCTGCAAAAATGTCATCAACAGATTTGCGTCGATCCGATCGTTTCTTTGCAGCTCCACAAGCGTGCTTTCTATGGCGTTTCTCTTATCTCCTATGGAAGCGTTGATGTCTTTCAAGTCGTAGCTCAAAGAATCAATTTCCAGGTTGAGTTTCTGGATGGAAATCTCGTCCGACTTTATGCTTAAATTCAGATGGTTAATATTGCTCTGCAAACTATTCAATTCTTTCTGCAGGGTTTTGCGCTCGCCCTGCACGCTTTCCAAACTTTTTTTCGTGCTTTCAATCTGGTTGTTGATATCTTCAAGCTGTTTTGCTTTCGCTTGAATCTGGTTGGTAAGTTCTTCCCGCGTAAGGGAGGAAGGAGCCGACTCCGCCGCGACCGATTGCGCGGGTAAAATTGTCAGATTTGCCACTGCCGCTATGAATAATACTTTTACTGCGATTTCTCTAAACATTTCTAAGTTTTTCAATCGCGACTTCCAATCTTCGGAGAACCTCTTTTTTGCCAAGAATTTCGGCGATTTCCATGGGATCCGGAGAAGCCGGGAGCCCCGAAAGAGCGGCCCGAAGCGGCCAAAACACCGAGCCCCTCCCCTCTTGCTCTATAAGCGGGACAAGGGCCTCCCCGATGATATTTTTTTTGAATCCTTCGAGGCCGTCCAAGATCTTCGCGGTTTTTTCGAGGACGATTTTCACTTTCGATAAGTCCTCTTTTTGCCATGCGAGGAGCGTCGGTTGATACTCCGGCAGTTGGAAAAAGAAACCGGCGGTGTCCGCAAAATCGCCGAACGTCGTTATTCGTTCCCGCTCCACGCTCACCACGTTCGTCAAAAACGCCTTCGTGGTTTTAATGCCGGCCGCTTCCAGTACGGGTCTCAGCTTATTCACGATTTCTTCGCCGCTTAATTTCTCAAGATGTTTTTTCTGCAGCCATTCGAGTTTTTTTACGTCGAACACGGCGCCGGCTTTCTGAACTCGCTTGAGGTCGAACTCCCCGATCAGTTCATCGGGAGAAAACACCTCCCTATCCCCTTTCGGGTGCCAGCCCAAAAACGCGCAGAAATTCACCACGGCTTCCGGCAAATATCCCTGCCTCTTATAGTCCAAGAGCGATGTTTCGGCAAAACGCTTTGAGAGTTTGCTTCTATCGGCGCTCAAAATTAATGGCAAGTGAGCATAGATGGGTTCACCGAAATCGAGAGCTTTTTGGAGAAGTATTTGTTTTGGGGTATTAGACAAATGATCCTCGCCTCTTATAACGTGGCTGATTTTCATTTCCTCGTCATCAACCACTGCGGCAAAATTGTAGAGAGGATTTTTAATGTCTTTAGCAATGGCGATATCACCAAACAATGCTGCGTCGAAAATTACTGCACCCCTCACCAAATCCTTGAACTCGACTTTTACTTCCGGCATCTTAAACCGTATGACCTGCGGTTCTTTTCCTTTGGGCGGCTCGGATAAATTTCTGCAGTGGCCGCCATACTTCGGAGGAAGACCCTGCGCCATCATCGCCTGGCGCTCCGCTTCCAGATCTTCTTTCGTGCAATAGCAAAAATATGCCCTTTTTTCTTCGAGAAGTTTTTTTAGATACTTTTCATAAATATCTTTCCTTTCGCTCTGCCTATATGGACCAAAATCACGTTTATCCGCGTTCATCTGCGTTGAAGATCCGTGTTCATCCGCGTCTGATGGCCCCTCGTCCCACTCCAAACCCAACCACCGCAAACCCTCGATAAGTTCGAGTTCGTATTTTTTCTCCGACCTCGCGACATCGGTGTCCTCGATTCTTAGTATAAAAACGCCATTCTGTTGTCGCGCAAAAAGCCAGTTGAAAAGCGCCGTTCGTGCCGTGCCGATATGGAGCGGCCCCGTCGGACTCGGAGCGAGACGCACTCGAACAGGCCTTGCTTGTTCTGCCATATATTTATCTTATCACCGCTTGACGTTATTACAACTAAGATGTAAGATTACCCTAGTTTCTTAAGTTTTTATTAGGGGTGAGATGATGAAAAAAGGTCTTTGTGCCATTGCTCTCCTTTTACTATTTGCGGCCTGTGACTTGAGACCTGCGGAGCAACGCCCAGAAAACCTGAACTCAAAGTCGTCATCGGCAGGGGTTGTCGTGCATGGTTACGCATCTCCGGGGTGGATTGAAAACACAAATCCCTTCCCCGTGAGAATCAAACAGGTCTGGATTTTCCGGGGAGAATTCACTGAATGGATCAACGAGTTCCAGCCCGGCGAAAAAAAGCATCAATACATCTCACATCAGCACGGTTTTTATATCTATTCGCTCGATGGGGCCGAGATCGGATGGATAAGGCCAGAACAAAACGGCAGTCGTGAACAACACTAGCCACGTTGTTGCTGGGGAGCGGGCCGACTCATTGCGCAGTCGGCCTATTTAATTTTTCAAAAAAGTTAACCGATATCTATAAGCTCCCTTGCGATTGCCTCCGCGGCGCCGGGCTTGAAGAATTGCGCCGATGCCGCGCCCATCTTTGCCAACAATTCCGGATTCTTGAGAACCGTCCGGAGCTGGC
>CAYLWL010000011.1:0-21410 GCA_964387675.1 uncultured Candidatus Saccharibacteria bacterium
GATGCAAGGAATAAAAACAGAGAATGTGAAGAAAGATTCTTTCGGTCCCGAATGCGTGGTTCGCGTTGATCAGCCGGAGATCGGGCTCACGGGATTTTTGGTGATAGACAATATCGCTTTGGGGCCGGGGAAAGGAGGCATGAGAATGACGCCGACGGTAACCGAAGAAGAAGTGTTCCGCTTGGCAAGAACAATGACCTGGAAGAACGCGCTCGCGGGGATTCCTTTCGGCGGGGCGAAGTCGGGCATCGTATGGGCCGGGGGTTCTGATGACTTAAAAAAACAGCGCGTCCAGGCATTTGCCAGAGCGCTCGCGCCGTTCATTCCGCAAAAATATATTGCCGGACCCGACGTGAACACGACGGAAAAAGAAATGAGGTGGTTTGCCGAAGCGCTCGATATGTGGGGAGCAACCACGGGCAAGCCGGCGGATTTCTGCGCGGAGCGAGATGGCAAGAAAGTGTGCGGTCTGCCTCACGAACTTGGCAGTACCGGTTTTGGCGTGGCTCACTCGGCAAAAGTGGCGATGGAGGTATACGACATTCCCATACAAAACGCGACCATAGCGATTGAGGGGTTCGGCAATGTGGGAGTGTTTGCATTCAAGCATCTCAAAGAAATGGGAGCGAATATCGTGGCGGTTTCCGACAGCCGCGGCGCGGCGTATCTCGAATCCGGCCTTGACGAAAAGATTCTTCAAGAACTCAAGCAAGACAAAAAGTCGGTTTCCGACTACCCCCAAGCGAAAAAGCTGGCGAAAGAAGATTTGTTCGGCTTGCCGGTCGACGTGCTCATCACCGCCGCGACGACGGATGCCGTGAATGATGCCAATAAAGGAGCGATCAAAGCAAAAATAATCGTTGAGGGGTCAAACATTCCGATGCGGGAAAACATAGAAGACGAATTGTGGCGGCGAGGCGTGATGATCGTGCCAGATTTCGTCGCTAATTCCGGCGGGGTGATTTCTTCGTATGCTGAATATATCGGGATGAGCGCGAGTGATATGTTCCAGGTGGTGGAAGAGAAGGTGGTGGGCGTAACGCGGGCGGTGCTCGAAAAAAGCGAGCGCGAAAAACGCAATCCCCGGGAAGTCGCGATGGAGATTGCAAAAGAAAAAGTATCGAATAAAATGAAGTCAGTAAGTAAAGTTAAAGGGGAATAATTATGGCAAAGGAAGAATTCCCGAATTCGTTAAATCGGGAGGTTGACCAGTTTATTGCCGGTTTGGGTGAGCTGGATAGAGAATTGACCAAGAATGCCGTGGCACGTCGCAATAAGGAGAAGGCGGCTGATCGGTCTACCGCCACAAAGGCGGGGCAGGAAACTATTGCGATGATGGAGAAAGAGGGGTGGGAGTTTATCTACGATGGTCCGGAATCGATAGAAGGCAATATGACCTTCCCGCCGTCGGTGAAGCTCCAAGTGCTCATACTTGGGAAAAGGAAGCTGATTTTTAAGAAGGAGGTGGAGTAGCCGGCCCGTCACGATCCGCGACGGGCTTTTGAGTTTTTGTGTTCCGGTGAGTAGAATTAACTTATGAGGCCGGTAAATCTTCGGACGAAAATATTTCTCGACAGCGGCGATCCCGGTGAAACCACGGAGATTTTGAGAGTTCTTGGGTTCCTTGATGGTCAGACCACAAATCCTACTCTGATAGCCAAAAATCCTATGGCCAAAGAACGGCTGGCGCGCGGAGAGAAATTCAGGAAAGAAGAGATCGCCGATTTTTATCGGAAAGTGGTGAGCCAAGTGTCGGAGCTCATCCCGGAAGGTTCCGTTTCGATAGAAACCTACGACGATTTTTCCACTTCAGCCGAGGATATGTTCCGAGAAGCGAAAGAGATGTTTTCCTGGATACCGAATTCGCACATCAAATATCCGATAACGAAAGGAGGTCTTGCGGCCGCGGAGCGTTCGGTAAAAGAGGGGATGAGGGTTAATATGACACTTTGTTTTTCGGAAGACCAGGCCGCGGCCGTGTACGCCGCGACGAGCGGCGCATCCAGGGGCCAGGTTTTCGTTTCACCGTTCGTCGGTCGGCTTGACGACATCGGCGAGAACGGAATGGACCTTATTGCGAACATTATCAAAACATACAGCGTGGGAGATGGGCACGTCGAAGTGCTTTCGGCGAGCGTGAGGAGCATGGACCACTTTATGCAATCGCTCGCTCTGGGCGCCGACATTATCACCGCTCCCTTCAAGGTTCTGAAGGAGTGGGGGGAAGCGGAGCTTCCGATGCCGGGACTGGACTTCCTTTACAACCCGGGAGGTTTGAAGCAGATAGGTTTTCGCGGCTTAAATCTTGGGAAAGATTGGAGGGAATTTGACATTGAACACGATTTGACCGTAAAGGGCATCGAGCGGTTTTCTAAGGATTGGAATGCGCTGATTGCTTGAGATATTTGTTATGATTAACCGTGATTCGATCTAATTTTCTAAAAGCTAACACCTAACAGCTAAAAACTAGCGCATGATCTACGCCGACATCAAAAATTTCAATAAGCAGTTTGAGTATGAGCCGAAGATCGAGAATGAAAAGTTGTTGAAAAAAGTCCGCGGGCGCGTTGCGGGTTTTGTCGTGGCGGGAATGGGCGGTTCGCATCTCGCCGCGGATATTTTGAAATCATTGCGGCCGGAGCTCGATGTAACGATCTGGGCGAACTACGGCCTCCCCCCGATGTCCCGCGCGGAACTGCGCCGGAGGATGATCATCGCGAGTTCGTATTCAGGGAATACCGAAGAAGCCATCGACGCGTTCTTGGAAGCGAAACGGCGCGGTCTGCCTGTGGCGGTTGTCGCGGCAGGCGGCAAACTTGTTGCGCTCGCGAAAAAACATAAAACCCCATACATAGAAATGCCCGCTCGTGGTGAGCGGCATCGAACCAACTGGCACCTGCAGCCGCGTATGGCCCTTGGGTTGAGTTTACGGGCGATGTTGCGTCTGATGGGAGAAAACGGCTTGCTTCGCGAAACGGACGAACTTGCCGGAGTTTTGCGTCCGGGCCGTTTTGAGGCCGCAGGCAAAAAACTTGCGCGGAAATTGAAAGGTAAAATACCCGTGGTGTACTCTTCTCTTCGGAATGCCGGTCTCGCGTACGTCTGGAAAGTGAAATTCAATGAGACCGCGAAAGTTCCGATGTTTTGCAATTTCCTGCCCGAACTCAATCATAACGAGATGGCCGGTTTCGACGTAAAACCGAAAACCAGAAGTTTGGCGGGCAAGTTCCATTTCATTTTTCTCGAAGACCAAGAAGACGATCCGCGGATACGGAAAAGGATGAAGATTTTGGGAGAGCTCTATAGAGGTAAAAAATTGCCGTTCGAAGTTCGCGATCTTCGCGGCGGGAACCGTCTGCAGAAGATATTTTCGTCTTTATTGCTTGCCGATTGGACGGCGTACTATGCCGCGAAAATCTATGGAACCGATCCGGAGCGGACTCCGATGGTTGAGGATTTCAAAAAAATGATGAGCCGGCGTGAGAAGTCCGGATCGTGAAAAATGTCCAACTACTACAACCCGAGACGGATAAAAAATAACTTTGACCCGAGGATCAAACAGCCGTTTACCGTGAGTCGAAGCGGAATCGATCTTTTTATTCAATGTCAGCGCTGTTTTTATATCGACAAACGACTGGGAACGGCCCGGCCGCCGGGTTTTCCGTTCAGTTTGAATAGTGCCGTAGACGCGCTTTTGAAGAAAGAATTCGACGCTCATCGGGCCAAAGGTATTCCGCACCCGCTTATGAAAAAGTACGGCGTCGACGCGGTGCCGTTCGCGCACGATGAACTCAATGCGTGGCGTGATTCTCTGCGGCGCGGCATACAATATCTCCACGCGCCGACGAATCTTCTTATTCGCGGGGGAGTCGACGATATCTGGGTTAACCCGAAAGGACAGCTCCACATTGTCGATTACAAGGCGACATCGAAGAACCAAGAGGTGACTTTGGATGCCGAATGGCAGGATGGGTATAAACGACAGATGGAAATTTACCAGTGGCTCTTTCGGAAAAATGGGTTTACGGTTTCCGACACAGGTTATTTCGTGTATTGCAACGGAAACGCCGATAAAGAAGCATTCGACGCCAAACTCGAATTCGACATAAAAGTCATCCCGTACGTCGGAAATGATACGTGGGTTGAAGAAACGATCAAAAATCTTCGGAAGTGTCTTCTGTCGGATATCTTGCCGGAGAAAAGCGTGGATTGCGATTACTGCGCGTACTTCGAAGCGCGAACATCGGGAATCCAGTCCTAATGCCATTTCTCGCGAGATCAGGAAAACTTCATTGGACCTTCCACGCCCGCGACAAGATGCGGTTCTACCGGCTTTCCGAGGCGCGCGTGAAACGGGTGATTCATTCGCCCAAGCGGGTTGAGGACGGCGTGGCGCCGAATACCGTGGCGATGATGCAGCCAAGCACTGCGTCAAGTGTCAAGTATCAAGCATCAAGTGACGAAAAACGGGAGACGTGGAAACAAGAAATCTGGGTGATGGTGCAAAAGCAAAGAGCAAATAGCAAAGGGCAAATAGTGAAAATTATTTCTGCCTGGCGATATCCGGGGATGAGCAAACCGAAAAGCGAAATTCTAAGGAACTTTATCCGCCAAGAATATAAAGAGTCCAGACGATGAAATGGCTTAAATTACTTTTTTATTCGCTTGCTTTGGCTGGAATCATTGCGACCCTGACATTCAATCAAGGAATTTTGGACTATTTCGGTCCGCGCCTTCGAAGTTTGGAGAAAGCCGCCACCGAAATAGCCATCAAGGAAATCAGCAAGAACGTTTCCGTTCCCGCTCCTCTTCGGTTGCCGAATAAGCCGAGCGCGGCGAACGTCTTATCGACCCGCGGCGGCACTATCCAGTGGACCAATACCGAAAGAATCAATAACGGCCTCCAACCGCTCGCGGAGAATCAACGGCTGGACTCCATAGCGCTTTCGCGGCTCGAAGATATGTTCAAAAACCGATATTTCGCCCACGTTTCGCCCACCGGTTTGAAGGCGGA
This sequence comes from uncultured Candidatus Saccharibacteria bacterium, assembly GCA_964387675.1. Taxonomy (GTDB): domain Bacteria; phylum Patescibacteriota; class Minisyncoccia; order UBA6257; family 2-01-FULL-56-20; genus CAYLWL01. Next base: position 5,015 of record CAYLWL010000011.1, read on the forward strand.
GATAGTTGCCCAAACTATTGGTTATGATTACCTGGCTTTGGGAGAAAATTTGGCTTTGGGAAATTTTGACGGCGACAAAAATCTAGTGCAGGCATGGATGGATAGTCCCGGCCACCGCGCCAACATTTTGAATGCTCACTATACCGAGATCGGTGTGGCAGTGAAGCCGGGGACATTTGAGGGAAGGCAAACGTGGATCGGCGTTCAGATTTTCGGCAAACCGGCTTCGGCCTGCCCTAAGCCCGACGCTGATTTGAAGGCGCGTATCGAGGCGATGGAACAGGAGCTCAAAGATTTGCGGATAACCCTTGATATAAAGCGGACGGAAATAGAAAATTCAAAACATCAAGGCCGCGGCTACAACGAAAAAGTTTCCGAATATAACGCGATGGTCGAGCAGTATAATTCGATTTTGGCGGAAACCAAGAACTTGATATCGCAATACAATGTTCAAGTGTCAGCCCTGAATCAGTGCATTTCTAGCTAGGGTTTTGTTTGATCCATCGGGGTGCGAGGATTGTTTTCGAGGAAGCTCTCGGAGGCATCTTGAGCTTGGTATCGCGAAGCGATTCAAGATGACCGACCTGCCTGCCGGCAGGCAGGGAGGAAGCGGGCAATTTCTCGCTGGAAGAAATTGAACCGCGGTTCCGAGAAGACAATCCGAGCATCCGGTTGCCTTTTTAGGAATTTCTGGCAAAATGGTGGAATATGAACATACCCACGGACAAAAAGGTGCTTTACATAGCAGTACCGGCCATCGCGGCCACATTGATGGCTATTTTTTACTATTTTGGAAGTCAGGTTGGGCCGGCGGTTTCTTCGAGTGCTCATAGCAAAGTTTCCGCCGGAGCGCCGTTGCCGGAAAAACGTTTGTATTCCAACTCCTATTTTAAAATCTCTCTGGAATATCCCGCGTCGTGGAAGCCGGTTGTCGAGAAAGGAGGATTTAAAGGGAAGGCGTTGTACTATAAAGGCGACGACGGTTTTTTTGGCATTGATGCCCTTGGAGCAAACGCGAAGGGTCCCGTCTTGATCGACGATGCCGTACAACAGCTCATCGCGGAAACTTCCAATCCGTATGGCAAGACGCCGCTCATCACGACTCCCAACACCGGAAACGTTAAAGCCCGGCTTATTGTTCCCTCCCCAGACCAGCCAGCCATCGAAAACGGCAAAGCGGCGCTCATTGTGGAATATCCAAAACCAGTCGCGATAGGGAATAACACTTTTTTGTTCTTTATGCTGTATGGCGATACGTCACACCTTGGAGAAATCGCGGAGACGTTAAAATTGGTTGATATTTGATATTTAGGAAAACTTTTTATACACTGGGCGTAGTATGTTTTGAGAACGAGGGGGGGTCGGAATGAATCGATCTGACGAACGGCTCCTTACGGCGCTTTCGGATGATACCTGGCACATCGAACTGCCAAACGGGGTAGGTCCCAGCACGGTCAATAGGTGCATTGATGCCGGGTTTGTGAAAACGAAACGGGTCGGGATCAAGCGCGAAGGTGGTCTTGAGACATATCGTATCGCTCTCCGCATTACGGCCGAAGGGAAAAGCGCTTTGAGACAAACTCTCTTCGGGAGCGCCTCGTGAAGGCAATTCGGATTTTGTTCGTGGTCGCGGCGGCGTTTCTCGCGCAAGACGTCTTTGCGGCTCAATCTGCCCAAAAAGATCCCGATCCGAAACCGAAACCCAGAATAAGTCTGCGAACACAGCTCAAGCAGCGACTGTACGCGGACTTTGGCAAACGGGACATAGATGCCATTTTCGCCAACAAGCGTCTGCAGGCGTACAAACCGGCAGTGACAAGCGGCGGGCCGCCGTGCGCCTATTTCGATCCATGCTTCGGGCTCTTGAGCGACAGGGCGCTCACGACAGGTTTCGACTTTTGGTCGAGAAACCAGGAGTATTTTCTCAAAGCAAAAGAACTCTACGGAGTCGATGCCGATGTCATTTTGGGAATATTGCGCATTGAAACGTACTTCGGGAAAGGCAACATGGGAAGGCGGGGAGTGTTCAATACGCTTTACACGCTTTACGTGTCTTCTGCCAAGAAAAGGAAGTTTGCTCTGGCGGAGATGAAGTCTTTTATCCGAGCGGCGCGCCGCAATGGGTGGGACATTTTCGCCATCAATGGTTCGAGCGCCGGAGCGTTTGGCATCCCGCAGTTCATACCATCTTCTTATCTGAATCCCAATTTTGTTGCCGACGGCGACGGAGACGGCGTGATAGACCTTTTCAATGAAGCGGACGCGGTGATGAGCGTGGCGAAATATTTGAATCGAAACGGTTGGGGCGACGAACCGAGTCAAAAGAAAGACGCAGTTCTTGCGTACAATCACAGCTCAAGCTATGCCAACGCGGTGTTGCTGTACGCGAGAGTGGCGGGTCTCCTCGAGCCCTACAAAGTGGAAAGACCATCTACCCCGTAGGTGGTCTCTTTATTATGATGACCTGCTATAGTGATACTACCCGATGCGAACCTTTCAAGAAAAAGTTTTTGCTGTTGTTGCCAAGATTCCGAGAGGGCAGGTTTTGACATATCAAGAAGTTGCGCGCCGAGCCGGCAGGCCGAAGGCGTACCGTGCGGTAGGAAATATCTTGAATAAAAACTACAACCCCAAGATTCCGTGCCATCGCGTGGTGCGCTCCGACGGCAAGCCAGGTGGCTATAACCGCGGGACGAGAAAAAAGCTCCTTACGTTGAAAAAAGAAGGGAGTGATCCGCGCATCAATGTTTGATTTTAAAGTTGTATAATTTCTTCGCCCACCGGCCGGCGTAATCAACTCCAATTCTGGGACTCGCGATAATATCTTGTTGTCGTATTCTCACGCCTCTGGCTTCAAACCAGAGGCCGGTTTTTTTTGCGGCTTGCAGGCCGTTCAGTTTTTTATTTATTTTTAAGTATTTCGTAAGCCGCGCCGGTCCATTGATGAGCGGAGTCCTCGTTTTATTCCTGACTTTTGATTCCTGACTCTTAACACCCGCACGGATAAGCACCGCTGCCGGATATCCTTTCGGGCCAGTAACAATATTAAGCATCCAGTGCATACCGTAAGTAAAGTAGACATAGAAATGCCCCGCCTCGCCGAACATCGCGGCGTTCCGTGGCGTGATTCCGCGGCTTGCATGGGATGCCTTATCCAGCGGCCCGTCGTAGGCCTCGACTTCCGCGATTATCAAAGAGATGGTTCTTTGGCCGACTTTGCGAACCAAAAATTTGCCTAAGAGTTCTTTTGCAACCAGAAGCGCAGGTCGGTTGAAAAACTTTTTTGTTAGTATTCTGCGCACCGTTTATAATTATACAATGATTCAGAAAGCAGATTTGCCGAAATTAAAGAAGCGCGCGGCGAAGATCATAAAATCCCTCAAAAACCTCTTCCCGAACGCGAAGATTGTTCTGAAGTATGGCAACGACTGGGAGCTTTTGGTCGCCGTTGAGCTTTCGGCCCAGTGTACGGATAAAAAAGTGAACGAGGTAACAGCCAAGCTTTTCAAGAAATATCGAAAACTGGATGACTACGCGAGGGCGTCCGCAAGCAGGCGGACCATACGCGCGTTCGAGAAAGATATTCATCAATGCGGATTTTACCGCGCGAAGACAAAAAATATCCTTGCCGCCGCCAAGGTGGTGAAAGAAAAGTTTGAAGGAAAACTGCCAAAAACGATGGCGGAGATGATCATGATTCCCGGCGTGGGTCGAAAATCGGCAAATGTCATTTTAGGGAACGCGCATGGTGTCGTTGAGGGGATCGCCGTGGACACGCACGTGAAGCGCCTTGCGAAGCTTTTGGGGCTTACAGCGCATACTGATCCCGTAAAGATCGAGAGGGATCTTATGGCGATCATACCAAAGAAGGACTGGTTCGAGGCGACGTATCTTTTAATCGACTTTGGCCGGGCATACTGCAAAGCGAGGCCGCACAATCATCATGAACACCCACTTGGAGAATTTTACCTATAGAGAAAATATTAAGTTTCAGACGATACAACGTTCTCACATTCTTAAGAATGTGAGAACGTTGTGATGGGAGGACCCCTCCGAAATGTTTAAAAATGAAAAGCGCCGTGTCGGTGAAAAAATTTCAAAGAATGATCTGGGATTGTTACCGCAGGCACGGGCGGGATTTTCCGTGGCGAAAGACGCGAGACCCTTACCGCATCCTTGTTTCAGAAATCATGCTTCAGCAGACGCAAACGTCGCGCGTGGAAGGGAAATACCAAGAGTTTTTAAAGCGATTTCCAAACTTCCGTGCGCTTGCGAAGGCAAATGCGAGGGATGTGCTCCGCGCGTGGCAGGGATTGGGCTATAACCGTCGTGCCCTTGCCCTGAAACGAACCGCAGAAATCGTGGTGAAAAAATATGGCGGGAAACTGCCGCGCGAAACGGCGGCGCTCGAAGGATTGCCCGGCATCGGCCCTGCAACGGCCGGCGCTATCCGTGCGTTCGCATTCAATCTGCCGTCAGTATTTATCGAAACCAACATCCGCCGAGTTTTCCTTTGTTGCTTTTTTAGCAACAAGCAGGCGGTGAGCGATAAAGAGGTTTTAAGATTGATTGCGGCGACGGTGGATAAGAAAAACTTGCGGGAATGGTATTGGGCATTGATGGACTGTGGTTCGACCCTGCTCACCACTAGTGGTGCGATGCTTGGCTCGTCAAAGCGAGGTGAAGGCGGCCTTGACCATCGAATCGAAAACCCAAACAGAAAAAGTAAACATTATACGAAACAATCAAAATTCGAGGGCTCGAACCGGCAATTGCGCGGCAGGGTATTGAGGATATTGCTCCAGAAAAAATCCTCCACAAAAAAACTTGCGGGAATACTACAACAACCAGAAAATAAAATTGTGAAAGTACTCAACGCTCTCAAAAAAGAAGGATTTAAGATTTAAGGGAAGAGAGCCGAGGCTTGTCCAGCTCAACTTTTCTCGTGAAAAGTGGGGCTGGATGAAAAAAGTGCTGGCGACACTCCGCCGCGAGGGGTTTATATGAATCATCAAAAATGATAATGATTGACAAAAGAGGTTTCATTCGGAGCGCTATGCTATAGCACAGCGCCCTGCGATTGACACAGCCATTCTTTCTTTCTAGAGTTTACCTACAAGGGCTTAGCGCGGCCCGAATTTGCGCTTTCTTATTCGCTCATTCGCGCGAATAAGCGAATGATGTAATATGGGTTTCAAATTAATTTCCAAACATAAGCTCGCAGGTGACCCCGCACTAAAACGAGCGGTGCGCTCGCGTTCGCTCACGATAAAAAACCGTTTTTTTAGTGACGGGGAAAGCCAACCTTAACATTCTATGATGAATCAGTCATTCAAGCTTATCTCAAAGCATAGACCAGCTGGTGATCAACCTGGGGCGATCCAATCGCTCGTTTCGGGTTTGAAAAACGGCCTGAAGCACCAGACGCTTTTGGGCGTGACGGGCTCGGGAAAAACATTCACGGTCGCGAATGTTATCGAAAAGATTCAAAAGCCGACGCTTGTCATTGCGCACAACAAAACGCTCGCCGCCCAGCTTACGAATGAATTCCGCGAACTCTTTCCACACAACTCCGTCAATTATTTTGTTTCATACTACGACTACTACCAGCCAGAGGCCTATATGCCCTCGAGCGACACGTATATAGATAAGGAAGCGCTGATTAACGACGAAATAGACAAACTCCGCCATGCGGCAACGACCGCGCTTCTTACGCGCCGCGACGCGATTGTGGTTGCATCCGTTTCCTGCATCTATGGCCTTGGCGCGCCGGAGGTGTATGCCCAAAACATCTTCCATTTCAGGGTGGGGGATAAAATCGAGCGGAAAGAATTCGCGAGAAAATTGATTCAGCTTCAGTTTACAAGAACGACTGCCGACTTGAAGAGAGGAACGTATCGCCTGCGCGGGGACAATTGGGAAATTATGCCGCCGGATCGAGAAGTGATCTATAACTTCGAGCTCAAAAGCGGAACTATTGTAAAAATATATGAAGTAAACCCCGTAACGGGCTTTCGCCCCGGAAAAACTCCGACCCTGCCGGAAGTTTTTATCGCTCCGGCAAAGCACTTTATCACGGAGCCGCACGAGCGCGAGAACGCAATACGGGCGATCCAAGACGAGTTGCGGGAACGGCTCAAATATTTCGAGAAGAATAAAAAGTTTTTGGAAGCGGAGCGTCTCGAACGCCGAACGAAGTTCGACGTCGCGATGATGCGCGAGATTGGCTATTGCCACGGCATCGAAAACTACTCTCGGCATCTTTCCGGCCGCGTCCCCGGCGAGCCACCGCAAACATTGCTAGATTACTTCCCGAACCCGCGTACATCTGCGTTTGATCTGCGTACATCCGCGCCGTCAAGAAACCCCGATTTCTTGACGGTGATTGACGAATCGCATATCACCGTTCCGCAGTTGCGGGGGATGTATGCCGGCGACCAATCTCGAAAAGCAACTCTTATTGAATATGGTTTTCGGCTTCCTTCGGCGGCAGACAACCGCCCGTTACGGTTCCCAGAATTTGAATCGAGAATCGGCCAAACGATTTACACTTCCGCCACGCCCGGACCGTATGAAAAAGAAAAAAGCATCCCTCCCCGAGGGCAAACCGTGGAGCAGATTATTCGCCCGACAGGCCTTATTGATCCAAAAGTTACGATTTTGCCCGCGCGAGGGCAGATAGAAGACCTCATACCCCGCATAGAGCAAAGAGCAAATAGCAGAGAGCGCGTTTTGGTGACCACGCTTACGAAGAAAATGGCCGAGGATTTGAGCGCGTATCTCGAAGAAAAAAAGATAAAGGTCACCTATCTTCATAGCGACGTTAAGACGCTCGATCGCATCAGGATTCTCACGAATCTTCGCAGGGGCTCGGATGTGAAAGGTGGGTTCGATGTGCTTGTCGGCGTGAACCTTCTGCGGGAAGGATTGGACTTGCCGGAGGTTTCGCTTGTGGCGATTTTGGACGCGGACAAAGAGGGATTTTTGCGGAGCGACACTTCTCTTATCCAGACGATCGGCCGCGCCTCGCGCAATGTGAACGGAGAGGTCTTGATATACGCGGATCAGATCACGGGTTCTATCAAAAGAGCGGTGGGGGAGACGGAGCGCCGCCGCGAACTCCAGCTCAAATACAATAAGGAACACGGCATTACGCCGAAAACAATCATAAAAGCCATCACCGATATTTTACCGAACGTGAATGAGATATTGAAACTTGAAATGAAGCCCGTGCCAAAATCAAAAAAAGCCCTGGATAAATTGATAAAGGAAAAAGAGTCGGCAATGCGCATCGCGGCGAAGGACTTGAATTTTGAACTGGCGGCGCTTTTGAGAGACGAAATAAAAGCATTGAAAGGCACCGCCCGCCGTATTGCCCCTCGAAATTGAAGTAGAAAGAAGTAGAAAATAGATTGGGCCTTCTCCGAAGAGAAGGCCCTGGGGCCCCAACTAGAACGCGAACGTCGCGAGCGTCGCCAACGTCCCAACTGCGACGAGCAAGAAGAGAGCGACACCGCGGAGTGTGGGGAAGTTTGTGAACTCGCCCATCTCCCTGGTTCGTTGGCACCTGCGGCAGGTTTCTTTCCTGCCCCAGTGCTCTTCCTTGCGGGCATCTTGCTCTTCTCGTACGCCGGCCGGCGAGTATCCGTAACCGAGAATTCTCTCGTACGCGGGTACGAGGTACGGCTGGCCGACATCAACCCAGCGGTAGTGATTCCACAACGTCTCCACGAAGGGTCTCCGAGCGTTCGATTTCATGACGGTTCTCCTGTGAAGTGGCCTTTACCCTCTCGCTCATCATGAGCCGCCCTAATGGCAGGGTTTAACCTCTGTTGGAATGCTAGCATAAAATAAGATTCCTGTCAAGCGGCGTGTTGCTTTTTCCACCCCAATATGCTACACTACCTACGAATGAGTGTGAGCGTACCTCGACGACGACGTCGACCGAGGCATGTCCCATACGGTTCTGTTTGGCTAAAACCCCCGCAAGGGGGTTTTGGTGTTTCTGATATAACTATTTGCTCCTCGTTTATTATTGCTTCTTCGCGCGCACCTTCTTCGCTTTCGGCGCAACCGCCCTTCCTTTTCTCGCCTTAAACTTCTCAATCCGGCCGGCGGTGTCTATCAGCTTTTCATCTCCGGTATAGAACGGATGGCACTTGTAGCAAATTTCGACGCGGATGTTTTCTTTCGTCGCTCCCACGGTAAAACTGTTCCCGCAATTACAGCGGACATTGGCCTTGGTGAAATATTGCGGATGTATATCTTTTTTCATATCCTCATTGTACACAGAGTGAATTTTTTGACAAGAGCAATGCATGGTAAAATGTAAGTAACATGTTTTTACGAAATTGGAGATATTCGGCTCTTATCATAACAGGACTGTGCGCGGGCGTTTCTTTTGCGAATGCGGATAGTATCGTTGCCCCGGTTTTGAGCGGGCCGTCCGCCTCCGTGATACCGGTCAATTTGAGTTGGACGCAGGTTCCCGACGCCATTGAATACAAGTTATTGGAAAGAACTCCGCCGGGATACGGTTCTTGGTATCTTATTTTTGCGGGAACTGCCTCGACAAGCTTTTCGCGAACTTCCGTGACGCTCGGTACGAGTTATGAATATCGAGTGAATGCGTGCGCCGCCTCCGGGGTTTGTTCGCCGGATTCTAACTACATTGCCGTTTCGATCGTAGACAAGGTTGCCCCTTCAACCGCGGAAGCCGCTCCCACTTCAACGAGCGCAGCCGTGAGCGCCGCCGCGACTTCAACGGCGAGCAGTTCGCCCGCGGTACCCGTAGCTCCGTCGTCAACCATTGTCCCGCCTCCGATCGTGGTATACGTTCCGCCTCCCGCAGAAGATAGGTTTACAAGAAATCTGAAAATGGGATTTCGAGGAGAAGACGTGAACGCGCTCCAGCAATTTCTGGTGGGCGAGGGAGTATACCCCGAAGCAATGGTTACCGGATACTTCGGCCTAAAGACGCGAGCGGCCATCATCCGGTTTCAGGAAAAGTATGCATCGGAGATACTTACGCCCGTGGGATTGACCCGGGGGACCGGTTTCGTTGGGGCGGTAACCCGCGCGAAACTGAACGAACTCTATAAAAAACGTTAAGAGCGGCTTTTCGGGGCCGCTCATCAGTGATTCTTCTTACTGCGCGCTCGCGATAGCCGGTTCGTCCTGGGGACGATATTTCCGGAGGATACCTCTCAATCGTGCTTCATTTTTATTCTCTATCGCTTCTCCGATGGCCGACAAATCCTGCTTGAGCGTGTCGGGATGATGCAGATAGACCTTAAGGAGCCAAATCCTCAAATCCTGGCGCAACAAGCGCGCGAGAGGCACAATTTCGCAGGAATACACGAAATCCGAGGAAGTTTGCTGAAATGCGGTAGCCATAAAACTCCTTACTTTTCGGGAGATGCTAGGGGTATCGTACGCGATTTTTGAGCACTTGACAAGGAGGGGGCGGTTCATACTATAATTGACCTCGTGACGCCATGAGTACTTCTATCACTTATTCAACAATCGAGTGACGAAGCAGTCATGGCCATGACTGCTTTTTTAGAATTGAAAAAGATCCTTGTCCGTATCGGGACAAGGGGCCCGTTTCAAGCCGGGCTAGTATAAATTGAGAAGAAGGCGTTATAAATTATGGGCGAGAGCCCCGCACCTTTTGTCGCAGAGATTTTGCATATACATAGTTTTATGGCCGGAGTCGCCTTGCGGCTTCGTTTGTGCAATTGCAAAATTGGTGTTGCAAAAGGTGCGGGACTCAAGAAGCTGTAACAAAATTTGTTCGGCTTCGCCTCCAAATTTTTAACAGCCTTCTAGAGTTTTTTAGTTGTCCCAATTTTGTCTAAAAATTCAAGCTACAGCGCAGAATTTTTAGCAACAAAATTGAGTCCAGCTCCACTTTTGCTGATGATGTTGTAGAGGTGAAAGCAAGTTCTTGCGGAGATCTTGTTTTATCCCAAATGACGTGGTTTGCAAAAGTGGGGCTGGGCCAATAACATTGCTAGCTTTTTGCAAAGTTTGAAAATTTGGACATTCCTTTTGGCGACGTTTTGTAAAATGTCGCGAACAGTTCAAGTTCTAAAAGTCCAGCACATATTTTTGGAAGAAAAATTAAGCCGCGACCTTGTGGGTCGCGGCGGGGGCAAATCAAAGAGGTCTATCGGGTGAGGAGAAACGGTTCGACAACGAATGTCATTGTGCCTTTGATATCGGTAGTGATGCTCTCGACCACAAACAACGATCCGTTCGTTGCTTGTATCACCGATCCCTGGACGAACGTGTTGCCACCCCTTTCTTCCACCTCTCCGACGAGCCGAAGTTCCTTATTGACCAGTCTAATTATCACCGCAACCTCCCGAAAGCGAAGAACGAAGCTAGAGAAAGGGTAACTCAAGCGAGTGCGCCTGTCAAGATATTATTTTCTTGACTTCCAAAAATATGTGCTGGGCAAATTAAAGAGCTGTGACATCCCTCTTCTTTGGCGTATGCCAAAGAAGAGGGCTTAACGGCCTTCTTTATAGAGGATTTGATCCTGGTCCAGGATGAACGCTGGCGGCGTGGATAAGGCATGCAAGTCGAACGGTCAGATGTCGGACTTCGGATATCAGATTTCGGATGGTATACTTGGGACTAATGAATATTAACGAGTTGAGAATCTATCGAACTGCCATGGAACTTTTGCCGCAGGTGTATGAACTTGCAAAACAACTTCCAAGGAGCGAGTTTGAACTTCGATCTCAGCTGTGTAATTCTGCGAAAGCTATTTCTGCTCAAATCGCCGAGGGATATGCGAAAAAAGATTCGCAACCTGAATTCAAGCGATTTCTACTTATGGCGCTTGGCTCATCTGATGAAACTATAACTCATTTACGACAGATTCAAATTTTGAAGTTTACGGACGTCAATCTTGAGTTGTGTAGTACCCTCATTGAACAATACCAAGCGGAATCAAAACAGGTTAATTCATTAGTTCAAAAAATTAAAAATAATGCCATTTAAATCTGACTTCTGACGTCTGAAGTCCGATATCTGACAGTGGCGAACGAGTTAGTAACACCCTGGTACGTACCCCGGAGACAGGCATAGCTCGCCGAAAGGCGAGGTAATTCCTGATAGTCCCAGCACTTTCTTTGTTTTATAATACATACATATATATGTTTTATGTGTATGTGATACAAAGCGTAAAAACTAAAGACTTATATTTTGGCTTTACCGCAGATCTAGACAAAAGACTTTCGGCGCACAATCAGTTGAAGAACACTTCAACAAAATTCGGTGTGCCATGGGAAATTGTCTATATCGAAGGATTTAAGTCAGAAAAAGATGCTCGCCGACGTGAGCAGATGTTGAAGCATTATGGAAATGCTAGAACTCACATTAAACGGCGAATTAAAGAAAGTCTTTTGTAAAACAAAGAAAGTGCTGGGTAAAGGAGCAATCCACTCTGGGAGCGGCCTAGGCCCGATCAGCTAGTTGGTGAGGTAATGGCTCACCAAGGCGATGACCGGTAGGAGGGGTGAGAGCCCGATCTCCAACGACGAAACTGAGACACGGTTCGTACACCTACGGGTGGCAGTAGCCGAGAATATTCGACAATGGACGAAAGTCTGATCGAGCGACGCCGCGTGCGGGAAGAAGGCCTTCGGGTTGTAAACCGCGGTAGTTAGGGAGAAAGGCGTATCTCACTAAGGCGAGCTGCTTGAAATCAAAAATCAAATCTCAAAATCCAAAATGAAAAAGAAAAAATTTAAAGAGAGTTTCTTTTTGAATTTTAACTTGTCATTTTGATTTTTGACCCTTGCATTTTGAATTTTTAAGCACCGAGCTTTAGTGAGGTGCGTCTGATTGTACCTAACGGAAAGAGGTGGGTAACTACGTGCCAGCCCCGCACCAAACATCGTGTGCGAAGGGCTGGAGGCGCGTAGCGTAGCAGTAATGCCTCGAAAAAATAAACTTGGCTCATATGCTGGAAAGTTGTGATATGGTGCGCCCTTCGCGGGTCCATCACAAACAATCAGCAGGGAAGTCGTCCGCCAGCTGGCGGATTGACCCCTCAGAGACTGATCCCGAAAGGGTGAGATAGTGAAATTCACTATAAGACGCCGAGCTCCTGTAGAAATACAGGATGATGGTATAGTCCACGATTCCTGATGCCATGCACGATGTATGGTGACGGGGCCAGCACCAGCGGTAATACGTAGACCTCAAGCGTTATCCGGATTTATTGGGCGTAAAGCGCGTGCAGGAGGTCCGATGCGTCTTTCGTTAAATCTCACCGCCTAACGGTGAATCTGCGAAAGATACGATCGGACTGGAGGAGGTTAGAGGTGCATGGAGCGCACGGTGTAGGGGTGAAATCCGTTGATATCGTGCGAAACACCAAAGGCGAAGGCAGTGCACTGGGACCTTCCTGACTCTAAGACGCGAAAGCGTGGGGAGCAAAAAGGATTACGTGATTATCTTGCGTAGTCAAGCTTCTCGAACTGTTTCGAAGCACCAGAATAATTTTTCTCCAGCGGAAAAATTTTCTTTTCGCTCGTTCCGATTTCTGTCCGCCAGCTGGCGGACAGACCAAGCAAATCGGAACTGCGCGGCATGCTTCGAACCAATTCGAGGAGCTTGACACAGATAATCCCTCCATGGGTATGGAGGAGATAGTCCCTCGCTTCGTTCGGTTCGATATACGAACGGAGGAGTAAAAATTTCTTTAGATTTTCTTTCCCCAAAGGGGTAGAAAATCAAAGATCCCGACATTCGCGCGAGCGAATCGTCGGGACGGCTATATCGGAAAAACTCTGCTCAAATTTTTGGAAAAAAGAAGTGCCCGCACAAGTTGGTGGGGCACATCATGGTATATGGTATGTTGAATCAGCAACGACTACCAATCGCTTCGGAGCTGGCGTTTGAAATACTCCCACCAACCCGCATTCCATACACCGAGAGAATGCCGACGGTCGGTGAGATAGCCGAAGTACAATCCGGCTATGGGCGCACCGAAGATTACAACAGCTAAGAGAACGAATCCCCAACTTTCTGGCACGGAGAGTATCTCGCGCCACTCATTGATGGCGTTCACGAAGTATTGGTAAACGTTACTCAACATAATTCGGCTCCTCTCAAAAAAGCGTGAACTATTGTAGAGTATACATCATTACTGTGGTGTTTGTCAAGATTAAAATTTTGACCTCCAAAAATTTGAGCAGACAATTCCGAGGAAAGATCAGATGTCAGAAATCAGATGTCAGATGTCGGACAAAATCCGAAATCTGATGTCCGAAATCCGATGTCTGGAATCCGTAGAGACTATACGCCGAAGTGTTCAGATGTCAGACATCAGATTTCAGATATCAGATAAAAATCTATCCGATATCCGATCTCTGATATCCGAAATCCGAGCATATGATATAGTCCGAACTGCATGGCGACATGCAGAGGCAAGCAGAAATGTCTTGCCCAGTAACAATTTTCAATTTTCAGTTCTAAATTCTCAAATAATTTTCAATGAATCAATTTTCATTGGAAATTAGAAATTAGAAATTGGAAATTGCAATTTTGTTGCTAGCAACAAAATTGTAGATACCCTTGTAGTCCACGCCCTAAACGATGCCGACTTGGTGTTTCGAGTATCGACCCTCGGAGTGCCGTAGCTAACGCGTTAAGTCGGCCGCCTGGGAAGTACGAGCGCAAGCTTAAAACTCAAAGGAATAGACGGGGACTCGCACAAGCGGTGGAACATGAGGTTTAATTCGACGGTAAGCGAGGAACCTTACCAGGGCTTGAAATTCTTGCTGAAAGCTCGCGGAAACGTGAGCCCTCTCTCAAGGACAGCAGGGACAGGTGCTGCATGGTTGTCGTCAGCTCGTGTTTTGAAATGTTCCCTTAAGTGGGGTAACGAGCGCAACCCCTATCGCGTGTTATATATGTCACGCGAAACTGCCCAGCCCAAAGCGCGCGGAGCGCGCTTCCAGTCAAAAGTAGAAAGTTATAATGTTGAAAGTTGCTTTTCACTTTATAACTTTATGAACTTTTTACTCGAAGCGCATGCGTGTGCGCTTCGGGCTGGGAGGAAGGAGGGGATGACGTCAAATCCGCATGGCCCTCTGATGCCCTGGGCGACACTCGTGTTACAATGGCCGAGACAATGGGTTGCCAACCCGCAAGGGGGAGCTAATCCCATCAAACTCGGTCCCAGTTCGGATTGGGGGCTGCAACTCGCCCCCATGAAGCCGGAATCGCTAGTAATCGCGGATCAGCCACGCCGCGGTGAATACGTTCTCGAGTCCTGTACTCACTGCCCATCAGGCTAGGAGAGCCGGGAATACCTGAAATTCGCTTTCGCGGACCAGGGTAAGCTCGGTAATCAGAGCTAAGTTGTAACAAGGCACGCGTAGCGGAAGCTGTGCGTGGATCAATTAAACTATAGTCGAAGTATCACGGGTCATGGGTCATGGGTCAAGAAATCTTGACGCTTGACGCCTGACACTTGACGCTTAATTGGGGCAACTAAAAAACTCTTTTAGAAGTCCGTTATCTGCCAAAGCGGGAGGTGTTGCATGAAAGATCGGGTGTGATATACTCGTTCTATGGCCGCTCAGAAGACCATTATGGTTATCGAAGACGACAGGTTTTTGTCGTCTCTTATTAAAGCTCGGCTCGAAAAAGACGGGTTTGTGGCGCTCCAGGCGTTTGACGGGGACGAAGCGTTGAAACTTTTAAAGCAAGAGAAGCCGGACTTGATCGTACTCGATTTGATCATGCCGAAGGTTTCCGGTTTCGAAGTGCTGGAGGCGGTTTCGCTCGATCCCCAGCTCAATAAAATTCCGGTCGTGATCTTGAGTAATTTGGCCCAAGACAGCGATATCGAAAAAGCGAAGAGTTTGGGAGCAAAGGAATATTTCGTCAAAGTCAGGGTTTCCATAGACGATCTTATCAACAAAGTGCGAAGTATCGTGCAGTAAAGTGTCGGGCATCAGGCGTCAAGATTTTTAATTCCTGACCCATGACACTTGATCCATGATCCAATAAAACGATGATTGATTTAGAAACGCTCAAAAAAATAAAACCGGGAAGCAAAGTGAAGGTCTACGAAGGCAAAACCCCTTTTACGGGACTCGTGATCGCGCGGAAGCACGGTTTAGAGGCCGGCGCGACGTTTACGGTTCGCGGCATTTTGGCCGGAGTCGGCGTTGAGAAGGTATATCCGGTTCATTCGCCGGCCATTGTGAAAGTTGAAGTCGTAAGCTCCCCGAAGAAGGTTCACAAATCGAAACTCTATTTCGTCCGGAAGATTTCCGGAAGTAAAATCCGGGAACGATTGGGGGTGTCGATATAAGTAAAAAAAGATGCCATTCCAGAGATGGAACGGCGTTTTTGTGTTTATCTGCGGCCTCGCAAAAACAGTTTCAATGCAAACCCGTATCGTCAACTTCACCTCATCACCCCCGTGCGTTATTGGAAATACTGCCCTTACTCTACATTTACAATTTCGAAAATGCAAATTACAATATCTTTAAACGCGCGGGTGGAGAAATTGGTAAACTCGCCATCTTGAGGAGGTGGTGCCGCAAGGCTTGGAGGTTCGAGTCCTCTCCCGCGCACAAATTGTAACTTGTTCGGAATTGACTGCTCCGCGCGGCGAGTACGCCGCGCTCCGCAGGGCAAAATCCGCTTTTGTTTTCGCCGTAAAATCCCAGAGTTCGCCCCAATTGATTGAAAGCGTTTTGTCCTTGATTTCGGGGTTAGAGCCGATTTTTTGAAAAAACTTCTTCCATTCCAAGTGATTGGAAGTTTTTTCTAAAACAGATATACAAAGAACACTAATCGAATCAGAAGTAAGAACTTTTGTTAATTAGAACATCGTCCCATCCCCGCCGCACAAATAAAAAAGCCGTCCTCACGAACGGTCTTTTTTTACGATCAGCCCGGTAATAAAGTTTACAGCAAAAATACTGGAAGCTAACGAACCAAGCAAAAATAGAGGCAGTGCCCACCAGCGAACGTCGGTGACGAGATACAGGCCTAATGCCAAAAATGTCGATGCCGATATCCACTCGATGATTTGCCTCCGCACGTCGGAATTTCCACCTGGTTTTATTGAACAGGTGCGCGGGTCTCTTAGGTCTTTTATAAATTTTCGAATGGAGTAAGAGGTAATTCCTAAAGCCAACAAAATCAGAAGAAATCCCATTTATTGCTCCATGTTCCATTCAGAAGTGTCTGAGATGAGCATATCAAGTCACTACTTTCTTGTAAATCATCGTCTCACCCCGCGCCTACGCACTATTGACAAGCTAAAATCATTCTCGTACCATGGGACGCAGAACATCTCCGTACATTAGACCCTCAATCCGAACGGCACACTTGCGGCCGTTTTTTGTTTGGT
>CAYLWL010000012.1:0-20619 GCA_964387675.1 uncultured Candidatus Saccharibacteria bacterium
TTTTCATGTCTTCATTTTCGCCCGCCGGCGTTCGGATTCAAAGAAGAATTTCCGTCAAGGTAAAAAGGGGTGCATATGTCGATGACAATCGCGGAGTACGATAGACTGGTGCGAATGGTAGCTGACGTTTTCGCTACCGCCAGGCAACTTTTCGCGGACGATCCGAAGTGGCAAGGAAAAGAGAACGCTCACTTCTGCGCCGCAGAGAGAACGACCGGAAGAATGTATTTTCCTCCAACCCTTATCGGGGAACCCATGAAGGACGATCCGGCAAAGAGAATCTACGTCGTCCAGGAAAAGCTGGGGCGTCTCGCGCGACATCCGAAGCATTGCTCAAGCCGACAGAGCCGAAATCCAAGCGCCCTGCCGTGGGGGGAATGGGGCGGCGCGATCGCTCTTCCGTTTTGCCCGGAACTCGAACTGCCGAGTATGGGGCTCACCGGCCTGCCGGAGCTCGGAGACGAAGCAGTACTGCTCGAAGCGGCTCGCGAATTTCTGAAAGATTTGCTCTTTAAGAGGGCGGAGGGCGGTCGACCCATCAAATTTCTCGAAAATCCGGGCGGCTCTGGTCTCTCGCTGTACCTTGCGCACCTCTACAATATCGCCGACTACCCCGACCCAGAACCGAACAAGTATTTCTACGCGTTGTGGGAAGAACGCAGGCTGATGTAATGCCGATGGGCCGGAGTGCAACACGCACCCGGCCCGTTTTATTTCTCTGTTTTCCCCAAGTTTGAAACAGGGGTGCCAACCTGCTACGCTAAACAGCAGAAGATTGATTCCAGAAAAAGGAGGCACGGATGGGCTTTTTCAGGCGGTCATCGTCTGCCAAAGAACTTTTAGGGGAGTGGTTCCTCTCTGTGGCTGATAAGTCCGGTTTTCGGCTCATAAGAAAGCGGCCGCGGCTCCTCAAGGCGTTCAAACTGATAACCGGAGTGTTCGCTGGAGCGTTTTTGATCGTGGCGCTCTCTGCTCTTGGGGGATACGCGGTGCTACGGTTTTATACGGGATATATTCCCTACCTTGGAGATCTGAACGATTCTCACGGCAAGCCGCTCGACTGGTCCAAGTTTAATCGCCCCGACTATAAGAAGCTGAGTTCCCGCGTCGACGACAAAAACGGCGAACCGATCTGGCGATATTTCGACGAAGTTCGGGACCCCGTAAAGATCGGGGAAGTTCCGCCGCTCTTCATTAAAGGATACGTCGCCGCGGAAGATCAAAGATTCTACTCTCATTCGGGAGTGGACCCTTGGGCATTTGGCCGCGCGTCGTCCATCCAATTGCTTTATCGCATCGGATGGCATTACGGCCAGAAATCCGGCGCAAGCACAATCACCCAGCAAGCGGCAAGGATCTGTTTCGCGGACGAAGAAGATTCTTTCGCAACACTCGAGTCGAGTTTGTCAAGAAAAGTGAAGGAAGCAAGAGTTGCCTTTCAGTTGGAGAAGAGATATTCAAAAGACAGAATCATGGAGATTCTTCTTAATTGCGCTTATTTCGGCCACGGCGCGAACGGCCTGAAAGAGGCGAGGCGCTTCTATTTCGGAAAGAGCATCGGAGAAACTCCGTCGCCAGAAGAGGTCGCGATTCTTGTTGCTTTGAATAAATCTCCCGTGAAGTACTGTCCGATATTTCATGAACCCGAGAAACCGGAACGCAAGCCCGGCATGAGCGAAGAAGCGTTCTTGGCGCTCGAAGCCCGATACAAAGAAAAGTTCCTCGAAGAAGGCCACAGAATTGCCGTTGCTCGCGACAGGTATAACTACGTGTTGAGGAGGACGATGGAGGACGAAGCCATAAGCCGCTATGATTACGAGGCGTCTCTTTTTACCAAAGACGATCCGCCGCAACTCGGTATTCTCCATATCACCCCGTTCAAAAATCTGAAGTTTGGACATGCCGCAACGATGACCAAGGCATTTCTTCTTGCTCAAGGTTTCAAGGACGACGACATCACGTCGCGTATGGGTCTGCGGATCGGGACAACCATCGATCCGGCTATCCAAATCACTGTTTCCGAAGAGGTCGAGCGCCAGTATCAAGAATTGAACCGCGAAGTCACGACCAAAGAAAAAATCGAGGGCTCGGCGATTGTCATTGAAAATGAAACGGGGAATATCGTCGCTTTGGTCGGCGGCCATAACTTTGGGGAATCGCAATTTAACAGAGTTTTCTCTTTGAGGTCGCCAGGATCGCTTTTTAAGGTGTTCACGTTGGCCGCGGCGATTGAGCGTTTCGGAATGGATCTTGATACGAAGGTGTGCAACTGCCCGTTTAGCTTGCCCGACAAGATAGATATTCACGGCAGAGTAATCAAGCGCTGGGTCCCGCAAAACTTCGAAGAGAAGAACCCTGTTCGGAAGGGGTTCATCGATCTTGCCGTTGTAGGGATCAGGTCGGTCAATCTGGGCGCGCTCGACATTGCCCGAAGAATCGGCATCCGGTCGGTCATCGAGGTGGCAAACAGCATGGGCGTGCGCGGCTATAAAAACGAATTCGCCGATTCCGACGGGGAAGTATGGTTTAAGAAACCACGCGAAAAATATGACAGGAGAGGCCTTGAGCTGTATCTGCCGACCGCAATCGGCGGATCGGGGGCGAGCTTACTCGAGCTTGCTGGCGCTTTCAGCGTTTTCGCGCGCGGCGGCACGTATATCAGGCCGACCCTTATTCAAGAAGTGAGAGATGTGGACGGCAAATTGCTCTACAAGGCTCCGGAGCCGGAAGGAAAAAGAGTTCTCTCGGAAGAGACGTCCGCAAAAATGACCATGATCATGAGAGCGGTGACAAAAATCGGAACGGCACAAAGATCGATGCGCGGAATTGAGCAACAGGTTGCCTGTAAAACGGGGACCTCGAACGGCCCCGATGACCTATCGATTGCGTGCTACACTCCGGAGTACACGATCGTGACGCGCTGGGGGTACGACGCGCCGAAACCAATCGTCGTGCCTGAGTATATGAAGCGAATAAGCGGCGACGCGGAGACGCAGGTCTCCGGCGGCTGGGTGGCGGGATTTGCTGAACGCAGAATGTGGGATAGAATCTACCAAAACAGAATTAAAGTTGAATTTCCGCAAGAAGTCGAAGAAGGATGGAAGAGCCGATTAGCCGGGTCTGGAAATTGAGGAGTTTATAAAAGTGAGGGCAGCACAAAGTGCTGCCTCATTCATTACGCAACGAACGACTTGGAAAGGCATGTGAGAGCGCCGTCTATCTTTTCGAACTCGGAAATGTCGACTTCTTGAATTTCGAACCCCCGGTCTTTCAAAAGCCGTTTCGTCTTTGGTTTGTTGCTACCGACAATGATTCTGCCGTCTTCGGAGATGCAATTCGCGCCGAATCGCTCTTTGGCCGGAGTTACGAGGAGTTCGAACCCATCGTCCTTGAAGCGGTGGACGATCTCTTCGGAAACCAAGAGTATTCCTGACCCCCCGATTTTATGAAACGTTGCGCCGCCCTTGAGATGCAGATTGCGATCGAGAAACGCTCCGGGGAGTTCGATTTTCTTCACCGGAAGGCCAAAGTTCCGGCGCACGATTCCGGCAAGCTGGTCGGCGCCCCTATGGTTGGTCCGTCTCGATATGCCGACGTACACCACGCGGTCGGTCACGATCACATCTCCGCCTTCAAGATAGCCGTGATGCTCGATGAACGTGATATAGTGGAAAAAAGCCTTGAGCGCGTTGAATACGTTGCCTTCTTCGCCTTGCCTTTCTCTACGACGAAGACTGCTGATGACGAGCGCGTCTTTAATGACGACGGCCGGATCCTCAACAAACACGCTGTCTGGATGAGTCGGGTCGGGCGGCAGTGTCACGATATTGTACCCAAGAATGGAATGCAACGCCCTTCGATAATCGCGGTGCTGTTTCCCCGCTCGCGCCAGATCTACCGGCCCCAGGTCTTTCACTTTTAATCCTCCGTCCAAATTTTCGGACGGCTCACAAACAAGAGCGTATTTTGTTTGTTCCACGCCCGCTCCTTTTTGAATCAAGACATGCTCCCGTGATGGTAAATAATTACGGGCAATAAATCAAGGTAACGCTATTCATTGATAGATTCTTTTCCTCTTCGTCCCAGAAACCCTTTGTTTTGTTGGCCGAGCGGCGCGTCTCGCACCGCGAGCCGACCTCTTCAAATTCGCATTTTTCCAATTGCGGAAGGGGTGGGATTCGAACCCACGAGACCCCTTTCGAGGTCAAGGTTTAGCAAACCTTTGCCTTAAGCCACTCGGCCACCCTTCCGCCAAAAGCGGGATTGCGATTTTCTAAACTCATTTTACTCGTTAAGAAAATCGGGAACCAACCGTTCCGTTAAACCGCTCCGGCACGCCTCCACACCAATTGAGTTTATATATCTCGACGCGTTTTTACAAGTTTTTGTTAAAAAAATGGGAGGCCGCGCGGCCTCCCGAATCCCTTTAGTCGATATGAGAATTGAATTCTCTTCTGCTTTCGTCGATCATCGCGCCGATTTCTTCCGCGTCTCTTGCGCCGAGCGACCGCGCTGCCAGATTTTTCAGGACTGCCTCATCGGTGTCGCATCGGGAACCCCCGTCGTTGTATGCCTCAACGAGTTTCAGGATTTCCGGCTTGGTGAGTTGTCTGCCGAGTAGCTCTGCCATGGTCATTGCTCCGTTGCGCTGCCCCGTCCGTACAAATTCCGCCATCAGATTTTCTTTCGCTCCCTGCGACGCTCCAAGCCGCGCGAATTCGATAATGGAGTTCACCTTTGGCAGTTCGGTCATCCTGCGGAGCGACCCGATATAGCTCATTTTGAGGAGAGTGTGAGTTCCCTTCTCTTTGTCTCGTGAGCGGTCGACGTAATTATTAACCACGAAGTCGAGCGTCTCCCTTGTTGCGCCGAATTTTCTCGCTATGACGAGCGCCACGCGGAAGTTGTAATGAAGAACATTGATCCGAACGAGCGTGTCCGCTTCGTCTTGGTAGGATCCTACCAATCTTGGTCTTTGCTCAACCGCTTGATAGCCGTCGTTTATCAGAAATATCACCACCTCGTCCACGGTAGTTTGTTTTTCTTTCATTTGGACCTCCGTTGCGACCCATAAAACTGCTAGCTCAAGAGTATCAGGTTCAATAAAAAAATCAACGAAGCCACTTGTTTTTACTAAATTTTTCTGGTAAGTTTTATGGACGATGAAAGAGAAATCCGAAAGCGCACAATTGAGACCGCGGCCGCCGGTTGTGGTGGTGATGGGGCACGTCGATCATGGAAAGACGTCGCTTTTGGATTATATTCGAAAGGCAAATGTTGCCGCGAAGGAGGCCGGAGGAATTACGCAAGCCGTGGCCGCATACGAAATAGTTCACCGTTCTGGTGAACTGCAGATTAATGCGGATAATCAGCGGATATCCGCGGATAAGAATCAGCGAAAATCCGCGAGTGATTTTTCGGCCCCTGCTAGAAAAATCACCTTCATCGACACGCCGGGCCACGAAGCATTTTCGAAAATGCGGTCGCGGGGAGCCGAGGTGGCGGACCTTGCCATTCTCGTTGTGGCGGCGGATGAGAGCGTAAAACCGCAAACGAAAGAAGCGGTCAAGACCTTGAATGACGCGAAGACGTCGTTCGTGGTGGCAATCACAAAGATAGACAAGCCGGGCGCCGACATCAATAGGGTAAAAAACGATCTCACCGCCGCCGGGGTGCTCCTCGAGGGGTATGGCGGACAGGTGAGTTTTCACGGGGTGTCCTCGAAAACCGGAGAAGGCGTGAACGATTTGCTCGACCTCATAGTGCTCTCCGCGGACGTGGAGAATTTGACATTCGATCCCGCGGCGCCGGCATCGGGGTTCGTGCTTGAGGCAAAGCGCGACTCGCGGCGCGGCCTTGAGGTCGCGGTGATAGTAAAAAACGGCGTCTTGAAGCGCGGCAGTGAGATATATACTCCTTCCGCGAAAGGAAAGGTCAAGATTCTGGAAAATTTTATGGGGAAGGTGGCAGAATCTCTCGAGCCATCTGCCCCGGCGCTGATAGTTGGTTTTGAGAGTTTGCCGCGTGTCGGAGAAGTTTTTTCAAATGCCCCGTCGTCCCAATCACAAGAGCCATCACCATCCTTTGTCGCTAAAAAAGCAACAAAAGTAGTATCTGGCGAATCAAAGATCAACAAGGACACGCTGAATCTTATCCTCAAAGCGTCAGATGCCGGATCGCTCGAGGTGCTTTCATCCATCATCGGAGCTATGGGTACCGAGGACAAACCCCTTCACATTATTAATGAATCGGTTGGAGACATTACCGACGGCGACGTAAAGAGTGCAATCGCAACCGAGGCAATTATCATCGGCTTCAAAAATAAAGTGGACAAAGGAGCAAAGAATCTCGCCGAACCGCACGAGGTGAAGATTATTACCTCTGACATCGTCTATGATCTCGTGAAAGCCGCGCAGGATTTTTTGGCGGAGCTCGGCAAGCCGAAAACGATCGGTGAGCTCGAGGTGCTCGCCATTTTCAACCAGAAAAGATTGAACGAACAGCTGGTGGGAGGCAAGATTACGAGCGGCGTTTTCAGAACGAAAATGCCTTTCGAGATCGAGCGCGCGGACACTAAAGCCGGCTTCGGAAAAGTGTTGAGCATTCGGGAGAAGAAGGCGGATTTGACCCAGGCCGAAGCCGGAAAGGAAATCGGACTTGTCGTCAATTCTCAAACAGCTATCGCGGTAGGGGATAAGATCGTCATTAAAAAATAAAGTATCAAGTCAAGCGGTAAAAAATCTTGGCACCTGACACCTGACACTTGACACATGACACGGATATGACCCATCGTTCCGAGCGCGTCCAAAGTTTGATTCAGCAAGAACTCGGCAAACTGCTGTTGCGGGAGGTGGAGTTTCCCGCGCTTGTGACAATCACGGGCGTCGAGGTGAACAAAAAACTCGACATCGCGAGAATCAAGCTTGGCGTTGTGCCGTCATCGTTGGACAAAAAAGTTTTGTCTATCGTAGAGAGTGCCCAGCGCGAACTCCAGTATCTCTTGATGAAGAAGATCAATATCAAGCCGATGCCGAAGATTCAGTTCGAAATTGACTACGGCTCGGAAAACGCGGCGAGGGTTGAAAAACTTCTCATTGACAAGCATAATAAGTGATGTGGTCGAGACGAGGTATCCCCTCCGCTACCACTCAAATCCCCAGCGAGGATTTTCATTGGCGCTCCTGCCTGCCGGCAGGCAGGTCGACCTCGCTCTTCCGACTGCGGTCGGAGACCATGCTCGCTCGGTCGAAGAGCCGCGCGAAGAGGACACCTCGCCCCTCCTCAATTTAATTTTAATTATAGATAGGAATGTGTGGCCTAGTAGCCAAGTGGTAAGGCGGTTCTCTGCAAAAGAACTATACGGGAGTTCGATTCTCCCCTAGGCCTCAAAATTTATCGTCGGAACAAAAGAGTTATGCGCGGGCGCACATCTTGCTCGGGCCTCATATGAAAATTCCTCCGAAACCGAAGACGCCATACGTTTTAGACAAAGCGCAAGACAAGAGAATTCTGCGCAAACTTAATAAATTGGCGAAAGCCAAGAAGACGAAAAATGGAAAGTTGTTGCGCTTGCTCTATTCTCAATTAGAAAAGGATTGGCGAACGCCGCTTGAGAAATTCATTGATAGTTTATTAAGATAACTTTTCCGCTTGAAACTATCACCTAAAACCTATAACCTAAAAGCTGATAAGCCCGGGTGGTGAAATAGGCAGACACACAGCACTTAAGATGCTGCGCTCGCAAGAGCATGCCGGTCCGACTCCGGCCCCGGGCACCACGTAGGAAATTGCCAACACGAGCACTTTCTTTTATCATAGAAATTAGTTTTTATTTATTCTGCCAGGAGCGGAAAAATGAGAGAAGCGCCTAAAGAATATTACACATGGAGGCAATTTGACGAAGACGCTAAAAAGATGGCCGCGTGGGCGAAAGACAGAAACTTCAGCGGCGTGTACGGAATACCGCGCGGCGGATTGGTCATCGCGGTGAAGCTTTCTCATCTGATGAACACCCCGCTCGTTTTAAGCCGCGAAGACATAACCAGGCGCACGCTCATCGTGGATGACATTATAGATGGCGGCGGAACGGTGAGGCGCCTGATGGCCTCTTTGGGGCAGGGATTCGAGGTGGCGAGCATCTATTTCAACAAGGCCGCCGTGGACGCCACGCCAAGCTTCTTCGCGCGGGAGAAAAAGAGATGGGTGATCTTCCCGTGGGAAACCGAAGAAACGTCCCGCTACGACGGGACGGTATAGATAAAAAACGACGAGCCCTATTTGGGCTCGTACTTTTTCAACCAGACATTATTTTTCCGGAGGAATCTTTGCGCGTCAGTCCAGGAGACCTTTCGCCAATCGGCGAAGCTGTGTTCGCGGACGTAGAATTCGTGGCCACCGGGATAGAAATGGGTGGCGAACTGGCCCTGGTCCGTGCCTTGGGCGTTGAAGACAACGCGGACTTCTTCGCTGCCTTTCGCAAAGTAAAAGGTTGTTAGGTTCTTTTCTTTCCCGTCGCTGGTTTTCGCGACGTAGTAGAACTTTTGAGTTCGGCCGTCCACTTTGTGGGGGCCTGCATATCCGCGGATATCGGGCCAGTGCCGGTAGTCCGGCATTTGGGCAGAAGCGGACAGAATAGACACAAAAAAGACAAGAACGGCCAAGACAACATTTTTCACAAGCTACCTCCAAGACATATTGAACTGTCTAGAAGTATAATCGGCCTTATTTAAAAATCAATGACTGGATTTTCGATGCCGATTCTCATACAATCTATAGTAATGAAAACTCCAAAAGAGATAGAAATCGATTCTTCGGAAGAAGCCCGATTGCGCGCGGAGCTTGGGAAAAGAACGGATGCCGAAGCGCGGCGCATGCTGCGGTTTTTGGATATGCCGGATTTGTCGCGCACGGAGGGCAGTCCGATTCATGAAATCGCGCAGCGCGTTATGGCATCACCCGACTTTCAGGGCTTTGATGTTATCAAGGTCCCCGAAATAGTGCCGGCAGACGTGAGTTTTGACTTGTTTGATTTTCCCGCCGATCATCCAGTTCGCTCGAAGTCAGACACCTATTATGTGGACGATAATCATATTCTGCGCACCCACACAACCGTGATGTGGTATTACTACTTGCAAGACCCGGGCGTTCAGCAACGCATGGCCGCGGGAGAGCCCGTCGGATGTTTTTCGTTCGGCAAGGTGTATCGCAAGGACGAGATTGATCGCCATCATATGAACGTTTTCCACCAGATCGATGGCTGGTATCTGGCTCCAAAGGACAAAAAGATAATCGGCGTCAAAGAATTGCAGGACGCCTTGCTTAGTGTCGCGAGAGCGGTGTTCGGTTCCGACGTGAAATACCGGTTCAACCCCGATACGTTTCCGTATACCGATCCATCGCTTGAGATGGAGATAGATAAAAATGGAAAATGGTTGGAAGTGTTAGGCAGCGGGGTGGTGAAAGGGAGTGTCCTCCAAAAATTCGGCGTTGATTCGTCAAAATGGAACGGGTGGGCTTTCGGGCCGGGTATCGAGCGCTTGGCCATGGTTTCGATGGAACTGCCCGACATCCGACTCTTGTGGTCCACAGACGAACGGATCAAGCGCCAGCTCCGGCTCGGCAATAAATATAAAGAGGTGAGCAAGTACCCACCCATCACTCGCGACATTTCGTTTGTGGTGAGCGCCGACTTCGTGCCCAATAATTATTTCGACCTTATCCGCGACATTGGCGGCGATTTGGTGGAGGAGGTTTCGCTTCTCGACAAGTATGAAAATGCAGAAAAATTCGGAGCGGGCAAGGTGAGCTATACGTATCGAATTGTCTATCGCTCGAACGAGCGCACTTTGCACACGGAGGAAATAGAGCCGTTCCAAAAAAGAGTGGAAGAAGAAACGAAAAAACAGTTCGGAGGGGAGATTAGGTAGGGAATCAATGCCCCCTTGCGCGGTATTCTTACCCCGTGCTATAAAATAGGTAGATAATTTCATTCCAGAATAAGGAGCAGTCATGAGCATCAGCGATCGACTCACCCAGGAAGAACGTATCCTGCGCGAGATCCGACTGACCGTTACCGCCGCTTCATTTCATTGCGAGATGAAGCGGTTATTTTTTTAATATGAAAGCCGCTCCCGTGATTGGGGCGGCTTGTGGGTTTTGCTCGCGCTTCGATTTATCCCCGCACCTTCCCAGGATACCCCGTGGGAAGGTGTGGGGATTTATTGCTGAACCCAGATTTCGGTTCGGCCGTTCTTCTTGGCGGTTATCACTTTTTTCGGGCGGAGGAGTTTGATCAGACGTATCGCCGCTTCGTGTCGGTCGCGGGCTGTGAGTTCGGCGATCTCTTGTGGGGACATCGTTCTCGGTTTTTCCATCAAAGACAACCTTGTCGCGGCGGGAACACCGACTTTTGTTTGGTTTGATCTTGCGCATCGCGGAGTTTTGCGATGTTCCTCGCGGCGACTCCGACAATGGCGCCGGCGGCGATAGGGAAGAAGTTTCCTACCAGCGCGGTAATTAAGAGAACAGCCTCTTGATGTGAGTCGAGTGGCGATGACGTGGCCAAAAAAAGGAGACTAAGAAAACCACCACAAAGAACAACGGCAAACAGAACGAACCTATTTTCAAGTTTTTCGCTCCACCTGCCGACGCAAACCGAGGCGGCAAAAGCAAGGAACAGAACAAACGTCGCTATTTCGTACATCAAACCCTCCAATTTTTGACAAGTAATTCTGATGCAATACTAATTCATCACCGCTGGAATGTCAAGTATTTTTGAGCTAGAATCTTAACATATGAATCCCGTTAGAGATGACCCATCTATGTTCAGAACTTATATCCACAAAACGATACTAGATAAGGCGCACCAGTCCTGCGCGCAATCCACGGAAACGCGGAGCGTTTCCTATCTCTAACGGGATGAAGATACCAGAGGAAGTCGAAAGAATCGGTGAGACGCTCGTCGAATCGGGACATAAGGCCTATCTTGTGGGCGGCTGTGTTCGTGATCTCATCTTGGGGAAGGAGCCGAAGGACTGGGACGTGGCGACGGACGCGAAGCCGGAAGAAATCCAAAAACTCTTTCCCGAAAGCGTTTATGAAAACCAGTTCGGAACCGTTCTCGTTAAAGTGACAAGTGACAAGAGACAAGCGACAAGGGCCGTGGAGGTTACCACGTTTCGCATCGAGGGCAAGTATACCGACAAACGCCACCC
Organism: uncultured Candidatus Saccharibacteria bacterium; assembly: GCA_964387675.1. GTDB lineage: Bacteria > Patescibacteriota > Minisyncoccia > UBA6257 > 2-01-FULL-56-20 > CAYLWL01. The sequence continues at coordinate 11,214 of CAYLWL010000012.1, forward strand.
CGACGAAGTAGGGTTCGCGAAGACGATAGAAGAAGACCTGTCGAGGCGCGATTTCACGATCAATGCTATGGCGTTAGAGATGAGAGATGAGAAATTAGAGATGAGGATAGTAGATCCCTGCGGCGGCAAGGATGATCTTAAAAATAGGGTCGTCCGTACGGTTGGCAATCCGGAAGAACGGTTTCGAGAGGACGCGCTGCGCCTGATGCGGGCGGTGCGTTTTGCCGTTGAACTCGATTTCGAGATCGAACTGAACACCCGTCGCGCAATCAAAACGTTATCCGGCGAACTCGAGATGATTGCCAAAGAAAGGGTGCGCGACGAGCTTGTGAAGATTCTGGAGAGTCCGCGGGCGGCGGCCGGGATGATTTTGCTCGAAGAATTGAACCTACTTCGCTTCGTTCTGCCGGAGTTGCGGGAGGGGATCGGCGTCGGCCAGAACAAGCATCATATTTATACCGTCTTCGAACATAATGTTCGCGCGCTCGATTATACCGCGAAGCAAAATTATTCCCTGCTCGTGCGGGTGGCATCCTTGTTGCACGATGTGGGAAAGCCGAAATCGAAACAGGGCGATGGGCCGGACTCGACTTTTTATGCCCATGAATATATCGGCGAGAAAATGACCGTGGAGGCGCTCGACCGCCTTCGATTCCCCAAGGAATTCATCGAAAAAGCGGCGCATTTGGTGCGGTGCCATCTTTTCTATTACAACGTGGGCGAAGTGACAGAGTCCGGCGTGCGCCGATTCCTCGCGCGGGTGGGGCCGGAGAACATCGACGATCTTTTGAAGGTGCGCGAGGCGGACAGGATCGGCTCCGGCGTGCCGAAGGCATTTCCCTACAAGCTTCGCCATCTGCTCTTTATGATCGAAAAGGTGAAGCATGACCCGATAAGCCCCAAGATGCTCAAGGTTCGCGGCGATGATGTGATGCAATTGCTCAACATTCCCGGCGGGCCGCGGATCGGCTACATTCTTGCAATTTTACTCGAGGAGGTGTTGGATGATCCCAAATTGAACGAACGCGAGAATCTTGAAGCAAGAATCAAGAAACTTGGGGAAACGTCTGACGACGAGCTGAAAAAACTTGCCGAGAAGGCAAAAAACCGTAAAGATGAATTCGAAGAAGGAGTCGAAGAAGATATGAAGAAAAAATTCCATGTCCAATAAGATAACGGTAAAAATCAAACGATTCGATAAGGATTTGCCGTTGCCGAAGCATGAGACGGATGGCGCCGCGGCTTTTGATCTTCGCGCGAGAGAAACCACGGAAATCCCCGCCGGAGAAATACGGTACGTTCCTCTGAACGTTGCCGTGGAAACGCCGCCCGGACATTTTCTTCTTCTCGCGGCGCGAAGCTCAACGCATAAAAAGGGACTGATGATGGCGCACGGAATCGGCATCGGCGATTCGGATTTCTGCGGCGACGGCGATGAGTACCATGCGCCGCTCCTCAATTTTACGAAGCAATCCGTTATCGTTCAAAAAGGCGATCGCATCGCGCAAGGCATGTTCGTGCAATTCGCGCGAGCCGACTGGGAAGAGGTGGAAAAACTTGATAATAAAACGAGAGGAGGGTTCGGCAGTACGGGGGTGGTATAATGATAATAACCTCTCAAGAATGTCAATCTTTCGCAGCGAAAAAACGTGGAGGATTTTAACCAACCTTTGGACGACTGTTTTTATCGTATTTATCGTATTCAATTTCTTCGCGAAGAATACCTACGAGCCGATGATACTGCCATTCAGTATCATTTACATTGGCGTTCTGGGGCTTTATGTCGGCACAAAAGAATTCGATCGCTGGTACGATCTGCATAAAGACCGCCATCCCGGAGAATGGTTCGTTTTGATGTGGACGGCAGTTGTGATCGGCTTGCTGGGCGCCCAGGTTTTTTTAGGCAAAGAGTATAAGTTTTCTTCGGAAGCGGGAGCGGTGTACATCATGGTGCTCTCCGTTTTCGCGCTGACGAGAAAGTCGAAGCAGATGCACGCGAAGCGGCAAAGGGCCAATGGCAAAGAGCCGCTCGGCGAAGAGTATCCTGATGATGAACAACCTCCGATCGAGGGCCAGGTTGCAAGTTCGGTGAGTTTTGCCGGACTCGGGCCGGTTTTGCGAGAGTATGGAAAGTTGTTGAGGATGGCCGTTAAACTGAAGGCCGCGAAGCGCAAGGCAAGGAAGAAGTCGGTCAAAAAGAAGCAAGAAGGGAGAACGCGGGTTGCATAAAAAAGTTGAATTTATTTGGAAAAACGGGTTAGAATTGGAACAATTAACCGGTAAGCGGAGCGTAGTATAGTGGTAGTATACACCCTTCGGGAGGGTGAGGTCCGAGTTCGATTCTCGGCGCTCCGACATGAACCAGAAACAGTTATGCTCTTTTGAGTATAACTGTTTCTGGTTCAGGGCCGAGAATCGAACCGAAGGAGGGGTCGGGAGGAAAGTACGAGGTTCCTCCCGTGTAGGAAAATATTAAAAACCGAGGGTTTTTAAGGAGCGAGTGGACACGAGAGACGTTCGCTTCTCGGCGCTCCGACGGATTTTTCTTACGGGGATGAGGGCCGTATCGAAAACGTATCTGTTTTTCTTTCGATCACGGCGGCGCCGAACTGTGTTTTGTATTTTATTTCCCAATCGTATTCACTGCCTTGCATGTCGAACTCCCGGTAGCCGGCGTTTTTGATCCACTCCAAGTCCTCAAGCCATAGAATCGTTCCGAGGTCCTTGAGGGAATAGTCGTGAATCCCGATGGCGCTCGTGAATCTTCCCGAGCGGTTCGGCACTTCGTAGCCCGCGTTAAAGCCAACGGGCCTGCCGTCTGCGACTATGACTCTCGAGGTCAAAAACCCCCGAAAATCATTCTGTATCACCAAGTGATACTTTAGATCGCGAACATCCTCTTTTTGTTTTTTGGTTACCCCGTTTTTCCAGGCGTCAACTATGTTATACAAATCGTCTTTCGCGACATCGCTCGCTTGGAGGATATTGACTTCGTGCTCCCGATAAAATTTATTCCTCGCGTTTCTCATTTCTTTGAAGTGGCCGCCGGAGAGGTGCGGGTCATACGAGGCCATATCCATCACTGGCCACAAAAGAGAGTAATACACTTTATCCAGCTTCAGTGTGCCGTTTTTTTCGAGCTCCGGATAAATTTTGTCGGACACGTCATCGCACCAAACCAGTTCGATATGAGGGTGATGTTCGAAAATAAATGCCGCGAATTCTTCTACGCGGGCGGCCATCTCTTTTTCTGGAGACAGGGGATCTGACCAGATGCGCCACGCGTTTTCGTATCGGTGGGTCAAAAGACCCCGGCCATCGGGCCATTCGGCAAACACCGGCGCGGCTTCCGGGGTGATGCCGATGCAGAGCCACCAATCCAAGTTATGGTCGGAGGTGCGACCGAACCGCTTGATAGCTACTTCGATTCTCTCCCGCTCCGCTTCGATGTTTTCGTACAGTTTAATCATTGATTTATTCCAAATGCATCTCGCGCTCGAACTCGCCGACCCGCGTTTTGAGTTCGGGGTATTTCTTGAGCGTTTTGTCTTTGGCGATGATTTTTGCGGCGGCCTCCCGGCTCGACTTCACGAGCTCGAGGTCCTGGAGCCCGCGCATGGCATAGTCGGGGAGCCCTGTTTGCGCCTGCCCCAAAAATTCTCCCGGGCCGCGCAGTTTCAAGTCCTTTTCGGCAAGCTCCATCCCGTTTTTTGCTTCCAAAATCGCGTTGAGCCGGGCCGCGACGCTCTTTGACTCCGACTCCGTAAAGAGAAAGCAATACGATTGATGAATTCCGCGGCCGACCCTGCCTCTGAATTGATATATTTGGGCGAGGCCGAACCGTTCGCCCCCCTCGATCATCATAATCGTAGCATTCGGAACGTCGATGCCGACTTCTATCACCGAAGTCGAAACGAGTATGTCCGTTTCGCCGCGCCCGAATGCTTTCATAACCGCGTCTTTCTCTTTCGACTTGAGTTTTCCGTGGAGCATTGCGACTTTCAGGTCAGGAAACACTTTCTTGGAGAGTTTTTCGAATTCCTCCTTCACGGATTTGGCTTCTTGTTGAGCGGCGAATTTCAACCATTCTTGACCCTTGACCCTTGACCCTTGACCCTCGTTCGCTTCTATCCTCGGACAGATCACGAAGACCTGCCTGCCCTTCTTAACCTCCGTTCGTATAAACTCATACGCCTTGCTCCTTTTTTCGGGAGCGACGACTTTCGTGAGGATGTTTTTTCGGCCGGGCGGAAGTTCGGTGATGATGGATATATCGAGGTCGCCGAAAATCGTGAGCATCAAGGTTCTCGGAATCGGCGTGGCGGACATGCTTAAAAAGTGGGGAATCATGCCGTTCGTCGCCGTTACCGTATTCTCGCTTCTTGCTCCCGGATTCTTTAATTTCAGGAGCTCGGCTCGTTGCTTAACTCCGAAGCGGTGCTGTTCATCCACGACCACGAGTCCCAGATTCTTGAACGACACCGTTTTTTGAATCAAAGCGTGCGTGCCGATGATGATGCATACTTCGCCCGAGGATATTTTCGCGGCCATTTCTTTTTTGCCGATGCTTGACTCGACATCGGTTTCGTACACCACCTCCGCCGAGCTCGATGTCAAAAGCCCGACCGGTTTCTGGTTCGGCTGATCGATTCTGGATAAGAGCTTCTTGAATGTGGCGAAGTGTTGATTCGCGAGCACCTCCGTCGGCGCCATAATTGCCGTTTGGTATCCGTTTTTCGCGGCGATTAAGGCCGCGATTGCGGCAACCACGGTTTTTCCCGAACCGACGTCTCCCTGGAGCAGGCGGTTCATCGGGTGCGGTTTTTCGAGATCCTGGATTATTTCCCAAAGCGACTTTTTCTGCGACTGGGTGAGTTCGAAGGGCAGTTTGCCGATCACTTCTTTAACCCAGTCGATGTTCGTTGCGAGAGGAGGAGATTTTTCTTCCGCGAACTTCAGTTTTTGGCGGAGGTTCGTGATCTGCAGAAGGAATAAGTCCTCGAACTCGAATCTTTTTTTCGCAGTCAGAGCATCCTCGATATTGTTGGGAAAATGTATTGACGAAAGGGCCTGATAGAGTTCCGGCAGATTTTTCTCTTCGAGAATTTCTTCCGGTAGCCATTCTTCAAGCTCCACGAGATTGTCGAGAACCGGTTTTACGAGGAACCGCAAGCCGCGCGACGTGAGCCCGCGGGTTTCCGGATAAATCGGCACGAGCCGGGCGGTGTGCCTTGTTTCCGGCTCGACAGAATCGGGGATGGATTCTCCGTAGTCGGAGTCAAGAGAGAGCGTGCGTCTGCTCAACACTTCATAAGTAGGGTGCGCGAGATGCAGTTCGCCGTTCGAGACGGAAATTTTTCCGGAAAAATTCGCCATCCTTCCCGGCCGGAGAATATTCAAAAGATACGGCTGATTAAACCACACCGCCTTTATCGATCCGGAACTGTCCGATATTGTCGCCTCGACGAGGGTTAGGTGCCGCTTCCACGTTCTTCGCAAGTCGATGTCGTCTATCCGTCCCTGGATTGTGGCTTGCTGCCCCGGTTCGAGATCGCCGATTTTGTAAATTTGGGAAAAGTCCTCGTAGCGCGCGGGGAAATGCCACAAAAGGTCGCGCACGGTTTTGATGCCGAGGTTGTGCAGCCGCTTCATCATAAACGCGTTCGCGCCCGCGACGCGCGAAAGATCGGAATCTAATTTTATAAGGGGCATATTTCTACCAAAGCGAAGCTCCTCTTTGCGCGTAGTATAGCATACAAGCAGATTGGACGCTAATAAAAACTTGACACTTGACGCATGACGCGTGACACTTTATAGAAATGCGGGCGTAGCTTAGCTGGCCCAAAGCGCTGCCCTGTCACGGCAGAGACCGCCGGTTCGAATCCGGTCGCCCGCGCACCTCACGATTCAAACAGACCAGAACTTTTTCGAGGATTATGTCCTTCGACTCTGTCTACCATAAACTTCACGGCATCATTCATACCGACCGCTTATAATCAGAATATGAAAAAGAAAATCCAAGTACTCATCATTCACGGCGGAATGACTTTTAAGAATAAAGGATAGAGAACAAAAAACAACAGTTAGCCGTCTTCTTCGCCGCCTTCCGGCACGGCCGCTTCAACTTTGAATATCTCGGATTTTCCCACAAACGTTTTACCGGTCGCGTCTTTATAGCTTGCAATGACTGCTCCCGAACCCTCGCCGTATTCGGCGATGGATTCGTCGAGTTGCGCCTCAAAAAGACCCGATTGAGAGATGTTCCCGATTTTTCCTACGAGCGTCCACGTTACTCTGCTTGCGTCGGCATTGTTCGTTGAGCCGTCGGTCATGCGAAGCAGTGCTCTAAACAGGACTTTCTCTCCCTCTTTCAGGGTTCTTGCCGGCGGATCGACAGAAATGTTTTTTAACGTCGCCTGGTTCACCACAAGCGATGTTTTTGCGCTCAATCCTTGTATGTTCTGAGTTTCGGCGATCAAGATAATTTTCCGATTCGCCTCTTCTGCAGTCAGTTTGGGGGCGGCGAGGCGAAGGAATGCCGTGCCGGCGATGCCGGTTGCTTCGCTTGGCGTCTGTATCGTTATTTGCCCCGCTCTCTCGGTTTTATCTCCGCCGGTGGGCGCAAGCATGACGCTTTTTACGATTTCATCCGGCTTGTCGGCATACACCGCACGCACGTTGAAAGTTATGTCCGGCACGCCGATTTTCGTGTCCGGCTTCGTAAACAAAGAGAGATCGACAATCGTCGCGCTGTCGGGATTTCCTAGGGTAATGGGAGAGCGCGGTTCGAAACGCAAATTCACCTTGTCCTGCGTTAGTTTGCCGAAGTCATATTTTATTTTTATGCCGTCGGCGAAAACAACGTGTTCGCCGCAGGTGTTTTTCAAGGTGGCTTTGAGACTTACGGTATTCTCATCCCGATAGAGCGGTTGCACCCTCCAGGTTTTCACTTCGTTCGCGCCCGCTTGCGCCGTTTTTTCTCCAAGAACTTTTGCGCCCGCGGAGGATTCGAGCGTAATGGCTCCCGCTTGCCATTTTGATGTTACGGAGACCTCGAAAGATTCATTCGGCTCGAGTTGTACGAATTTCGGGACAGAGAAGATCGCGCGGGGCAGCTGCGGGCCGTTCACGAGAAAGGCATGGTAACCCACGCTCGACCCCTGCTCGCTGTGTCCGATCGAATACCCCGCCGTCCTCCAAAAGTCAGAAGGTTTCTCTTCGATGGGCACGCGAGGAGGAACGGTGGGATTCACGGCGCGAAAAGCAATCCAGTACGGTATTTTTTCCGGAAGGAGAGATGTTTTCCCCGCGTACCATCCCCGTTCGCCCAGTTCGGAAACGAATTTCCCGCCGCTCACATTCTTCGGGCTCCAATCGACGATGTCTTTGGTTTTCCCGTCGTTGCCGGTGTCTCCCGCCATGATCCGAACGCTCGTGGGCATAAACTGCGGAGTGACGATGACTTTAATGATATTGTTCGGCCCGGCGTTCGAGATGACGGGCGTAATAGTCATGGGGCCGTACCTGCCGTCAGAATCGGAGTTGGCGGGTTTCGGTAAAATCGGCGCGTAGCAGTTGGTTGATACAAGATTTGCGCCGACCGGAGTAGATGTCGCCGTTTTTCTCGAAGGAAGAGGTTGCCTCACAGGAGGAGTTATTTTCAAGAAACTTCCCACTCCCGACCCGACATTCGAGAAGAATGACGTGATTGGAGAGAAAACCGAAGAGAATATGTCGGCAAATTGATTACCGTTCAACCGGCCCGCTTCCGCGTGATTCGCGCTCGACACCAAGGCAAAAAGCGCGACAACCGCCCCGACCTTCACGATACGAAAAACGCTTTTCAGGAAGGATTTCATATTTTTCATTGTATCATATTTCACTTCATCTCTGCCCAGAGCGCGGGGTCGGCTTCGCCATCAAGCTTGAAGAACACCACGCCGCGCAGTTTGTATTTTTTTGCCAGCGCTATTTTTTGGGCTGCTGATTTTGCGTTGCTGAAAGAAACGAAACGGGCCGCGGAACCGACGGTGTTCGAGGACGCGATCGCTGCGGGAAGCGTTGACGAAACGAACCACCGGAGAATAGGGGAGACGTCGTTCACGAACGTGCTTGTCGTGTAGGAGAAGCTCAATTCGCCGGCGCTGTTTTTCGCCGGCGCTGCTCCCACCATCTTCGCCCGATCCGTTGCCTGAGCATAGGTATGACTTCTCAAGCGCTCATACGTTGTTCTGCCGTTCTCCCAAGAAATCTGATATTCGTATCCATAGGTCGGGATCGCGAGCATCACTTTTTTGCGATTGATCGTTTGTACGGTTTCTTGGATAACTTTTTCCACCCAATCGGCATCCGCGACCGGCGCGTAGAGCTCGCCGCCGCCTTTCTTGGCGTTCAACCGCACATCGATTAACCCCTGGTCGTACGCCATCACGCGCACCTCGTCGCAATACTTGTTCAACGCGACGTAATCGTTCGCCCGCGGTATATTTTTGGGAATAGTATCGTATATCGACGACGCCGGAGCGCGCGCCTCGATGGTGCACGAGAGTATTTTCCCTTTCGGGTGAAGGCGAAGGGAGAGTCCCTTTACAAAGAGAGAGAAGTACTCTTTCGTTTCCGGCAGTTTCGATTCGTAATCGATGTCTATGCCGTCGAACTTTTGGTCTTGTACGAGTTTCGCGACGAGGTCTTCGTGCGCTCGACGCTTTTTCGTATTTGATAGAAGTTTATGGATTCCCCCGCCGTCGAACCAGGCGATTGTAGGGATAATTTTTATGCGCAAGTCGCGCGCCGCCGAAAGCCACCCGGGCCAGAACCCCTCGTTGATTTTCAGTTTGTCCCGAAGCAGTCCTCCGGCGGTGACTTCGTACGAAAAAGGGCTCACTTCGTGCAGTTTCTCGAGGTGGAGCGCCGTGTCGAGCGCGCCACTCTGTTGTTTCCAAAACGGGATCCAGCCGCCGTAATAGAATCGCGGCCCGGCGCCAAGCGTGGAAAAGGGGACTGTGAGCGCGAGCGTTCCTATTATTAATATGAGCAATAGTTTTTTGTTCATGCACTCATTATGACGAAAATATAGAGCCGTGCATAACCCATCCCCTCCAGGTCTCTCCTCCCCTCTAATCTTTTCCGTTATAACATAATATTATGTTATAACGGAAAAGAAGGAAAAGGAGAGAGATGAAAGAAAGAGAAAGAAAGCGAAAGAGAAAAGAGAAGGGGACGCGTCCCTGTGCTGCAATTTGCTATAATAGAAACATATGCCTTCTTGCGGCGAGCCCCTCGACCCATTCGATCTCTTCGGGGTCGCCCCGAGGAATTCGAGGGGCGACACGCTCAGGGCAAGTAGGGCAAGCCCCTAGGCAACCGTATCTTCATACTATGAAGAAAAGATCATCCACAACCATTC
>CAYLWL010000013.1:0-17652 GCA_964387675.1 uncultured Candidatus Saccharibacteria bacterium
GGATACCGGACATATCTTCATCAACATCCACCGATTCTTCCGCTTCCACCTCAACTGTTGCATCAACCGACTTCTCACTCGACGGCCTGATGAAATACATCGTGAACAAACTCAAAAATGTTCTGGAGATCGTCTTCGAGAAGGGACTTCTCAAGGTGGCGCAGATTATTACCGATAAATTTACCACCAAAGAACTTTGCATCGAAGAAGTGTGTATTGGCAAACCCCAATTGCAAACATTGCTTAATAATGCGGGGGTAGTATCTAGCCTGCCTCCAATCCAAGCCCAGACCCCAACGTCGACCGTGGAGATCGTGCCGACCGAGGAGGCAAGTTCGACAACGGCAACTTCCACGAGCGAACAATAAGGACTCCAGTTTGCTATACTGAATGCGTATGGGTACGAAGTTTCGGCCGATGGATTTCGTCGCGGCAATTCTCATCGCAATCGTGGTGGTGCTGGTTTTTCGCCACCCGTTTTCTTCTTCGCAATCGGCCCTCAAATACTACGGCCATTATTTTGTCGAAGATCCGGACAAGGACCAGCAATATGTCGGGGAAGTGAAGGACTTTACCAATCTCATTAATATGAGATACGACAACGGAGCCAACAACAGCTGGGATTACGAGGCCGCCGGCCGGGTGAAAAACGCCGGCGCCAAGGTGATGCTGCAGGTGCCCTTCGGCACCGATTGGGACCAGACGGTTTTTGTGGACGCGTCGGCGCGAAGCGCGTATTTGAACAAAATCAAACAGGATATGCTCAACACCGATTTTCTGCCGTCTTTGGCATATTTCGCCGTGTACGAGGAATGGTACATATTGATCAGCCAGGGATTCTACGACAAGTGGCCGATATTCCAGAACAGAACAAAAGAGCAAAAATTCGCGATTGCAAAATCATATCTGGAACAAATCATCAACGATGTACACAACACGTTTCCCGGAATACCGGTGATCATCGTCGACGATGTTTCGCTGTATCCGCCGCCGTCCAACCTCGACGTGCTGGGCGTTGACGCCTACTACATCCCCGACAACCAATACTGCGATCAAGATCAGCGGGACAAATTCAACAGCGCGGTGCTGCCGGCGTACGACGCCGTCGCGCCCTACCAGAAGCCGATTATGATGGTTGCCCCGTCGTTTATCGGGGGGCCGTGGAAAATGCTTTCCGAATGCCAGATGCAGTGGTACGCCGATTTGGCCGTAAGCGGAACGTATTCCATCGAATCCTTTTTATGGTTTTTCTATGCCGACACGGGTGGATTTATCGGGGTGAGGAATTATCCCGATCTGGTTTACAAACAAAAATCAATCGGCTGCCAAATATTGGGTGATCCGTACTGCGTGGTTCCACCACCTCCGCCGCCCCCACCGCCTCCTCCGGGACCCGTGGCGTATACCGTGAATCTCCAGGCGAACAACGGACAATACGTGGTGGCCGAAGGGAATGGCGGCGGCGTGGTCAACGCGAACCGGACGAATGCCGGCGCGTGGGAGACGTTCACGCTGGTTGACGTGAATGGAGATCAGCTTGTTGCTGGCGATAAGGTCGGACTCAAAACAAGCTCGGATTATTACTTCAGGGCAGAGGGCGGGGGTGGTTCAAGCATGAGTGCGACACCGCGGTCTATGGGTACTTTTGAAACTTTTACCATTGAGAAAGCCGGCGGCGGAGCCATTGAGAACGGGAATTACATTTTTCTCCGTACGGGAAACGGAACGAATTTCGTGGTGGCTGAAGGCGGGGGAGGCAGAGAAGTCGCCGCAAACCGCACCGCCGCGTACGCGTGGGAGACATTCGGGTTGAAGATGGTGGGCCAATCTCCACCCCCGCCACCTCCTCCAGGACCCGTGGCGTATACCGTGAATCTCCAGGCGAACAACGGCCAATATGTGGTGGCCGAAGGGAATGGCGGCGGCGTGGTCAACGCGAACCGGACGAATGCCGGCGCGTGGGAGACGTTTATACTCACCGATCTGAATGGCGGCCAATTGGTAAACGGAGATCAGGTCAACTTCAAAACCAGTTCGGACTATTACTTTATGGCCGAGGGCGGTGGCGGCTCGACGATGGATGCCACGGCGAGATCGGTTGGCCCATGGGAAACATACGTTATCCAGGACCCGAACGGCGGCACGATCATGAACGGTGATCCCGTCTCTATTCGCACTTGGAACGGAACGAACTTCGTGGTGGCTGAAGGCGGAGGCGGCAGAGAAGTTGCCGCAAACCGCGCCGCCGCGTACGCGTGGGAGACGTTTACGGTCAAGATCCTCGGCCCGTGAAGTTCAATCGATCAGCCCCAGCTCTTTGAACGTTCGTTCGTACACGCCGAGCGCCCGTTCGGCGATGTCGCGTTTCATTTTGAAATCGGTTTCGTGAACCATTCGGTTGCGCAGTTTGTGCGCTTCCCAAATGTCGTTGAGATTCGGAAATTCATCCCGGTTCACTTTTTTGAGCCGCTCGCCGAGGTTTTCTCCTTTGAAGCCGCGGGCTTTGAGGGCGTCGTCGAGAATCTTGTCGGCTTCGATGACGGCAATTCTCAAACTGTTGTCGTCTCCCTGGAAAAAGTGTTTTTGCACGTGCCGCCACCCCTTCGTCGATCTTCGTTTGGCGAGATTTCTTTTTAAGATCACGTCTTCGGCGCGATCGATTCGGGTGGGGAGCCAGCCGGTTTTGATCATGAAGTAAAGCGTGCTTGCCGCGAAAAAGATCGTGATCAAGGCGCCTACTATTTTGAATAGGATAATTTCCGAAAAATACAAATTCTCTATCCCTTGTTTCGCGGACTCTATCTGGGGATTTTGCAGGATCTGATCGAGTTGTGCCAACAAGCGTTCTTCCATGGCAAGTTATAGTTTCTCATAAAACTGCCCCAAGCCCAAGATGTCCGCTTCGCGCCACTTTTTGCCGATGAGCTGGAATCCGACCGGCAAGTCGGTTCTTGACTCTTGTCTGCCCGCCGTAGCCTTGGCGAAGGCGGGACTCTTGACTCTTGACACGGGTAACGACAGCGCCGGCAATCCGGCCAAGTTGATCGGCAACGTAAAGATGTCCGCAAGATACATCGAGAGCGGGTCGTCTATTTTTTCTCCGATCTTGAAGGGGAGCGTCGGCGTAACGGGCGTGAGCAAGACGTCGACGTCTTTGAATGCTTCGTCGAAATCCCTCTTGATCAGCGTCCTGACTTTTTGGGCTTTTTCGTAGTAGGCATCATAGTAGCCGGAAGAGAGCACGAACGTCCCGAGGATTATTCTTCGTTTCGGTTCGGGCCCGAAGCCAAGCCCCTTTTGTTTGAAATATATTTCCGACAAGTTTTTTGCGCCTACGCCTTCGACCCTCGAGTATCGTATTCCGTCATATCGGGCGAGATTCGCGCTCGCCTCGGCCGGTAAAATGATGTAATAGCACGAGAGAGCGTATGTGGTGTGCGAAAGCGACACCTTCTTAAACTTCAGGCCGAGCCCTTTGATTTTCTCGATGGCGGACTCGACGCCGCTCACCACTTCTTTGTCGAGGCCGGGAATAAAATACTCGTCCGGCAAACCGACCGTCAAATTTTTGATATGTTCGAGTTTTGGGTTCAACAGTTCGTCGTCGTAGTCGGCAAGCGGGGAACTCGTGGCATCCATCTGTTTTTGCCCGGCGATAGCTTTGAAAAGGATTGCCGCGTCTTCTGTTGTTTTGGCGATGGGGCCTATTTGATCCAAGCTCGAAGCGAGCGCGATGAGACCCGAGCGGGAGACCGCTCCGTACGTCGGCTTGAGTCCCACCACTCCGCAAAAAGCCGCCGGTTGGCGAACCGATCCGCCGGTGTCGGATCCAAGAGCCGCGACTGCCATGTGCGCCGCAACCGCCGCCGCCGATCCGCCCGAAGATCCTCCGGGAACTCGTTCGTGGTCATGGGGATTTCTCGTTATTTTGAAAGCAGAATTTTCCGTAGATGATCCCATGGCGAATTCATCCATATTTGTTTTTCCGAGAAAAACAGCGTGTTCTGATCGCAGTTTTTTAGTGACTCCCGCGTCATAACTGGCTACATAGTTTTCCAGTATTTTGGATGCCGATGTCGCGGGTAGGCCCTTAACGAGAATGGCGTCTTTAATCGCGAGAGGCACGCCGGCGAGGGGGCCGATTTCTTCGCCGCGCGCGAGCGCGAGGTCAACCGCTTCGGCTTCGCGGATCGCTCCGTCTTCGTTCAAGCTCAAATAAGCCCCGATTTTGGGGTCAACATCTTTGATGTACGCAAAAAGATTCTGGACTACTTCGAGGGCCTTGAACTCTTTTTTGAGGAGCCCCTCGTGGAACTTTTTTATCGTGAGATCGTGGAGAGGAAGCATGGGTTATTCAAACACCGGCGGTATTTTCAAGAATCCGTTTTCTTTTTCGGGAAAAGCGTCCACGCCCTCGCCGCGGTTCGTGCCTGCACCGTAGCGATGCGAAGCATCTGCTTCGGGGCCTTCTCCCCCCGCGTCTTCCCGGAAAACGTTCTTCAAATCGGTACCGCCCGTCATCGGCGGCACATTCGAAGTGTCCAGCTCCTGCAGTTCCTTAAAGTGATCCAATATCTTCGAGAGGTCCGCAAGCAGTTTTTTTTCTTCGGACGCGTTGAGTTCGATTCTCGCAAGTTTCGCGAGATGCTCGAGTGTTTTTTTGGTGATGGGCGATGACATCTCCACTATGGTACCACGGAGTTTCTAACCGACAAAATGTTGTTTGAGGAATCTTTTGTGGCACGCAACCATATTTTTCGGCAGTTTTTTTATCGGGAAAAACTTCATCGTTTTCGTTTCTCGTATCGTTGTTTTTGGAACGCACGCCGCAAACAAAGAGAGCGGCCGGCCGTAGGGGTGTTCTCCCGGTTTCCATTTGTACGCGCCCAAGATTTTCGTGAATTTTACCTTGATATCCAGCTCTCTTCTGGCGATGGCTTCGCAGTCGGCCGCGATGCTTGGGAGATCCCACGCGTCATAGCCGCCCGGCAAGTGCCACAACCCTTTGAATTTTTTGGCCCCGCCGCCATAAACAGTCAGTAAAATTTCTTTGGGAAATTTGCGCGGCGTGCGGGTTATCACGAGCTCGGGCGCCCATGCGGAAACTATTCCATGGGCGAGTTGGAACGTTTTTTCGTTCGGCCACCACCGGCCGCTTTTGATTACTTTTAATAAAAGCTTTTCAAGCCGCCCCGTTTCTTTTTTTGTTAGATTTTCTTTCATCTTATTTCAATTTTTTCACAAACTTTTTAAATTGGGTTCCGCGGTCGGCGTAGTTTTTAAACTGGTCGAAACTGGCCGCGCCCGGGGAAAACAAAATTACGAACGAGGAATTATGAATTATGGACTTTTTCGCGAATGTATACGCTGTCGTTACTGCGCTTTTCAAGTTGCCGACAAGCATTATTCTTAATCCGGGATTCTTGATTCTCGAAATCGCCCCAGCGATTTTTTTCTTATTTTCGCCGTAAAGCACCGCGAGTTTTGTGTCAGAGTTTTTGAGCGCCTCGGCTAGCGGCTTGTAATCAAGATTTTTGTCTTGTCCGCCGGCGATGAGAATAAGTGACATGTGACACGCGACATGGGTCAAGGGATGGTTTTTCGCCCCTCTTTTGTTACTTGTTACTTGTCGCTTGTCGTTGAATGCTTGTATTGCCGCAGCTGTTGTGTGCGGGTTGGTTGACGCTGAGTCGTTGTAAAAATCTATTCTCAAGTTCTTGAGAATACCAGAATAGACCATTTTTGCTTTTCTCTGGGCGGGCGTCATTACTCTGATGGTGCGGACCAATTCAAGCCGGTGTTCGAGGCCGCGAAAGTTTTTTATCACCCGGATAACGGTTTTTCTTGGAATGCCCAGATTGAGCGCGACCGTCGCGGCCATCACCGCGTTGCGGAAACTATGCCCACCGCGCAATTTCAGGTCTTTTTCGCCGAAGAGCTCAAATCTTTTTTCGTCAACGGCAATCTTTTTTCCTCGGCTTTTTTGGGCAATCCATCGGCTCTTGGGACTATGCTTAAAAAAGAATATCTCACCCCCTTTTTTCTGGTAGCGGGCGATGTTGGCTTTGGCATCATAGTATTCATTGAGATTGAGGTGGCTGTCCTGGTGGTCGGGGAAAACATCCAGCACAACCGCGATTTGCGGGGATGTCTGTAAATCCTGAAGCTGGAAACTGGATAACTCCAGCACCACATATGTTTTCTTGCTGATCGTCGGCAAAGAATCGAGCGCGGAGCTTCCGATATTCCCGGCAAGAACCGCCTTTTTCTTTGCTGCCTTGAGCACCCTATAGATGAGCGTTGAGGTGGTACTTTTTCCTTTGGTGCCGGTTACGCCTATAATCGTGGCCGGGCAGTTTTCGAAAAACAGTTTTGTGGCGCTCGAGAACACAACACCGGCGCGGCGCGCTTTCTTGAGCTCCGGCAGATTGTAGGGGACACCTGGCGAGCGGAAGACCAAACCGAATTTCTCGAGATTTTGCAAATAGTTTTTGCCGAGTTGTCCGTGAACGCCAGGCGGTATTTTTGTTGTTGCTTTTTTGTCAACAATCCAAAATTCGGCGTTTTTATATTGCGCCGATTTTTTTAAAAACGCGAGCAAAGATTGCCCCTCCCGCGCGAACCCGAGAATCGCGATTCTCATATTGGTATAATCTCATTGATTTTTCGTGAAATCAAACAGCCAACCCTTCTTGGGTTGGCCTTCTCGAACTTTCTACATCGCGCCAAGAGGCATCGAACCGTCGATCGAATCCTCGCCAAGCAGGCACCTTACGAATCTGCCGTTGCGCCACAACGCCTGCAGTTCTTCGCCGACGATCATATGCACAATAGGAGGATCGCCGCCCTCTCTCGAGGATGACCGTTGCCAGTCAACCTTTCGGTAGAACTTCCCGTTGTGGTAGTAGTACGTGCGGTGTGTTTGCGTGAATACCAGCATTCGTGTTGGTTGCCCAGACGGATGAAATTCGTTTTGCACCTCCACCGACCTGAAGGCGTTTCGGTGCGCTTCTATGTATGCTTGGATAATCTTCCCTTGGGCGCTCATCGCGCCGCTGATTACGTTTTCTTGGGACTGCCAGGCGCGGAGGGTACTCCGTTCGCTCAAAGATGTGCCTTGGGTGTCTGTTGTCAGCGCGAGGCGCCGCTCTTTTGCCTGCGTGATGAATGTTGCCACTTCGTCCGGCGTAAGGCCGGTTGCCTCTGCGACCTTGGGCAGGTTGGCTCCTCCGAAGAACGCTTCAAAACCAAACAGACCCGTAATTCGAATGTAATAATCCAAAAGTTTCGCGGCGACCTCGCGTTCCCGTTCGGCGTCCATGATGCGTTTCTCCGATGTATGCAATCAATATTCTGCATACCAGCATACTGCGCGGCTGACGTTTGTGTCAATGGACGGTGTTAAAATAAAAATTGCCAATGCAATATTTTGACAATTTGGTTTTCGAGCTTATAATACTCTAATAAAGTTCGCGCGGTTAGCGCGTATTGCGCGGGAGGGTAGGGAACGGTTTTTCCCTTGAAGCCCCATAAGCTTCAGTAGCGGGTTCAACTCCCGCCCCCGCAAATGATCAAACGCCTCCATTCCAATTTGTTCTACGCGAGCGATCTTGAGAAGACCCACGAGTTTTATAAGAAACTCGGATTCAATGCTCAAAAATCCGATGACGGGGTTCGAGTGAAACTTGGCGATTTTACTCTGGCTTTCATCGACGAAAACAAAACAACCATACAAAACGAATCGGGCAAAACGCCGAAAGGACTTGGCGTATATACCTATGTCGAGGTGGATGATGTGGATAATTATTTTGAGTTCGTGAAGAAGAACGGCGTCGTGCCTCGTAGCGAACCCAAAACCTGGCCCTGGGGCAAGCGTGAGTTTGTTATAAAAGACCCCGATGGATACAAATTCGTGTTCTACGCCCCGGCAAAACAGATTTGAGCGCGTGAATGAAAATAAAAAAGCGGCTTGAGGAGAGGTTCCCCAAGCCGCACACCGGAGCGCGGGTGTGGCGTCTCACGCGTGGCGCGCGAGCCACTTGACGCCATTCCACGACCAGCCGGGGGTCTTCGCGACGCCTTTCGCAACCCACTTCGCGCCACTCCGTGCGGCTCCCGAACCCGCGGAGACCGCCCTCACCACCGTACCGTGAACCGTTGCGGCCTCCGCAGGCGGCGCCGCGGCGAGCGCACCGACAACGAACAACAGTCCGACGACGAACACCCGAATCCTACGCATAGTCCTCTCCTTCCCCACGCAAACAGTGTGGAGCTTCTTTTATTGTATCATATTCATCCATGTCGCCGCCACAAGATAGACGCGGACTTGTTCGCGGGTTACAGTTAAGGTGATTATGAAATCAGAACGCGCACATCCGGCTCGCGGAGAGGACGCAGGCGTGGAGCGGAAATCGTTTGTGAAGAAGATCGAGATACCGTCGACGAAAGGAAAGCTCGCCGCTATTGTTCACTATCCAAAAGAAAAGTCCGATCGTTTGGCGGTCTTGTGCCCCGGCTATTTGGACACAAAAGATTATGACCACTTGGTTCGTTTGGCAGAGGACTTGTGCGATCGAGGGTACGCGGTGGTGAGATTCGATCCCACGGGAACTTGGGAGAGCGAAGGTTCTCTTGCGGACTACAACACAACGCAGCAACTCGACGACATGAAAAGCGTTATTGACCGTATGATCAAAGAGGGAGGATACAAAAATGTTCTTGTCGGCGGGCACAGCAGGGGCGGGATGACGTCAATATTATATGCCGCGAGGGATCCGAGAATATCCGCCGTACTCGCGATCATGCCGCCACCGGTTCTTATGGGAACGGTGGGCGCGGAGAGAATGGAAAAGTGGAAGAAAGATGGTTTTAGGACTTCGACCCGCGACATACCGGGGAAAAAGGAGAGAAGAGGGTTCCATGTCCCCTATTCTGACGTTGAAGACAGCAGAAAGTATGATCTCCTGGGTGATGTGAAGAAAATTAAAGCCCCTATGGTTCTCGTTACCGGCGAACTGGACACGACGGTTCCGCCAGAAGATGTGAAACGGATTTTCGACAAAGCGAATGAGCCGAAAAAGATGATCGTCATGGAGGGTATCGGGCATAATTATCGCAACAACCCCGACGACATTAAAAAAGTTGACGAGGAAGTTTTGCGCGGCTTGGACGAAGTGATCGCCGCCGCCAACTTGCAAAAGTAGCCGGAGCTGTTTGTTTTTTGTCCAAGCTTGGTTATATTACTTATAAAGCCAGGGTAGCTCAGTGGTTAGAGCGCGCGTTTCATAAGCGCGGGGTCGTGAGTTCAATTCTCACCCCTGGCACCACATAGGAAATTGCAAGTTTGAAGGGTTCGCCTCGCTTCGCTCGGCGACTAATTTGTATTGGATTTTGGGGGCAAAAACGAATTGGCGGTTTCGCAAAATATGGTTCGAGCCGATGTTTTTCAGAAATGTTGGTAATTCGGAAAGATTATCTGCCTGAACGAGATTAGCGGCTTGATTTAAGGATTTTACGAACTCACGAGCCGGTTCGAGCCAAGACAAACCTTTTGTCTCGAAGTCGGTGATTTTTTCCTCAATCCGTACTTTCTCCGACATGAGGCGATTCTTTTTGGCGGCGTATTCGGCTGTGGATAGCGCGTCAGAAAGAAAGATGTCTAGCAATTTTTCAAGTTTGTTTTCCAACGCTGTAATTTGTGTTTTCAAATTTACCACTTCACTTTTAGCACTTTCTTTCGCTTGCTTCTCGTCTTGTTCCAACGCCGCCAAAACCTTTTTCATGTCTTGGCTCGATAAAGAAACTTTTTGAAGAAAACTTTTGATTTGTTTGGCGAGTGCGGCTTCACTGACATAGCGTTCGTCGCATGCGCCTCGTTTTTTGGTGCAGCGATAGTAAGTGTAGATACCGCCATTTCCTTTTGCATATTGCGCTGTAATCGAGCAGCCGCACGAGGCGCACTTCATCAGTCCCGCGAACGCGAAGTGATGTTGCTTGTCAGGCCGCACTCTGCCGCGCTTCGCCATCATTTCTTGGCATTTATCAAAAAGTTTCTTTGAGATTATCGGCTCGTGGTTTCCCTCAAATATCTCGCCTTTCCATTTCATGAGGCCAAGATAGAAAATATTTTGTAGATTTTTCTGTAAGTTACTTATGGCTATCTTGTTCTTCTTGTTACCCTTGAGATTGTTTTTCTCGCACCAATTTGCGAGAGAATGAAGCGGATATTTTCCAGTGGCGTATAGCTCAAACAACTTCCGAACTTTGGGAGATTTTTCAGGGTCAATATCTATGCCGCGCGTTTTGGGGTTGTTGAGATACCCCACCGGAGCCCAGCCGGGCCAAGTGCCGTTTCTGATTTTCTGCCGTAATCCTCGCTTCACATTCTCTCGCAAATTATCTACAAAATATTTACTTTGACTGAATGCGATATTGAGCATAAATAATCCTTGTGGTGTTGGTTCAAACCAGAAAGTCGGGAATTTGAGGGAGCGAATCAAGCCGCAATCTACAAAATGAATTATCTTGCCTCCGTCCACGGAATTACGCGCAAGGCGGTCAGGATGCCACGCAAGTATTCCGTCTGCTTTCCCAGTTTCAAGAAATGACAGCATTTCCGCGAACTTCGTTCGCCCGGGCTCTTTTGCGGTTTTCGCCTCTTGGAAAGAGGCGACAATTTCAAGTTTTTCTTTGGCGGCATACTCTTGCAACTCTACGAGTTGCCCTTCAATACTTAAAACCTGCCTATCATCTTCCTCAGTGCTCTTGCGAGCGTAAAGTATGTATTTCATAGATTTCAAAAATTAAGGATTAAAAAATTTTCTTTTCCCCGAATGCAAAACCGCCAATTCGTTTTTGAGTCTAAAATGCAATACGCTTTGACCGCCGAGCGAAGCGAGGCGGCTGTCTCAAACTTGCAATTTCCTAAATGGTGCTCTATTCTTGAATTAGTGCGAACCCATTTCGCCGCCTGCGGCGGCGAAAACCCCCCGCGAAAAATCCGAAAGGCGGCGGAGCCGCACCGCTGAAAACCGCAAAAGAGCCCGGAGAAAAACATCGGCGCGAACCATATTGTAATTCGGGGAAAAGAAAATTTTTTAATCCAATACAGAAACCTAGAAAAAGCCCTAAAATATGGGCTTTTTCTGTTGGTAGGCCATTTGGCTTGACAGATAAGCTCTAATATGCTACGATTAACACGGCGTAATAATCGGGTCGTTTCGACTCGATCGCACATTCCAAACCCAAAAGAAGGAGACCAGAAATGGCAAACGAGCGTATCAAGTTGGAGATGACAGTTCAGGAAATGCTGATGGCGATGGGCGGCGGCAACCCTGGCGCACTCACCGTCTGCATGCAGTTGCTGAAGAACGGCGAGAAGATTGACCCGGACGCGTTCAACGGCGGCTTCGCGAGCCTTCTCGATCTCGACACCCTCGGCATCTACGAGCACCGCATCTTGGGGCTCTACAAGGATGTCTGCGGATGTCACCTCGGCAAGATGATCGCGGTGCTTCGGGCCAATCAGCTCGGACAGCTCGCCGGCGTGAACTCGCAGGTGTTGAACCACGCCATCGACAACCGCGGTGCAGGCATCGACCTCGATGTCGTCGTCGAAGCGGTCAAGAACCGTCTCCCGAACTTCAACCCCGAAGCCAGCGCCGCGTAAGCGAGCTACTGGCTTCCCAACCCGGAGCCCCTCGCAGAATTCGTTTCTGCTTGGGGCTCTCATTTTTTCTAAAATTGAAATTTTCATAAAAATGTTTTAATATTTATGTATTCGCTTTGCGAATTCTTGGATTGAATGCCGCCAAAGAAAAACTTGAAATTATCAGCGGTGCGGCTCCGCCGCCTTTCGGATTTTTCGCGGGGGGTTTTCGCCGCCGCAGGCGGCGAAATGGGTTCGCACTAATTCAAGAATAGAGCACCAAAATAAAATGGGGCGCTTATTGCGCCCTCGATGTGTTATTTCATGTCTCTTAGTTTCACGTCGGCTATCAAAGCAATCGCGTGAGCCCAAGCGAGCGGTGTGTGTTTATTGGGATGGTCGTTCATATAGAGCTCTGGAATGTTGCCGTCAACCATTTGCCCCACGCCTTGTTCGAACCATTTGCGAGCGTCCTCCATTTGATGAAATTGCGAGCAAACAATCGATAGCCAGAAAAATCCCATCGGCCATTCACCGGAGACGCCGTTCGCCGAGCGGTAGTAATTATCGCCCCAATAACGATTGAGTCCGTGTTTTTGGGCAAGCGGTTTTTCTCCGGAAGCGATCCTTCTCATAATCTCTTCCGCGTGCTGTCCGGCGAGGTTGTATGGCCAGATGAGCGAAAGTTGCGCCATATCGCTTGCGTGCCCGTGCGCGGTTCCAAGATCAAGCGATTCATTCGGCAAAATTTTTCCGAGTGCCGCAATGCCTCTATTAACAAGCGTCTGGGGAACTTGAATGATGCCTCGCCGTTTTACATATTCCAGGCCGCTGACGCACGCGGCGATTGAAGACGCGTGAAGGTTTAGCTCTTCCTCCCACATTCCGAAATCCGGATTTTTCCAATAGCGGACTTCGGTGAGATAAAGCACGAGGAGTTCCAATATTTCCAGGTCTTCTTCGTCTCGAATCACTTTGATGTGTTTGAAATCCAAGTCGCCCATCATGTGCAGGAAAAGACCGATGGCGTCAAGTTGGTGATGGCCCCATTCGCCGGTGATTTCTTTCAGCGTGTCGGCGTCGAATTTCGCATGCACAAAATCGCTTGCTTTTGGATTCCCTTCGGGAAGATCTATGAGCTTATCTCTGTATTGTTTGAAGATATCGAAGGCGACGCGTACTCCTTGAATTAACTTTTCAAAATAAGGTTGGCCGAGGTAATAGTAGCTGTAGGTCGTGTAGAGGTGGTCGCGGAGCCACACCGCCCGATAATCGGCAGTTGGCGCCGCGGCAAACGCTCCGGACGGTCTCCGAAGGGACTCCATTTTGGCAAGGACTGCTTCGCGATCGAATGCTTCCATCGAGCCCTCCCCGGGTTGTCAAGTAATGAAAATCTTGTATCATTAAAGCACAAAAAATGGAAAACAGTAAGGGAAAAGTTTTCGTTGCGATGTCGGGAGGGGTGGACTCATCGGTGACCGCGCTTCTATTGAAAAACGAGGGCTACGAAGTCACCGGCGTTTTTATGCGTTGTTTCAATGTTGACGGATGTCAGGATCGTGATTCAGAAGACGCCCGTCGCGTGGCCGAAAAATTGAAAATTCCGTTTTATGTCTGGGACTTTGAAGAGGAATATAAAAAGAGGGTGGTGGAGTATATGGTAGACGGCTATCGGCGAGGTCTTACGCCGAATCCCGACGTGATGTGCAACAAAGAGATTAAGTTCGGTTTGTTTTTCGACCGGGCGATGCGGATGGGGGCGGATTATGTGGCGACGGGGCATTATGTGCGGCTCGGCCGGATTGCCTTTCGGAAGCAGCATAATTTTCTTCCTGCGAGAAAATTTGCTTCGCTCTCGCCCAGACATTCCTCGCTGCGCTCGGAAGCCAAGCTGTCTGGGCTCCGAGATGTTCCTCAAGACAATCCGGCCGAGCCGCTTTGTTTGTTTGAGGCGAAAGATAAGAATAAAGATCAATCATATTTCTTGTGGACCTTGACTCAAGATAAACTGCGCCACTGTCTTTTTCCGATAGGGGACTACTTGAAGTCCGAAGTCCGCGAGATGGCGCGCGCGGCCGGGCTTCCCACCGCCGAAAAAAAGGATTCGCAGGGAATTTGTTTTTTGGGCCAGATTACCCTCGCGGATTTTTTGGCGGAATATATTCCTGAACATACGGGTATTGTCTTGACCACAAAGGGCGAAAAAGTCGGCGAACACAGAGGCGCGGAGTTTTTTACCATCGGGCAGAGGCATCTAGGTGTCAGGTGCCAGGTGTCAGGTGTCAAGGGACGACACGAAACAAAGCCACGCTACATATCCGAAAAAAATATAGACACCAACACCCTGGTCGTTGTCGAAGGAGGGGGCAACCCAGCGCTTTATAAAAAAGAAATAGAGCTTAGCGACGCGCATTTTATCCAACCTCTTGATGCCCTTATTCGCGCGAATAGGAGAATAAAGGGCAACGGAATAAGTGTTTTGGCAAGAGTGCGCTATCGACAGCCGCTTGCAAAGGCGATACTAGAAATGAGAGATGAGAAATTAGGAGCGAAATTGATCTTCGACCAACCTCAAAAATTCGTCGCGCCCGGACAGTCGGCGGTGTTTTATAGAAGGCATCAGGCATCAGGCATCAGGCATCAGGAAAATTATGAAATGCTCGGGGGTGGGGTGATTGTTTGAATGTTGACGGCCGCCGGAGAGTTTGCTACACTACATAATAGTCGGGGCGTACCTCCAATCGGGCACTTGTGTGCGGCAGGGCGCCCCGCCAGCCGGGAGGCTGGTTTCATGCCTGCCGCACACACCTTGTTCTCTTACAACTTCACCGTAGCAGTTCGCCGCAGAGCCGATGTTGCCCGATGCAATCTCGGCTTTTTTATTTCCGCGTGATAACCTACAATAAGTCGAAAGAGAAAAATATGATCATAGTTTTTACCGGCGACGGAAAGGGAAAGACGACTGCTTCTTTGGGGCAGGCGATGCGGTCCGTCGGCCGTGGCAAGAAAGTGTTAATGATCCAATTCATCAAAGGGCCATGGCGCTCTGGGGAAGACGAATTCGTAAAAAAGTTAAAAGAATTGAAAATTGAAAACTGGGAATTGGAAATTCGCAAGATGGGGCTTGGTTTCGTGGGAATTCTGGGAGACAAGTTGCCGAGAGAGGATCACGCGAAGGCGGCTCGCCTCGCGCTTCAGCATTTCATCGAGGAGTTGCCGAAGCGGGACATGGTGATTTTGGACGAAGTGAACGTGGCGGTGTCGTTGGGACTTTTGTCCGCGGCGGAAGTTTTGGAATCTCTCCGTGATTTGCCGAAAGAAAAGATGGTGATTTTGACTGGCCGCGGCGCGCCGCAGGAATTTATCGACGCGGCGGATCTGGTAACCGAAATGAGAGAGATAAAACATCCGTATAATTACGGCGAGCCCGCGGAGCCCGGGGTAGAATTTTAAAGACAAAAAAATGCCGCTCCGGTAAACCGTCAATTCGAGTAGGCGTTGACAAACAATCCCGACACAAAATAGTATATGGTTAGCAAAGCAAAACTTTTTTTGGAGGGTCCATGCGTCCACCCGTGCGTCTCAACGTGGCGATTGCCGGCGGATCTTGCACCGGAAAGTCAACGTTGGCCGCTGCCCTTTTTGCCCAACTCAAAGAACGCGGGGCTGACTACGATCTTGTGACCGAAGAGAGTCGCAAGCTCCGTCGCGAATTCGGTTATTGCCGAAGCCCGTTCGACCGTTTATATCTTTGGCGCCAGCAGGAGCGGGAGGAGCTTCGCTCGACTGCGCTTGAAGGGTTCATCACGGACACCCCGCTCTTTCATATGTATGTCCAGGCGCGCCAGCACGTCAAAGAGCCCCGTGACCTTTTGGCGGTGCGGGAACTGTTTCGCATGTGTTTGGAAATCGAAGATCGGTATCAACTGATCGTGATCGCCGAGGATCCGTTCGAAATTCCCTATAAAACCGACCAGAGCCGGCAGACGAGCGAGGAGGAGTCCCGCAGAAAACATGCGCTCATCAGGAGTTTTGTGGAGCACTTTTGGCCGGACAAATTGCTTTTTGTCAAAGGATCCGTGGCGGAACGAGTTGCTCTTGTGCTCGCAAAGCTCGAAACGATGCGTAAAGCATAAATGACTGGCGGGTCCACGTTGAGACCCGCCGTTTTTATTTGACATTGGCTAGCCGTAGATTACTTTTATTAATATGGAGTTTCAAGGCAATCAACTTTTTCATCGCGCGTGGCGCGTTGCCCGCATTCCGGTCATTGTGATCGCTCTCCTCTACGCGGGTCTGGTTATCTATCGCATCCCCGCCGCGTTTGAACGAAAGAAAACCGAAGAAGCTGTGGCAAAGATTCACGCGCAGAAGATTACACCGAAAGACGTGATGGGAGAAAATCTCCCGCCGGAGCCGGACCCCGCTCTCAAAGACGCGACCGTTGCGGGGATTGACTCAAACGGAAACGGCATCCGCGACGACGTGGAACTCGCGATTTTCAAAGAATATCCCAATTCTGCCAAAACTCGTGCCGTGCTTTTGCAATACGCGCTCGCGTTGCAGATGGAAGTCGCGCAATTGATTGTGAATGAGGGGACGGTTACTGAAGTTGCAATAGAACAAGGCCGAGCCGACACTTGTGTTGCTGATACGCTTGTGCCAAGAAAAAGCTCCGAATCTTCGCGGACTTACTCCGATATAGAAAAAATAGACGCATTGACTAATTTTATCGAGAATAAACAATTTAATACCGACGCTCGGAAAAAAGCCCACCATGATTTTTATGAAAGTAGGCTCGGCAGTTACGGCGAATCGACAAATGCCATATGTGACGTTGACCTTCGTACATTACTCAATTAAAAACTTCTGTGAACTATTTTTCGATAAAATCTCAAATAGTTTTAATTGCAGCAGCAGTATTCTTATTTCCTTTTACAATTTTTGCTCAAACAGCTAATCAAGTTTGTTCACGTACTGGCTATACGCTTGTTACGATTAACGGAATTTTTACCGATGACGTAGGTGCAAAGAAAAACAAAGAAAACTTACAACGCATATTACCCAACACATATAAAAATGAAGCTCTTAAAGTAGATTACCTCCTCAACGCTTCGCATCTCGGCGGACTTGGCGACATCATAAAATCCATTTATCAGGAAGTGTTTGATTCCGAAACCGTGAAGGACTACGACCTGACAGAGATGCTCAAAGATGCGAGCGAAAATGTCCGCACGCAGAAGCTTCTCCTCGTTGCCCACTCGCAGGGCAATTTTTATGCGAATAGTTTTTACGATACCGTTGCGGATAAAACGGGCGGTGTGCCCCGTGCATCAATCGGGGTCTACTCCGTAGCGACGCCGTCAGGTCGCGTAGCCGGGGAAGGAAAATGGCTGACTTCTGATACGGACAAGGTGATTGCCGGCATGGTGGGACGCGTCCTTTCTCGGAACATAATGGCGCCGAATACCCATATCGCCCTACAGCCAAGCGATGATTCCCTTGGACATGACTTTTCATCGGTTTACCTCAAATATCGTAGCTCTGAAATTGTCACCGATATCAGATCTTCGTTGGATCGGCTCCAAACCAACGACGCGCAAGATACGCAATCGCCCTGCATTGCTCCGCCCAAACTTACCCTGTGGCATAAGGCGTTTGGGCAGGCGCTTGCTCTTGTTGATCCGCCAGCAAGCAGTATTGCGACCGGCGTCGCGGTTTCGGGCAGAAGCATCGCCGCGACGGGAGCGGGCATCTATGCCGGAGTCGCGGTGGCGGCAGACACGGCGCGCGAGGCGGCGAAGATGATAGCGGCAGGCGTCGCGCTCGCCAAGGAAATACTGACCGGCGGGATTCGCCATACCGACGAAAAGAACGTTTTCTCCGACACACTTTCCGCGTCTCTGCTTGCCGTGGGAAACGATGCCGCGCAACCAGCCGCCGAACCACCCGCAGTGAGCCGCATCGGACTGCCTGCGGTGAGCCGTGTCGAACCGCCGAAGCGC
>CAYLWL010000014.1:0-10329 GCA_964387675.1 uncultured Candidatus Saccharibacteria bacterium
TACGCCACCTCCACCTTCACCGCGGGGATCGACACCCAGCTCCTTGTGGGGCAACTTGGCGGAGGAGCGACGTCGAGTGTGACGCTCACGCTCACCACGTCAACTTCACAACTTCTCTTCACCGGCTCCAATCTCTCCATCGCTCCTGCCGGAACCTCCACCTCCCTCGTCTTCATCCAGGGAACCCAAGCCGGAAGCACCACCCTCCTCGCGATGGGTATGGCGGGACAAACCGCCAATCTCTTCTCGCTGGCTTCTTCGAACGGAGTGCGGTTCTTCGAGGTTACGAACGCCGGCATCGCTTCTTCCACCTACTTCATCGCCGTCAACGCTTCGACCACACGGCTCGATGTCTCCGGTTCCTCAACCTTCCAGGACTTCACTTTCACCTCGGCCTCGTCTACCGGGAGTATCACCATCGGCGGCACCTTCCAATCCAACACAGGCCAGACCACGCTCGGCTCGGTATCCTCCACCAATCTCTTCGCTTCGGGATACGGGTTCATCACGAAACTCCTCTCCTCATCTCTGGGGATCGGGACAAATCCCACAAGCACCGCCCTCGCCCTCTTCCAGACCCAGTCGCTTGCTTCAACCACCCTTCTTATCCAGGCCACCTCCAGCCAGACGGGGGATCTCGTTACCGTCTCGTCATCCACCGGACTGCCCGTCTTCTTCAACATCAACTCGATTGGCCAAGTAGCCATCGCCACCTCCACCTATCCCTCATCAAGCACCCTCCTCACCATTGCTTCATCGAGCCAGATATTCAATATCTCCTCCGGTGGCAACATCATGATCGGAACCTCGACCGCTCCGAACGGGGCGTTACTCACGATTGCGACCTCGACCAATATCCTCACGGTGTCGAGCGACGGCAACCTTACGCTCACGGGCGGACGAATCGCGTTCCCCGCGACGCAGTCCGCTTCGACGGGGGCGAACACCCTTGACGATTACGAGGAGGGGACGTGGACGCCAATCATTGGAGGATCTGGCGGAGAAAGCGGACAGGCGTATTCTGTTCAGAATGGAACCTACATAAAAATTGGTCGGCTCGTGTTTGTGGCGTTCCGTGTGGTCCTATCGACAGAAGGAACGATTACCGGGGATGCTCGCATTAAAGGACTTCCATTCGCGACCAACTCGGAGAGTATTTTTGGTGGTGGAGCGGCAGGATATTTCGTAGGTCTTGCGACAAACAAGGTATTTCTGCATTTTTTCAATAATTCACCGGGAGGCACCTCTTTTGATATTTCTGGAATGGCCGCAGCGGCATCCACACCAACAAGTCTCACCGCTGCCGACATCGGTAACACCACCGAGATCAACGGAACTATCACGTACACTACCGCAAACTAATGGCGGGGCCTCATCTTCATTGAATGGTTTCCGTAACCCTGAAATCTATGGCGTCGATTGGATCACGCTTTTGGCGTGGTCCCAAAAAGTCGGCACGCCGTGTTTTTCTTTCATCCAGTACCACCATTCGGCGCCCCAGAGGTAATATTCGTCGAATCCGGCTTGCTTCGCGTATTCTATGGTGTCTTCAAAATACGGGAGATCGAACACTTTGAGTTGTTCGTCGAGCGACGTTTCGTAGAGCTGTCGCCCGAGCCACGGTTCCGCTCCCAATTCCGCGACGATATATCGCTTATCATAATCGCCGCTCATAAAACGGGAGAATTTTTCTTTTAATCTGAAGAATTCCGGCTGGAGATAATACTCGATCGCGCCGAATATCCTGTTGTATACCCTGCGATAAATCGTCGTGCCGAAAACATCTCCTTTTTGGACGGCTTGGTACCAAAGACTAATCTCGCCGCTGTCGGTTACCAGGATGTGGTGTTTTTGATCCAAGGCCCTCACGAGCTCCAATTCTTTGTCGAAAAACTTCTCGTCGAAGGGCGGGCATTCGCCGAACGCGAGGAAAGGTTCGTTTTCCACCTGCCAATAGAGAAGCGCGGGGCTCTCTTTGTATCTTAAAACCACCGCTTGTATGTAATCGAGCAGTTGTTTATTTCTTTCATCGGCGCTCAACACCTTTGCCCACAAAGGATAGTGGCACTCCGGCCAGCGGGGAACTTTTTGGCCGATCGCGAGGATCACTTTTGCCCCGCCTTGCTCCGCGAGCTTCATTTGATAGTCGGTGTCGTCGAAGTCGAACCGATTGTCTTCTTGTTCAACCATATCCCAATAGACCATCAGCCGCAGGCGCCGGGGTTTGAGGTCGTTCACGACCGCTTCGTAGTTCTTTTTCCAATCGAGGCCCATCATCACCGAGAACTTTTCCGAGAAACTCACTCCCCACGCGATCGGTCTCGTTTCGCGCGGAGCGGAGGTTTGCAGATAATTGCCGAACGCGAGCCACAAGAGTCCGAGCGACACCAAGATCAGCGCCGATACTTTTGCCCACAAGACCCGGCCGTGAAACTTTTCTTTGAGGATCAGCCAGCCGCCGAGCATGATGAAAATATATTGCAGATTGACGGTCGCGTTCACGAGGGTCGGCGGCCCGAGGAGGATGGCGTAGGCGATAAGCACCGACCCCAAGCCGGCATAACCCCGATTGAGCAGATAGATGATGCGATGTTTCGGTGTTTCGTGTTCCGGCGGATGTACGATTTTATTTCTGGTCTTCGGCGGGATGAGGAACAAAAGAACGAGGAGCGCGCCCCCGACCTTGATCCATATAAAACCCGTTACGAAGTTCGCCCCCAAAAAAACCACCTTGGTTAACGCGTCGGAGAGCCCGAAGAAAAGACCGCTTGCCGATGTGAGCGCGAGAATGGTCAGTCTCAAGTGTTTTTCTTCGGCAAGATACAGAATAAATCCCGTGGAAATGAACATCACGAAGGCGATTATGTGATAGGGGAGCAAGAGTCCGCTCTCAACCGGAGCGCTGAAAAGAAGCGTAAAAACCGGCGATACCGCTCCGATGAGCACCAGAGAATTCGACGCTTCGCTCCGAAAGAGCGCCGAGAAAAGCAAAAACATCGCCGCAACCAGCGCGGCGCCGGCCGCGAGCGCGATGAATATTTGGGACGGAGCGAGGATTTGAAAACCGGACGGGACGAGCGCCAAGGCCGCAAGGCCGAGCACCCCGAGCCAAAACGTGTAGCCCACGGGGTTCTGATACGACTTCTTGAGGAGCATCTTGTCGATGACCGCCGAACTCCCCGAAACGAATCTGCTGATTATTGCGACGAGAAGCCACATGGTGTTTATAGCTAAGGGTCGATGGCCAAGGGCAAAGAGATCGTTGACGGTAGGCCCTAATCCCTATCTCTTTGTTATTGGTCCTATGCCCTCGGCCCTTTGCTCTTCGCTATTTGCTATTAACCGCGCATACTCCCACGCGCTCGGACGGATTTTTCGCTCCATTGTCTTGTAGTCGATTTCAACGAGGCCGAAGCGGGGCCAAAAACCATCGCTCCACTCGAAGTTATCGAGGAGCGACCAATAAAAATAACCGCGGACGTCGACTCCTTCGGCCATTGCCTTCTTCATCCACTTGACGTGCTCACGCATGAATTCCGCGCGATGAATGTCGCGGGCGTCGGCCAGGCCGTTCTCGGTAATGTAGATGGGTTTGTGATACTTTTTGAGAGCGCACAGCATCGAATAGATTCCTTTCGGATACATTGACCATCCCGTATCGGTTGTCTGGTCGGTCTTCACTTTCGAGAAACGTAGATTGGCTTGGTTCGTAAAATAGTAATTAAAACCGATAAAGTCCTGACAATCGGAGATCGCGTTCAAAAACGCGTAGTTTTTGCCCCACTCGCCCAGCCGCTTGAGAATATTGCTGAATATATTATTCTTCGTTGCTTC
Source organism: uncultured Candidatus Saccharibacteria bacterium (assembly GCA_964387675.1). GTDB lineage: Bacteria > Patescibacteriota > Minisyncoccia > UBA6257 > 2-01-FULL-56-20 > CAYLWL01. The sequence goes on from CAYLWL010000014.1 coordinate 3,835, forward strand.
GAAGAAACTCATATTGTTGGCAATGCCTATCTGCGACTTCGGGTTTATTCGTTTTATCGCGCCATACGCTTTTTTGTGGGCATGAATCAGATTTCTCGAAACCCGAAAGAAAGAAATAAGATTTTTTTCTTGCGGCGGCCATCTTCCCTCAAGATATGAAATTCCTGCGTATGCCAACGGCTCATTGACGGTGAGCCAGAACGTAACGTCGTGACGCAATTCCGAAACGACTTTTTCCGCGTATCGGCAAAAGTAGTCCACGATTTTTTTCGATTTCCAGCCGTCCTTGTCCCGAAGCCAAATGGGGAGCGGCCAATGCCAGAGCGTTACGAAGGGCTCAAGCCCCCGTTCCTTGAGTGCCCGAATTACTTGCCGGTAATGCTCTATCTCTTTCTCGTTCCACTTTCCCTCTTCGGGCTCGACGCGCGACCATTCGACGGAAAAACGGTGGGCATTGTGGCCAAGCTGCTTTGCAATATCAAAGTCCTCCCGGAAGCGGTTGTAGTGGTCGCATGCCTTGCCGGAAATATAGTTTTCTTCTTGCAAGGGACTCGGGTAGTTTTTCAGAATATAGTCCGGCCATCCGTCAGCCGGCGGGTTACTCTTTGCTATTTGCGCTTTGCTCTTTGCCGTCCTTTTTTCCCACTCCGTCCAGTCGTTATGATTTCCGCCTTCCACCTGATGAGCCGAAGTCGCCGCGCCCCAAAAGAATTTTGCGTTGTCGGGAGTCATCGGTTAGCTTGTTCTTCGAACCCAGCGGGAGCGGGCGTATGATTCGACCTCGCTCATTTTGAGCGGAGTCGTTATGTTTCCGGTGCGGACGTAAAAATGCTCGTTGTCGTCAAGTTTCAAATAGATCGGCCGCGGACTCGGAGCGACGCTCACCACGCAGAGTTCCCGTTCGCCGACCGCGGGAAACCGCAATTTCACCAAATGGCGGAACTCCGGCCCGATCATGGCGTTGAATACTTGCGTGAAGTGATTCTCGAATCCGTCGCTCGTCGGGCGTTTCAGGGTTTGGTAGTCGTGATTGAGTCCGATGGGTTCGCGGCCGCCCGCTTTCCCGCTTGCGTCGGCAGGCCCGCCTGTGCGGGCGGGTAAATCCCCGACGCCGATAACAAGGTTCCCTCCTTTGGAATTCAGAAAGCCGGCCACGGTTTTCATTGCCGCTTTTTCGAGATCACGGTTTGCCTGCGCGCTTCGCAAATCAAAACGGAACGATGACTTGAATTCCAACTGTTCGTGTTCGTCTTCGGCTATAAGTTTGTGAATGTCGAGGTTTCCTTGCGGGGCGCCTCGTATCCCGAGATATTTTTCTATGGTTCTCAAGTATTTGGCCGGGTTGGATACTCTTGAAATTGTGAACACCGTTTTCGCGTTCGCATCGAGGATATTCATCTTACCGTAGTGGAGAAGTTTTTCGAGAGGGCCGGACGAGAGCGCCGCGGACATCTCGCGCCGGAGAGGGATGGACTTTTTCTTTCTTATAAACACTCCCCATTCATGAGTGATGAGCCCGGGTTCCAGAATGTATGTTTCGAGATGCCAGCGTAAAAACGCGTATAACGTCATCGCGAGTTGGGCTCCGAAAAGAAGAATCAATTTCGCGAGCTGATACGAAAGAATCGCGGAGAAGGGGAGCTGGGAATACAGCTCATACTTGTAGTTTCCCAAGGTCGCGGCCAGGGAATAGAAGACAAATCCGAGTATTTCGATAGCCACAAAAGTCCAGAAAAGGATGACCGGGCTTTGCTTTATGGTCATAACCTTAGTGTAAAACGGAAACGGCCTAGAGGGAAGCGGCGAACTGCGGTATGATTGTTGTATGCAGCAACAGTCCGGTTTTCACAATCTCGGCATCGCACCCAACATTCTGGAGGTGCTGGATCGGTTGAATTTTAAGGTTCCGACGCCTATTCAGGAAAAATCCATTCCGGGAGCGCTCGAAGGAAAAGACCTCATCGGCATCGCGCAGACCGGCACGGGAAAAACGCTTGCCTTCGGCGTGCCGATGGTTCAGGCCGCGCTCAACGGGAAGCGGGGACTGGTTGTTTTGCCGACGCGCGAGCTCGCGTTCCAGGTGAGCGATGTGGTTCATAAAATCGGGTTATCTCTCGGCATCCGGACCGCGGTTTTGATCGGCGGCGAATCGATGGGTCGGCAGCTTCAGCAACTCCGCAGAAATCCGCAGATCGTGATCGGCACTCCGGGGAGAATCGTGGATCATATACAGCAAAAAACGGTTTCCTTGAGCTCGATTTCCATTCTTGTTCTCGATGAAGCGGATCGGATGCTCGATATGGGTTTCGCTCCGCAGTTAAAACGCATTCTCCAGCAGTTGCCCCGAAGCAGGCAAACCATGCTTTTCTCGGCCACGATGCCGCAAGATATCGTCGCGATCGCGCAGGGGTATATGAAGCTTCCGGTGCGCATCGAAGTCGCTCCGCCAGGCACTCCGGCGGCAAAAGTCACCCAAGAATTATTTTTCGTGGAGAAACACGACAAGTCCCGTCTGCTCGAAAAGATTTTATACGAATATCGCGGCTCGATACTGATATTCTCGAGAACAAAACACGGCGCGAAGAAAATCACTTCCGGCATCCGGGCTTTGGGGCACCCGGTGGCCGAGCTTCATTCCAACAGGTCCCTGAATCAAAGGAGGGAGGCGCTCGACGGGTTTCGGAACGGCAAATACCGCGTTCTTGTCGCGACAGACATCGCCGCGCGCGGAATCGATGTGAAGGGAATCGAACTCGTGCTGAACTACGATCTTCCGCAAAGTCCGGAGGACTACGTGCATCGCATCGGGAGAACCGGGCGGGTTTCGAGCGTCGGCCACGCGATTTCCTTCGCCACGCCGGACCAGAAAGGAGACGTGCGGGGGATTGAACGTCTCATCAGAGCCACGTTGCCGTTATCGAAGTTACCGGAGGGCCTGCCGCCGGCCCGCGCGATGGCACCCATAGAAAGAACCCCGTTTCACTCCCGTTTCGGCGGTCCGCGCTCGGGACGGCATCCCGATTTTGGCAACAGGCCTCCGCGACCATCTTCCGGCCCGCGCCGGTTTAACCGCACAAGAAGACGATAAATAAGTAGATGTAGCTATCTCGCATCGCTTCGCTACCGCTCGAACTCCCGGCGTGAGTTCTCCCTGCCTGCCGGCAGGCAGGGTTGGCGCTTCGGCCTCGCTCGCCCCGCCGGTATGTCTTGAGGCAGCTCTCGGAGGCGAAAAAGCTTGGTCCGAGCATCGAATGCGTTCGATCTCGGTTTTTCGCCGAGAGCGCAGGCGGTCTTGTGCCGCTGGAGCACAAGAACCGCCGGTGCCGAGAGGCATACCGGCGGGGCACCCTGCCCGCTCGGCCGAAGAGCCACGCGAAGCGATGCGAGGTAGCGAAATTATCTCGCCTTCGCTCTGTCCGATTTCGTCAAAAATTGTTTTCGCAACCGCACGCTTTTCGGAGTGATTTCCAAATATTCGTCGTTCGCCATAACTTCCAGTCCGCGCTCGATCGTGAGTTCGAAAGGCGGGGTTAGGTCTATCGCTTCGTCGGAGCCCTTGGCGCGCATATTCGTGAGTTGTTTTCCTTTCGTCGGGTTCACATCCATATCAAGTCCTTTCGAGGTGTTGCCGATCACCATACCTTCGTAAACCTCCGCTCCCGGACCGATATAGAGCGTGCCGCGTTCCTGGAGACCCCACAATGAGTATCCGAGCGCCTTGCCGTTTGCCATCGAAATCATCGAGCCGACGCTTCGCTTGCGAATTTCTCCGGCGTACGGCTTGAACCCCAAAACCCGCGAAGACATAATTCCTTCGCCTTTCGTGTCCACCACGAATTGATTCCTGTACCCCAACAGTCCGCGCGTGGGGCCTTCAAAGGTGAGCCGCATACTGTCTCCGTGCCGGATAATGTTTTTCAAAACGAACGCGCGCGCGCCGAGGCGTTCTATAATAGTGCCTTGATATTCCTGCGGCGCGTCGATGATGACTTCCTCAAAGGGTTCGAGTTTTGCGCCGTTTTCCTCGCGAATGATAACCTGCGGCTGGGAAACCTGGACTTCATATCCTGCGCGCCGCATATTTTCGAGAAGGATGGCGATATGGAGTTCGCCGCGGCCGTAGACCTGGAACGTATCGGTTGAAACGAAATCCACCTTCAAACCGACATTCACCTCGAGTTCCCGTTCCAGGTATTCCCGGACTTCGCGGGACGTTACGTGCTTGCCCTCCCTCCCCATAAAAGGGGAGTTGTTGACCAAAAAATTCAGCGTGATCGTCGGTTCGTCTATGGCGATTGCCGGAAGCGGCGCGGCAGATTCGTCCGTGGTCACCGTTTCGCCAATATCAATGTCCGGAAGCCCGGCAATAAGCGCGATGTCGCCCGCAACCGCATCCGGCGAATCGATCCGTTCCAGTCCGCTGAACGTGAAAATTTTCGTGATTTTTCCGGAGCGGGTTGCCCCATCGGGCTTTTTGACGAAGACATTGGCTCCGGCTTGGAGAATACCTTCGTATACTCGCCCCACCGCCATTCTGCCCATAAAGTTGTCGTACGCGAGATTGAACGGCTGGAACCGCAACGGTTTCAAAGAAAGAGCGTCGGACGATGCGCAAGGGACGTGCGCAAGAATCGTGTCGAGAAGGGGCGTAAGGTCTTTCGATTCATCCGTTAATTTGAGTTTCGCGATGCCCTCGCGGCCGATGGCGTAGACCACCGGAAAATCCGTCTGGTCGTCTTTCGCGCCGAGCTCAAGAAAAAGTTCGAGCACTTGTTCTTCGGTACGCGCCGGATCCGCCGCCGATTTGTCTATCTTATTGATCACGACGATGGGCCGCAGTCCGAGCTCCAGTGATTTTTTGAGCACGAAACGCGTCTGGGGCATGGGGCCTTCTTGCGCGTCGACGACAAGAAGCACGGAATCGATCGAGCGCAGGACACGCTCCACTTCCGATCCGAAATCCGCGTGCCCGGGAGTGTCCACGATGTTTACTTTGGTGCCTCGGTACATAATCGAAGCGTTTTTGGAATAAATCGTAATGCCTCGCTCGAGTTCGAGCGCGTCCGAGTCCATCGTGGTTCCTTCCTTGAACGCTCCCGTTTGGCGCATCAAAGCATCGGTCAACGTGGTTTTGCCGTGATCGACGTGCGCGATTATCGCAATGTTTCTGATCCCCATCCCATTAAAAATCGGCCCGTGAGGCCGGACACATAAAGCATAATTATACTAGAATCCATCTCAAAATACCACCTTTCACATCCCCGCCACTGTTTCCATTATAACATAATATTATGTTATAATGGAAAGGTTTTTCCAGCAGCAGCTGCAGCTTGCGAATGGTGCTCCAAGTGCCATGCTGATGTTAGATATTCTCATAAGCGTTACGGAGGGCATATGACAGTTCTTCATGACCTTTACGTCATGCAATGTCTTCGACAGATGATAAGAGAATCGGCTAACAGCGCCGTGTGGCGGCGGAGGGGGTGGTAGTTTCAGCGGACGGCCTTCTTATTATCCGATTTGATTCCATTCAAGACGCGTTCGATTTTTTTTATACTCTCCGGTTCGTAGATGGAAATCTCAATCGCGCCCCCGTCTATTTTTTTGAGCGCTTTCAGCTTTTCTTCAAGCTCTTTTTTCGATACGAGGTCGCTTTTCGTGAGAAAAAGCAGCTCCGGTTTTTTGAGAAGCGCTTTGTTATAAGCCCCCAGTTCTTTGCGGATGGTGGCATGGTCTTTCGACGGATCGGAAGATTCCGCCGAGATACAGTGGAACAGAATGCGCGTCCGCTCGATGTGGCGGAGAAACTTTGTGCCGAGCCCGCGGCCGCCCGATGAACCCTCGATGAGTCCGGGAATGTCCGCGATAATCAGTTCATAGTACGCGCCCAAGTTCGGTTCAAGCGTGGTGAATGGATAATTTGCCACTTTGCTTCTCGCATTCGTAAGGACATTGAGCAAGCTCGATTTGCCCGCGTTCGGAAGTCCCACGAGACCGACGTCGGCGATGAACTTGAGCTCGAGCCGGAACGAAAAATGTTCTCCGGGGAGCCCCGGCTGTGATTGTTTCGGCGTGGTGTTTTTTGAAGAGCGGAAAAGAAAATTGCCCTTGCCGCCGTTCCCGCCTTTGGCAAGCAATATCCTTCCGCCGACTTTTTCGATGCTCGCGTCGGTGCCGTTCGTAAGATTGTGGATTACGGTTCCGACCGGAATCCGCAGAACAAGATCGCGCCCGTCATGGCCGTCACGGAACTGGCCGCGGCCGTCCGCACCGTCTTGGGCCGAAAATTCTTTTTTAAAACGGAATTGCCGGAGCGCGCTCAAATCGGATATTCCTTCGGCCCACACACTGCCGCCTTTGCCTCCCGACCCTCCGACGGGTCCCAAGCTCTTCATGTTCTTATTAAACGCCACCTCTCCGCGTCCGCCGTGCCCGGCGTTTATTTTTATCCGGACGTCGTCAATGAGCATTCGCAAACCGTTCCTCGCGGGCAAA
>CAYLWL010000015.1:0-9813 GCA_964387675.1 uncultured Candidatus Saccharibacteria bacterium
GGCTAATGCCGCTTCTTGACTTTTAACTGAATTTAAGTAATCTATCAAGTTAGAACCTGAAGAAAAGGAGGAAATCATGGATTACCGCCACTGTTATGGAGAGATGTACGGTGACCACCCGCGTAGTTTCGAAGACGAGTTTTCTGCAGACAGCGATGAGGATGCAATCGAAGAATACAGAAAGCGAAATGCGACTCTCGAAGAAAGGAATCAGGATCCCAAGACGATTAGCCATCTTGTGTCGTGGAGGCTTGTCCGTATTGATCAGCGTGAAATCGTAACTGAGATTACGATTCCAAAAAAAACCGTACTGACCTGGGCGGACGTCGTCGCGATGAACCCTCAAGGGGAGGTGCGGCTCTGGGCAGAAAGAGCCATCGTCGGTGGCTTGAAGAAAATCGAGGTCGAAGGGAGCAAGGTTCGAATTTTCTTCAAGTGGGCGGTGTCCTGCACTAGGGGTTTCAAGATGGGGACGCCACACAACGACTGGAGGGTCGAAAAGGTCAAAGATGAGGATCGCCTGGAGTTCGATCAGGGCAAGTATCCTCCGAGGATCGAACAAGTTCCAGGGAGACCGGACCGAATTCGGTTTGGAGATTACACGCTCGCATTGTGGCTCAGCGGCGTGAACACTCTCACTCTTCAAGCGGATGATCATCTCATTGATCCCGCGATCGTTGCTGGACTGTGGCGTGAGGTCAACAGCAATTGTTGACCTCTTTTTCATAATTCCCTGTTTTTAATTCTTATACAGAAGAACCGCCTCGGTTGTTGCCGAGGTGTTAGGAAATATGCGCCTGCGCCTGATGCCATAGATACGTTTGCGAAGAAAGCGTTAAAAATGATTCCACGTTGTCTTTCGGCACCCACCGGAAGACATGCGGGAGCGAAGCGGTATCTACGGTTTTTCGCTCATCGTTTTCGAGCTTGAAGAGAAAACCGGTTGTATGCGCGATACGATTCTCGCCTTTATGCGCCGCGAAGTATCCCGACCGAAGCTTTCCAAGGTCCGCGACAAACGCTATGTTGGCGTAGCCCGTTTCTTCTTTGATTTCCCGAACCGCGGCTGCCAAAGGATTCTCCCCGTCCTCAATACCCCCAATGACAAACGTCCTCCAGCCGAACTTTTCCCAGTCAAGGCAAAGGAACTCGTCTGTTCGCGGATTCCAAAGAACCGCGTTGATGGTTTTCCTTTCGATGACGGGAAGATCCGGACGAGGTTTTGAATATTCGTCTTCAAAGTACGGAGTGTTATCTTGGCTCATATTTGTTTTGAATCTGACTTGCGATCGGTTCGAGGATTCTGTGAATGAGCATTGCCGAAAGAATCCCGACCACCGCCCCGCCGACGATGTCGAACGGCCAGTGCACGCCGACAAAAATTCTCGCCAGGCCGTTTGCCGCGGCGAAAATAAAATACCAAATCCCGATTCTCCGATTGAGATACACCATGGTCATTGCTATCCCGAAAAAAAGCGCCGCGTGCCCGGAAGGGAAAGAATAGCCGGACTCGCCGATAAGCGCCGGGAGGTTGAGCGCCTGGAACGGCCGGGGAGAGTGATAAAAAAATCGTATGGCTTCGGTGATGATGCCCCGCGCAAGTATCGCGACGAGCGCGCCTTCTCCGAATACCAAGAGGCGTTTTTTCCATCCATCAAACAGAAAGATGAACGCCAAGAACCCCAGAACAGCCGCGTAGGGAAGATATTGCGCAAAGAAAACTCCTAAATCGTCCAGCAGGAAATTGCGGTGGCTCAAGCCGAAGATAAAATGGAAAAGATAGGTATTCACGCTTCCCACTACTGCCTCACGTACGACAAGAAGCCCATATAGCGCGCTCGTTTGACGGCCTGGGCCAGCTTTCGCTGGTGCTTGGCACAGACTCCGGTGTGCTTCGGGTCGATTATCTTCATCTGGCTCGAAACAAAACGCCGGAGCAGCTCCGTCTCTTTATAATCGATATATTGCAAGTTTTGCGAACAGAAAAAGCACTGGGTCATATTTTCTTCACCTGCAAGGAGTCCAACTCCACCGCCGTTTCTCTGCCGAAGATGGGGACCATCACCTTGATTCGACCCCTTTCTTCATCAAGCTCTGATATTTTCCCGTCGTAATCCTTGAACGGCCCGTCTATAATCTTTACCAGATCGCCGACCCGCACGTCAACATTGAACTTGCTCTCCTCCTTGCCGGTTCTCGCGAGCAAGGCGTCGACTTCATCCTTCGAAAGCGCGGTGGGGGTCGTGTTGTCCGCTCCCACGAATCCGGTGACTCTCGGGGTGTTGCGGACGACGTACCACGAGTCCTCGCTCATGATCATCTCAACCAACACATACCCGGGGTAGATTTTTTCCTCAACGGTCGTTCTCCTCCCGCCCTTCACTTTGATTTTTTTCTCTTTCGGAACGACGATGTTAAAAATCTTGTCGCCCATCGACATCGACTCAACGCGCTGTTTCAGGTAGCGGGACACGGCTTCCTCGTACCCGGAGTACGTCTGTACAGCGTACCACTGCCTCAATTTCGGTTTTTCCTCGCTAGGCATCATATTAGTAATATCTTCCGCCGCGGTTATTTTAAAACAAAAGTTTTTATTAAACTGACGAATATATAATCGAAGAGGCCCAAAAAGAGCGCGAGGCCCACGGATAACATGATCACAATAGCCGTGAGCCGGATGCCTTCGTCTCGTGTCGGCCAGTTCACATGGCGGAACTCGCTCCTCGATTCTTCGAAAAACTTTTTGATTTTGGCTACCATTGTATTGGCTTTTAGATGTTAGGTGTCAGCTTTTAGTCAAACGGAAACAATATACGATCACGAAAAGCTCGTTTTAAAAAACCGCTGCTAGCGGTAATTTATGCTTTTTATTCTAGCACGGGCTTATTTTAAGCGTCAAGTTGCAAAAGCTTTCGCGCAAGACGCGGGACTTCGCGGCGAAAGTATGCTTTAATCTCCGGCCACGTAACTGCAAAGTTCAAGCGTGGCATAGGGTCTTTTTCGGCATCTTCAAAATAAGTTAGGCTCCGCAAAATATGATGCAGATTATGGTCGATGTCGGCATACTGGTCAAAAATCCGGGAAATAACATCCTCGAGCGGTTCCCGATTGTTCGTATACCAATACAAATCAACAAAGTCCCTTTTTTTGCCGCGCTGACTTATGGCGATTATCTTCATAACCGCAATGTCGCCTGCGTGCAAAATACTCACTCTCCCGTATGGCAACAATTTTTGTTTGGGAATAAAGAACGGGTAAGCAATAAAACTAATTTTTGCTCCCAACAACTTGCCGTAAATCGTCCCTTCTTTAATAAAACCCGTTGACCAAATGTTGTTTTTGAAATGCCCGACTAGACGGCCTTCGGAAAAATCCGCCGAATGATTAAAGAAATCCAAGTCCACCGACTGCCGGTGGCCAACCTGCAATGCCAGCGCAGTTCCTCCCGCCAGATACCAATTGCCCCGCTTGAGCCACGCTTGGCCAGCCAAAAAGTCCAACGCCTTTTTGGCTGTTCTTGGCAACGTTTCAAGGTGGAATATTAGCGGGTTTTCACCAGTTCTTGCCATAGCGTTTTGGTTTCCGGAAAGATGGCGCGGGAGCGCGCTATCGTTTTAGCGATAAGACGCTTTGGATAAAAACGCCAAACCCAGCGCACCTCGCTGTCGTTTCCAAAATCCAAAATGCGCTCAATGATATACCGGGCATGCTTCCGGGGATCAATCGTCCTTGGATCAACGTCCCAAAACAGTTCTTGGCGGAATTTGATGGATTGTTTGCGGAAATCCGTTCTCTTCATAACGTAATTATAACATAATTTTTACGAAAAATCCAGCAAGGTTTATCGCCAATACTCCCGCCACCCGTTTTGTTAAATTATTTCATGAATGACGTGGTGGCAAGTTCTCGTTCTTTGAATTCTGAATTATGGAAAAGGAAGAACCCGCCAGAGGTCCAAGGGACGTGGCGGGTCTGAGCGGGGTTCCGCAAGAGCTATGCGGTCACCGATTCGCTGCTTAGGTTTGAGGGTTACGTTAGTTGGGACCTACTGATTCCTTGAATCTTTCTCTGCGGTCTATGTTGAGCGCATCGCGGACGGCGTCATCAAAGATCTCAAGGGAAAGCTGAAATCTTCTGATATCTGCTAGATCACCTTCCTTGATCGTCGAAGCCAGAAAGCGCACCATTTGACAGCGCATTTCGAAGGTCGCTTTCATGAGATCGTCAAGTTCTGAATCGACAAACCCTGATTTGATGTTCTCCTGCAATCTTGTGGCCTGGTCAGCCAACTCACTCAAACCGCTCACACAGAACTTGTTTACTTCGGACATAATTCCCCCTTCAGGTTTTTACTTTAGTCCTAAGGCGAATCTTACATCGAAACCTTTAATGCGTCAAGGAAACCCAGATAAAAGAACACCGCTCGGAACTTCAAAAAATCATTGGCTAAAACAAGACGCGCTGGAATATGTTCTTGCGCGGCTCTTCGGCTAATTCGCCGCGTAAGATTCCTATGAGAACCTAAGCTACTCTGCCGCGTTGCTCTGAGGAAGCTCTCGGAGGCATCTTGAGCTTGGTATCGCGAAGCGATTCAAGATGCCGAGAGGAAGCGGGCAATTTCTCGCTGGAAGAAATTGAACCGCGGTTCCGAAGAGCAATACGGCAAAGCAGCGACTTTACACGTCAAGATTCTGCACCGCCGTTGCGTGCGCCTCGATGAAGCGCCTACGGGGCTCCACTTCGTCGCCCATAAGAATCTCGAATAATTTGTTCGCTTCGGCGGCATCTTGAATGGTTACTTGCTTTAAAATTCTGTTCGCGGGATTCATCGTCGTTTCCCACAACTGGTCCGGGCTCATTTCGCCTAGACCCTTGTATCGCTGGACGTTCACGCCCGACTTCTTTTCAACGCCTTCTTCCGCTTCTACACCCTCCTCTATTTTTTCCTCTGCCGCTTTCCCCTTCTTCGAAGCCGATCTTATTTTTTGAATTTCCGCGATTGTCTTTTCTTTCTCCGGATCGGAAAACGCGTAACGAACTTCTTTGCCCGATTGGATTCTGTAAAGCGGCGGCTGGGCGATATACAGATAACCGCTATCGATTATTTTTTTGAAATAACGGTAAAAGAACGTGAGCAGTAATGTTCTGATGTGGGCGCCATCGACATCCGCATCGCTCATCAGAACGATTTTGTGGTAGCGGAGCTTTGTGAGATCGAACTCGTCCGCAATGGCAGTGCCAACCGCGACAACCAAAGACCTGATTTCGGCGTTTGTAAGCATCTTATCGAGCCGCGCCTTCTCCACGTTCAAAATTTTTCCTTTTAAGGGAAGTATCGCCTGGGTTTTCCGGTCGCGGCCGGATTTCGCGCTGTTGTGCACAAAGATACCGCTCGCCAAAGCAAAGTTGTGAGTTCCGGGGACTTCTAGGTCGTAGACATCGATTAACTTCGTGGCAGGCATAATTGCCCGAATTTTGTGATTGTAGTGTACAGCCGCATCTTTTAATCTTTCGCCGTTTCCGCCGAAAAATCTGCCGGCAAGGGTATTGAAGCGGATCAAACTCCGGTCTCCGGTTCTTCGCCGAATATGATTGTATGCTTCGATTTGAATAAATCCGGTTTGCTCATATAAATCATGAAGCGCGGAAAGTGCCTTGCGCAAATAGGTCTGATTGTAAGCTTCTTTGCGCTTGGCTCGGAAATCCGGTGTCCACTGTTTCTTGGTCAATTCCGCGCGAAGTTTGAGCAATTCGGGATTCGACCACTCTTTTAGGGCCAGACGATAAAGCTCAAGTTTTTTCTCTGGATTTTTTTCAAAATACTTCCGCACGCGCTCAGATTGTTTCTTAACGTTTGCGGGGTTACTCCAATATTTTCGCTGAGAACTGTTTAATCTCGCGAGGTTTTCTTTTTTATAATTTCCGTCTTTTTGATAAAAATCTAAAAAACTTTTAGCCATAAATTCTTTGTAGGCAGGATCGCTCCATTGTTTTTTAGCTCGTTCAGACAAAAGTCGGCGCATTTCCGGCTTCAGCATAGCAGTGCGGATTTTAGTTCTGAATTCGGTGGTTTTGTGAAGAGTTCTGATTTTATCTATCACACCGGGGCGGTGTAAGGTTTTTTCACAATGTCTCCGGTGAAATTCCAGATGCTCTTTTTTGCTCATGCGCATAAGGTTGGGCGGATTGTTGTTCAGTTTATTAAAATCTCTGTGATGCCGGTGAGAGCCGAGAGTTTCAGAGTAAACACCTTGTTCCAGGTTGTAGCGATCAGAAAGCAAGTGTGTAAATTCCCACCAGTTACCCGTAGGTTGAAAAACCATTTCGTAGCCAGAGATTGTAATCTTGCCGCCAACCTCCGAACGTTTGCGATAGAACGGCATAAGGGAGTCATTCGGCTTCAACTCGCAAGCTTGTTTGTATGATCCATCTAAAAGCATAAACTGGTGATCCGGCGTGCAGGTAATCTCCTCTCCATTATCCAAAACAACTTTAATAACCTCGGCATTTCTGCGTGTTATTCTTGGATTCATGACCGGAGAAACACCAATAGTACCATCAGCTTGAATTGAATAACAAAAATTCTTTTTACCGGCCGCATCTTCCTTCGCTAACTCTTCGAAAGGAAGATTCCTCCCGTCAAGGAGGGCGACTTTCGTATCGCCAGAAAAACATCCGCCCGCGGAATCTCCCTCGACGATAAAAAGCTCCGATTCTTCGGGGTGTTTTGAGATGCAATCCGCCAGTTTCCCCGGAAGCGTGAGCCCCTCGAAGGCGCCTTTCCGCAAAACGGTTTCTTTCGCGGCCTTTGCCGCCATCCTGGCCTTCGCGGTGAGCATCACTTTCTCGATAATTCTTCGCGCCTCGCCGGGTCTTTTCTCCAAAAACTCTTTGAGCGCGTCGCCGACCACCGCCTCGGCTGCGGTTCTCGCGCCGGGATTCCCGAGACGGGCCTTGGTTTGGCCCTCGAACTGCGGCTCCCGGAGCTTCACCGAAACCACGGCGATCAGTCCCTCCCGTGTATCGTCGCTGATCAGGTTTTCGTCTTTTTCTTTCAGGTACCCTTCGGCCCGCGCGTAGCTGTTGAGATTGCGCGTTAGGGCGGTCCGGAAACCGGTGAGATGCATCCCGCCGTCCGGAGTGTAAATATTATTCGCGAAACTCAATTCTTCCGTTTTCGTGTCGTCGACATAGAGAAATGCCGTTTCCACTTCCATTTTGTCCCGCCCAGGTTTCTGGGCGAGGCTCGTCTCGGCATCAGCCGAGGCGGCGTGCTCCTTATTAACATAAAAAAATTCTTCCTGGATAAGTTTTTTTCCTCTCGCCAAATATTTGATAAACGAAAGAAGTCCGCCCTCGAAATAGAAACCATAGTAGTGCGGCGTTTTTCCTCGCTTGTCGAGAAAGTTGATCCGCACCCCTTTCGTCAAATAGGCCTGCTGGCGCAAATGCTCCAGAATCCTTTTCTCATTAAACTGAATTTCGGAAAAAATCTGCGGATCCGGTGAAAAAATGACTTTGGTGCCGGTTTTTTTGGACGAACCGATTTTTTTGACCCTGTATTCCGGCTTGCCCCGTTCGTATTCTTGGGCGTAGAGTCCGCCATCGCGCGAGACCTCAACGCGCAGCCAGTCGGAAAGCGCGTTCACCACGGAAACGCCGACTCCGTGAAGGCCTCCGGCGACTTTATACGATTCGCCGCCGAATTTTCCGCCGGCGTGAAGCGTCGTCAAAACCGTTTCGAGCGCCGATTTTTTCGTTTGCTTGTGGGTTTCAACCGGAATGCCGCGGCCATCGTCCGTCACACTCACTTTATGTTCCGGCAGAAGCTCGACGGTAATGTTCTTCGCGTGGCCGGCCATCGCCTCGTCGATCGAATTATGCACAACAATCGGCGCGCATCCGGCAACAAAGTTTTCTCCGACCGGCACTGAAAAGTCGTAAACCCATGGGCGGTCGTATTCTACTTTTTTTATACTGACCACCTTCAAAAATCCAAGATCTGAATCAAGCAGATTCTGAGTTTGGGGATAGACAACAACGCGATTGGCCGCCTCAAGGGTAGCAACCTTGCTGTGGGTAATACCGCCACGAGCATTGAGGCTGAAAGAGCGCGGTCTTTGCCACAAAATTTTAGAAATGACTTCCTTTGTCGGCAGCCTCGTCTGATAAGATGCCTTACTGCTCCAGTAGAAATCCATGCGCCAAGAAGGGGTGGCTTTAAGATCGGCGCGTCTTATCTTGCCGTGATAGTTTATCGCAACTTCTCTCGCTGTTTGGTGGATTTCGCCGATAGAAAATGTTTTGCCGAGCGTGAACAAAAGATAGCTTAAACCATCAATCAGTTCTTTGCTCGCCGAGACGGCCGTGAATTTTGTTTTCTCGGCAAAAGAAAAAGTGGTGGAGTTGATGAGGTGGCCTATAAATATGCGCGAGGGATAGCCGTCACCGGCAGAATAAGCAATGAGGTAACGCTCGCGGAGCTCCGGAGAAACGTTGAAGATAAGATCGGGTATGCGCTTTAAGTGGCTGTTATCTCCTACGGCAAGAACTTTAGAGAAAACCAAGGCTACGGCCAAAGAATCAATCTGAATAGTAGTGGCTGTTTCGTGGCTATAATGAGGCTTAACCTCATAGCCAAAAATGTCACGAATAAGTTGGCTGGTGTAGTTAATCAGTTCGTTTTCGTGAGCACCAAAACTAAATACCACTCTATTTGTTTTACCCATCAGCACGCTCCCTTCTGCGGCGTAAATTCCCAGAAGCTCTGCCAGCTTTCTGTCTACGGATACTACTGGCCGAACGAGAAAGTTGTCGTTTCTTTTATTACCGAAAGGGCAACTAAGGAACCTTTCTCTGAGAGCCCTGGGCAATTCCCTAACAAAGTTGAGCGGAAGATAATCGTAACGTTTAAAGTCATAGAATATATTCGACCAGCTTCGTTTCAATGTGCCGAAGTATTTCTTTGCATACGGTTTTAGATCATTAGTTAGAAGACAAGCAACGTCATGCAAATAAATTGAAGATGTTTCTTGAGGCGTAAGTTGTAATAACTCCTCTACTAAATTAATTTCGTTGATGTAATTTTCTGGTTCGGCAAAGTTTTTAGGGACAACAACGTAACTGCCAACGTGCAGGTCGCTGCCGCGTATAGGAACAACCTCCCCTTTTTTAACCGTGAACAGTGAGTGATAGGGCGTTATCTCAACGCGCCGATTATTCTGCAATTTTATTTCATACACTTCGCTGTTCAGCCGGTGACGAATCAAGCTCGAGACAGGAGTCCACGAGAGTTGCAATGTCGCCGGATTAAAACTCAGGGTTTTTATATCAAACCCATCCCGCAAAATTTCTACACGATTTTTTTCTCTGTCGCCTTGAGGCGCGGCCGGAGCCACGGATTTAATGTTTCTCTCGAAAGCATTGTCAATTAACTCGCCGATTTTTTTTAGGCAGACTTTTCCGTTGTCTTCGATCATGGCCGGCGTGTTATAAGTCAAAGAATTGTCTGTGACTTCCCACACCAAATGGTGCAGGCCGTCCGCGCCGGTTGACCCAATATACATTCCCGGGCGCTTCCGCACCGGCTCAAGACCTTCCAAAACGTATATATCTTTTGCGCCGTACGACGCCTGGTTTTTTTCTTCTTTTTGAGCCATTGTAGTCGATTGAATACTAGAATTTTACCACAAAAAGAGACGGGTTGGAACACTTGCGCTTTCTAAAATAATATGCTATAATACCGATAGCAACATCAACCGTACATTAGACCCTCAATCCGAACGGCACACTTGCGGCCGTTTTTTGTTTGGT